>NZ_QENU01000029.1 GCF_003096995.1 Alitibacter langaaensis DSM 22999 | reverse complement strand
TGTCTAAAGAAAAATTTGAACGTACAAAACCGCACGTAAACGTGGGTACAATCGGCCACGTTGACCACGGTAAAACAACTTTAACAGCAGCAATTACAACTGTATTAGCGAAACACTACGGTGGTGCAGCGCGCGCATTTGACCAAATTGATAACGCGCCAGAAGAAAAAGCACGTGGTATCACCATCAACACTTCACACGTTGAATACGATACACCGACTCGCCACTACGCACACGTAGACTGCCCAGGACACGCGGACTATGTTAAAAACATGATTACTGGTGCGGCGCAAATGGACGGTGCAATCTTAGTGGTTGCAGCAACAGATGGCCCAATGCCACAAACTCGTGAACACATCTTATTAGGTCGCCAAGTAGGTGTACCATACATCATCGTATTCTTAAACAAATGCGACATGGTAGATGATGAAGAGTTATTAGAATTAGTTGAAATGGAAGTACGTGAATTACTTTCACAATACGACTTCCCTGGTGATGACACACCAATCGTACGTGGTTCAGCATTAAAAGCATTAGAAGGCGACGCAGCTTGGGAAGAAAAAATTATCGAGTTAGCAAACCACTTAGATACTTACATCCCAGAACCAGAACGTGCAGTTGACCAACCGTTCCTTCTTCCAATTGAAGACGTATTCTCAATTTCAGGTCGTGGTACAGTAGTAACAGGTCGTGTAGAACGCGGTATCATCCGTACTGGTGATGAAGTTGAAATCGTAGGTATCAAAGATACAGCGAAAACAACAGTAACGGGTGTAGAAATGTTCCGTAAATTACTTGACGAAGGTCGTGCAGGTGAAAACATTGGTGCATTATTACGTGGTACAAAACGTGAAGAAATCGAACGTGGTCAAGTATTAGCGAAACCAGGTTCAATCACTCCACATACTGATTTCGAATCAGAAGTGTACGTATTATCAAAAGAAGAAGGTGGTCGTCATACTCCATTCTTCAAAGGTTACCGTCCACAATTCTATTTCCGTACAACAGACGTAACAGGTACAATCGAATTACCTGAAGGTGTGGAAATGGTAATGCCTGGCGACAACATCAAAATGACAGTAAGCTTAATCCACCCAATTGCGATGGACCAAGGTTTACGTTTTGCGATTCGTGAAGGTGGCCGTACAGTAGGTGCAGGCGTTGTAGCGAAAATCATCAAATAATTGATGTTGCGTAAATAACGTTAACAAGCATTAAAAAGGGTATCGAAAGATACCCTTTTTGTTTTTGTGC
>NZ_QENU01000028.1 GCF_003096995.1 Alitibacter langaaensis DSM 22999 | reverse complement strand
CCAAGTAAATCTGCAGCTGAGCGAGCCGTGACTTCTAGCACAAAAAATTCAAGTAATTTTCTCTGTATAGATTTCTTTAGTTTACAATGAGTTATCTTCATTTTTGTAGATTAGCATAGTACCTAATCTACGTCAGCCCCAATTTTTTAGTGAAATAGGATCGTACATTGCGATACTTCTTATCTTGCTGATTCTATGGCATAATTGACCGCACTTTTATGCCGAACTTGGAGAGATTATGCGGATTTTACACACAATGTTACGTGTTGGCGACTTAGCACGTTCTATCAAATTCTATCAAGATGTATTGGGAATGCGTTTATTGCGCACCAGTGAAAACCCAGAATATAAATATTCATTGGCTTTTTTAGGCTATGACGATGAAGATAAATCGGCAGTGCTTGAATTAACTTATAACTGGGGCGTAAGCGAATATGAATTGGGTAGCGCATTTGGGCATATCGCCATCGGCGTTGATGATATTTATGCAACTTGTGAAGCTGTCAAAGCTAACGGCGGCAAAGTAACCCGCGAAGCTGGTCCTGTGAAAGGGGGCACGACTGTCATTGCCTTTGTGGAAGATCCTGACGGTTATAAAATTGAATTTATCGAAAACAAGCAGGCTAAAGCCGCGTTAGGTAACTAAGCGTGACTGAAACGACAATTGAAACACCCGATTATCATTTATTAAAAAATCGCTTTCGTGGCTATTATCCCGTTATTATTGATGTGGAAACAGCAGGGCTAAACTGTCAAACTGACGGTTTGCTTGAGCTTGCTGCGATTACTGTCAAAATGGATGAAAATGGCAATTTGGTGCCCGATCAAACCTATCATTGTCATATCAAACCCTTTGAAGGCGCGGGCATTAATCCTGAATCCATGAAAATTAATGGTATTGATCTCAATAATCCATTACGCCAAGAAATTGCCATATCGGAATTGGATGCCATTACGGGATTATTTCAAATGGTGCGCCGTGGACAAAAAGCCGCGGGCTGCCAACGTTCGATCATCGTGGCGCATAATGCTGCATTCGATCAGGGTTTTGTCATGGCGGCGGCTGAGCGTACGGGTGTTAAACGCAATCCATTTCATCCGTTTGGCAGTTTTGATACGGCGACATTAAGCGGTTTAATGTTTGGGCAGACTGTGTTAGTGAAAGCTTGCCAAGCCGCTCGAATTCCCTTTGATGGCAAACAAGCACATTCAGCGTTATACGACACCGAACGCACCGCAGAATTATTCTGCTATATGGTCAATCATTTGAAAGCATTGGGCGGTTTTCCGCATATTGCAAAATCTGATGAAAGTCATGCATAACGCTTAAACTTTCGCTAGCAAAGACAATGAAAAAAACATACGCGATTTTGACCGCACTTTTATGATTACATTTACTCTTAACCTAAGGAAATACTATGTTAACTAATGCAGTTGTGATTTCAATTATCGTACTACTGGCATTAAGCCTATTGCGCATTAACGTGGTCATTGCATTGATCATTGCCGCACTAACAGCGGGCTTAACCGGTGGGCTTGGCATTTCAAAAACGATCGAAACCTTTACCGGCGGACTCGGTGGTGGTGCTGAAGTCGCGATGAATTACGCCATTCTCGGCGCATTTGCGGTGGCAATCTCTAAATCAGGGATTACTGATTTACTCGCCTATAAAGTGATTAAACGCTTAGGCAAAACGCCAAGTGGGCAATCCGTGTCGGGCTTTAAATACTTTATTTTAGCGGTTTTACTTGCCTTTGCCATTTCATCACAAAATTTACTTCCAGTGCATATTGCCTTTATTCCAATTGTGGTGCCGCCATTATTGAGCATTTTCAATCGATTGAAAATTGACCGCCGTGCGGTTGCCTGTGTTTTAACATTTGGTTTAACCGCGACTTATATGTATTTGCCAGTGGGTTTCGGTAAAATTTTTATCGAAAGTATCTTGGTGAAAAATATTAATGAAGCAGGCGCATCGCTAGGTTTACACACATCAGTGAGTGAAGTTTCAATGGCAATGACCATTCCGGTTATTGGTATGGCATTAGGTTTGCTCACCGCGATTTTCATCACTTACCGCAAGCCTCGTGAATATATTGTTCAAACCGCAGAACCGACTACCGCAGACATTGAACAGCATATTGCGAATATTAAACCTTTCCATATTTGGGTCAGTCTCGCAGCGATTATTATTACATTTGCGCTACAATTATTTACCAGCTCAACAATTATTGCAGGGCTAGCTGGCTTAGTTATTTTTGCAATCTTCGGCATTTTCCGCCTAAAAGAAAGCAATGATATCTTCCAACAAGGCTTGCGCTTAATGGCGATGATTGGCTTTGTGATGATTGCGGCTTCAGGTTTCGCGGCCGTCATTAATGCAACGGGCGGCGTCAATGAACTGGTTAATACGTTCAGCCAAGGCTTAGGGCAAGATAACAAAGGCTTAGCGGCACTCTTAATGTTAATCGTAGGCTTATTTATTACGATGGGTATTGGTTCTTCTTTCTCTACCGTGCCAATTATTACGTCCATTTATGTGCCACTTTGCTTAGCCGTTGGATTCTCGCCATTGGCGACGGTTTCTATTGTGGGCGTTTCTGCCGCCTTAGGTGATGCTGGTTCACCCGCCTCTGACTCAACACTCGGCCCAACATCGGGTTTGAATGTCGATGGCAAACATGATCATATTTGGGACAGTGTCGTGCCAACCTTTATTCACTACAATATCCCATTAATCATTTTCGGCTGGATTGCCGCAATGACCCTATAAAACACCATCCCCCACTCGTTGGGGGATTTTTATAATTCGGGAAAGCATCGCATAATGTCAAACCATATTTCTCTTTTAAATCAGCTTATTGAATCCGTTGAACAACTTCAATCTCGCTATCATTCGCAATCCGAGCAAATCATTTATACAAAATTTGCGCCATTGCTGTTCAGCGAGAATTATCAACCGACAAAATTCTATCTAAACGAGCTGAATCATACACTCAGCCAACTTCAGCAACTGAATAAAAATGACATTGCGCAATTTGCCTTTTTTAGTGAAAAACTTTTGGCACAATGCACCGCACTTAGCGAAGCGTTAGATAAATCTCAATTCCAATCCAGCCAAAGTGCGGTCAATTTTCCGAAAGTTTTAAACACCCGAGAGCAACGGCGACAAGAAATAGAACAGCTGCCCCCGCGTGAACGTTTAGATAAATATTACGAAGCGCTCAAAGCCTTAAATGACAAATTAAACGAACAGAAAGATCAACTTAAACAAAGCCAAGACTTAGCCGCACAAAATAGTTACAGCGATTTAATTAAACAAACTCGCCAACGACGCCAACGTTGCTTAGAGGCGATCGAAGTCTTAGAAGAATATTTGGCATTTAAGGATGCGCAAGAATAGCCCACGGTTGAAAAAACTGCTAAAATGCGCACGCTTATTTTTTGCTCGGTGTAGATTATGTTAAAAAAATTTCTTGCTATTACAGCCTTGTTCCCTTCTGTGGCTATGGCGCAATCCTATGTAGTATACGACTTCACGCATGATCGTGTGCTGGAAAGCCGCGCTGCTAATAATGTGCAACCAATCGCTTCAGTCACTAAATTGATGACGGCAAATATTTTTTTAGAAAATAATAAGAACAAAAACTGTAAACAATCAATCACACCAGAAGATAATGATTATATTAAGGGCACAAGCACAAAATTACCGAAATACACGCCCATGTCATGTAATGAATTGCTCAAAGCAATGTTAGTCCACTCGGATAACTATGCGGCCCATGCACTTTCACGTTCTGCGGGAATGACTCGTGCTCAATTTATCCAAAAAATGAATGAGAAAGCCAGAGAACTGGGTATGCGTTCAACCCGCTTTGCCGATAGCTCAGGTTTATCAAGCGGCAATGTATCGAGCGCAATGGATTTAGTGAAATTAGCCAAATACTCTTTAAATAAACCGCAAATTCAAGCCTTATCAAATACAACAGCCACTTATATTCGTGCGGGCTCGCATAATATTTACGTAAAAAATACGAATAAACTCGTCCGTGAAGAAATATTTGCCGCTGCAATCAATAAAACAGGTTATATTCTTGAATCAGGCTATAATTTAGTTTTCATCAATAAAAAACAATGTAATCATAATACGATCGGAGTGATTTCATTAAATAATGTGAGTTCAGCTAACCGTTCAAGTTTCACAAAAACAAAACTAAAACAATATGGTTGCCCAGCATTAAATGATCATGAATTATACGCCTCCGCCGACGATGCCTTATACGAAGAAGGCTATGATGAAGCCGCCTTTGATCAACTCATTCAAAGGGTAGCAAATTAACTTTATATTTTTATAAAATTTCCTAAATTTTCGCCGCACTTTTTTATAACCTTAACTTGTTAAACCCTCAATGATTTAAAGTTGTAATAAATCTTGCAATCTAGGAATTAAAGATTTGACGGTAGATACTTTTATCACGGCTGTAATTATGTGTTAGTCAAGTTGCATTAATCCCCAATAATCCGCTTTATATTTCTTAAACCTAAGCCATAGGCTATCCCATTCATTATTCTTTATGTCCCAATATTCTAAACATTAACAGTACAAATATTTCCAATATAAATTTAACCTTTCCCTAGTCTAAGTCAGCCCTTTTCATTTTACCCTAAAAAAGTGCGGTCATTTTCCCTAAAATTTCTATTATTTCTATCTCTGGTATTTCTATTTCTAACTGAGTTTTAAAATAAATAAAAGAGATGAATACTAATCTTATTTCATCACCCATTACTCATTACTCATTACTCATTACTCATTACTCATTACTCATTACTCATTACTCATTACTCATTACTCATTACTCATTACTCATTACTCATTACTCATCATTTATTCTCTGCCCTTTTTGCGTTTTATAACAACAAAAAAAAGCCCCAGCATTCCTGCTAGGGCTTCTGCCTCTCGGCTATAATATAATACCTGGCGGTGACCTACTCTCACATGGGGAATCCCCACACTACCATCGGCGTTACGGCGTTTCACTTCTGAGTTCGGCATGGGGTCAGGT
>NZ_QENU01000027.1 GCF_003096995.1 Alitibacter langaaensis DSM 22999 | reverse complement strand
TCTTTAACAATTTATCAGACAATCTGTGTGGGCACGAGTAAGATTCGTTTTGAAAAAAATTAAAACAGAAACTTAAAGTGCTGAACAAAGTTAATTTATTAGCGAAAATAAGTCAGTATTTTGAGCGATTAAACTTTTTAAATTGAAGAGTTTGATCATGGCTCAGATTGAACGCTGGCGGCAGGCTTAACACATGCAAGTCGAACGGTAACAGGTGAGTACTTGTACTTACGCTGACGAGTGGCGGACGGGTGAGTAATGCTTGGGAATCTAGCTTATGGAGGGGGATAACTACGGGAAACTGTAGCTAATACCGCGTAGTATCGGAAGATGAAAGGCTGGGACCGAAAGGCCAGTTGCCATAGGATGAGCCCAAGTGGGATTAGGTAGTTGGTAGGGTAAAGGCCTACCAAGCCGACGATCTCTAGCTGGTCTGAGAGGATGACCAGCCACACTGGAACTGAGACACGGTCCAGACTCCTACGGGAGGCAGCAGTGGGGAATATTGCACAATGGGGGAAACCCTGATGCAGCCATGCCGCGTGAATGAAGAAGGCCTTAGGGTTGTAAAGTTCTTTCGGTAGAGAGGAAGGCGAACTTGTGAATAGCAAGTTTGATTGACGTTACCTACAGAAGAAGCACCGGCTAACTCCGTGCCAGCAGCCGCGGTAATACGGAGGGTGCGAGCGTTAATCGGAATAACTGGGCGTAAAGGGCACGCAGGCGGTTGATTAAGTGAGATGTGAAAGCCCCGAGCTCAACTTGGGAATAGCATTTCATACTGGTCAACTAGAGTACTTTAGGGAGGGGTAGAATTCCACGTGTAGCGGTGAAATGCGTAGAGATGTGGAGGAATACCGAAGGCGAAGGCAGCCCCTTGGGAATGTACTGACGCTCATGTGCGAAAGCGTGGGGAGCAAACAGGATTAGATACCCTGGTAGTCCACGCTGTAAACGATGTCGATTTGGGGGTTGAGCTTAAAGCTTGGCGCCCGTAGCTAACGTGATAAATCGACCGCCTGGGGAGTACGGCCGCAAGGTTAAAACTCAAATGAATTGACGGGGGCCCGCACAAGCGGTGGAGCATGTGGTTTAATTCGATGCAACGCGAAGAACCTTACCTACTCTTGACATCCAGAGAAGACACTAGAGATAGTGTTATGCCTTCGGGAGCTCTGAGACAGGTGCTGCATGGCTGTCGTCAGCTCGTGTTGTGAAATGTTGGGTTAAGTCCCGCAACGAGCGCAACCCTTATCCTTTGTTGCCAGCATGTAAAGATGGGAACTCAAAGGAGACTGCCAGTGATAAACTGGAGGAAGGTGGGGATGACGTCAAGTCATCATGGCCCTTACGAGTAGGGCTACACACGTGCTACAATGGTGCATACAGAGGGCGGCGAACCTGCGAGGGTGAGCGAATCTCAGAAAGTGCATCGTAGTCCGGATTGGAGTCTGCAACTCGACTCCATGAAGTCGGAATCGCTAGTAATCGCAAATCAGAATGTTGCGGTGAATACGTTCCCGGGCCTTGTACACACCGCCCGTCACACCATGGGAGTGGGTTGTACCAGAAGTAGATAGCTTAACCTTTTGGAGGGCGTTTACCACGGTATGATTCATGACTGGGGTGAAGTCGTAACAAGGTAACCGTAGGGGAACCTGCGGTTGGATCACCTCCTTACCATAAAGACGACTTGCTGGTGTCCACACAGATTGTTTGATGAAATGTAGAGAAAAAAGACCGCATTTTATTGCTTAAGGTTTTATTACTTACTAGGCCAAGCAAAATAAAATAAGCATTAAAAGGTAAATGTGCAGACAACAAGAACATCTTTAACTGTTGTCCCCATCGTCTAGAGGCCTAGGACATCGCCCTTTCACGGCGGTAACCGGGGTTCGAATCCCCGTGGGGACGCCATCTAAAGATGGTTTTCATCACTTAGTGGTCTAATAAAATAGACACAACGTGATATTGTCTTATTTGTTCTTTAAAAAATTGGAAACAAGCTGAAAAACTGAGAGATTTTCGCAAGAAAGTCTGAGTAGTTGAAAAATCTTGACTGAACAAAGGCAGTCAAGTGTTTAGTTGAATAATAACAGCTAATAATGCGAACTCAACAAAGAGAAGAGCATTTGAGGTTGTATAGTTAAGTGACTAAGCGTACACGGTGGATGCCTTGGCAATCAGAGGCGAAGAAGGACGTGCTAATCTGCGAAAAGCTTGGATGAGTTGATAAGAAGCGTTTAATCCAAGATATCCGAATGGGGAAACCCAATAGATGAAGAATCTATTATTGCTTGATGAATACATAGTCAAGCAAGGCAAACCGGGAGAACTGAAACATCTAAGTACCCCGAGGAAAAGAAATCAACCGAGATTCTGTAAGTAGCGGCGAGCGAAAGCGGAAGAGCCTGTTAGTGATAGCGAGAGAGACAGAGGAATTGACTGGGAAGTCAAGCGATACAGGGTGATAGCCCCGTACTCGAAGTCTGTTTTGTGGTACTGAGCTAACGAAAAGTAGGGCGGGACACGAGAAATCCTGTTTGAAGAAGGGGGGACCATCCTCCAAGGCTAAATACTCCTGATTGACCGATAGTGAACCAGTACTGTGAAGGAAAGGCGAAAAGAACCCTGGTGAAGGGAGTGAAATAGAACCTGAAACCGTGTACGTACAAGCAGTGGGAGCCTGAAAGGGTGACTGCGTACCTTTTGTATAATGGGTCAGCGACTTATATTATGTAGCGAGGTTAACCGAATAGGGGAGCCGAAGGGAAACCGAGTCTTAACTGGGCGAATGAGTTGCATGATATAGACCCGAAACCCGGTGATCTAGCCATGGGCAGGTTGAAGATTGGGTAACACTAATTGGAGGACCGAACCGACTAATGTTGAAAAATTAGCGGATGACCTGTGGCTGGGGGTGAAAGGCCAATCAAACCGGGAGATAGCTGGTTCTCCCCGAAATCTATTTAGGTAGAGCCTTGAGCGGACACCTTCGGGGGTAGAGCACTGTTTCGGCTAGGGGGCCATCCCGGCTTACCAACCCGATGCAAACTGCGAATACCGAAGAGTGATACTCAGGAGACACACGGCGGGTGCTAACGTCCGTCGTGGAGAGGGAAACAACCCAGACCGCCAGCTAAGGTCCCAAAGTGCTCATTAAGTGGGAAACGAAGTGGGAAGGCTTAGACAGCTAGGATGTTGGCTTAGAAGCAGCCATCATTTAAAGAAAGCGTAATAGCTCACTAGTCGAGTCGGCCTGCGCGGAAGATGTAACGGGGCTAAAATGAGTCACCGAAGCTGCGGCATCAGTAGAGATACTGTTGGGTAGGGGAGCGTTGTGTAAGCGGAAGAAGGTGAATCGAGAGGTTTGCTGGACGTATCACAAGTGCGAATGCTGACATAAGTAACGATAAAACGAGTGAAAAACTCGTTCGCCGGAAGACCAAGGGTTCCTGTCCAACGTTAATCGGGGCAGGGTGAGTCGGCCCCTAAGGCGAGGCTGAAAAGCGTAGTCGATGGGAAACGGGTTAATATTCCCGTACTTGGTATAACTGCGATGTGGGGACGGAGAAGGTTAGGTTATCAGACTGTTGGATGTCTGTTTAAGCCGGTAGGTGGAGCATTTAGGCAAATCCGAATGTTTATAACACCGAGAAGTGATGACGAGTCTCTACGGAGACGAAGTAACTGATACCACGCTTCCAGGAAAAGCCACTAAGCATAGGTTATACTGAACCGTACTATAAACCGACACAGGTGGTCAGGTAGAGAATACTCAGGCGCTTGAGAGAACTCGGGTGAAGGAACTAGGCAAAATAGCACCGTAACTTCGGGAGAAGGTGCGCCGGCGTAGATTGTAGTCCCTTGCGGACGAAGGTTGAACCGGTCGAAGATACCAGCTGGCTGCAACTGTTTATTAAAAACACAGCACTCTGCAAACACGAAAGTGGACGTATAGGGTGTGATGCCTGCCCGGTGCTGGAAGGTTAATTGATGGTGTAATCGCAAGAGAAGCTCCTGATCGAAGCCCCAGTAAACGGCGGCCGTAACTATAACGGTCCTAAGGTAGCGAAATTCCTTGTCGGGTAAGTTCCGACCTGCACGAATGGCATAATGATGGCCAGGCTGTCTCCACCCGAGACTCAGTGAAATTGAAATCGCCGTGAAGATGCGGTGTACCCGCGGCTAGACGGAAAGACCCCGTGAACCTTTACTATAGCTTGACACTGAACCTTGAATTTTGATGTGTAGGATAGGTGGGAGACTATGAAGCGGTAACGCCAGTTATCGTGGAGTCGTTGTTGAAATACCACCCTTTAACGTTTGATGTTCTAACGAAGATTGCGGAACGCGGTCTCGGACAGTGTCTGGTGGGTAGTTTGACTGGGGCGGTCTCCTCCCAAAGAGTAACGGAGGAGCACGAAGGTTTGCTAATGGCGGTCGGACATCGCCAGGTTAGTGCAATGGTATAAGCAAGCTTAACTGCGAGACAGACAAGTCGAGCAGGTGCGAAAGCAGGTCATAGTGATCCGGTGGTTCTGAATGGAAGGGCCATCGCTCAACGGATAAAAGGTACTCCGGGGATAACAGGCTGATACCGCCCAAGAGTTCATATCGACGGCGGTGTTTGGCACCTCGATGTCGGCTCATCACATCCTGGGGCTGAAGTAGGTCCCAAGGGTATGGCTGTTCGCCATTTAAAGTGGTACGCGAGCTGGGTTTAGAACGTCGTGAGACAGTTCGGTCCCTATCTGCCGTGGGCGTTGGAGAATTGAAAGGGGCTGCTCCTAGTACGAGAGGACCGGAGTGGACGCATCCCTGGTGTTCCAGTTGTTTCGCCAGAAGCATTGCTGGGTAGCTACATGCGGGAGAGATAAGTGCTGAAAGCATCTAAGCACGAAACTTGCCTTGAGATGAGTTCTCCCCAACAAAAAGTTGGTAAGGGTTGTTTAAGACTAAGACGTAGATAGGTCTGGTGTGTAAGTGGTGTGAGCCATTGAGCTAACGGATACTAATTGCCCGAGAGGCTTAACTATACAACGCTCAAATGTTTTTGGGTGAAAATTTTAAGGTTTTGCAGCTTGTTTTGAATTTTGAAGAAGAGAGAAGAGCAAGAGAAATAAGATAGTAAAAGTATAAGCGAAGAGAAATCATCAAAGGATTATCTTGGCGGCGATAGTGCGGTGGTCCCACCTGACCCCATGCCGAACTCAGAAGTGAAACGCCGTAACGCCGATGGTAGTGTGGGGATTCCCCATGTGAGAGTAGGTCACCGCCAGGTATTAT
>NZ_QENU01000026.1 GCF_003096995.1 Alitibacter langaaensis DSM 22999 | reverse complement strand
ATTAACTTTGTTCAGCACTTTAAGTTTCTGTTTTAATTTTTTTCAAAACGAATCTTACTCGTGCCCACACAGATTGTCTGATAAATTGTTAAAGAGCAAAAAAGAACGACGCACTGGATAATCTTTTCAATTTCACAACAGCGCGTCGTTGTGTGCGGCGTATTATAGGCATTTTCAAATCCTTTGCAACCCCTTTTGCTGAAATTTTTTGAAAATTATTAGCAAGTGATTATTTCTTCATCACTTTGATTCTTTTTCCGCTAGTTTCGTTAATAATTTTTGATGTATTCCGCCAAAGCTACCATTTGACATCACTAAAATATGGTCTTTCGGTTGTGCTTCTTTCACTATCATGTCCACTAGCTTGTCTAAATCCGCCGTCCAATCTGTGGGTTGGATACATTTGGCAGCAATTTCTGCTACTTCCCACGGGATATTATCGGGTTGCAATAAGAATACATAATCGGCTCTAACCAACGCAGGAGCGAGCTCATCTTTATGATGTCCCATTTTCATAGTATTCGAACGGGGTTCAAGTACAGCCAAAATACGCACACCGCCCCCTACTTTATCTCTAAGTGCGGTCAATGTAGCTTGAATTTCTGCAGGGTGATGAGCAAAATCATCATACACAGTGATACCATTCACTTCACCTTTCACTTCTAAGCGGCGTTTGGCATTCACAAATGTTGAAAGTGCTTTTGCCGCATTTTCAACGGAGACACCTGCATGATGGGCTGCCGCAATCGCCATTAATGCGTTATGCATATTATGTTGCCCCACGATATTCCAACTCACTTCAGCCACTTTTTCGCCATAATGATATACGGCAAATTGGCTGCAATCATTGGTGATTCTTTCGGCAAACCATTCTTTATCTTTTCCTAAGAATTGCTGTTCTGACCAACAACCCATATCTAGGGTTTCTTTCGCACTGTTTTCCGCCGCCGTTGAAAGCACTAAACCGCTTTGTGGCATTGTGCGAATCATATGATGAAATTGACGCTGGATTGCTTTGAGATCATCAAAAATATCTGCATGATCAAAGCCAATATTATTAATGATTAAGGTTTTGGGATTGTAATGAACAAATTTCGAGCGTTTATCAAAAAATGCAGTGTCATATTCATCGGCTTCAATAACAAAATATTTATCGCCGCCTAAACGAGAAGAAACCCCAAAATTACCTGAAATTCCACCAATTAAAAAACCAGGCTCTAATCCATTCTGTTCTAAAATCCAGGTCAACATACCTGTTGTGGTGGTTTTGCCATGAGTCCCTGAAACCGCGAACACCCAACGATTACGCAACAAATTATCATGTAGCCATTGTGGACCAGAGGTAAATGGCAATTGATTTTCTAAGATATATTCCACGCAAGGATTACCACGCTTCATCGCATTTCCAATAATCACCATATCAGGCGCGGGCTGCAATTGCGCGACATCAAAATTTGGAATAATCTCAATGCCACTTTGTTCCAAGAACGTTGACATTGGCGGATAAACATTGGTATCCGAACCCGTGACGTGATAGCCCAGTTGCTTTGCGATCATGGCAACGCCCCCCATAAAAGTGCCACAGACACCCAAAATATGAATATGTTTTTTGTCCATTTTATTCTCTTTAAAAGAAAAATGTGATTCGCATCACATTGTTAATATTTCGTTATTCTTTACAAAATTTGTCTCGCTATAATAATCCAACTTGCGAATTCAGTCTATCGCCTAAATGATTGCGCCAAAGTGCGGTCAAATTTCACGAAGTTTTTTTAAGGAGAAAACATGAAAACCTTAGACGAATTTATCGTTGAAAAGCAAATGGAATTCCCTCATGCCAAAGGTGCATTAACAGGGATTTTGTCTTCTATTCGATTAGTCGCCAAAATTATTCACCGCGACATTAATCGCGCGGGTTTAACCACAGATATCTTAGGTTTAGCCGGCAATGAAAATGTGCAAGGCGAGAACCAGATGAAATTAGATGTATTTGCCAATGAAACGATGATGCGCGCTCTTATGGCTCGTGAAGAAGTCGCAGGTTTCGCTTCAGAAGAAGAGGATACGTTTATTGCCTTTGATACCGAACGAGGGCGCAATGCAAAATATGTGATTCTGACTGATCCACTGGATGGTTCATCAAACATTGACGTGAATGTTGCAGTGGGAACGATTTTTTCCATTTATCGCCGCGTTTCGCCTATTGGCACACCCGTGACCTTAGAAGATTTTATGCAGCCGGGCAATCGACAAGTTGCCGCGGGCTATGTGGTTTATGGCTCATCCACAATGTTGGTTTATACCACAGGGAATGGTGTTCACGGCTTTACCTATGACCCTTCACTGGGTGTATTTTGTCTTTCTCACGAAAACTTACAAATTCCGCCAACAGGAAAAATTTATTCTATTAATGAAGGGCAATATCTTAAATTCCCAATGGGGGAAAATACATTAAATATTGCCAAGAAGAAGACGCCAGTACGCATCGCCCTTATACTTCGCGCTACATTGGTTCATTGGTTTCCGATTTTCACCGCAATATGCTGAAAGGCGGCATTTACATTTACCCCAATGCAACGAATTATCCGAACGGCAAATTACGTTTATTATATGAAGGCAATCCGATGGCATTTTTAGCCGAACAAGCCGGCGGTTTAGCGACCGATGGTTATAATCGAATTTTAGACATAATTCCGACCGCACTTCATCAACGCATTCCGTTATTTGTTGGCTCCCGTGAAATGGTTGAAAAAGCACAGGATTTTATGAATGAATTTAAAAATGTGTAAATTTAATTAAAGATTCAGTGATTTCATTGACGCCTTAACATCTATTGAATATGATGACGGCAAATGTTGAACCAACATCCTGTTGGTTCTTTTCTTATTTATTTGGAGTCATCATGAAAAAATCTCTCAGCTTAACCTTATTATTAGCAATAGTTACATTAACCGCTTGTGACAAACTCAAAGGGGTAGAAAAACCTGCTCAGCCCGCACCACAAACCCAAGTGCCAACAGCGCAGCCGCAATCTTTAACCGATGCGTTACAACACCAATCTCAATCGGGAACACAAGATCTAATGCTCGCATTGTTTAATCAATCGGTTAAGGTTACCGCAATGGCGCGAAATATTGTGACCGATGCAGAGAAAAATGAAGGTTCTCTGGTTGTCTATCGTGTTGAAAACACGAGCAAAAAACCATTAACTTCAGTAGCATGGACAACGGCATTTACCCTGAATAATCAAATCATTTACACCACAAATGTTGTGCTTGACTTAAATAAACAGCCGATTCCCGCAGGTTCTGCCACTGATGTTCGCACATTAGATTTATTTAAAAATATGTCTGAACAATCAAAAGCAATTATCCAAGACCCAACCAAACAGCTTGGCGTGATTATTGTCGCCCGTGAAGTATCCTTTGCTGACGGTTCGAGAGTGATCGTTTCTGAATAAGAATGTTATATCGCAAACAAAAAATGCGCTGAATTCACACTCAGCGCATTTTTATTATCATCATGTTTATACAATATTCACACTATGACGAAATAAACGTTGCCCATACAGGCAAACTTGAAGCCAGAATCAACAATAAAATCAGATTAAAATAATCCAATTTAATTTTCCGCAAAATATGCACCGCTAAAATAGCCATTATCACCAGATGCAACACAAAATACAGTATCGCAGGAAATTCTGCTGGCAGATCTTTTATCGCTTCAATCGGCTGAATAATGTTAGGCGCGAAACACAACATTGCCAAAGTATAAATCACATTAACAACCACTAATAACGCCATAAGAAACGGAAGCAAGGCGATAAAACCTTGTAAACGGTTACGAGAAACCGATAATGCGATATTGGCTAATATTACCCCTACTAACATTTGCGCAATTGGACTTAAACGCAAAGGTGAGTTTCCTACAAAATAAAGACTGATAACCACGCCACAAATAGCCAACGCCAAGGCTGCTGCTAGCCATGAACGCAGATAAATCATCGCCACAATCATCAATCCAATGATAGACAATAATAAGGGCAATATTCCTACTGTCGCTATTTGCGTACAAACCACAATCGCAGAAAGCAGCCAATAAATTGCCATATATTGATTAGCGTTGATTAAGCGTCCACGTTGTCCATTACAGATTTGCCCTTTCATAAAAACAATCAATAACAAAATTTCAGCCGTAAAAAGGGCGATTGCGTATTGCGCAACCTCAACCGTTGCGCCAAGTAAAGCGCAAATAAATTCAAATGCCAACAGCAATATAAGCGGTATAGCAGAAAAAAGTGCGGTCGAAATTGGAGAAGTTTCTTCGTGTGCCATAATGATTCCTTATTCATAAGTGGCGGGTATTATGCAGAAATTCACAAATAGGGTCAAATTTGACCGCACTTTAAAAATGCAAATTTATCACCATATTACATAGACTTGCAGTTTGTTTTTGTTTAGACTGTTTACAAATTTTTTACACTTAATGTTATATTCGAATGGAGAAAAAAATGGCACAGGATCAAGATCCATGGGCGGCCCCTGGTAAGAATAATCCAGGGCAAGAAAATCAGCCAACTGATAAGCCAAAGCATAACGATGAACAATCGCCACCAGATTTAGAAGAAGCCTTTTCAAATTTATTGAAAAAGCTAGGTGGAAATAAATCACGCTCAAACAATAATGGTAGTTCAAATGGCGCCCCCATTCATTATGGCAAATTTTTGCCGATTGCAGCCTTAGTGGGCGTTATCGTTTGGGGAGCGAGCGGTTTTTATACCATTAAAGAAGCAGAACGCGGTGTGGTTACCCGTTTCGGGCAACTTCATTCTATTGTGCAACCCGGTTTAAACTGGAAACCCACTTTTGTCGATCAAGTGATCCCGGTTAATGTGGAACAAGTGCGTGAACTGAAAACCCAAGGTTCCATGTTGACGCAAGATGAAAATATGGTGAAAGTGGAAATGACTGTGCAATACCGCGTGTCCGATCCTGCGAAATACAAATTTAGTGTTACCAATGCGGATGACAGCCTTGGGCAAGCCACGGACAGCGCCTTGCGTTATGTTATCGGTCATATGACGATGGATAATATTCTAACCAAAGAGCGTAGCGTGGTGCGTGATAGCACGTGGAAAGCACTCAATGAGATTATCAAGCCTTATGATATGGGCTTAAATATTATTGATGTGAACTTCCAATCTGCGCGCCCGCCAGAAGATGTTAAAGATGCTTTTGACGACGCGATCAAAGCGCAAGAAGATGAACAACGTTACATTCGTGAAGCTGAAGCCTATGCCCGTGAGCGTGAGCCGATTGCGCGCGGTAACGCACAGCGAATCATTGAAGCCGCCTCTGCATATAAAGAACAAGTTGTGCTTGATGCACAAGGAGAAATTGAGCGTTTCCAACGTTTATTACCTGAATTTAAAACAAATCCGACTGTGTTAAAAGATCGTCTATACATTGAAAGTATGGAACGTATTATGGCGAAAACACCAAAAGTGATGATGGATGGGGGCAACAGTATGACTGTATTGCCAATCGATCAACTGCTGCGTAACAAAGGCGCGCAAACAAATACGGCGCCAGCTTCAGCACCTCAAAGTGCGGTCAATTCTCAGCCAGTTTTAACGCACCCTACTCAATCAACACCGCCATCATCTGTGGAACGCCAAGGGAGATTTAACTAATGCGTAAATTTTTAACGCCAATTATCATCGTTCTTGCTTTAGTCATTTATTCTAGCGTTGTCGTTGTGCAAGAAGGCTCACGCGGTATTATGATGCGTTTTGGCAAAGTACAACGTGATGCAGACAACAAAGTTGAAGTCTATGAACCAGGTTTACACTTTAAACTGCCTATCATCGACAGTTTGAAACTGCTTGACGCACGTATCCAAACCCTTGATGGCAAAGCCGACCGTTTTGTTACCGTAGAGAAAAAAGACTTATTAGTGGATTCCTATGTGAAATGGAAAATCAGTGATTTCGGTCGTTTCTACACTGCAACAGGCGGCGGTGATAAAACGCTTGCAGCAAACTTATTGCAACGTAAAGTCAGCGATCGCTTGCGCTCAGAAATCGGTACACGCACCATCAAAGATATCGTTTCGGGTACTCGTGGCGAACTAATGGCGGGCGCGAAAAAATCTTTAAATTCAGGCGAAGACAGCACCGCTGAATTAGGGATTGAAGTGGTGGATGTGCGTATTAAGCAAATCAATTTGCCAGATGAAGTTTCTTCATCAATCTACCAACGTATGCGTGCAGAACGTGATGCCGTTGCCCGTGAACACCGTTCGCAAGGTAAAGAAAAGGCGGCATTTATTCAAGCGGAAGTGGATCGTAAAGTTACGTTAATCACGGCTAACGCAAACAAAGCCGCCCAGCAATTACGCGGTGAAGGCGATGCCACAGCAGCAAAACTTTATAGCACTGCATTTGGGCAAGAGCCTGAATTTTATAGTTTTATCCGTAGTTTAAAAGCTTACGAAACCAGTTTTGCGAGCTCGGAGAATATGATGTTGCTTAAACCTGATAGTGATTTCTTCCGCTTTATGCAAACGCCAAAGCAATAGGAAATCATTGAACTAAACATCAAGTGCGGTCAAAAAAATAAAAATTTTTGACCGCACTTTTTTGTTTACAGAAAATTAAGCTAAAAAAACTGGGCTTAGCTCTGCCCAGTTTTTCTTTAGTGAGATTTTATTTTGGGGCTGACGTAGATTAGCCCTAAATTTCACACCATTTTCGCAATGTTTTTAGCTGCATTTTGGGTGTTCCAAAGTTAAACCGAAATTCACATTCC
>NZ_QENU01000025.1 GCF_003096995.1 Alitibacter langaaensis DSM 22999 | reverse complement strand
ATTAACTTTGTTCAGCACTTTAAGTTTCTGTTTTAATTTTTTTCAAAACGAATCTTACTCGTGCCCACACAGATTGTCTGATAAATTGTTAAAGAACAGTTGCATTAAGCAAGGACATTTATGATATTTAAACTCATCATTCTCGTCAAGTTAAATTTTCAAATTTATTTTAAATTTAAGTCTTAACTAAGCCGTCTTGCTGTTGCGGAGTGGCATTATAGAAATTTTTTATTCCCACGCAAGATCTTTTTTAGAAATTTATTTCGTTTGCTTTTTTATTGAGCGATCTTGCGGAAGAATACTAAAAAAGTATCAGTATTAGCCTATTAATTCAGCATTTTAATAGATTCAGCAAATTCCTTAACTTTATCCCAATCTGTATATTCAATTTCTTTGCTGCTGTCCGTCTCGCCATTTGTGAGTTTCATGATGAATTGGATCATCATTCGGTCAAACCAATGATATTGGGGATAAAGTAATGCACCTGCAAATACAGCGGCTAATTTAGGCTGCCAAGAAATGCGCTGTAGAAATTTTCTAACATAAACATTGGTTTCGGGCGTGTTTTTCCCTTCCTTCCGAGCCGTTAAATTCACCCCGAAGAAGGCTGTATTTTTGCTATTTAAAAGTGCGGTCTGCTTTTCAATAAATTGATAAAGTTGTTTATTGAAATGACCATAACGAATGGAAGCCCCAATCACGATACGATCAAATTCTTCTAAATTTTTGACCGCACTTTGTGCTAAATCAGCAACATCACTATTGCCAATTTGCTCCGCTAAAAAATGTGCGATTTTTTTAGTTTGCCCATCGTGACTTGAATATAAAATAAGTGTTTTCATTATGTTTTCCAAAAAGTTGGGCTAAATAAAATAAGCAAAGAGAAAATTTCCAAACGCCCTGCCATCATCGCAAATGATAAAACGTATTTAGCTGAATCCGTTACGCCTTCGAAACCAGTGCTTGCTGAGCCTAATCCTGGTCCCGCATTCGTTAGTAGAGAGAATACAGAAACCATTGAATCTGAGCCGTCCATACCACATAAAATGACACCAAAAACGCAAATCCAATAAGTTAAAAAGAAAGCAATTAAAAACGCCCAAATACCATCGATAATACGTGGAGATAATAGGGTATCTCCGACTTTAATTGGCACCACTAAATTAGGGTGAACAAGGTATTTAATTTCTCGTTTAAATTGTAACCAAACAACCAAAACTCGAATTATTTTTAGTCCCCCCCCCGTTGAACCAGAGCATCCTCCGATAATCGCCGTGAAAATAAGAAACACACCTAAGAAAGAGGGAAGTTCATTAAAATCAAATAGCGTATAACCTGAGGTCATAGACATTGAGGTTAATTGTGCTGTTCCTTGTGCAAAAACATCCATTATCGACATATCTTTATATGACAAATATAGCCCTGTACACATAATGGCAATAAAGGTTGCTTGCAGAATGCAAAAGAAACGAAATTCTGGATCGCTGAAATAAGTTTTCCAAAGCGGTTGATGTTTCCAATTCGCAAAAGCTTTGGCATGCAAACCAAAGCTACAACCGCCAAATAGCATAAAAAAGCTAGTGATTAAATAAATTGCTGAGTTTTGGAAATAGCCTAAATTCGCATCGTGGGTGGATAATCCTCCATTGGATATTGTCGAAAAACTGTGTGCCACTGCATCGAAAAGGCTCATTCCTGCAAACCAATAAGCCAAGGCACAACAGAGCGTCGCAACGCTATAAACGATCCAAAGTAGCTTTGCCATTTCTCGTATTCTTGGCAAGGTTTTCTGATCTTTAGATGGGCTGACGGATTCTGCTCGCACTAACTGTCCGCCACCAACACCTAGCATTGGTGCTACAGCAACCACTAAAACGATCAACCCGATCCCCCCAATCCATTGTAAAAATTGGCGATAAAATAAAATGGATTTCGGTAAATGATCTAGCCCTGAAAGTGAGGTTACTCCAGTGGTTGTTACCGCAGACACGGATTCAAACAGCGCTTGTGGAAAATCGAGATTTAATTCATCAAATAATAAGAAAGGAATCACGGCTAAAACACTCAACAGTGCCCAGAAGCCGACAACGATTAAAAACCCCTCACGCGAACGCAATTCTTCTTTGTGTTGATAGCAAGAACGCCATAATGCCGCACCAACTAACAAACAGCAAAAAAAAGTTTCGATAAAAGCACGACCGCCACCATCACCATAAATCAATGCCACCGAAGCTGGCACTAACATGGATAATGAAAAGCACATAATCAAAATGCCCACAATGCGAATAATCGCTAATATATGCACAATATTCTCTCTATATTTTAATTAACGCTAGCTGACCCGCCGAGCGTTCTGTTAATTCTTGCTCAAATGCTATTAGTTTATCATCACTAATGCCTAACTGGAATTGCACATTCTGCTGAAAATCCTGTTCTAAGATTTGCACATTATATTTCGCACATAAATTTTGCAACCACTGAATCTGCCCGTAATCACACCGCACTTGATAAGGTTGATATTCCACTTTTACGCCAGTTTCCAGCAATTTCAATGCTTGCTGAACGCCACCACCATACGCTCGAACCAAACCGCCAGTGCCTAGCAAGATTCCACCATAATAACGGACCACAACGGCACTGATCTCGCCAATTTGACTCCCCTGTAATGCGGCAAGCATCGGTTTTCCTGCAGTTCCTGCGGGTTCGCCATCATCAGAAAAACCAAGTTCTTGCGAATTATTAGGCTGCGCGGCAACCGTTGCCCAGCAATGATGACGTGCATCAGGATGACGCAATTTTATTTCCTGCCAAAATGCTTTTGCTTGCGCCAATCCTTCTGTATGCTGAAGATAAGTAATAAATCGGCTTTTCTTAATTTCTTCTTCAAAAACGACCGCACTTTGCGGAATTAAATATTCCATTCGTTGAATTTTTTGACCATATTTGATGAGAACGCTATTATACTCTGCATTATACAAAAAATCGAAATACACATATGAATGACATTCTCGTCCACCACCAACTTGATGCATTAGGTTTACGTTGCCCAGAACCTGTAATGCTTGTGCGCAAACAAATTCGCCATATGAACGAAGGGGAAATTCTGCTTATTACTGCAGATGATCCTGCCACAACACGCGATATTCCTAGTTTTTGCCAATTTATGGATCATACTTTAGTGAAATCAGAAACTGAAAACTTGCCTTTTCGCTTTTGGGTAAAAAAGGGCGTATAGAGCTTATTCTTCGGCTATTTCAATGATTTAACCTTCCTCAAAAGGGAATCTGCGTTCCGCGTTTTCTCAAGACTTTGATATGTCTTTTAAATTGCACTATCCCCTTTTGTTTGTATTCCCTAAAAGTTAGCCAAGTTAGCCAGCCCCCCTATTTTGCAGATAATCATTTATAGATGGCTCGTCCTTATAACTAACGCAAAATAACAAAATTCTTATTGCAAACCATCAGAAATTAGTAGATGATCGCAACCCTTTTTTTACCCATAAAAACATAATTTAACAATTTAATTAGGTGTATCTATGCTCAAATTTCTTGAAGAAGTGAGAAAACCCACGCTCGATCTTCCTGTGGAAGAACGTCGTAAAATGTGGTTTAAACCCTTTATGCAATCTTATTTGGTGGTATTTTTCGGTTATATGGCGATGTATTTAATTCGTAAGAATTTCAATATCGCACAAAATGATATGATCGAAACCTATGGTTTGACTAAGACAGATCTTGGCTTGATTGGCTTAGGTTTCTCCGTAACTTATGGCGTGGGTAAAACCGTAGTTTCTTACTATGCTGATGGCAAAAACACAAAACAATTCGTGCCATTTATGCTCATTTTGTCCGCACTTTGTATGCTCGGCTTCAGTGCAAGTATGGGACAAGGTAGTGTAGCATTATTCTTAATGGTAGCATTTTACGCACTCAGCGGTTTCTTCCAATCAACAGGCGGTTCATCAAGCTACTCCACCATTACCAAATGGACACCACGCAAAAAACGCGGAACTTATCTCGGCTTTTGGAATTTATCTCATAACGTTGGTGGGGCTGCAGCCGCAGGTGTTGCAGTATTTGGTGCAAACGTCATATTCAACGGCCATGTGATTGGTATGTTTATTTTCCCATCAATCATTGCATTAATCATTGGTTTTATTGGCTTGCGTTACGGTAACGATTCACCTGAAGCCTATGGTTTAGGCAAAGCTGAAGAATTATTTGATGAAGAAATATCTGAAGAAGATCTTCATGCGGAAGAAGAACATCTCACAAAATGGCAAATTTTTGTGAATTATGTGTTAAAAAACAAAGTAATTTGGTTACTGTGTTTTGCAAATGTGTTCCTATATATCGTTCGCATCGGTATCGACCAATGGTCTCCTGTCTATGCTCACGAACAATTAGGCTTCACTAAAGAAGCGGCAATTTCAGGCTTCGCATTGTTTGAAATCGGCGCATTAGTCGGTACATTCTTATGGGGATATTTATCGGATTTAGCCAATGGTCGCCGTGGCTTAACCGCTTGTATCGCGTTAGTATTAATTATCTTTATGCTTGAGTTCTACCAACACGCAACAAATGAATATATGTATTTAGGCGCATTATTCATATTAGGTTTCTTGGTGTTCGGTCCACAACTCTTAATTGGCGTGGCTGCAGTAGGCTTCGTTCCTAAACGTGGTATTGCAGTCGCAGATGGTATCAAAGGAACCTTTGCTTACTTAATTGGCGATAGCTTTGCTAAATTAGGTCTAGGCATGATCGCAGATGGCACGCCAATCTTCGGTTTAACTGGTTGGTCTGGTACATTTGCAGCCCTCGATATGTCTGTTATCGCCTGCTTAGTGCTATTAGGTTTAGTTGCGATTGCCGAAGAGAAAAAAATTCGCCGCCTAAAAAAAGCAAAAGCTTAATAACTCACTGTTAGAAAATGCACGTTCAACGTGCATTTTTTATTTGTATAATCAAATCGCAATAAATAATCTCCTGAATAAACTTGAAATACAGGGGCATTTATTGCGATAATTCTCCAGTTTCGGTGATCCAAAATTTTTATCGCTGTATTTTGGCGTTTTAGGATCAAATCATTAAAATTTAAATAGTAGAAAAATAACAATGGCAGAAAAACGTAATATTTTCTTAGTTGGACCAATGGGGGCGGGGAAAAGCACAATTGGTCGTCAGTTGGCTCAACAATTAGGCATGGAATTTATTGATTCAGATGCAGAAATCGAAGAACGAGCGGGTGCAGATATTAGCTGGATTTTTGATCTTGAAGGCGAAGAAGGCTTTCGTAAGCGCGAAGAACGTATAATCAATGAACTCACCCAAAAACAAGGCATCGTGCTTTCCACTGGCGGTGGCGCCGTTCTCTCAAAAGATAACCGCAATTATTTATCTGCACGTGGAATTGTCATTTATTTAGAAACAACCGTTGATAAACAATTTGAGCGTACCCAACGCGACAAAAAACGTCCATTATTACAAGGCGCAGAAGATCCGCGTAAAGTGCTAGAAGATTTAGCCAAAGTTCGTAATCCGTTATATGAAGAAGTTGCCGATATTACATTACCAACAGACGAACAAAGCGCTAAATTAATGGCAAATCAAATCATTGATTTGATTGATAATACCCAAATCTAGCAATAAGGAGCAAATATGTTGTGTGTCAATGTTGAATTAAAAGAACGCCGTTATCCGATTCATATCGGCGAAAATCTTTTAACTGAAACCTCAGTTTATCCGCTGACAGCGGGCGATAAAGTGATGATTGTCACCAACGAAACCATTGCGCCTTTATATTTGCATACCGTTACTGCAACCCTTGAAAAAATAGGCTGCCAAGTCAGTTCAGTGCAATTAAAAGACGGTGAAAAATATAAAACTCTTGATTCTTTGAATGAAATTTTCACCGCACTTTTACGCGAAAACCACGGGCGAGATACCATATTGATCGCGCTGGGTGGCGGTGTTATAGGCGATGTAGCAGGTTATGCCGCAGCGAGCTATCAACGTGGCATTCGATTTATCCAAATCCCCACCACACTGCTCTCTCAAGTGGATTCCTCTGTGGGGGGCAAAACTGCAGTTAATCACGAATTAGGCAAAAATATGATCGGCGCGTTCTATCAACCGATAAGCGTGATAATTGATACCACAACGCTCAACACCTTGCCTAAACGTGAAATTAACGCAGGTCTTGCTGAAGTAATCAAATATGGGGCAATTTTAGACCTGCCATTTTTTGAATGGCTCGAGCAGCATATTGATAATTTAGTGGCATTAAATCCTGCTGATTTGCAACATTGCATCGCGCGTTGTTGCCAAATCAAGGCTGATGTTGTAGCCCGTGATGAAACAGAAAAAGGCGATCGCGCGCTGCTCAACTTGGGGCACACCTTTGGTCATGCTATCGAAACTTATTTAGGCTATGGCAACTGGTTACACGGTGAAGCGGTGGCAGTGGGGTCAATGATGGCAGCAGCTCTCTCGGAATTGCTTGGCAATATCTCTAAAAAAGATGTTGGCCGATTAGAAAAATTATTAGCGCGCGCGAATTTACCGACCATCAGCCCAGATAATATGCAACCAGAAGATTATTTACCGCATATGATGCGCGATAAAAAAGTGCTTGCGGGCAAATTACGCCTTGTTTTGCTGAAATCGCTCGGTCAAGCTTATGTTGCCACAGATACCGACAAATCTCTTGTTCTTGACGCTATTCGCGCTTGCACTCAATTTGACTAATTTCAATGGCAAAACCGTCTCACCTTGCAACAAAAAATTCAAAAGCGGTCAAACACCGCTCATTTTTAAAATGGGCGGGCGGTAAGTTTCGCATAATGGATGAAATTAACCGCCTGCTGCCCAAACGCAAAAACTGTTTGGTTGAACCCTTTGTGGGGGCTGGGTCAGTTTTCTTAAATACCCAATTTCAACGCTATATTTTGGCGGATATTAATCCCGACCTCATCAATTTATTCAATATCGTTAAAACGGATGTCAATGCTTATATCGAAGCGTTAAAGCCCATTTTTTTTCATCCCGATGCGAATACTGCAGCATATTATTATGCTCGCCGTGATGAATTTAATCATTCGCAAGATATTTTCAAACGCGCTGTCTTGTTCGTGTATCTCAACCGTTTTGGCTTTAACGGGCTGTGCCGCTACAACGCAAAAAATGAATTCAATGTGCCTTTTGGTGCATACAAAACCCATTATTTTCCCGAAGTCGAGTTGCGTTTCTTCGCGCAAAAAGCACAAAGTGCGGTCTTTATTTGCCAAGATTTTCACCGCACTTTTGAAATGGTGGATGAACACTGCGCAGTATATTGCGATCCGCCCTATGCGCCACTCATTCAAGATAGCAATTTCACCCATTATTCTGGCACTGGGTTTTCTTTGGAAGATCAAAAAGCCTTGGCAGAATTAGCGAAACAAAGTTCGCAAACGGTGCTGATTTCCAATCACGACACCAAATTTACCCGTGAAATTTATCGTGGTGCCAAATGCCGTAAATTACGAGTGCAACGCTCTATCAGCCAAACCCCGAAAAAACGCTTAAAAGTCGGCGAATTAATTGCGGTCTTTACGCCAACCCATTCATCGCGTTAATTAGACGAATTTCGTCAAAATCTTCTATATCATCGGCGAAAATCGGTACTTCTTGAATTATTCCTTTTTCTAATAAAGCTTGTCGCTGCGTCCCAGCCAATAATGGCGAATCGGGGGTGAACCAACGTTCGCCACGGCGAAAACAGAGATTGCCGATACTACAATCCGTCACTTTGCCCTGTTTAATAATCATAATCTCATCACAATCGCCGCGCTGTGCAAATAATGTGTTGAGCAAAGTGCGATCAGAAATTTTAAAATTGTAATCAATGTCATCGCAGACAATCGGCTTAAAAGTTTGAATTAATTTAGGTTGATAAGGAAAAAATTGGATCTGATAGTCGGTCGCATTATAGGCAATTCGACAACGTGTTACTGGCGATAAAAGTTCGGTTGGAAAATCCGCAGATTGTTGAATAATTGCTAAAAAATCATAAATTTTGACCGCACTTTTTCCATAAAAATGTCGCAAGGCATTTTCATAGCGTTGCTGATGATAGGCGATATTTTGGATCTGATGTTGCGCAATACAAATGGTTTCAAACAATGGAAAATGCATAATTACCCTAGCGGCACATAAACTTTTTGTTGCAATTCACGGTATTCATCATTCAGCTGGCTATGCCTTGTAATTCCGCCACCGCTACGAAAATACATCTTTCCATTCTGTTTTTCAATAAAACGAATCGCCACCGCGCTGTCTAAACTTTCGCCAGTAAAAACGCCAAAGATCCCCGTATAATAACCTCGATCTTGTTTTTCTGCTTGCTGAATAATCTGCACCGTTCTTTCTTTTGGTGCACCACTGATAGACCCTGCGGGCAATAATCGCAATAATATAGAACCGATATTTTTCTGCCAATTTTCCGTGAGATCGCCGACAATCTCCGAACTTGTTTGCAAAATGGCTTGCTCATCATTCCCCACTTTTTCCACATAACGAAAACGATTAACGCGAATATTTTCCGCCACCATAGCCAGATCATTACGCATTAGATCAACAATGGTGTAATGCTCACATTGTTCTTTTTCAGACGAGAGTAACTGTTGCTCAGCTTGCGGCACATTTGCCCGAATAGTCCCCTTCATTGGATAAGTGGAAATTTGATTCTGACCAATACGCACAAAACATTCAGGCGAAAAGCACACAAACTCATCTTTAAAACATAATTTATAACTCGCCTGCACACGGTGAAAAATTTGCTCAAATGAATAATTCATCTCAATCGGTGTGGCATAAGTCAAATTTAACAAATAGGAATTGCCGTTTTGCAATTCAGTTTGCACCGCGTCAAACCCTTGCTTATAAACCGCCAAGTCCACGGATTTAGCGTGCATTTGATAAGGCTCAGTCATAGCAAAACTATTGGCAGCATCAACATTTGACACACCGCGCAAATTAAATTGAATGCCCAATGTTATCGCCTCTTCAAGCGAACAAATCACGGGCTTTTTCATTTCAAAATCAATCAGAAAGAAAAAGGGCTGGCGAGATTTTCCCCATAAATTAGCTTGTTGTTCAAAGTCTTTTAGCAACATAATCAACCACGAAAATTGGCTCAAATAATGGCGAAGTGTAGCCGAATTTTTAGTAAAGATCATTTATAATTGCACGGAAACTTTCAGCTGGAAATATCATGCAACGCTTACTCATTATTAATAATCACGATTCATTCACCTACAATTTAGTCGATCTCAGTCGCCAGTTAAATGTCGATTTTCAGGTAGTCAACGTGGAAGATCTCAATTTAGATGAAATAGAAAAGTTTATCCATATTTTGATCTCGCCAGAGCCTGACGTGCCACGAGCCTATCCGCAGCTGTTTGCGATGTTAGATCGTTTCCATAAGCAAAAAGCCATTTTAGGCGTTTGTCTAGGGCATCAAACCCTGTGTGAATATTTTGGAGCAACACTATATAACTTACCAGATGTTCGTCATGGTTATGCCCGCCAACTCAAAGTGCGGTCAAATTCTCAATTATTTTTGGGCTTACCAAACCAATTTCAAATTGGGCTATATCATTCTTGGGCAGTGGCAGAGCAAAATTTTCCTGCGCAACTGAGAGTTACAGCCATTTGTGAACAAGGCATTATTATGGCGTTTGAGCATAAAACATTGCCCATATATGGCGTGCAGTTTCATCCCGAATCTTATATTTCCGAATACGGCAAACAGCTGCTCGACAATTTTTTACAGCATTAAATATGATTAAAAATCAATGCTTCATTTTTGATTTTGGAATGAAGATCATCGTTTTAAAGTAAAGATCAAAAAAACGCTTGATACTGTTTTTTAAAACAGATATTATATGCTCAAATTTACAGATAAATCAGCTTATACGGTTTAATCTACATTTACGACACTTACAAGGAATTTACAATGGCATCTCAAGAAGATAAAGCAAAAGCACTGGCTGCGGCACTGGGTCAAATCGAAAAACAATTCGGTAAAGGTGCGATCATGAAATTAGGCGATACGCAAACGCTTGATGTAGAGTCAATTTCCACTGGTTCAATCGGATTAGATGTCGCATTAGGTATCGGCGGATTGCCAATGGGGCGTATCGTTGAGATTTATGGGCCTGAATCTTCAGGTAAAACAACCCTAACCCTTTCTGTTATTGCACAAGCACAAAAAGCAGGCAAAGTCTGTGCATTTATCGATGCAGAACACGCTCTTGATCCTATTTATGCCGCTAAATTAGGTGTTGATGTAAAAGAATTATTTATTTCTCAACCAGATAACGGCGAGCAAGCCCTTGAAATCTGTGATGCATTAGTACGTTCTGGCGCGATTGATGTCATTATTGTGGATTCCGTAGCAGCCTTAACACCAAAAGCCGAAATCGAAGGCGATATGGGAGATGCCCACGTTGGTTTACAAGCCCGTTTAATGTCGCAAGCATTGCGTAAATTAACCGGTCAAATCAAATCATCGAACTGCTTGGTCGTGTTTATTAACCAAATTCGTATGAAAATTGGTGTAATGTTTGGTAATCCAGAAACTACAACAGGTGGTAATGCATTGAAATTCTATTCATCTGTGCGCCTAGATATTCGCCGTGTGGGTTCAGTGAAAAATGGTGAAGAGATTATCGGTAATGAAACTCGTGTGAAAGTTGTGAAAAATAAACTGGCCGCACCATTCCGCACCGTAGATTTCCAAATTATGTATGGCGAAGGTATCTCTAAAAATGGAGAATTAATTGAGCTTGGGGTGAAACATAAATTCGTCCAAAAAGCAGGAGCTTGGTTCTCTTATGAAGGCGATAAGATTGGTCAAGGCAAAGCGAACGCAATGAAATGGCTCACTGAAAACCCTGAAAAAGCAGCAGAATTAGAAGCGCGTATTCGGGCAGAATTCCAAGCAAATCCTGAGAAAGCACTCATCGCAGATCTAGAAGGCTCAAAAAATGACGCTGATGACGATCTCGCTGGAGAAGATTTCGAATAATTCTTTGTTTGTCTTTATGTTACAAAGTTTTAGGGGCTGACGTAGATTAGGTACTATGCTAATCTACAAAAATGAAGATAACTCATTGTAAACTAAAGAAATCTATACAGAGAAAATTACTTGAATTTTTTGTGCTAGAAGTCACGGCTCGCTCAGCTGCAGATTTACTTGG
>NZ_QENU01000024.1 GCF_003096995.1 Alitibacter langaaensis DSM 22999 | reverse complement strand
GGAATGTGAATTTCGGTTTAACTTTGGAACACCCAAAATGCAGCTAAAAACATTGCGAAAATGGTGTGAAATTTAGGGCTAATCTACGTCAGCCCCAAAAATTAAGCTAACTTAAAGCCGAGCGATATAACAGCCACGAAAAAAGCGAGATAATTGCTTCTCGCTTTTTTTCAAATAGTGCAACATCATTACACTTTTTAAAACTTAAATACCATATTATCCTCATACTTGCCCGAGTAACTCGTAGAAGTTTTTACGATAATACGATCATAGTTTTCGAACGCTTGCCAATTATCCCACTTATCTTCAATCATTGCGTCAATAAAGCGAACGAACTCGCTTTTGGTTGAGCTGAAAAACACAAAAGGTGGTCTAGTTAAGTGAATGAGTCGCAGGAAATCCACCAAATCAAAATAGCGAGTTTGTTTATAACTAGCTTGGTGTGTGCATAGATATGGGGGATCTAACACAAATAACGCCTTTGTGTCATTTTGATATTTGGGCAGTAAGGTATGAAAACTCTCACTGACTATTTCAATGCCGTCTAAATATCCTTCTGCCGTAGGATAATCCGTCTGGCGAATGCAATGCCAGAAATCTTCCTTGAATAATTCTTCCAACGTTGATACTTGCTGACCGCTAAAGCATAGCCAAGAGCATAAAATATGCTCATTAATGTAACCATCAAAGTCTTTAATTACGTTGATAATTTGTTTTTTGATGTCGCTATGTACACGCTTGCCTTTTTCTGTGGCCGATAGGAGCGGAAAAATCAATCTCCGCAATCGGTTAATGTCGTCAATATGACGTAAACGCTCAGCATAACCGTCAAAGTCGTTATAAATCACTCTAGCTTTTGGCTTTAAGCGTTTGGCTACGTGGCTGAGTAAACCACTGCCACCAAAAGCATCTACGATAGTCCAACCTTCGCCAGCATCAGGAACGTTTTCATTTAATAAACGTTCAAAATATTTCAAAAACATTCGTTTTTGACCAATAAAGGGGCTAAAATTCGGCTGCCGAGAGGGAAATCATCACTTTCCCCCATTCAACGCAAGCTGTGGGCGGTTTGGAAACAGATGCACGCAGATGGTTTGATTGATGATGGGTCTTCTCGTGGGCTGAATGGGTTTGTGAAAAGGTCGTTAAACGATGATGTACCGTGGAATGAGCTAACAAATACCCAAGCCACTTTGATTTTGGAAACCTTGAAACAATGGCAAAAACGAGTAGGTAAATAAAATGAGTATCGCCAAATTTGACAATGAAGACTTTCACACTAAAGCCCCTGACTTATTGGCAGATTTGGCGAAACACACTGTGGTTGCCGCCAAAGAGTTCGGGCTTTGTGAAGAACTTGCAGAAAACCTTGGAATGATTGTTGCGATGAAAATCAGCCAATCTTGGGGCGGTTTGAATGTGTATATGCCGAAAGCGTTGGAATTGTTCGCCTGTGAACGCGAAAAGCAAATTTACAACGAATTTAACGGTGTAAACCACGCGTATTTAGCAAAGAAATACAACCTTTCGCTACAATGGATCTACAAAATTGTGAAGAAAGTTCAAAAAGAAGAGGTGGACAAACGCCAGTTCCAAATGTTCCCCGAGTAAAACATAAACAAAAGCTCCAGATGCTTCCCAAGTAAAATACAAATGGCAGCTTCAAATACGCCGAATAAAAATACAAAACCCAGCCATTTTTGACTGGGTTTTCTTTTTCTCTATGTGTAACGCTATTTCATTTTTCCCTTCCCATCTCTTCCCACTAAGTCCAAATTTTTCCCATTTATCTTGTTTATTTATGTGTGGTTATGTTGGGTGGGTTTACTAACTATAAATGTTAATGTAAATAAAATTGTTAATCTTAAGGCTAAATTTAATGCTCCCCAATAATCTTTGAATGTCCATGAAAATATGTAAATAAAGACATAATGAGATAAATAAATACCAAAGGAATACTTACTCATTATAGTAATAATTTTACTTTCTTTTTTTCTCTCAAAATAATTTTTGATTAAGAAAATAAGCCCGACACTTGATAACACAATAAAAATAGATGATGAATACCAATGATAAGCACCAATAAAATCGCCACGATGCCATTATATTAACATTACAATAATAATAGGCAAAACAACTAATAAAAGTGCAGTTAAATTTTTAATTGAAATTTTCCTATTCAAAAGCACATATCCAAATAGAAAATATGGCAAAAATGCTCCAAGAAAGTTACTTCCTAAACGATTCAAAAAGGAAACATCAATTTTTGTTCCTAAAGTTTCTTTTAGTTGTCCAAATATGACACATAACCCTATGAAAAATAATATATCTTTAGTTGGTAGCTTATCGACAAATCTAGCTAAAAATGGTGCGATAATATAAAGCTGAATAATTGTATACATGAACCATAATTGATGTGCATCACCTATTTTTGCTGGAAAAATCGCGTTACCATTAAAAGTCGAGAACTTTAATGCAGAATAAAAATCTCCTGTTAATAGATAACGATTTATGATAGTTGTCAATAGAGAATAAAAGATGAGCCCCCCCCAAAAATTGCGGTATTCTTCTTTTATAGAAAGTTCCATAATCTATGGTTACTAATCTAGGTAAAATCAATCCGCCTGATAACATAAAAAAGATAGGTACACCAAGCCGATCAATATTGTAAAATAAACTCTTTAATAAATAATTATCTATTCCAACTCGCTCATGAATATGAGTAAAAACGACTAATACAATAGCAATTGCCCGTGCTGCATCCAACCAAAAAATTCGCTGATTCATAAGAAATTTTCCTTGACATTGATTTGAAAAATTTGCTTAATTTACAGCACAGCACAGCACAGCACAAGCACTTGTCTATTATTTTTTGATTAGCCTTAGAAATACATAAAATTTCAACCGCACTTTGCCTTATTTTTGGCAACTTTTTTAGCCAATTTTCCCCTTTCTATGCTATAATTCAGCTAATTTTTTCATCTCAGAATTAGGAAATTTCAATGTCTGAATTAAGTCAAGATATCACGCCTGTTAGCATCGAAGACGAACTTAAATCTTCGTATCTCGACTATGCCATGTCTGTTATTGTAGGACGCGCGTTGCCTGATGTGCGTGATGGGTTGAAACCTGTTCACCGCCGCGTGCTTTTCTCTATGGATCAAAGTGGCAATACTCACAATAAAGCTTATGTAAAATCTGCCCGTGTGGTGGGGGATGTTATCGGTAAATATCACCCCCATGGCGATAGCGCTGTTTATGACACTATTGTGCGTATGGCTCAACCTTTTTCATTGCGTTATATGCTAGTGGATGGGCAAGGTAACTTTGGTTCTATTGATGGCGATGCGCCAGCGGCAATGCGTTATACCGAAGTACGCATGCAAAAAATCACCCAAGAATTATTGACGGATTTAGACAAAGAAACCGTGGACTTCTCGCCAAACTATGACGGCAAGGAAATGATTCCTGATGTGTTACCAACCAAAATTCCAGCGCTATTAGTCAATGGTTCTTCAGGTATTGCCGTGGGGATGGCAACTAATATCCCGCCGCACAATTTAGGCGAAGTGATGGATGGCTGCCTCGCTTATATCGACAATGAAGATATTAGCATTGATGAACTCATGCAATTTATCCCTGGTCCAGACTTCCCGACTGCGGCATTAATTAATGGTCGCCGTGGTATTGAAGAAGCCTATAAAACAGGGCGCGGTAAAGTGTATGTGCGTGCGAAAGCGGAAGTCATCACTAATGATAAAGGTCGCGAACAAATTATCGTGACTGAAATTCCTTACCAAGTGAACAAAGCCAAATTAGTTGAAAAAATTGGTGAATTAATTCGTGAGAAAAAAATCGAAGGGATTTCTGGCATCTTAGATTTATCAAATAAAGAAGGTATCCGCCTTGAAATTGATATTAAACGTGATGCCGTGGGTGAAGTGGTCTTAAATCACTTATATTCGCTTACCCAAATGCAAGTGACATTCGGTATCAATATGGTGGCGTTAGACCATGGGCAACCGAAATTATTTAATTTAAAACAAATTATCGAAGCTTTTGTCAAACACCGCCGTGAAGTTGTTACACGCCGTACCGTTTATGAACTGCGTAAAGCGCGCGAACGTGCGCATATTTTAGAAGGCTTAGCCATTGCGCTGGCGAATATCGATCCTGTGATTGACTTGATCCGCGCGTCTAAAACTGCAGAAGAAGCGCGTGAAGGCTTATTGGCTCGAGCATGGAGTCTCGGCAATGTTGCCCCAATGCTTGAAGCGGCTGGTGTTGACGCATCTCGCCCTGATGATTTACCTGCGGAATGTGGTGTTCGTGAAAGTCAATACTATCTTTCAGATGCACAAGCCCGTGCAATTTTAGAATTACGCTTACACCGTTTAACGGGTTTAGAACACGAAAAAATCGTTGATGAATATAAAGAAATCCTAGTTCAAATCGGTGAATTACTGCACATTTTAACCAGCAGCGAACGTTTGCGTGAAGTGATTCGTGAAGAGCTTGAATTAGTGAAAACAAACTTTAATGATGCACGCCGCACTGAAATTACAGCTGCATCTGGTGATATTAATCTTGAAGATTTAATTGCCCAAGAAGATGTAGTGGTTACACTTTCTCACGAAGGCTATGTAAAATATCAACCGATTACCGACTATGAAGCGCAACGCCGTGGCGGTAAAGGTAAATCCGCGACCAAAATGAAAGAAGATGATTTCATTGAAAAACTATTGGTTGCTAACACGCATGACACGATTCTCTGTTTCTCAAGCCGTGGACGTTTATATTGGTTAAAAGTCTATCAATTGCCTGAAGCCAGCCGCGGCTCTCGCGGGCGTCCAATTGTGAATATTTTGCCATTGGAAGAAAATGAGCGTATCACCGCAATTCTGCCGGTGGCAAGCTATGATGAAGATAAATTCGTTCTGATGGCAACCGCTGGCGGTATCGTGAAAAAAACTGCGCTTACCGAATTCAGCCGCCCACGTTCTAACGGTATCATCGCGGTAAACTTACGAGATGAAGATGAATTAATCGGTGTTGACATTACTGACGGTTCTAATGAAATTATGCTGTTCTCATCGCAAGGGCGTGTGGTGCGTTTTGCTGAATCTGCCGTGCGTGCAATGGGACGTACGGCAACGGGGGTTCGTGGTATCAAACTTGCACTCACAAATGATCTTTCTGATGATGAAAGTGCGGTGGAAATTGAAGAAATTTCTGATGATAATGCGGAAGAAACTCTCGATCTCAATATCGACAAAGTGGTTTCATTAGTGGTGCCAAAAACTGACGGCGAAATTTTAACCGCTACACAAAATGGTTATGGCAAACGCACTGCGTTAAGTGAATATCCGACGAAATCGCGTAATACCAAAGGGGTGATTTCGATTAAAGTGAGCGAGCGTAATGGTAAAGTTGTCGCTGCAACGCAGGTTATTGACACTGACCAAATTATGCTTATCACCGATGCAGGCACTCTAGTGCGTACTCGTGTCAGTGAAGTGAGCATTGTAGGGCGTAATACTCAAGGCGTTCGCTTAATCCGCACGGCGGAAGATGAACATGTGGTTAGTTTAGAGCGAATCGCAGAATCTGAAGATGACGATTTTGAAGATGAAACGACAGAAAATGTTGTGGAAAATTCAGAACAATAATTGACCGCACTTTGAGAATAAGTGACGAAATCTGACAAAAAGCTACCAAAAGGTAGCTTTTTTATTACCGTTTATCATTGTAGTTTATCGCCCAACAAAAACTGCGCCACCACATCCATTCGTAAATGGGGAATTGGCTCGCCCTGTTCTAAAGGCTGTGGTTCAAATTGATCAAATTCAAATTTGCGCGTTGCCCAAAATTCCGCCTTAGGCAATTTTGCAGGCACAGAACCAGGATAAACGGTAACTTGTTGTTTATCTGAAGAACGAACACCGCGAATAGCTTTGAACGTTTCGCCATTTTGATTCACGTTAACCTGTTGTGTGGAACGAATGGCGGCAATTGCGCTGTAATCCAATTCCACACCTTCAAATTCAGCATAACGTCCACCGTCTTGTACCAACTGTCGCATCAAACTAGTTAAATTAGGCAGCTGATCGCTCGTGATATGATCGGCTTTAGTCGCAATAAACATCAGCTTATCAATTTTTGGGGCGAACAAGCGGTTCAGCAAGTTTCGTTTGCCATAATGGAAATTACTAAATAATTGATGTAATGCCTGTTGCATATCTTCAAAAGCTTCGCGGCTATGATTCAGCGGCGTTAAGCAATCAGCTAAAATCACTTGGCGATCAAAATGAGAAAAATAATTTTCGTAAAATGCTTTCACAATATGTTTGCGATAATAACGGTAACGATCTTTCAACATAGCAAAATAACTAGTTGATTTTGCTGTTTTTTCAAGCTGTTGCCATTCTTCTTGTTTTAACCAAATTAGCGGAAAGAATTGTACGGAAGGCGAGCCGGCTAATTCTGCGGGCAGCACAAATCGCCCAGGTTGAATAAAATTCAATCCCTCTGCTTTACAAGCATGCAGATAATCCGTGTAATCTTTGGCAAGATTGGCTAAAACTTCTTCATTTGCGACCGCACTTAAGTCTAAATTTTTAGCTTTTTTTAACCAGTTCTGCGCAAGTTTTGCTCGTTTTCCTTGATGTAACTCACTTAAATTTTGTGACCATTGCTGAAAACTTTGTCCTAAGAGTGGTAAATCTAATAACCATTCTCCGGGATAATCAAAAATATCTAAATATAATGTGCCGCGTTCCTTTATTAAACTCATTAGCCCACGTTGTTTCTGATAACGAATAGCAAGGCGTGTTTCACTGATTCCGCGTGTCGATTGAGGAAAGTGCGGTGGATTTTGGCTCAATTCCGATAAATTGGCTTCATAATCAAAACGTGGCACTCGCAAATCGCGCTGCGGAATACGCTTTACACCTAAAAGGCGCCCGTTTCTTGCCGCTTCAAACAATGGTACGTGACGATTATTTTCTTGATTAATATACATTAACTGATTGATTAAGCTAGTTATAAATGCCGTTTTTCCACTTCTACTCAACCCTGTCACGGCGATACGTAAACTTCGGTCTAAAGTGCGGTCAAAAACTTGCGTAATTTCTTTTTGAATTCGATTGAACATTTTTATTTTTAATCTGATCCTAAATCCTTTAAAATTAGGGCTAATTTACCATAGATTTATGAAAATATGCTTAAATTTCTGACCGCACTTTCTCTGCTTCTGACCAGCTCAATGCTTTGGGCTGCGCCGCGCGTACCTGATGAAGTGCAAAATAATGGTTTGGTCTATTGCACCCATGCCACTGGTTTCTCGTTTAACCCGCAAACTGCAGATGCGGGCACCAGTATGAATGTGGTGACCGAACAGATTTATAACAAATTATTTGAATTAAAAACCAACAGCTCTCAAGTTGAACCCTCTTTAGCGCAATCTTATGAATTTAGTAATGACGGCAAAACCCTGACGATCCATTTGCGCAAAGGGGTGAAATTTCAACAAACACCTTGGTTTATTCCTTCCCGTGATTTCAATGCTGACGATGTTGTCTTTTCCCTTAATCGCGTTTTAGGGCATAACACTTCATTGCCTGAATTTACCCCAACGCCGTCTAAAGGCATGAATCGCCAATACCAAATTTTCTATGGTTTAGCGAAGAAAACCCGTTTCCCTTACTTTGATAGCATTAAATTAAATCAAAAAATTGAACGTGTGGAAAGCACGGATCCTTATACCGTGCAAATTCATTTGCTGCAGCCAGATGCCTCTATTTTGTCTCATCTTGCCAGTCAATACGCAGTTATTTTCTCGCATGAATATGCGTTACAGCTCAATGCTGACGATAACATTACGCAACTTGATACCTTGCCCGTAGGCACTGGTGCTTATCAGTTGAAAGATTATCTCCAAGGGCAATATGTGCGTTTAGTGCGTAATGAAAATTACTGGAAAGAGAAAGCCAAATTAAAAAATATTATTATTGATCTCTCTTCAGACAAAATTGCAAGTTTAGCCAAGTTTTTAAATAATGAATGCCAGCTTGCTGCTTTTCCTGATGCGACTCAATTAGGCTTGCTCAAAGAACAAGGCGAACGCTTTCAAACACACACCGTAGAAAGTATGAATTTATCCTTTCTTGCTTTCAATTTCTTGCGCCCAAGTATGCAAGATGTCGAAATTCGCCATGCCATTGCTCAAGCGATTGATCGTAAAAAAATTATTAAACACATTTATTACGATACCGCAACGGTGGCAAATAATATCATTCCTTCGGTTTCATGGGCGGCTGGCGATGATCAACCGCATTTTGACTACGATTACAACCCTGCGCAAGCTAAGAAAATATTAGAAAATAAAAATTTGACCCTTGAAATGTGGGTGCTAAAAGAAGAATTGGTCTATAATCCCTCCCCGATCAAAATGGCGGAAATGATTAAATCAGATCTAGCTAAAGCAGGCATTACAGTCAAAGTGCGGTTAGTTTCTCGCAACTTTTTAATGCAACATTTGCACGATAAAAGTGAAGATTATGACTTAATTTTATCTGGCTGGCTGGCAAGTAGTCTCGATCCTGATGCTTTTTTACGCCCGATTTTAAGTTGTAGCACGGTGCATGAAATCACTAATTTATCAAACTGGTGTTCACCGTCATTTGAACAATTGCTAAACAAAGGGCTATCCAATAATAATCCCAATATACGTGCATCGGATTATCATTTAGCGCAGCAAGAAATTCTCTCACAATTACCTATTTTGCCTATTGCCAGTGTAAAACGCGTGTTAATCAGCAACACTCATGTACAAAACATAGAAATGACGGCATTTGGTAACGTGCATTTTGAGAAACTCAAATTCAAACGAGGAGGAAGATAATGTTATTTACCCTTTTTCGTCGTTTGCTATTAATCGGCATAAATCTTTTCTTATTAAGCCTTGTGAGTTTCGCTATTTTTATGCGCGATCCCGCGAATCAAGTATTTGCTAGACCCCATATTTATTCTGGTTATATAGATTATGTATCCAATTTGCTAGATGGTGATTTAGGCATTACTTATAATGGCGGAGAACGTCTGCTTTCCGTGATATTAACGGTTCTGCCACCCACATTAGAACTTTGCTTTATCGCCATTTTGCTCGGTTTACTCTTTGGTATTCCACTAGGTCTAATTGGTGCCTTTAAACGTAAGCAATTTACGGGCAAAGCAATCAGCGCGATTTCATCATTAGGTATGTCATTGCCTATTTTCTGGATTGCACCTATTCTGCTTTATTTAGCCGCCGTCTATCATTGGGAAATTTCAGCGGTAGGCCAAACAAATTTACTTTACGATATTCGCCCAATCACAGGATTTGCGGTGATTGACGTATGGTTTATGGATGTGCCTTACCAAACTAAAGTTATGCAGAATGTATTGCAGCACTTGGCTTTGCCGAGTTTAGTTTTGATGATCTCACCGACAATGGAAATCACCAAAATTGTTCAACAGCGTGCGGAATGGGTGATGAGCCAAAATTATGTCAAATTTGCCAATACCAGAGGTTTGGGCATTTTCAATATTTTGCGACACTATATACTACGCAATACGATGCCATTATTGATTCCGCACCTCCCGCGCCTTATCACCTTCATTTTGGCACAATGTATGCTCATTGAAGGTACTTTTGCTTGGCCAGGCATTGGACGTTGGATTATTGATGCACTCAGCCTACAAGATTACAACGCGATTGCAGCGGGGGTTATCGTCATCGGTTTATTTATTATGATGATTAATTTGCTCACTGAATTATTAACACTAGTGCTAGATCCATTTGGTAAGAAGGGATGGTATGCTCGATAAAGAAGCCTATGAATTTCGCGAAAGTGATGCAATCTCTCAAATTTGGCAATTATTTCGCCGTGATAAAATTGCCCTATTTAGTTTTTATACATTAATTTTGCTCATTTTGACCGCACTTTTAAGCCATCAAATTGCGCCTTATGCCAGTGATACGCTTTTTTCTGGTAAAGAATTAATGCCGCCATCTTGGAATAGGAATGGTGAAGTGGCTTATTTCTTTGGCACCGATGATTTAGGGCGCGATCTCTTCAGTCGATTACTCTATGGCACAACCTACACGTTTGGTGCTGCGATTATTATTGTGATTTTCACCGCACTTATTGGTGGTTCACTGGGCATTATTGCTGGCATGTCAACAGGCATCAAATCCCAAATTTTAGGGCATTTTCTTGACGCCTTTTTATCTATCCCTATTTTGCTTATTTCCATTGTGATTGCCACCTTAATGGAACCCAATTTACCCAATGCGATGCTTGCGATCACATTGGCACTATTACCGCATTTTATTCATCAAATTTACCAAGCCATCCAGCAAGAATGTCGTAAAGATTATGTATTAATTCAACGCTTAGATGGGGCTTCTAATTACGAACTACTAAAAAGCACTATTTTGCCCAACATCACGACACTCTATATTAAAGAAGTAACACGAGCTTTTTCCGTGGCGATTTTAGAAATTAGCGCATTGAGTTTTATTTCATTAGGCGCGCAACGCCCAACGCCCGAATGGGGAGCGATGATTCGCGACAGCTTAGAACTACTCTATCTCGCCCCTTGGACGGTGATTCTACCAGGCATTGCCATTATGAGCACATTGCTCGTGGTTATCGTTTTTGGCAATGGCTTGTGTAAAGCGATCAACAAATATTATGAATAGGTGAATTATGGCATTATTAGATATTCGTAATCTTTGCATTGACATCAACACACCCAATGGACGTATTCGCATTGTAGATGGCGTGAATCTGACGGTTAACGAAGGCGATATTTGTGGATTAGTAGGCGAATCAGGCTCTGGAAAAAGCTTAATTGCCAAGGTGATTTGCAACACCTTTAAAGAAAATTGGATTATCAGTGCGGATCGTTTTCGTTTTAATGAAATTGAGCTGTTAAAACTCAGTTCGCAAAAACGCCGAAAACTGATTGGACGCGAAATTTCTATGATTTATCAAGATCCGCTTTCTTATTTAGAACCAAGCAAAGTGATCGGCAATCAACTAATCCGAAACATTCCATCATGGACATTTAAAGGCCGTTGGTGGCATTGGTTCGGCTGGAAAAAACGTCGTGCAATCGAATTGTTGCACCGTGTAGGCATAAAAGATCACAAAGATATTATGCGCAGCTACCCAAATGAAATCACTGAAGGTGAAGGGCAAAAAGTCATGATTGCGATGGCGGTGGCAAATCAACCACGTTTATTGATTGCTGATGAACCCACAAACTCATTAGAATCCAACACGCAACAACAAATTTTCCGCTTGCTCTCAAGTATGAACCAAAATAATAATACGACTATTTTGTTAGCCAGTAATGATATTTTGAGCATCAGTGAATGGTGCAATACCTTTGCCGTGCTTTATTGTGGACAAAATGCAGAAACCGCGCCCAAAGAGAGCATTCTCAATACGCCGCATCATCCTTATACATCAGCGTTGTTGCATTCTATTCCAGATTTCAGCCAACCCTTGCCTTGTAAAAGCCATTTGAATACATTGAAAGGCACAGTACCCTTATTAGAAAATATGCCAATAGGCTGTCGATTAGGTCCGCGTTGTCCTTTTGCCCAAAAAAAATGCGTCAAAAAACCACCGTTCCGCCGCATTAAACAGCATGAATTTGCCTGTCATTACCCACTAAACTTGCGTGAAAATGCAGCTAGCCAAGAACAAATGACAAGCCCATTAACCTTAATTGAAAAATAAATAAAAAAATGACCGCACTTTTACAAGTTGAAGATTTAACTAAGCGTTTCAAGGACTCTGCTGGATTATTTGGGCAGAGCGATTTATATGCCGCTCAAGATATTAGCTTTACCCTAGAAACGAAAAAAACACTCGCAATTATCGGTAATAATGGCTCGGGTAAATCGACTGTGGCGAAAATGATTGTTGGCATTACTCAACCAACATCAGGCAAAATTATGTTCAAAGGCAATGAACTCACATTTGGAGATTACCATTTCCGTACTAAGCATATTCGTATGCTATTTCAAGACGTTAATGCAGCCTTTAACCCTCGCCTAAATGTAGGGCAAATTCTTGATATACCTTTGCGTTTAGCAACTGATCTGGACGAAACAGAACGTAATAATCGAATATTCGATACACTTCGTTTGGTTGGTTTATATCCAGATCACACTAATATAAAAATCGCGACCATGTCCACGAGCCAAAAACAACGCGTTGCCCTGGCACACGCACTCATTCTCCATCCTGATATTATCATTGCAGATGACGCATTAGGCTTTCTTGATGCATCTGTGAAAACACAGCTAACAAACCTTATGCTTGATATCCAAGAACGACGTGGTGTTTCTTATATCTACATTGGGCAAAATATGGGGTTGATCAAACACATTGCCGATGAAGTCCTTGTGATGGATGAAGGACAAATGATTGAATATGGTAGTACGCGCTCTTTATTCACCAATCCCCAAACGGATATAACAAGACGACTTGTAGAAGGCTATTTTGGCAAAGTGCTAGGTGATGATTCTTGGACTATCGCAAAATAGGTTATTACAAATAAGCTACAACACTTTTTCTACATAATTCTAAGTCAATCAGAGTTAAAGTTTATAACAAACCTAATTACGCGGCTATATGACAGATATGAAACGCATTTCTTCACAAGGTTAATAATTATAAATTTCAAGCCTACCTTTCGGGGTAGGCTTTTTGCTTTCTAAATTAAGAAAAATCAATACAACTCACACAAGTGCGGTCTATTTTTTATTAGTTTTATCTGATTTAATTCTTTCTTAATACGCGAACAACATTATCGTTTAATTAAAAAAGGTTTGTATTTTTCCCAAACGGAAAACTAATATTTAGCTTAAATGCTAATATGATGTGCAAACATCCTAAAATTTCATAAAAAATGACCGCACTTTTTAGTTCTTAAGGGATATACCTTAACTTGTTAAACCCTCAATGATTTAAAGTTGTAATAACTCTGGTAGTTAGGGATTTGGCGGTAGATACTTTTATTACGCCTGTCATTATGTGTTATTCAAGTGGATTAATACTCAATAATTCGCTTTATATCTCTTAAACCTAAGTCATAGGCTATCCCATTCATTATTCTTTATGTCCCAATATTCTAAGCATTAACAGTACAGATATTTCTAATATAAATTTAACCTTTCCCTATTCTAAGTCAGCCCTTTTCATTTTATCCTAAAAAAAGTGCTGTCATTTTCCCTAAAATTTCTCTCTGGCATTTCTATTCCTGACTGAGTTTTGAAATAAATAAAAGAGATGAATACGATTAATCATCCTCTTTCATCATACATTTCTCATCATTTATTTCTCATCATTCATTTTTATCAGTTTTGCGTTTTATAACAATAACAATCCGCCCGTGAAACGGGCGGTTTTTAGGCTACCCTATAAGGGCCTAGGACTTCACATGCCCCTCAAGGGGCATGTGAAAAAACCGACAACCGCACAATAATTCTATGGCTTACCCCTTAAAGGGATCCACATATTCTTTCTTCGATAAATTATCCTGAATCATATCTTCTTTTTCCTGATTCCTGATATATTCTTCTACGACTTTTGTGTTTAAACCTACTGTACTTACATAATAGCCTTTCGCCCAAAAGTTTTGATTGCCATATTTATATTTTAGATTCGCATGCCTTTCGAATATCATCAGTGATGATTTTCCTTTCAAATATCCCATAAAACTTGATACTGCCTGTTTCGGTGGTATCTTTAACAGCATATGAATATGATCTTTCATTGCATGTGCTTCTATTATTTCTACATTCTTGTAGTTACATAACTGTCTTAATATTCCTCCTATGTCTACTCGCAATCTTCCATAGATTGCCTTTCTTCTATACTTCGGAATAAAGACTATATGATACTTACAGTTCCACCTTGTGTGTGATAGACTTGAATCGTCATTAGATTTATTTGCCATGACTTATCCTACTATATCTTGAATTTTGGTGGTCAGCCTTGTTCAGTATATAGCGAGGATTTTTTATTTTGCTCACTGCTTAAGCTCTTTTAATCCATATGCATAGCGTATGGTTTTTATAGGCAAACATAGTTTGCCTATAAAAAAAAAGCCCCAGCATTTCTGCTAGGGCTTTCTGCCTCTCGGCTATAATATAATACCTGGCGGTGACCTACTCTCACATGGGGAATCCCCACACTACCATCGGCGTTACGGCGTTTCACTTCTGAGTTCGGCATGGGGTCAGGT
>NZ_QENU01000023.1 GCF_003096995.1 Alitibacter langaaensis DSM 22999 | reverse complement strand
GGAATGTGAATTTCGGTTTAACTTTGGAACACCCAAAATGCAGCTAAAAACATTGCGAAAATGGTGTGAAATTTAGGGCTAATCTACGTCAGCCCCAAAAATTATGCAAAAGGTTTTAAAACCATTCAAGAGTTGGGATTTTCACTTTCTCGTGGACAAAATTTGCAAATATCAAATATAGGGAATAGCATTTACAGTAAAAAAAAGCATAAAAACTTTTACACCTTAATACTTCCAAAGTTTATTTCTAAATATGGGACTGTGGATAGCATAGAATATCTAGGTAATTCAAAATGTTTGAAAACCCTTAAAAAAGGAGATTTAATTTTCGGGGCAGAGGGGTTTGAAAAAGGACGCTCAATAGTAGTTATTGAAGAGCAGGAGAAAGTGATTACCAACATTCACGGCATTACAATACAGCAAGAAGAACATAATGCTAACAAGGCGATATATGTAAAATGTATTTTGGATTACTTCAGAAACAAAGGACTCATTGACCTTTATGCAGTTGGTGGTAATGGTGGAAGTTTGGCACAAAAATATTGGGATATAATTCCTTTCCCTAATTTCTCAACTGAAAAACAACAAGAAATCGCCAAGTTATACCACAATCCAATAATTTACGATTTGAAAAAATCCAAATTGGATAATTTTCTTGCGTTAGATGATGAATTTAACAGTCAAGCAGGTATCTATGAATTAGATAAAACTGCAAAACAGTTTCAAGCTATCTTAAATCAAGCGATTGAGAGTATCATTGAAAACAAACCTGTTTATATGAAATTTAACCTATGAAGGTGATTTGTGAAAAAATTAAACACCGACTTTTTGGGTTAATGGACATTTGGGGTAGTTTTCAGAGAATTTAGCTCATGATAGATAAAAGGGGTTGGTTGTTTCACCCCCTTTTATCTATTCAAACACCAAATCAACGGATTATTAAAACACAGCCTTGAAAATAGACAAAAAAATTTATTAGAGAGACTTTATCAAGGTTGGAAATTAACCGAATAAAACAATTGGGACTAAAGTAGCTTAGCACTTATGCTAAGCTACAAAAACGAAGATAACTAATTGTAAATTAAAGAAATCTATGCAGAGAAAACTGCTTGAATTTTTTATATTCGGATCAACTGCTCGATCAGCAACGGATTTACTCAATGTTCAAGCCAACATCGCTATTCTGTTTATTGAAAAATCCGTCTGTTATTAGTTATCATTTAGTCCTACAGGCAGATGAAATTTTGATGCTTAGGTAATTACTTACAAGCATAACTCCATCAGAAACCAATATTTTAAGCTAATGTTTGCCTGAAATTATCATTCAAATGATCTAAAAGTGCGGTCAAAATCCAGGAAGTTTTTCAGCTATTTGTAACTTCAAAACGTACTGCATTCTTTGACCGCATAGCGAAATGCTACAAAAGCATTCATCATTTAAACAATGGCAACGTGAGCAAATATCCGCCTCTCCGTTGCCATTATATTTACACCCATCAAAAACTAATCTAAACCCGCTCTTTTTCTGCTAATTTCCTGAATCGCGCTCCAATCTAAATCGCTCAAGCCCAAAGCCAATGCCGAGTCCATTTTGTTCGCAATCACGGTGGCAATGTCTAATGGGCAATGCACATCGCTGGCAGATTGCAGCATTAAGCTCACGTCTTTTTTACCGCCCACCATCGCAAACCCCGCGCCGCTTTGGGTATCACGCGAAAAGAGTTTTTGCACATACACGTTCAATGCTGGGGCGGGCAAGGCTTTGTCAAAAAAGAACGCCAAATTCTCACGCGGTACGCCCAATTTTTCCCCTAAAGTAAAACATTCCGCCATCACTTCAATGGTCGCCACCGCAAAGAAGTTCAAACAAAGCTTTTGGCTGTTTGCGACTGACGCAGGCACATCGGCTAAAACTTTAACATTCTCGCTAAAATATTCGCAAATAGGCGTAATTTCCGCCATCGCACTGGCATCGCCTGCCAAAAACTGCATCAATTTCCCCGCTTGGGCAACATTAGGACGACCAATCACCGGCCCTGAAACATAACGGCTGCAGTGTTCTTGGTGCAAGGCTTGCAGGCGGTCGGCACATTTGGGGGAAATCGTGGTTAAACACAAATGAATGGCGTCTTTACGCAACGCATTCATCAGTGGACTATCGGAATAGAACAAGGCTTCCACCGATTTGTCATCTAACAAACTGGTGATAACCACATCTGCCCCTTGCACCGCCTCAATCGGCGTGGCGGCAACACGCGCACCTTTCATCGCAAATGCTTCGGTTTTCGCCACGCTGCGGTTCCAAACAGTTAAAGTGTGTTCTGACCGACCAACCAAATGCGACGCCATTGCCGCGCCCATTTTGCCTAATCCTAAAAATGCAATGTTCATTTATAACCTCATATCAATGATTTGTTGAAAACTGTATTATAGGCAGGAATAATACTTGCCCATACTCGCATTTTTTATTGGAATTTAATGATGACAGAAAGTAAACAACCCATTGAAAATTATAGAAAAAAGCCAAAACAATCCCGTTCCATTTACACCACCAAACTCATTTTTGAAGCCACTGCTCAGATTTTGCAAGAAGAGCGGGAATTTCGCTTTAACACCAATGCCATTGCCGAATTAGCAGGCTTAAGCGTGGGAACGCTGTATCAATATTTCCTGAATAAAGAAGCGATTTTATTGGCGATGGCAAAGCAAGAATTAAGCAAAATGACAACGCGTATCAGCGAGGCATTATTATCAAAAGAGATGCAAAACAAAGCCGAATTGGGCGAAATGGTGGTAAACATTTTGCTGGAAGGTTTTGATGGCAGACAAAAAATGAGAAAGCTGCTAATCGAAGCCTTAATTAAACACAATCTATTCACGCAATTGCACGAACCGATTGAAAACATATTGCAAGGCATTTTTACCCAATCTTCCCTTGTCCGCACGTTATCCCCAACCAAGCAATACATTATGGCACACAGTTTAGTTGGCACCGTCCGCGCCGCCGTGCTGGATCAGTCGGGATATTTATCCGAGCCTGAATTTAAAGCAGAATTGGTTAAGTTGTTTTGCTATTTTGTGGCCGATGACTAATGATTTTGGGGACGGTTTGGGATAATTGAGCGATTTTTCTGATGATAGGATTTACTTGTAGTTTAAGTGGCGTGAAGCAGTATTAATTCCATCTTGTATAATGCTGAACCTGAGCATAGCTCTATTTGGGATGATTTATTACTTAAACATTTTTTACTTCCTGTTATAAATAATCTAGGGTCTGTATTAGACTAACATAACAGCTAATCTAATACAGTTCCTAGATTAAAATAAAGTCCGCGTTTTGGGGCGTATATCTATCTTTTTGTATAGCTAGTATTAAGTATAAAGAGATATTAGATAGGCAAATATTAGCTTTCCAACATAAATTCTTGGCGTAGCTGTTGGAGTTGATCGCGTATCGCTGCGGCTTTTTCAAATTCAAGATCTTGTGCAAACTTGTACATTTGTTGTTCCAATTTCTTGATTTCTTTTTGCAATTCTTTAGGATTGCGTGGCGTTTTATATTCCGCTTGTGGTTCAGCCACTTTGCTACGTTTAGATTTGCTGCGATTGTTGTTTGCCCCTTGGCCAATATCTAATAATTCGCCCACTTTTTTGTTTAAGGCTTGTGGCACAACACCGTGCTCTTCATTGTATTTTTGCTGTTTTTCGCGGCGGCGGTTGGTTTCGCCAATGGCTTTTTCCATAGAGTTAGTGATTCTATCTGCGTACAAAATGGCTTTACCTTTTAAGTTACGCGCCGCCCGTCCAATTGTTTGGATCAGCGAACGTTCGGAACGCAAGAAACCTTCTTTGTCCGCATCTAAAATCGCCACGAGTGAAACTTCAGGAATGTCCAACCCCTCACGCAATAAGTTGATCCCAACTAAAACATCAAACTCGCCCAAACGCAGATCTCGAATAATTTCAACCCGTTCTACGGTGTCAATATCTGAGTGGAGATAGCGCACCCGCACACCGTGTTCTTCCAAATAATCAGTGAGATCTTCTGCCATACGCTTGGTGAGTGTTGTGACTAAAACTCGCTCGTTTTTGTCCGCTCTTTGACGCGCTTCAGAAAGTAAATCATCCACTTGAATGGCGACAGGGCGGATTTCAATTTCAGGATCCAATAAACCAGTTGGGCGCACAACCTGATCAATAATTTCTGCCCCTGATTTTTCTAATTCATAAGGGCCGGGTGTGGCTGAAACGTAAATAGTTTGCGGTGCAAGGCGTTCAAATTCTTCAAAACGAAGTGGGCGATTATCCAATGCAGAAGGCAAACGAAATCCATATTCCACCAATGTTTCTTTGCGTGAACGGTCACCACGATACATACCGCCAATTTGTGGCACCGTGACGTGGCTTTCATCAATAATTAATAAACCATCGGAAGGAATATAATCAAATAAGGTTGGGGGCGGTTCGCCCTCATTTCTGCCTGATAAATAGCGTGAATAATTTTCAATGCCCGAGCAATAACCGAGCTCGTTCATCATTTCAATATCAAATTGTGTGCGCTGAGTAATGCGCTGTTCTTCCAATAATTTATTTTCTTTAATAAAGTATTCTCGGCGCTCAACTAATTCCGCTTTGATCTTTTCAATGGCGTCTAAAATGCGTTCACGGGGGGTAACATAGTGAGTTTTTGGATACACCGTGAAACGCGGCACCGTGCCAAAACGTGTGCCAGTGAGCGGATCGAATAAGGTTAAACGCTCAATTTCATCGTCAAATAATTCAATCCGAATCGCTTGATCATCGGATTCAGCAGGGAAAATATCGATCACTTCGCCACGCACTCGGAATGTGCCACGCTGGAAAGCTTGATCGTTGCGGGTATATTGTAATTCCGCCAGTTTAGAAAGAATTTCCCGTTGATTAATAATCGCACCAGTTTGGAGATGCAACATCATTTTGAGATAAGAATCGGGATCGCCTAAACCATAGATCGCGGAAACGGAGGCGACCACAATGGTATCGCGGCGTTCCAAAAACGATTTGGTTGCAGACAGACGCATTTGCTCGATTTGATCATTAATTGACGCATCTTTTTCAATAAAGGTATCGCTGCTTGGCACATAGGCTTCTGGCTGATAATAATCATAGTAAGAAACAAAATACTCTACGGCATTTTCGGGGAAAAAGGCTTTCATTTCTGCATAAAGCTGGGCAGCCAAGGTTTTATTTGGCGCGAGCAACATTGCTGGGCGGTTTAATTTTGCGATCACATTCGCAATGGTAAAGGTTTTGCCTGAGCCCGTTACCCCAAGCAAGGTTTGGTGGGCGAGCCCATCGTTTAGATTTTCAACTAGCTTTTCGATAGCTTGCGGTTGATCGCCAGAGGGTTGGAATTCTGAATGCAGAATAAAAGGTTTGGTATTAATTTTGTGTGACATGCAATATCTACTGATCATTCATTAAGTGCGGTCAATTTTAACATAATTTAGTGCAATTTTCAGTGCGGAAAATGCTAGGTTTTACACAAGCTTAGCAATGTCAAGCCGAATAGATCACAAAAACAGTAAAAAATTTTAAAATTTTATTTGAAAAAATATAACCTTTTGAAAAGTAAAGAAATGTTATTTTACAACCAATCTTATAGCAAAATAGGGTAGTGATAGTATTTATAAGGCTTGCGCTTATTTTATTGGGTTTAATTCACAGAGTTATCCACAGTTTTTGTGGATAGAAAAGTGCGGTCAGAAAAAGTAAAATTTTTTGCAAAATTGGGTTGACAAGAATCGCTGAGAACTTTATTATTCGCCACCTATCTCGCAGTATGACTGCGGTAACTGAATCAATTCCTCCTTAGTTCAGTCGGTAGAACGGTGGACTGTTAATCCATATGTCGCAGGTTCGAGTCCCGCAGGAGGAGCCATTTCCTTTTGGTGAACTTTTATTTGTCTCCTTTGATAGAAGTTTATTAAAGCCAAAAGTTTAGCCCGATAATTTGTCGGGCTTTATTTTTGCCTTAAATTTGTTATACTCACTCGAATTTCATTACTAGGTCTTATATTTATGTTATTAGCTACTCTCGCCATAATTGTTGGTTTATTACTTCTCATTTGGGCGGCAGATCGTTTTGTGGACGGCGCTGCAGCAACCGCGCGTTACTTCGGAATGCCACAATTATTAATTGGTATCGTGATCATCGGTTTTGGCACTTCCGCCCCCGAAATGATTGTTTCTGCCTTGTCTGCCTTAAATGGCAACCCAGGGATTGCCTTAGGCAATGCCTATGGCTCAAATATCACTAACATTGCGTTAATTCTAGGTTTTACCGCCTTAATTTTGCCATTGGCAGTGAATTCACAAGTGTTGAAGCAAGAATTACCGATGTTAATTTTTGTCACCGCACTTTCTGCGTTTTTGATTATGGACGGTGCGGTAACACGCACCGATGCGTGGATTTTATTAGCCACATTCGCCCTTTATATGGGCTGGAGCATTTGGCATGGCTTAAAAAATCGAGATGACACCCTTGGCGATGAAGTGTTGGAAGAATTAAACACGCGCGAGAATATGCCTTTAGGCAAATCCATTATCTGGCTGTTAATTGGCTTGGCAGTGTTAATGGGCAGCTCTCAATTATTAGTATGGGGCGCCGTTGAAATCGCTCATCATTTTGGGGTGAGTGATTTAGTGATTGGCTTAACCATTGTCGCTATCGGAACGTCCTTGCCCGAATTAGCCTCTTCCATTATGGCAGCACGCAAAGGCGAAGTGGATCTCGCCGTTGGCAATATTATTGGCTCTAACTTATTTAATACCTTAGCCGTTGTTGGGATCTCAGGCTCAATTTCGCCGATGCAAGTTGGGCATGAAATGTTCTCGCGTGATATGTTAGTGATGTCAGTCTTAACCGTGCTATTGCTGATTTTCGGCTTTGGCAAACCTGGGCGAATTAACCGTGTTGAAGGATTGATCTTATTATTGGCTTATATTGGCTATAACTATTATTTATTCCAAACCGCTCTTTAATTTGCAAAAAAAGTGCGGTCAAAAATATTAAAGTTTTTGACCGCACTTAAAATGCCAAGAATTGTTTATTTACCTAAGTTATCAAAGAATTTTTTCACGCCATCAAAGAATGATGAAGATTTAGGGCGTTGTTTTTCCTGATCTTCAAAACTATCTTCTAATTTACGCAGTAATTCTTTTTGTTCCTCAGTTAATTTCACAGGGGTTTCGACGATAATTCTACAAATTAAATCCCCCGAATAGCCAGAACGCATTGCGGTAATTCCTTTGCCGCGCATACGGAACATTTTTCCTGTTTGTGTGCCTTCAGGGATTTTTAATTTCACTCGACCATCTAAGGTTGGTACATCAATTTCCCCACCTAATGCCGCCATAGTGAAACTGATTGGCACTTCGCAATATAAATTGCTACCGTCACGCTCGAAAATATGGTGATCTTTAACATGAATCACAACATATAAATCCCCCGCAGGCGCGCCATTTTCCCCCGCAGCGCCTTTGCCGGCTAAACGTAATTGGTTGCCTGTATCGACACCTGCTGGAATTTTAACGGAAAGGCTTTCGTTTTTATGTACGCGTCCATCGCCATGACATTTTTTGCACGGTTTCTCGATTTTTTTACCTGTGCCATGACAGGTTGGACACACTTGCTCGGTAACAAAGAAACCTTGTTGGCGGCGTACACGCCCATGTCCGTGACAAGTTGGGCAGGTTTCAACTTTTGATCCTTTCTCTGCACCAGAACCATCACAGTGATCACAATGCACAAGCGTTGCAATTTGAATGTCTTTGGTGACACCGCGTACCGCTTCTTCAAGCGTGATTTCAATGTCGTAGCGCAAATCTTCTCCGCGCACTACACGTTGACGTGAAGAACCGCCGCCGAACATTTCGCTGAAAATATCTTCAAAACCGCCGAAGCCCCCAAAGCCACCGCCAAAACCGCCAGCGCCACCACCGAATCCACCTTGTTCAAAGGCAGCGTGACCGTATTGATCATAAGCCGCTTTTTTCTCTTTATCGCTTAAGATTTCATAGGCTTCGTTGATTTCTTTAAATTTCTCTTCGCTTTCTTTATCACCTTTAGTGCGATCTGGGTGATATTTCATCGCTAGGCGTTTATAAGCACGCTTGATTTCTTTATCATCAGCGCCTTTTTGAATGCCTAGAACTTCATAATAATCTCGTTTTGCCATTAGATTATGCTCTTTAATAATGTGTTAGCTTTCGTTTTAACCACGCAATGACAAGCTGTGCGTGGCGACACTTAGTGCGCCGTTATGTTCTAACTAAATACACCAAAAGGGCGTAATATTACGCCCTTAGTTTTAAGCTTTGAAGCAAGATTATTTATTATCTTTTACTTCTTCAAACTCTGCATCAACGACATCATCTCCGCCTTTGTTACCTTGCGGTTGGGCGTTCGCATCTGCTTGAGCCTGCGCTTGACCTGCTTGGATCAATTTTTCAGAAACTTGAATTAACGCTTGAACTTTTGCATCAATAGCTTCTTTGTCTTCGCCTTTTGCTGCCTCTTCAAGTTCGCTTAGCGCTTTTTCAATTGGCGCTTTGTCGTCTGCCGATAATTTATCGCCCACTTCGCTTAATTGTTTGCGAGTAGAGTGTACTAAATGATCCGCTTGGTTACGCGCTTGCACTAATTCTTCAAATTTACGGTCTGCTTCAGCGTTCGCTTCGGCATCACGCACCATCTGTTGAATTTCATCATCACTTAAGCCAGAAGACGCTTTGATAGTGATTTGTTGCTCTTTGCCAGTGCCTTTATCTTTCGCAGAAACGTGAATGATACCATCAGCATCGATATCGAAAGTTACTTCAATTTGTGGCATACCACGTGGTGCAGGGTTGATACCTTCAAGGTTAAATTGACCTAAAGATTTATTTGCAGACGCTTGTTTGCGTTCACCTTGCAATACGTGAATGGTTACCGCACTTTGGTTATCTTCCGCTGTTGAGAATACTTGCGATTTTTTAGTTGGAATCGTTGTGTTTTTCTCAATTAAGGTTGTCATCACGCCACCCATTGTTTCGATACCGAGTGATAATGGGGTAACGTCTAACAATAATACATCGGTTACATTACCAGATAATACACCACCTTGTACCGCTGCACCCACCGCGACTGCTTCATCTGGGTTGACATCTTTGCGTGGTTCTTTGCCAAAGAATTCTGCCACTTTTTGTTGAACTAATGGCATACGAGTTTGACCACCCACTAAAATGACATCATCAATTTGGCTTACGCTTAAACCTGCATCATTTAATGCCACTTTTACAGGTTCCATTGAACGAGTCACCAAGTCTTCAACTAATGCTTCTAATTTCGCACGAGTTAATTTGATGTTTAAGTGTTTTGGTCCTGTTGCATCAGCGGTGATGTAAGGAAGATTTACATCTGTTTGTTGTGCGGAAGAAAGTTCAATTTTCGCTTTTTCGCCCGCTTCTTTTAAACGTTGCATTGCAAGTGGATCGTTGCGTAAATCTACACCTTGTTCTTTTTGGAATTCATCCACAAGATAGTTGATTACGCGGTTATCGAAGTCCTCACCACCTAAGTGTGTATCACCGTTAGTTGCTAATACTTCAAATGTTTTCTCGCCACCCACTTCATCAATTTCGATAATGGATAAGTCAAATGTACCACCACCTAAGTCGTAAACGGCGATAGTTTGGTTGCCAGTGCCTTTGTCTAAACCATAAGCTAATGCTGCTGCTGTTGGCTCATTGATGATACGTTTTACTTCAAGACCTGCGATACGACCCGCATCTTTTGTAGCTTGACGTTGTGCATCATTAAAGTAAGCTGGCACAGTAATAACCGCTTCAGTTACCGCTTCACCTAAGAAATCTTCTGCGGTTTTTTTCATTTTTTTCAAGACTTCTGCAGAGATTTGTGGTGGCGCTAATTTATCGCCTTTCACATCAACCCAAGCATCACCATTGTCCGCTTTCACAATACTAAATGGCATAATGTTGACATCACGTTGAACTTCGCTGTCTTCAAAACGGCGACCAATTAAACGTTTGATCGCAAATAATGTATTTTTTGGATTGGTTACCGCTTGACGTTTTGCAGGTTGACCGACTAATGTTTCATTATCATTTGTATAGGCGATGATCGATGGCGTTGTGCGATCGCCTTCAGCATTTTCAATTACACGAGGTTTGTCGCCGTCCATTACCGCAACACAAGAGTTGGTTGTACCTAAGTCAATACCAATAATTTTGCCCATTTTGTTTCTCCTAGTTTGAATCTGTTCACTTTTAGCGAAGTAGTTTGCCTCGCCTTACGTGTTAGTAAAATGTGGATTACATTTGCTATTTCAAGAGCAGTTTTAAAAAATTTTTGAACTTTTCAAAAAAAGCAGGTGTAATTTCATCGTGAAATGAAAATGGGGGAGTGAAAAGAGATTTCAAGGGGAAAAATGAAAAAAGTGCGGTCAAAAAATAAAAAATTTTCAAGCGTATTTTAAACGTTGATGTAATGGACTTTTGCGTTCATTAATGAAATCGCTAAATTGTCCTTGTTTTATGGGATCTTTCGCTAAAAGCATTGGCAAATAAATGCAGAAAGACCAAAAGTGCGGTCAAAATTTAAAAAGTTTTTTGTGAAATATATAGAATAGAAAGGGGCGTTAAATTCGCCCCTTATCTGATATAGCATTTTTGAGATTACATTTTCTCTACGGTTTTAATCCCCAGCAAATCCAAGCCCTGTTTTAAGGTTTTTGCGGTTAAGGCAGCTAATTTTAAACGGCTATTTTTCACGGCATCTTCTGCATTTAAAATTGGGCAAGCCTCGTAGAAACTAGAGAATGTTCCTGCTAATTCATATAAGTATTGACATAAAATATGCGGCATACCGTCTTTCGCTACGCCATTTAATGCTTCTTCAAATTGCAATAATTTAATCGCTAAAGCGCGTTCTTTGTCATCAGAGAGTACAATGTCGCCAGTTAAATTATTCACATCAACATTGGCGCGGGCAAAGATTGACGCAATACGCGTGTAAGCATATTGCATATAAGGCGCGGTATTGCCCTCAAAGGTCAACATATTATCCCAGTCGAAAACATAATCGGTGGTGCGATTTTTTGATAAATCCGAATATTTCACTGAACCGATAGCAACCGCTTCAACCACCGCTGCTTTTTCAGTTTCGGTCAAATCAGGATTGCGTTCTGAAATCAGTTTATCTGCGCGTTCAACGGCTTCATCCAGTAAATCTTTTAATTTTACCGTGCCGCCCGAACGAGTTTTGAATGGTTTTCCATCTTTGCCAAGCATCATACCGAAAAATGGATGTTCCAAGCTGAATGAATCTGGTACATAGCCTGCTTTGCGCGTGATCAGCCAAGCTTGCTGCATATGTTGGCTTTGGCGGCTGTCTGAGAAAACCAAAACGCGATCTGCGTGCAAATTGTGATAACGATATTTCGCCGCGGCAATATCTGTGGTGGTATAAAGGAAACCGCCATCTTTTTTCTGCACAATCACGCCCATCGCATCGCCGTCTTTATTTTTGAATTCATCTAAATAAACCACTAACGCGCCGTCATCTTCAACCGCTAAACCTTGCTGTTTTAAATCCGCAACAATTTCAGGCAGCATCGGGTTGTAAAGGCTTTCGCCCATGACATCTTTTTCGGTCAATGTAACGTTCAGGCGATCATAGTTTTCTTGATTGTGGTGCATGGTGATGTCCACCAGTTTTTTCCACATAGTACGGCAATATTCATCGCCACTTTGCAATTTCACCACATAATTACGAGCTTTTTCTGCAAAGGCTTCATCAGAATCATAATGTTCTTTGGCAGCACGATAGAAAGCTTCTAAATCGCTCAATTCCATGGCTGTGGCATTTTCATTTTCCATTTTTTCCAAATAGGCGATGAGCATACCAAATTGTGTTCCCCAATCGCCTACATGGTTGGCACGGATTACACGATTGCCTAAAAATTCTAAGGTACGCACAACGGCATCGCCAATAATCGTAGAGCGCAAATGCCCCACGTGCATTTCCTTGGCAACGTTTGGCGAGGAGTAGTCAATAACAATGGTCTGTGGCTTTTCAGTTTTAATGCCAAAATTGACCGCACTTAGCACGCTGTTTGCGTTGTGTGCCAACCAAGTTTTATCTAAGAAAATGTTAATAAACCCCGGCCCTGCAATTTCTAATTTTTCTACAATGCCTTTTAAATCAAGGTGATCTAACACTTTTTGCGCAAACTCACGCGGGTTTAAACCTAATTTTTTAGCCGCCCCCATAATCCCATTAGCTTGATAATCGCCAAATTGCGGTTTGCCTGATTGACGAACTGCAGCTTCCACGCCTTGTTCCGCCCCCGCTGAAACCATTGCTTGCTGAATTTTATCTGATAAAAGTTGTTGAATATTCACGTTTTGCCTATCTATAAAATGAAATAAAAAAATCTGCCGTATGATACCGAACTATACCTGATTGGAAAAGGATTTTTGTCTTTGAGGGAGAGAAATGAAGTATTAGGGAAGTTAATAGCGTTTTTGAAATTTAATAATGAATAGAAAACGATGCCCCTTGAAACCTAAGCAACAAGGGGCAGAGCGTTGCGAGAAATTTATCTCTTATTGTAACAACGTTTTTCATTTCGCAGTGCTATTACAACATGAAAATAATATCTAGGCAATCAGCCAAAGTCAATATATTTTCTATAGAGATTATGGTAAAAATAACAACAATAAAACTAAGGATAAACCCGAATAAGGAGAAATTATGAATATGGTGAAACCATTAAACTATATTTTAGGTCTTGATTTAGGTATTGCGTCTGTTGGCTGGGCAGTGGTGGAGATTGATGAACAAGAAAATCCACTAGGTTTAATTGATGTTGGTGTACGCACTTTTGATCGTGCAGAAGTGCCCAAAACTGGAGAGAGCTTGGCGTTAGCTCGCCGTTTGGCACGATCGGCTCGCCGTTTAGTGCAACGCCGTGCCGCTAGGATCAAAAAAGCGAAACGTTTATTAAAAGCAGAAAATCTTTTGCTTTCAACCGATGAACAACTGCCTAATGATGTTTGGCAATTACGAGTTAATGGTTTAGACCAAAAACTAGAACGTCAAGAATGGGCAGCTGTGCTGTTGCATTTATTGAAGCATCGCGGATATTTATCGCAACGTAAAAACGAAAGTAAAAGCGATAATAAAGAATTAGGCGCATTACTTTTAGGCGTTGCAGCTAACCATAACATTTTGATGTCTTCTGAATATCGCACACCAGCGGAAATTGCCGTGAAAAAATTCCAAATAGAAGATGGGCATATTCGTAATCAGCGTGGTGCTTATACGCATACATTTAACCGTTTAGATTTATTAGCAGAAATGAAATTATTGTTTCAACGTCAAATGGAGTTAGGAAATCCATACACTTCTGCGACTTTATTGGAAAATTTGACTGATTTATTGATGTGGCAAAAGCCAGCTCTTGCAGGGGATGCCATTTTGAAAATGCTGGGGAAATGTACCTTTGAACCAACGGAAGATAAAGCGGCGAAAAATAGCTATTCGGCAGAACGCTTTGTGTGGCTGACGAAACTCAATAATTTGCGCATCTTGGAAAATGGCGTCGAACGGGCATTAACTGATCAGGAACGTTTTACTTTGCTTGAACAGCCTTATGAAAAAGCAAAATTAACTTATGCTCAAGTGAGAACAATATTGGCTTTATCTGATGATGCTATCTTTAAAGGCGTACGTTATCAAGGTGAAGATAAAAAGGCGGTTGAAACGAAAACCACTTTGATGGAGATGAAAGCTTATCATCAAATTCGTAAAGCATTGGAAGGCGCGGATTTAAAGGCTGAATGGAATACGATAAAAAATAATCCTACGTTATTAGATGATATTGGCACAGCATTTTCTTTATATAAAACTGACAAAGATATTAGCTGTTATTTAGAGGGAAAATTAGCGAAAAATGTCTTAAATATCTTGTTAGAAAATCTTAATTTCGACAAATTTATTCAGCTTTCACTCAAAGCGTTACAACAAATCTTGCCGTTGATGTTACAAGGGCAACGTTATGATGAAGCCGTTTCTACTATTTATGGTGCTCATTATGGTAAAAAATCGATAGAAATTGACCGTTTATTACCAAATATTCCTGCAGGTGAAATTAGAAACCCAGTTGTGTTACGTACATTAACCCAAACTCGTAAGGTAATTAATGAAGTGGTACGTTTATACGGCTCGCCCGCACGTATTCATATTGAAACAGGGCGTGAAGTGGGCAGATCTTATCAGGATCGCCAAAAACTAGATAAACAACAAAAAGACAATCATGAACAGCGTAAAAGTGCGGTGAAAAAATTCAAAGAATATTTTCCAGACTTTGTGGGAGAGCCGAAAGGCAAAGACATTCTTAAATTGCGCTTGTATGAATTACAACAATCGAAATGTTTATATTCAGGTAAACCCTTAGACCCCCATCGTTTGCTGGAAAAAGGTTATGTAGAAGTGGATCACGCGCTGCCGTTTTCTCGCACTTGGGATGATAGTTTTAATAATAAAGTGTTGGTGTTAGCTAATGAAAACCAAAATAAAGGCAATTTAACCCCTTATGAATGGTTGGATGGCAAAAATAATAGTGAGCGTTGGCGGCATTTTGTTGCCCGAGTGCAAACCAGTGCTTTCTCATATAGCAAAAAACAGCGGATTTTGAGCCATAAATTGGATGAAAAAGGATTTATTGAGCGTAATTTAAATGATACTCGTTATGTCGCCCGTTTCTTATGTAATTTTATTGCTGATCATATGTTGCTCACGGGGAAAGGAAAACGCAAAGTATTTGCCTCAAATGGGCAGATTACGGCTTTATTGCGTGGACGTTGGGGCTTGCCCAAAAAGCGTGAAGATAATGATCGCCATCATGCACTGGATGCCGTTGTTGTCGCTTGCTCAACGGTTGCGATGCAACAAAAAATTACGAGATTTGTGAAATATAAAGAAGGGAATGTATTTACTGGAGAGCGTATTGATCGTGAAACTGGTGAGATTATTCCGCTGCATTTCCCTAGTCCGTGGGCATTCTTTAAAGAAAATGTGGAAATTCGTATTTTTAGTGAAAATCCTAAATTAGAACTCAAAAATCGCCTACCTGATTATCCCCAATATAATCATGAATTTGTACAGCCATTATTTGTTTCGCGTATGCCAACTCGAAAAATGACAGGGCAAGGACATATGGAAACCGTGAAATCGGCAAAACGATTAAATGAAGGGATAAGTGTATTAAAAGTACCTTTAACCCAACTTAAATTGAGTGATTTAGAGCGAATGGTTAATCGTAATCGTGAAATGGCTTTATATGAATCATTAAAAACTCGTTTAGAGCAGTTTGGCAATGATCCCGCCAAAGCTTTTGCTGAACCATTCTATAAAAAAGGTGGAACATTGGTAAAAGCCATTCGAGTGGAACAAACACAGAAATCGGGTGTGTTAGTGAGAGGGGGGAACGGTGTTGCGGATAATGCCTCAATGGTGCGTGTTGATGTCTTTACCAAAGGTGGAAAATATTTCCTCGTTCCGATTTATACCTGGCAAGTGGCAAAAGGGATTTTGCCTAATAAAGCAGTTATTCAAGGTAAAGATGAAGAAGAATGGGAAATAATGGATGAAAAGGCACAATTCCAATTTTCTATGTATCAAAACGATTTAATCAAACTTAAAACTAAGAAAGCAGAAATTTTAGGTTACTTTAATGCATTAAATCGATCAACAGGAAATATTGATATTAAAGAACATGACTTAGATAAATCAAAAGGTAAAAATGGTATTTATCAAGGTGTTGGTGTAAAACTTGCCATTTCTCTTGAAAAATATCAAGTCGATGTACTCGGCAAAAATATTCGTCCTTGTCGCCCAACTAAACGACAAAATGTACGTTGATTCGATCCCTACACTCCTTGAGTGTGGGGATTTTTTTATTTAGGAGTACCCTATGACGTGGCGCAGTATTTTAATCAGCAAAGGCGGTAAGCTCTCGCTACAACAAAATCAAATGCTGATTCAACAAGAGGGAAATGAATTTACCGTACCTTTAGAAGATATCGCAATTGTAGTGGTGGAAAGTAGAGAAACTGTCATTACTATTCCTTTATTATCGGCTTTTGGCTTATATGGCATTACTTTGCTAACTTGTGATGAACAGTTTTTGCCTTGTGGACAGTGGTTACCGTTTAATCAATATCATCGACAATTGAAAACCTTAAGATTGCAACTAGAAGCCAGCTTGCCACAAAAGAAGCAACTTTGGCAGAAAATTGTACAGCAGAAAATTCGTAATCAAGCAACAGTGTTGAAAATCTGCCAATTTAAAGTCGAATCTGATCGCTTGTTTAAAATGGCTGAACAAGTGAAATCAGGTGATAAAGAGAATTTAGAAGCACAAAGTGCGGTCATTTATTTTCAAATTTTGTTTGGTAAAGGATTTAAACGCACGGCAGATGAACATGCGGTTAATGGTGCATTGAATTATGGTTATACCGTCGTGCGCTCAGCAGTAGCACGTGCATTGGTATTATACGGTTGGTTACCACAAATGGGTTTATTTCATCGAAACGAGCTGAATGCCTTTAATCTTGCTGATGATTTTATTGAGCCGTTTCGCCCTTTGGTCGATTTATTGGTAGTGCAACTTGCGAATGAAGATAAGTTAGCTCTCAATTTATCACCAACTTTAAAACAACGCTTAATAAAAGTTTTGAATTATCAGCTTTTGTTTAAACAAGAAAAAGTGAATACCTTAACTGCCATTGATCGAACAGTCAGTTCATTCCAGTCTGCATTAACCCAGCGCAATGCAGATTTATTAAAACTCCCTGAAATTCTACCGCTAGCGGAGCACCAATATGAGTGAGAATGTCTTTATGCGTATAATAGTACTATTTGATTTACCTGTGACAACCAAAGCCAAGATGCGAGCTGCAAACCAATTCCGACAGTTTTTACTAAAAGATGGCTACCAAATGTTGCAACTTTCTATTTATACCCGAATTATTCGAGGGCGTGATGCAATGGAAAAACATCATAAAAGATTAGTTGAACATTTGCCTGAAGAAGGCTCAATTCGTTGTATTTCCATTACAGAAAAACAGTTTGCTAATATGGAAATTCTTGTAGGTGAGAAAAAACTGCAAGAAAAAAAGGTGAATTCAAATCAACTTTTACTGTTTTGAAACAATTTTCAAGCAATAAAAAAGCCTTAAACCCTTGCGGATTAAGGCTTTTTAGCGCTCCTAATTATAGCACTGCGAAATGAAAAAGGGAGCTACAACAGCCTTTGGCGAGTCTGTCGCTGTATTTCAATTATAGCACTGCGAAATGAAAAAGGGAGCTACAACTACCTAAATAGAGAAGATCTCTTTCAAGCAATTATAGCACTGCGAAATGAAAAAGGGAGCTACAACAGTATGATATTACAAGTAATGTATTAGGTAATTATAGCACTGCGAAATGAAAAAGGGAGCTACAACTATTTCATGAAATAAAGTTAACTTTATAAGATTATAGCACTGCGAAATGAAAAAGGGAGCTACAACACAGAATTCTTGTAAATATGCCTCCACCTAATTATAGCACTGCGAAATGAAAAAGGGAGCTACAACTGATAAGACTGATTTTAGATTATCTACTCCATTATAGCACTGCGAAATGAAAAAGGGAGCTACAACATAGAATCTTTTCTTATTTTTCGATTAGAAATTATAGCACTGCGAAATGAAAAAGGGAGCTACAACCTGTACTTGCAGTAGGCTCACTTATGAAAAATTATAGCACTGCGAAATGAAAAAGGGAGCTACAACACATAAACTTCACGATATTTTGTCGGGAATATTATAGCACTGCGAAATGAAAAAGGGAGCTACAACAGAGGAGATGAGCGATGAAAGTTAAGCCAGATTATAGCACTGCGAAATGAAAAAGGGAGCTACAACCACCTTTTCGCATTGCTTTAGCAGCGAGTTATTATAGCACTGCGAAATGAAAAAGGGAGCTACAACAAAGTAAGATTTAATAAAGGTCGCAGGTCAATTATAGCACTGCGAAATGAAAAAGGGAGCTACAACAGCTCAATCATCAAAGCCTAATCCTTATGCATTATAGCACTGCGAAATGAAAAAGGGAGCTACAACCTATAACAACGTGGCAAATACTATTGTAAAATTATAGCACAGCGAAATGAAAAAGGGAGCTACAACAGTATAAGAATAAGTCCGATAACCGCACCTATTATAGCACTGCGAAATGAAAAAGGGAGCTATAACCTTAACACTACCAGCATTTTTAACGAATTGGTGTTGGCAGATACAATTCATCTGTAAGCACCGAATATCATCGCGATTTGCTTTGAAAAGTATCTTTATTATCCAATTATGGTGTTAGATAATTTATTACCAATACCATAAATATATTTGCCAAAGTAAAAAGCAAATCTTGTGCATATTTAAATAAGCCTGAAGTTGTGAAAAACTGATACTACTTCACAATCGGTTTGGTATTTCAGCCAATCTGTTTAATTCCTTTATTTATGCTATCACTTCAATTACAATGCACAGTTTTTTCACTCACGGAACATATATGAAAGTTTTACAAGTCATTTCTCACCCCGATTTTGCCAATCCGCAACGGGCCGCCAATCAGTTGGCACAAGCTGGTTTACAACAATTATCTTCACTCGCAAATGCAGAAGTTACCACAGTGAATCTCTATGATCCTGCACTTCGCCTCCCACGCATTTCCGCAGAAACCTTGACAATACGAGATTCGAATCAAATGTCGGCAGCGCAAAACCAAGATCTCGAAGCACAACAAGCGTTCTTAAAAACCTGGAAAGAAGCGGATCTGATTTTTATCTATTCACCGATTCACAATTTCAACGTGCCTTCAAAATTAAAAGATTATTTTGATAACGTATTAATCGTCGGCGAAACTTTTGCCTTTACTGAGCAAGGTTATGTCGGCTTAATGTCGGATAAAACCAAGGTTACTGCCGTATTAACCAGCGGTAGCGATTTTAGTACCGATTTCCGCTATCAAGCCATTGATGTCGCACCGCTCTTTTTGCGTGTCGCATTGCATACCATCGGCATTCATAATATGAAATTGATCCGAGCCGAAGGTTTGGACATTATCGGCAACGATAAACAGGCTTTAATCAATAAAGCAAAAGCAGAATTAGCGGCACATATCGCTGATTTAGTTTCATCATTTAATCATTAGTTATTTAAGGAAAGTAAATGAGTAAAACCGTATTTTTAGCTGGTGCAAGTGGCGTTTTGGGCATTCCATTGAGCAAATTATTGGTAAATGCAGGCTACACCGTTTATGGCACAACACGCAGCCAAGAAAAAGCGAAAAAATTAGAAGCGTTGGGCGTAAAACCCGTTATCGTTGACGCTTTTGATCCTGAAGGATTAGAAAAAGCAATGGTTGAAATCAAACCTGAAATCGTGCTGCATCAATTAACCGATTTGCCAGATGGTTTGAAAGCCGAAGAAATGGAAGCCGCTTTGGTTCGCAACGCACGCATGCGTGATGAAGGCACACGAAATTTGGTGCGAGCGGCAGAAAAAGCGGGCGTTAAAAAAATGGTTGCTCAAAGCATCGGCTTTGTTTACGCCCCTAGCGATAAAGCACATACTGAAGAATCGCCATTATTGGATTTCAATGAACCAGCTTACGGCGAAACAGCCAAAGCGGTTCATAGCCTTGAGCAACAAGTGTTAAACGGCAGGTTTATCGGCATCGTGTTACGCAACGGCTGGTTTTATGGCAATGATTCAGGCATTGCAGAACCCGTTGATTTTGCACCAACATTGCACGTAGACGCCGCCGCACAAGCCGTATTGCTTGCAATGGATTGCGAAACCGATGAAGTGTTCAACGTGGCAGATGAAGATCTACGTTTAGATACCAGCAAATTCCGCCAAGCCTTCCCAACTTGGAAAGCGGATTTTAGATTATAAAATTTCAAGCGGTCTGTTTTCGGCAAATTTTGTAAAACTCGCTGGAGACAGACCGCTTGTCATATTTAATCCTATTTTAGTCTAAATGAAATTTAGCTATTCTTTAAAGCGTTTGTTGAATTAATCAAAATTCTCTTTCTTTAATATTTGAAAATTCAGATCAATCGCAATTCAAAACTCACGAAATTTTGACCGCACTTTATTGGCTTTCCAAAGGATTTATGTCAAACTTACCCATATCAAGAATGCGTAGCTTAGTAGGATAGAGCAGCCCCCTCCTAAGGGGCAGGTCGGCGGTTCGACTCCGCCCGCGTTCGCCATTGCTTCAAAAAACCTTCCTATATCTAAATGCAGAAAATGCTTGTTATGAATTAAAATGCTATCTTGATTCAGGATTTATAACAAGGGGCTGACGTAGATTAGGTACTATGCTAATCTACAAAAATGAAGATAACTCATTGTAAACTAAAGAAATCTATACAGAGAAAATTACTTGAATTTTTTGTGCTAGAAGTCACGGCTCGCTCAGCTGCAGATTTACTTGG
>NZ_QENU01000022.1 GCF_003096995.1 Alitibacter langaaensis DSM 22999 | reverse complement strand
CCAAGTAAATCTGCAGCTGAGCGAGCCGTGACTTCTAGCACAAAAAATTCAAGTAATTTTCTCTGTATAGATTTCTTTAGTTTACAATGAGTTATCTTCATTTTTGTAGATTAGCATAGTACCTAATCTACGTCAGCCCCAATAATTTTACCCGCCAAGAAAAAGCCCGAGTTTGTTTGCTCGGGCTTTTAATTTTTGTTTTTTTGACCGCACTTAATGGGATTATCAAATAAGTGCGGTCAATTTTGCTTATTTTTTAGGGATTTCCGACTGACAATGTGGGCATTCTAAAAAGTGTTTTTCATTATTATGCACAATATAATGCCCCATTTTTTTCGCTTTGGTATCAAGGTATTCCGTGTTGTAGCGATTTTCCCCCACATTCAATGGCACACGTTCCACCACATTGATGCCCGCGTTTTTCATTGTGTCGATTTTTTCTGGATTATTGGTGAGCAAACGCACGGCTTTCACGCCTAATTGTTCAAACATATCCGCACACACTGAAAAATTACGCTCATCCGCTTTAAAGCCTAAGGCTAAATTGGCTTCGATCGTATCCATTCCTTTGTCTTGCAAGGAATACGCACGGATTTTATTAATCAAGCCGATACCGCGCCCTTCTTCACGATGATAAATCAACACGCCACGCCCTTCTTCACTAATTTGGCGTAACGCGCTAGCAAGCTGAAAACCGCAATCACATTTTAAACTATGCAAGGCATCGCCAGTTAAACATTCTGAATGAATGCGCGCTAATACAGGTTTGCCATCGGTAACATCGCCCATTACTAAGGCGACATGTTCCTTTTTGGTATCTGGAAATTCAAACCCAACAATTTTAAAAATCCCGAATTCTGTCGGCAAAGTGGCTTCTGTCACTCGCTGAATTTTTGTCATAAATAAATCCTTATCCTTTCCTATCTAGCAGTGCTAAAATATGGCTCTTATTACTCGTTTTTATTACTAATTGGAGCAAACCATGTTAAAACGCCTGTCATTATATACTTTTTTACTTTGCCTTGTACCGATTTTTAGCTGGCTTTTTCATTGGCAATGGCAAGGAGATCAAAGCCTCACGCCATTCGATCATTTCTTATATTGGCTAACAGAAACTGGCAGCACTCCTTTCGCCATTATCACTTGTGGTATTTTGGCTCTGCTCTTCTTCCCTATCTTTCCAAATCGTCAAAAATGGATCTTAGGCGTTTGCATTATGGCATGCTCAATGGTTGCCACGCAGGGGATCAAAACCTTGGCAAAAACATTGTTTGCTGAACCGCGCCCTTATGTTATCGCTTTAGCAGAAAAATCAGATATTCCCACAGACTATTTCTACGACAAAACCCAAGATGAACGAAAAGTCATTGTGAACCAATTTTATGCAGATAAAGCAGAAACACCAAGCTGGCTTGTACATCACCGAGAAAATGAAGTCAATTATTCATTTCCATCAGGACACAGCATTTTCGCTGCAGCATGGTTATTACTCGCCGTTGGCTTCACAGAAATCTTTGGGCGCTGCAAAACAGGCTCTAAAATTCTTGTAGCTGGCGTTTTCCTATGGTCAATACTAATGTTAGTGAGCCGTTTACGCCTAGGCATGCACCACCCGATTGACCTCTTTGTCAGTATTTTATTGGCTTGGATTATCCATTGTGTTTTATTTCTATTTTTACAAAAGAAAGCGATATTCAGCAAAGAATTGCATCCAAAGTGCGGTTAAAATTTGAAAAATTTTATAACAAATAAAAGGTGATGAAATGTTATACGGATTTGATATTGGTGGCACAAAAATCGAACTAGCGGTTTTCAACGATAAACTTGAAAAACAATACAGCGAACGCGTTCCCACCCCCAAAGACAGCTATGAACAATGGCTAAATGTGATTGTGCAATTAGTCGAAAAAGCCGATAAAAAATTCGCTTGCAAAGGTTCTGTCGGCTTAGGTTTGCCGGGGTTTGTGAATCACGAAACTGGCATTGCTGAAATCACAAATATTCGCGTTGCTGATAATAAGCCGATTCTGCGAGATTTGTCGGCACGCTTAGGGCGTGAAGTGCGGGCTGAAAATGACGCAAACTGTTTTGCATTATCCGAAGCATGGGACGAATCAAACCAACAATATCCTTTCGTGCTTGGGCTCATTCTTGGCACTGGCTTTGGTGGTGGCTTAATTTTTAACGGAAAAGTTCACTCTGGCAAAGTGGGAATGGCAGGCGAATTAGGGCACATGCAACTCAATTATCACGCCTTAAAATTGCTCGGCTGGGACAAAGCCCCTATTTACGAATGCGGCTGTGGCAACAAAGCCTGCCTTGATAACTATATTTCTGGTCGAGGCTTTGAAATGCTGTATCGAGATTTACAAGGCGAAGCACTTTCAGCGAAAGAAATCATCAAACAGTTCTACGCTGGCGAGCAAAGTGCGGTCAAATTCGTTGAAATTTTTGTAGAACTTTGCGCAATTTCTCTCGGCAATATCATCACCGCACTAGATCCCCACGCAATCGTTCTAGGCGGTGGTTTATCAAACTTTGACTACCTTTACCAAGCATTCCCTAAAGCTTTACCTAAACATCTCATGCGCAGTGCCAAAGTGCCTGTCATTAAAAAAGCAATCCACGGAGACTCAGGCGGCGTACGAGGCGCAGCCGCGCTATTTTTGTAGAAATAACGATCAAGCCAGCGCCCAAATATGGAACTAGGCTGGCTTATATAGAAAAATATGCTACAAAAAATGCGTATTCATTCATAAATTACATTTTATGTTATACCTTTTAGTATATCCCTTGCTTAAAAACTAAAAGAGCGGTCTTAAACCGCTCTTTTTTACTGACTATTTTGAAATTAATGTTCACGAGTTTTGAAGAATGTTACGTCTGGATAACGTTCTTGTGCAAGGTTGAGATTCACCATTGTTGGGGCGATATAGGTTAAATTATCGCCACCATCTAAGGCCAGGTTTTGTTCATTTTTGCGTTTAAATTCTTCAAATTTCTTCGCCTCGGCACATTCTACCCAACGGGCGGTTGCAACGTTCACATTTTCATAAATCGCTTCGACGTTATATTCTGATTTCAAACGTGAAACCACCACATCAAACTGTAGCACGCCCACTGCACCAACGATCAAATCATTATTCATTAATGGGCGAAATACTTGCACCGCCCCTTCTTCTGAAAGCTGCACTAAGCCTTTTAGCAGTTGTTTTTGTTTGAGTGGATCTTTTAAGCGAATACGGCGGAATAATTCTGGCGCGAAATTAGGAATGCCAGTGAATTTTAAATCTTCACCTTGAGTAAAGGTATCCCCAATCTGAATTGTGCCGTGGTTATGCAAACCAATAATATCCCCTGCATAGGCTTCATCAGCGTGGGTACGGTCGCCAGCCATAAAGGTTAGCGCATCTGAAATCACCACATCTTTGCCAAGGCGTACGTGTTTCAACTTCATCCCTTTTTCGTATTTACCCGATACCACACGCATAAATGCCACACGGTCACGGTGTTTAGGGTCCATATTCGCTTGAATTTTAAACACAAATCCAGTGAATTTTTCCTCCGCACTTTCCACCAAACGAATGTCCGATTGGCGTGCTTGCGGTTTTGGCGCCCATTGGGTTAAACCGTCTAGGAAATGATCAACACCGAAGTTGCCTAATGCGGTGCCAAAAAAGACTGGCGTTAACTCACCGTTAATAAACAAATCATGATCAAACTCATTTGAGGCACCTTGCACCAGTTCCAATTCATCACGCAATTGTTGCGCTAAATCGTCACCGACTGCGGCGTCTAGTTCAGGATTATCCAAGCCTTTGACAATACGCACTTCTTGAATCGTCGAGCCTTGTCCTGTTTGGTATAAATAGGTTTCATCTTTATACAAATGATAAACGCCTTTAAATAATTTTCCGCAACCAATCGGCCAAGTAATCGGCGCGCAGTGGATTTTTAGCACGCTTTCCACTTCGTCTAATAATTCCATCGGATCGCGAATATCACGGTCGAGTTTATTCATAAAGGTGATAATTGGCGTATCACGCAAACGGGTGACTTCCATTAATTTAATAGTCCGTTCTTCCACCCCTTTTGCCGCATCAATCACCATTAAACAGCTATCTACGGCGGTTAGCGTGCGGTAAGTATCTTCGGAGAAATCTTCATGCCCCGGGGTATCAAGCAGATTCACCAAGCAATCGTTATAGGGAAATTGCATCACCGAGGTGGTAATAGAAATCCCACGTTGTTTTTCCATCTCCATCCAGTCGGATTTAGCATGTTGGCTTGAACCTTTGCCTTTCACAGAACCTGCGGTTTGAATCGCATTTCCGTACAAAAGCACTTTTTCTGTAATCGTGGTTTTACCCGCATCGGGGTGAGAAATGATCGCAAAAGTGCGACGTTTATTAACTTGTTGAGGATAATTCATGATGTCTTTCGTTTAATAGCTATCTAAATAAAATAATGATCGGCGTATTTTCGGTTATTTTGCATAGTGGCGCAAGGTTAAATCCATAAATGACGGTCTGAACAGGTGAATTTCTGCGAAAATTCACTCAATCGCGCAAATTTCAAACTACATTATTTTGCGATTAAATTCGTATGCAAACGTTTGCTAAATGCGTTATAATTTTTCGCAATGTTCACTGATGACAACAAAGGGCAAACAAAATGACAGAATTAAGTCTAAAAAAAATCTATTCCGGCAAAGTCCGTGATCTCTATGAAATTGATGATAAACGTATGCTGATGGTCGCCACCGATCGCTTATCAGCATTTGACGTGATTTTAGATGATCCGATTCCACGCAAGGGCGAAATTTTGACCCAAATTTCAAATTTCTGGTTCAAAAAATTAGCGCATATTATGCCAAATCATTTTACTGGCGAAACTGTTTATGATGTATTGCCTAAAAATGAAGCGGATTTAGTGAAAGATCGCGCTGTCGTCTGCAAGCGTTTAACCCCGATCAAAATTGAATCTATCGTACGCGGCTATCTAACTGGTTCAGGCTTAAAAGATTACAAAAAAACCAGCACGATTTGTGGTTTGAAATTGCCAGAAGGCTTAGTGGAAGCAAGCAAACTACCTGAACCGATCTTCACGCCATCAAGTAAAGAAGAGGTTGGCGATCACGATATTAATATTTCTTATGAAGAATGCGAAGCCAAAATTGGTAAAGAATTAGCGGCAAAAGTTCGCGATTCAGCGATTGCACTTTACAAAGAAGCCGCTGCTTACGCCTTAACCAAAGGCATTATTATTTGCGACACAAAATTTGAATTCGGGCTAGATGAAAATGGCACGTTAACCTTAATGGATGAAGTGTTAACTCCAGATTCTAGCCGTTTTTGGTCTATCGACACTTATCAAGAAGGTACAAACCCACCATCTTTTGATAAACAATTCGTCCGCGACTGGCTAGAACAAAGCGGCTGGAATAAACAAGCCCCAGCGCCAAAAGTGCCTGCGGATGTTATTCAAAAAACCGTGGATAAATATCAAGAAGTATTGGATTTATTAACAAAATAACCCTTATAAGTGTGGTCAAAATTTGAAAAATTTTTTATTTTTTGACCGCACTTTGTCTTAAAAGGATTTGTATGCGATCAGTTGCGATTATTGGATTAGGTTGGTTTGGCTTGCCGCTGGCAAGGGATTTACGCAATTTAGGCTGGGAAGTGAAAGGCAGCAAACGCACCCACGAAGGCGTGGAAGAAATGCGCTTGTGGCGATTAGAAACTTATCAGCTCGAACTAACGCCCGAAATCAATGCGGATCCCGATGAGCTCCATGCCCTGCTCGCCGTTGACAGCCTTGTGATAAATCTGCCACCTAGTGATTATTTTTTTGATGCCCATAATTATATTCAAGGCATTGAAAATCTGGTCAATGAAGCCCTACTCTATGGTGTACAACATCTTATTTTTATCAGCTCTAGCTCGGTATTCCCACAGGCTGATGGCATATTTAATGAACAAAGCCCCGCCGATGAAAATTCTACTTTATATGAGATTGAGCAAATGCTCTTTCAATTTGATGACATTGATGTGGATATTCTGCGTTTTGGCGGCTTAATTGGCAATGATCGCCACCCTGTCTATCAGATGAGTGGAAAATCTTATCCGCAAGGCAATTCGCCAGTGAATTTAGTGCATTTAGAAGATTGTTCTCGTGCGGTACAGCTCTTGCTCGAAACGCCAAGTGGCCACCGTTTATATCATCTTGTGGCACCGCAACATCCAAGCCGTGCAAGCTATTACAGCGCCGTCGCTAAAAAACTAAGAATAGCGCCACCCAATTTCGATTGTTCAAGCCAAGATCCGCAACGCATTATTGACGGCAAGAAAATTTGCGATGAGCTCGATTTTGTCTATCAATATCCTGATCCTTATTTGATGATCAATCATCCTTAATAAAAATTATTTCTCCACAAATAAAAACGGTCGATTCCAAATTTATGTGAAATCGACCGCACTTTTAGCTAATCAGTTCGTCTAATTTTACTTACCAATCACCGCTAAACCGCCCATATATGGACGCAATACTTCAGGCACCGTAATTGAACCATCGGCATTTTGGTAGTTTTCTAATACTGCGACTAAAGTACGCCCAACTGCCAAACCAGAACCATTTAAGGTGTGAACTAATTTCGTTTTCTTATCTGATTTTGAACGGCAACGTGCTTGCATACGACGCGCTTGGAAATCCCACATATTTGAGCATGATGAAATTTCACGATAAGTATTTTGCGCTGGCACCCAAACTTCTAAGTCATAAGTTTTGCATGAACCAAAGCCCATATCCCCTGTGCAAAGCAACACTTTACGATATGGAAGATTGAGTAACTGCAATACTTTTTCCGCATGACCCGTCAATTCTTCCAAGGCTTCCATTGATTTTTCAGGCTCAACGATTTGCACCATTTCCACTTTGTCGAATTGGTGCATACGGATTAAACCGCGGGTATCACGACCATAAGAACCTGCTTCTGAACGGAAACACGGCGTATGTGCGGTCATTTTAATTGGCAAATCTTCCACTGCAATAATTTCATCACGCACTAAGTTAGTCACTGGCACTTCTGCGGTTGGAATCAATGCGTAAGGCACTTCGCCTTCTAATGGGTTTGTATGGAATAAATCTTCGCCAAATTTTGGCAGCTGACCTGTGCCATAAAGGGTTGTATGGTTCACTAAATAAGGTACATAGGTTTCGGTGTAACCGTGCTGTTCGGTATGTAAATCCAACATAAATTGCGCAAGAGCACGATGCATTTTAGCAATTTGCCCTTTCATCACCGCAAAACGCGCACCGCTTAATTTCACGCCTGCAGCAAAATCTAAACCGCCTGCAAGATTTTCACCTAAAGTAACATGATCTTGTACTTCAAAATCAAAAACGCGTGGCGTTCCCCAGCGTAGGATTTCTTTGTTTTCAGTATCATCTTTGCCTAATGGCACTTCATCTGCTGGAAGATTTGGAATGGTCAGCGCAATAGTGTTTAATTCAGCGGACACTTCATCAAATAAGGCTTTTGCTTGGGCAAGTTGAATACCCATTGAATCCACTTCTTCAAGCAAAGGTTCGATATTTTCGCCACGGGCTTTCGCCGCCCCAATTGCTTTTGAACGGGCATTGCGCTCTGCTTGTAGGCTTTCAGTTTTAATTTGTAATTCTTTACGTTGTTCTTCCAACTCCGCTAAACGCGCGGTATCTAAGTCAAAATTACGTTTTTCTTTTAATTTTTGTGCAATTTCCGCGAGATTATTACGCAGTAAATTTGGATCAATCATAGTGCTACCTTATTTTTACATAAAATTTATTGTTAAAGTGCGGTCATTTTAGCGCGAATTTTGGGAAAAATACAGCATAGGAACACCTACTTTTTCCAGCGTATCCTGTCGCTTTGCTTATCTTGCTCACGCAACCAATCTAATTTTTCTTTCATTTTAATTTCCATGCCACGGTTAGTCGGAAAATAAAATTGCGTGTCTTTCAGTTCTTCAGGGAAATAATTCTCACCAGCGGCATAGGCATTGGGTTCATCGTGAGCATAACGATATTCTGCGCCATTGCCCATTTCTTTTAATAATGTCGTTGGTGCGTTAGTGAGATGGCGTGGCACGTCATAATCTGGGGCTTGTTGCGCCAACGCTTTCGCTGCATTGAAGGCGTTATAAACCGCATTACTTTTCGGCGCAATCGCCAAATACACAATCGCTTGCGCAATTGCACGCTCCCCTTCTGCCGCCCCAACGCGGGTGAAACAATCCCAAGCTGCAAGGGCAACTTGCATTGCGCGCGGATCAGCATTGCCCACATCTTCTGAAGCGATGGCAAGCAAACGGCGCGCCACATAAAGCGGATCGCCACCCGCTGTGATAATTCGCGCATACCAGTATAATGCGGCATCGGGCGCTGAGCCTCGAATCGATTTATGCACGGCAGAAATGAGATCATAAAAACGATCGCCGCCTTTATCAAAACGCGCTTGCCGTTCGCCTAATACTTCGGTGAGCAAAGTGCGGTCAATTTTCTTGCCATTTTCGCTCTCTGCTGCCATATCCACCATAAGCTCTAAGCAGTTTAAAGCAAAGCGAGCATCGCCATTCACATAATCCGCTAAATAGACCAGCAAATTCTGCTCTAAATCCAACCGCACTTTGCCTAATCCGCGCTCTTTGTCATCAATCGCTTGCTGCAATACTTGTTGAATATCCGCTGGGGTAAGAGATTTTAAAATGTAAACGCGCGCTCGTGATAACAGCGCATTGTTTAATTCAAAGGAGGGATTTTCTGTTGTCGCTCCGATAAAAATAATGGTGCCGTCTTCAATGTGGGGCAAAAATGCATCTTGCTGACTCTTGTTGAAACGATGAACTTCATCCACGAATAAAATCGTGCGGCGATCCGCTTGGCGATTAAGTTTAGCACGCTCAATCGCTTCTCGAATTTCTTTTATGCCAGATGTGACTGCAGAAATCCGTTCGACTTCCGCGTTAATATGATGAGCAATAATCTCGGCTAGCGTGGTTTTTCCTGTGCCGGGCGGGCCCCAGAATATCATTGAATGGGTATGACCTGCTTCGATAGCTTTGCGTAACGGTTTGCCCATGCCAATTAAATGTTGTTGTCCGCAATATTCATCAAAGTTGCGTGGACGCATACGCGCGGCTAAGGGGCGAAAGTCATTTTCAGCAAAATCAAAAGCAAGGTTAGGCATCGGGAAATCCTTAATCAATAGAGGGCGTATTAATACTCCCTGCTATAATTTATGATTATTTATTTTTTCTTTTTACGTTGATCATCAAACTCTGCGCCTTTAGGCACGCTGAATTTGAACAAGCTTTCTGCCAATTCGTTATTATTAATGTTGCGCAACATATACAAATTTGACTGTCCGTCTTTTTCAATCGTACTGAATCCTTTTAATACGCCATTCGCATCAATACGAATATCAAATTGCTTAATGTTGCTATTTTTCGCTTTAGGTTTAAGCACAAAAGTATCGCTATTTTGGCTCACATTATATTGCTGCCAATGGGATTTTTCGTTGCTTGTGAGCAACACAAATGGCGTATTATTCACCGCATCGCTCACCCAACTTGCGGTAACCTGTTCCACAAAGGGATCATAAAACCAAAGGGTTTTTCCGTCTGAAATAATTTGTGTTTCCTGTGGTGTTTTATTTTCCATACGGAATAAATTTGGGCGTTTGATTTGAATTTTACCTGAACCTGATTGCACCTGTTTGCCATTGGCGGAGCTGACGTTTTGCGCGAAATCAGCACTAAAGGTATTCACTTTTTGTAAACGGTTTTGTAATTCGCTCGCGGCATCAGCAAAAGCGGCGGGAGCAGCTAATGTCAAGCCCAAAAGTGCGGTTAAAAATAACGAAGTTTTTTGAAACTTAGTTTTGCTAACCGCCCCTAAGGGGGAAAAAATCACATTGGTGATTTTGCTTAATGTTTTCGTTGTTTTTTGCATATTACTTTCCTTTTAAATCATTCGGTTTCTGTTTGGCTGATGAGCCGATTTTGCGCTAATAATCAGAACTATTACGCACTAACAATTCACGTCTGCCATTGCGCATTTCCGAAACAATGCCTTGCTCTTCCATTTGATCCATAATATTCGCCGCGCGGTTAAAACCAATTTTTAAACGGCGTTGGATAAATGAAGTGGACGTCATACCTGTGCTACTTACCACTTCTACGGCTTTATCAAAGAGCGGATCTAAATCATCGCTGTCGCCCGCATAGCCATTGCTGTCATCACTATTCATATCATCATCTCCTGTACTTTCCAAAATAGCAGAAATATAAGTCGGCTTGCCACGAGCGCGCCAATCATCAGCAACGCGGTTGACTTCATCATCGGACATAAAGGCACCATGCACACGCATCAGTTCGGTTGTACCGTTCGCCAAATACAGCATATCCCCACGCCCGAGTAACGCTTCTGCGCCATTTTGATCGAGAATGGTGCGCGAATCGTTGCGTTGCACCACGGTAAATGCGATACGGCTTGGGATATTTGATTTAATCAACCCTGTGATCACATCAACAGACGGACGCTGTGTGGCTAAGATAACGTGAATCCCTACTGCGCGCGCTTTTTGTGTTAAACGTGCAATCAGTTCTTCAATTTGTTTACCTGCCACCATCATTAAATCGGCAAATTCATCCACAATCAGCACAATATAGCTCATTCGATCTAAATGGGGCGCGGTGGTATCCATACTGTCAGACGGTTTCCAAAACGGATCGGGAATGCCATAACCTTCCGCTTTGAGTTCATCGATCTTATCGTTAAAACCTTCAATATTACGTACTCGCACTTGCGCCAATAATTGATAGCGGCGTTCCATTTCATCCACGCACCAACGGAGCGCATTAGCCGCTTTTTTCATATCAGTAACGACTTCCGTTAATAAATGGGGAATATCGTTATAAACCGAAAGCTCTACCACTTTCGGATCGATCATAATGAACTTCACTTGCTCTGGTTTCACACGGTATAGCAGGCTTAAAATCATTGTATTAATGCCCACGGATTTACCTGAACCTGTTGAACCTGCCACTAATAAATGTGGTGTTTTTGCCAAATCAATCACCACCGCTTTGCCTGAAATGTCTTTTCCCAACGCCATTGGCAACAATGCTTTGGAATGACGGAATTCATCGCTGTCTAACACATCGCGCAGATAGACGGTTTGGCGGTTGGCATTCGGTGTTTCAATGCCGATATAAGGCTTGCCTGGAATGGTTTCCGCCACACGAATCGCCTTAAAGGTTAAGGCGCGCGCAAGATCGGTATCAATGCTTGTGACTTTTGATGCTTTAACGCCAGGTTGTAGCTCAAGTTCATAGCGGGTTACCACAGGCCCAACCAGCACATCTTTTACCGCGGCTTTAACATTAAAATTGCGCAGCTGGGTTTCAATGCGCTGTGAAGTTTCCTGTAATTCAGCGGGCGTGATGTCTTGCGCTTGGGTAGAACGATGATCGAGCAAATCTAAACTTGGCATTTCTGTTGTTGGTTTTTCCACCGATTTCGGGCTGCCAAATAATTCAATCACTTTGTCCACGGAAATAGAGCGTAAGCCAGATTGGTTGGTTTCCGAAGTTTCATTCGCCTCATCCGTTAAATTCACACCAATTTCTCGCGCTTGCGCTTGGCGTAAATTCTCACGCTCTTGCTCACGTTGCGCAAAAGCTGCCGCAAGTTCGCTATCTTCTGGTGATTCAGTCTCAAAAAGTACGGTCTGATCTGGCGTAGTTTCCACTGGCGTAACTGGTTTTGCTGTTAGCGTCACTTCTGGAATGCGCACTGTTGGCGCTGACAAATCTTCTTCAAAAATGACCGCACTTTCATCTTTAAACGCAGGCATTTCAACTGAAGATTCCCCATAGCCCATATCCGCAATTTTCACTTCAGGCAATGCTTCTGCTTGTTCTGCTTGATAACCGCCGAGATGTGCAATATCGTCATTTTCATCATAGTCCGCCGTCATTTGTTGGGTATCTAATCCCGTAATATTGATGGTTGTGACCTGCTGCGCTTGTTCATTTGGTGTTTGTTCGTTTAATGATTGGTTATTTAGCGCTTGTTGCCAAGGGGCAATTGGCATATCCAATTCATTGGTTTCGTCTAATTCTTGCGCGGATTCAGTATTTTCTGCTTCCGCATTTTCAGCAGCCACAGGTTCTGGATCATTTTGCACGGTGATCCAATGATAAAACTTAACGATTAATCGAATCAGCGATGCGCCAGAACAAAATATAAATCCAATTATGCTAAATGCCACACTTAACAGCAAAATGCCGAATTTGCCAAGCAAGGGGAATAAATGTTTGACTAAACTGCCGCCTAACACGCCGCCAGCCAGATGATAGCTATCATTATTGAGCAATAAGGCGCACACTGTGGTTAAGCCGAGCATCAGCATCACAAAACCAAACATACGCAAGCTGAAACGCGTCCAAGTCAGGCTATCAACCCGTTTAGTGCGAATAAAATAGATCGGAGCAATACACAATAAAAATGGCAATAAGTTGCCGACTTTTCCGAAAAACACAAAGAATAAATCAATGACCCAAGCGCCTAGTTTTCCTGCTTTGTTGATAATTTCTGATTGATAGCTCGAAACCGACCAAGCGCTGTCAAAAGGGCTATAACTTGACCACGCAATAATCAAATAAAAGCCGAAAAGTGCGGTCAATCCAAACAAAAATTCCACTAAATAATGTTTTGGCGTAAAGCCATCTGCAAGTTTTCTAATCATCTTTTTTATTTTAATTGTAAATAGTTCGTTTGCTTCACTTCTTCCATCACAACGTATGTTCTGGTGTCATTCACGCCTGGTAAACGTAATAATGTGGTACCGAGTAATTTGCGATACTCTGCCATATCCGCCACACGGGTTTTGAGCAAATAGTCAAAATCGCCAGAAACGAGATGACATTCTTGAATCTCATCTAGCGCTTGCACGGCGGCATTAAATTCTTCAAACACATCAGGTTTGCCACGCACCAAAGTGATTTCCACAATAACAAGCAACGGCGCATTTAATAATTCAGGATTTAGCAATGCTCGATAGCCCATAATAACCCCTTGTTTTTCCAAACGTTTTACACGTTCTAAACAAGGCGTTGGCGAAAGCCCGATTTTTTTTGATAAATCAATATTTGAAATTTTACCATTGCGCTGCAATTCATTTAAAATTTTGATATCAATGGCATCGAGTGCTTTAGGCAATTTCTTATCCATAAAATTCCCTCCTGTGAAAGGGTAAAATTCTACCTTATTTTTCCTTTAATATCTATTTCGCCCATTTGTTGTATGCGATTTTTCATCAACACACATATTAATGAAGGGAGTTTTCCCCAAAGTGCGGTCAAAATTTGCTATTTTTTTGAAAATGTAAAATGGAATAAATCGTTCATTTTCACGAAACATTAATCAAACTGATCGAGAATATTGAGTGCGTCTACTAATTTTTTCACCGTAAAAACTTGCATATTTTCCACCGCACTTTTCGGCTTATTGCCATAAGGCACGATAGCACGTTTAAAACCGTGTTTAGCCGCTTCGGAAATGCGTTCTTGCCCACTTGGCACTGGGCGAATTTCACCGCCTAGCCCCACTTCGCCGAAAATAACTAAATCTTGTGGCAAGGGGCGATTGCGAAAACTAGAAATCAGCGCCACTAATAAGGCTAAATCCGCGCTAGTTTCTGTCACTTTGACGCCACCCACCACATTCACGAACACATCTTGATCGGACATTTGCAGCCCACCATGGCGATGCAAAACCGCCAATAATAATGCCAAACGATTTTGTTCTAAGCCCACGGCAACACGGCGCGGATTCGCCAACATTGAATGATCCACCAGCGCTTGAATTTCCACCAATAAAGGGCGGGTGCCTTCCCATAATACCATCACAGAACTGCCTGACGTTTGCTCTTCGCCACGGCTTAAAAAAATTGCCGACGGGTTTTTCACTTCACGCAGCCCTTGTTCGGTCATCGCAAATACCCCTAATTCATTAACAGCACCGAAACGGTTTTTATGGCTACGCAAAGTGCGATAGCGACTATCCGCCTCCCCTTCCAATAACAATGAACAGTCAATCGCGTGTTCCAATACTTTCGGACCTGCAAGGGTGCCGTCTTTGGTGACATGCCCCACCATAATAATTGCCACTTGGCGGGTTTTCGCATAACGGGTTAAAAAAGAAGCACATTCACGCACTTGAGCCACAGAACCCGGGCTAGATTGAATATCAGCCAAATGCATCACTTGAATGGAGTCGATGACAATAATTTGTGGCTTAAGTTGATCCGCCAAGTTACAGATTTGCTCAACGCTCGTTTCCGATAACATTTTCAATTGGTCGGGCGGTAAACCCAAACGATTAGCACGCATAGCGACCTGTTGCAGACTTTCTTCCCCTGTCACATAAAGTGCGGTCATATTTTGCGCCAATCCGCACATCACTTGTAACAATAACGTAGATTTCCCCGCGCCTGGATGTCCGCCAATTAAAATGGCAGATCCGGGAACAATTCCGCCGCCTAGCACGCGATCCAATTCTTTAAAACCGCTGCTAAAACGCGGGGTTTCTTGCAAGCTAATTTCCGCTAAGCTTTGAATTTTGGCTTGCGTTTCCCCTGCATAGCCACTAAAACGATCATTTTTAGGCACAGATTTGGCGGAAATCATCCGCACTTCGCTGATGGTATTCCAAGCTTTGCAAGCGGAACATTGCCCTTGCCAACGTGAATATTCCGCGCCACAATCATTGCATACATACACGGTTTTGGGTGCTTTTGCCATTTTATGCCACCGTGAATTTAATCAAATTAATCATACGTCTTACATACTGTCCTTGGTGCAAAAGGTTATTGAGTTTTTTCATTGCTAATGCATTATCTTTGCTCTCACTATGCAAGCGAATAATGTTGCGAATCTGTTCAAATAACCATTCATTCTGTTCAATCAACTCCATTTGGGTTTGTCCATCGAGTTGTTTTTGCTCCGCTGCGGCATTCAGTAATTGTTTCTCTTCCACAAAATAATTGGCGACATTGAAAAACGCGCCGATTCGTTCCACCGTGCGCATAAAATCCTGCGCAAAATAGTCTGGCGTGAACAAAAGTGTTTCTTCGATTAATTGCTGTTCGTAGGCAAAAAGTGCGGTCAAAATTTCTTGTGGATTTTGGCTTGTCTGTTCAATTTGTAAAAATTCGCGCCATTTTACCAACCAATCTGTCAGCGGCGGTAATTCGCCTTTTGCGAGCTGATAACCACGCTGCGCTTTGCTGGCTGAACTCAAACGCACGCCATCAGTTAAGGTAAGATTTTCCACTAAAGTGAACAAATCACGCAATTCGCCCTGTTTCAGTTCAAATTCCACTTCGCAAATCGGCGCAGTATGTTCATTGGCTTTGATTTCACCACGATCTAAGGCGACTTCAATTTCCGTATCTTTTCCACATTCAATCAACCATATTTGGCGTTCAAAATCTGTGCTAAAAATTGGCGAAACTAGTAAATCGGACGGAAATGAAAATTCCGTTATACTGTGTAATAATGCCATATCTGGCTGTGCATTTTCTAAAGGAAAATTATACTCAGGGCGAATATGCAAGCCGCCCGTCACGCTGCCATTGGTTTTCAAGGTCATCTGAAATTTTGCATTTTCTGACCGCACTCTTAAACCCATTTTTTGCCGAGCAAAATAAGCATCTTGCGTATCGTAATAGGTATTGCCCAGAAAAAACTGTTGCTGATCAATAATATGAAAATTCGTTAAGGATTGCGCAAGGTTTTCGGCAAAATTTGGGGTGACCGCCAGTTTTAATTCAATTTCATTCGACATAATTTCATTCCTATAAATAAGCTAAATTTTTCGCTATTTTTCATTGCTTTTCATCATTGCATATTCTGCAATGGCGAAAAATTAATTCTAGCATTATACATTTAAACGATGAATTTTCTCGAGTAATCAGGTAATATGCAAAAAATTTTATTTATCATTTACTATTAACCCCATTTTATTAGGAGTTTTTTCATGGCAAGAAATAATTTTCTTGGATTATTTGCCCATTCGCCATTAAAACCTTTGCAGAAACATTCTGACAAAGTGACTGAAGCCTGTGCATTGCTTGTTCCATTTATTGATGCGGTATTCGCCAATGACTGGGAAGAAGCAGAAAAAATGCGCTTAAAAATTGTTGATATGGAACATCGTGCCGATAATTTGAAACGTGAAATTCGTTTGAAATTACCACGCGGCTTATTCTTACCGATTGATCGTACCGATTTGTTAGAGCTTGTGACTCAACAAGACAAATTAGCCAATTATGCAAAAGACATCGCAGGACGTATGGTTAGCCGTCAATTCCCTGTGCCAGTCGAATTGCAAAACGATTTCAAAACCTTCCTTTGTCGCAGTATTGATGCTGCGTTTCAAGCCAATAAAATCACCCGCGAAATGGATGGTTTATTAGAAACTGGGTTTAAAGGTAGAGAACTCAACCTTGTTAACGAGATGATCAATATTTTAGATGATATTGAAGACGACACCGACAAATTGCAAATCGGCTTACGCCGTCAATTGCACCAAATCGAAGAAGGGTTTAATCCTATCGATGTGATTTCACTCTACACTATTTTTGAATGGATTGGGGTGTTGGCTGACCAAGCCCAACGTATTGGTTCGCGCATTGAATTAATGCTAGCTCGTTCATAATCATAAAACATCACATAGGACGTTTACTATGGAAGTATTACAAAATTACGGCTTAATTTTAATTATTATTACCGCTGCTTTTGCGTTTTTTATGGCATTTGGCGTTGGAGCAAATGATGTTTCAAATGCAATGGGAACATCTGTGGGTTCTGGCACAATCACCCCGAAGCAAGCTATTATTATTGCCTTAATATTTGAATGTGCAGGGGCTTATTTAGCCGGCGGTGAAGTAACTGAAACCATAAGAAGTGGGATTATTGACACAAAAGATTTTGTCACTCAACCTGACGTATTAGTGCTTGGTATGATGGCGGCATTATTTGCCTCTGGCTTATGGTTGCTTATCGCTTCACGTTGGGGCTGGCCGGTTTCTACGACCCATTCCATTATTGGTGCAATCATTGGTTTTGCTTGTATCACCGCAGGTTCTGGTTCCGTAAAATGGGGTGCGATTAGTGGCATTGTAGGCAGCTGGTTCATCACACCATTTATTGCGGGCGTGCTGGCTTATGGTATTTTCTTAGCCATTCAAAAACTCATTTTTGACACGGAAAATCCATTGCGTAACGCGCAAAAATTTGGCCCATATTTTATGGGATTAACCGTATTTGTCTTAAGTATCGTCACCGTTTCTAAAGGACTGAAACACGTTGGTTTACACTTAAACACCAGCGAAACCATCTTCATTTCATTATCATTGAGTGTCATCTCAATTCTCCTAAGTTACTTCTATTTCCGCACCAAAAAATTTATTCGTAAAGCGCGCAAAGGTGCGTTTGGAAGTGTGGAATTAGTCTTTAGTATTCTTATGTTGATGACAGCTTGTGCAATGGCATTTGCCCACGGTTCAAACGACGTTGCCAACGCTATTGGTCCTTTGGCAGCGGTTGTTACTATTATTGGCAATGGCGGCAATATTACCGCGCACGCTCCGATGGCGTGGTGGGTATTACCACTAGGCGCATTGGGTATTGGCGCAGGTCTTATTATAATGGGCTACAAAGTGATGGCGACCATTGGCACAGGAATCACTGATTTAACCCCAAGCCGTGGCTTTGCTGCACAATTCTCAACTGCGATCACCGTTGTTGTGGCATCGGGTACTGGGTTACCAATTTCTACAACGCAAACCCTCGTGGGGGCGGTGTTAGGTATCGGTTTAGCCCGTGGTATTGCGGCATTAAACTTAAATGTTATCCGCAATATTATCGCGTCATGGATTGTTACCTTGCCAGTAGGTGCATTCTTCGCCATTATTATTTATTATATTTTAGATGTAATTTTCCGTTAGTTTAAAAAGTGCGGCGAAATTGACCGCACTTTTACTTTTGTTTTGTTTAAAGGAAAGACTATGCAAAAAATCATTAAAATCACCTTATCTGCGTTATTACTTGGAGCGAGCATTAATGCGGTTGCTGAAACGGCCTATGTGACTGAAAATTTAAATACTTATTTACGCAAAGGGGCGGGCGACAACTTTAAAATCGCAGGTGCCATTCAAGCAGGCGAACCTGTTACTATCTTAAATCGTCAAGAACGTTATACGCTCATTCGTGATGGAAAAAACCGCGAAGCTTGGATCTTAAATAGCGAATTATCATCAACACCGAGCAGCAAAAATGAAAATCCTAAATTAAAAGCGCAGGTGCAAGAATTAACCGCAAAATTAGAAAATATCGATAACGATTGGAAACAACGCACGGCAGAAATGCAACGCCGTAGTGATGACAGCAATCAAAAAAGCAGCCAATTATTAGAAGAAAATTCACAACTAAAACGTGAATTAGAAATCACAAAAAATAAAAATCGCGACTTAGAAGCCTTGCTTGATGCGGGCAAACGTGAAATTGCCATTCAATGGTTTATTTACGGTGGCTCTGTGCTTGGCGTTGGCTTAATTTTAGGTTTAATTTTGCCTTTGATTATGCCAAAACGTCGCCGTAATGATGGTTGGTCTTAACATTCAAACATACTATGAAAATCTATCTTGTTGGCGGCGCTGTGCGCGATCAATTATTGGGCTTAGCTGTAAAGGATCGCGATTGGTTAGTGGTGGGTGCAACACCAGAGCAATTATTAGCTCAAGGCTACCAACAAGTTGGTAAAGATTTTCCCGTTTTTCTCAATCCCACCACAAAAGAAGAATACGCACTGGCACGAACAGAGCGCAAATCGGGGGCAGGTTATACAGGATTTATCTGTGATTTTTCCCCTGATATTAGCCTTGAAGAAGACTTAATTCGCCGCGATCTCACCATTAATGCTATTGCGCAAGATGAGCAAGGAACATTGCATGATCCCTATGGGGGAATCGCTGATATAAATCACCGCACTTTGCGCCACATTTCCCCAGCTTTTGCAGAAGATCCCTTACGAGTGCTGCGAGTTGCTCGTTTTGCTGCCCGTTTTCATCATTTAGGCTTCAGCATCGCGGAAGAAACACTCAGCTTAATGCAACAACTTGCGGAACAAGGTGAATTACAACATCTCACCGCAGAGCGTGTTTGGTCAGAAACCGCCAAAGCACTGACGGAAAAACACCCTGAAATCTTTTTTGAAACTTTGCGCAAAGTCGGCGCATTATCTGTATTAATGCCCGAAATTGCTGCGCTTTATGGCATCCCCAATCCTGCACAACATCATCCTGAAATTGACAGCTTTGTGCATACGATGATGGTATTACAACAAGCCGTATTGCTCACAAAAAACACCAAACTCAACGCAAGTGCGGTCAGATTTTCAGCAATTTGTCACGATCTCGGCAAAGCCTTAACGCCGCCTGAAATGTTGCCATCACACCACGGGCATGAAAAAAAAGGCGTTCAATTAGTGAGAAATTTAGCGAACCGCTTGAAAATCCCTACTTATATTAAAGAGCTAGCGGAATTAAGCTGTGAATATCACACCCATATTCATAAAGCCTTTGAATTGCGTCCCGACACGCTTATCAAATTGTTCAACGCTTTCGATGCTTGGCGCAAACCACAACGTTTTTTAGAGTTTTTAACGGTCTGTATGGCAGATAGCCGTGGGCGAATGGGATTTGAAAAGCGAAAATACCCACAAAAAGATTATGTATGGCAACTTTATCAAACCGCAACGCAAGTGGATGTGCAGCAAGTGATTAATGATGGTTTTGAAAAACAACAGATTCGCGATGAATTAATGAAACGCCGTATAAATGCGGTCAAAGCAAAAATCGCTGAAATTCGACCGCACTTTTTGACTAATTAGCCAGAAAACCCTAAAATACACAGGATTTTTGTTATAAGAAATATTATGAAATTCAAACCACTCTTCCCCATTCTGCTATCAGCCTTTGTTTTCACAGGCTGTTCATTAGATATTGCTGATACGCGTCCACAAGATGTGAAAACTATTTCAAAATCTGACCGCACTTGGCAGCAACATTTAGCCCAATTAAAGCAAATCAACCGCTATTCTGCTAACGGGCAATTAGGCTATATCAGCGCCACCGAACGTTTTTCTAGCCGCTTTGAATGGCAATATCAAAATGCTCATCATTACACGCTGAAACTTTATTCAACGATCAGCACCACCAGCTTGGTGATGCAAATGACAGATGCGGGGATGACAATTTCAGATAATAAAGGCAACCAACGTTCAGAACGTGATGCCAAAATGTTAGTGCGTGAAATTGTGGGAATGGACGTGCCACTTGAGCAATTTGCTAGCTGGTTAAAAGGGCAGCCAAATGAACAAGCGGATTATAACGTGGGCGAAAATCATTATTTAGCCAATTTTAGCTATCCCGTAGATGGCGTGATATGGACTGCCGATTATTTAGTCTATCACCCAACTCAACCCGCATTGCCTAAGGACATTTTGCTGAAAAATAACCAGCAAACCCTAAAAATTCGTGTGGATAATTGGAAATATTAATGAAAACTCATCATTTTTTGACCGCACTTTCAGCGCCAAGCCTATTTAAATCAGGAAATGCTTGGCGTTTCCCCAGCCCTGCCAAACTCAATTTATTCTTATATATCAATAATAAACGTGCCAACGGCTATCACGAGCTACAAACCCTTTTCCAATTTCTCGACTATGGCGATTGGCTAGAAATCAGCTTGCGTGATGATGATGAAATTCAGTTAACCCCAAATATCCCTAATTTACCCATTGAACAAAATTTGATTTATCGTGCCGCCAAAGCACTCCAACAGCAAACGGGGTGTAAATTAGGTGCTAACATTCATTTAGATAAAGTGCTGCCGATGGGCGGTGGAATTGGCGGCGGTTCCTCCAATGCAGCGACCACGTTAGTGGCATTAAATTATCTATGGCGCACTCAATTATCAAGTGATGAACTGGCTGAAATTGGTGTAAAACTCGGTGCGGATGTGCCTATTTTTATCCATGGCAATGCGTCTATCGCTGAAGGCGTGGGCGAAATCTTCCACGATTGCGAACCCGCAGAAAAATGGTATCTGGTGCTGAAACCTAATATTTCTATTTCCACTGCAGCGGTTTTTTCTCATCCTGATTTGCCACGAAATACGCCTAAACGAACAGTCGAGCAACTTTTAAATGATGAATATACAAACGATTGCGAAAAAGTTGTGAGAAATAGCTATCCAGAGGTTGAAGAAACCCTTAGCTGGTTGTTAAAATATGCGCCGTCAAGATTAACAGGAACAGGTGCTTGCGTTTTTGCAGAATTCGATGATGAACAATCAGCACGCAATGTTTTTGATATGAAACCTGAGGGCATTTCAGGTTTTGTGGTAAAAGGTTGTAACCGTTCACCACTTCATCAATGGATCGAAAAATTTCCTGACTCTTTCTTTTAAAACTAAAACCTTGAGGTTAAAACCAACATGCCTGACATTAAACTCTTCGCTGGTAATGCAACGCCAGAACTAGCAAAACGTATTTCAGAACGCCTGTATACTTCTTTGGGCGACGCTACCGTAGGTCGTTTTAGCGATGGCGAAATCCAAGTGCAAATCAATGAAAACGTGCGTGGTAGCGACGTATTCATTATCCAATCAACCTGTGCGCCAACCAACGATAACTTAATGGAACTCATTGTTATGGTTGATGCGTTACGCCGTGCTTCTGCAGGCCGTATCACTGCCGTAATCCCTTACTTTGGTTATGCACGCCAAGACCGCCGTGTGCGCTCTGCTCGTGTGCCAATCACTGCAAAAGTTGTCGCAGACTTTCTTTCTAGTGTTGGGGTTGACCGTGTGTTAACTTGTGATTTACACGCCGAACAAATTCAAGGTTTCTTTGATGTACCCGTCGATAACGTATTTGGTACACCTGTATTAATTCGTGACATTTTGAAAAAAACTGATCTGGAAAATCCAATGGTGGTTTCTCCAGATATTGGTGGGGTGGTTCGTGCACGTGCGGTGGCTAAATTATTAAATGATACTGATATGGCGATCATTGATAAACGCCGCCCGAAAGCCAATGTATCACAAGTTATGCACATTATTGGTGATGTGAAAGATCGCGATTGTATCTTAGTGGATGATATGATCGACACTGGTGGCACATTATGTAAAGCGGCGGAAGCCTTAAAAGAACGCGGTGCAAAACGTGTATTCGCTTATGCCACACACGCGGTATTCTCAGGCTCGGCAGCACAACATTTAGCCAGCCCTGCTTTAGATGAAATTGTGGTTACTGACACCATCCCATTAACAAATGAAATCAAAGCACTCGGCAAAGTCCGCGTGTTGACCTTATCGGGCATGTTATCTGAAGCGATCCGCCGTATCAGTAACGAAGAATCTATTTCTGCGATGTTTAATTAAAAGGCTAATAATAAGCAAAAGGCAGATATAAATTATCTGCCTTTTCTTTTAGTGTAATTTTATTGAACCAAATATTTAGTATATTTATTTTTAGATAATAACCAACTAAAAATTAGGGGCTGACGTAGATTAGGTACTATGCTAATCTACAAAAATGAATATAACTCATTGTAAACTAAAGAAATCTATACAGAGAAAATTACTTGAATTTTTTGTGCTAGAAGTCACGGCTCGCTCAGCTGCAGATTTACTTGG
>NZ_QENU01000021.1 GCF_003096995.1 Alitibacter langaaensis DSM 22999 | reverse complement strand
CTGCCATAATAAAAATCTCCATTGAGTTAAATTTTCAATGGAGATTTTAGTATTTTCAAGCGGTTAGGTCTTTGTGCAACTGCTACATAATACCGTAAAAAAATGCAACACAGATCACAAAAAAAAATGAAACATTGTTTTGCAGTTGGTTAAAATTTGTACTAATTTTGTGATTTTTAATTGTTTTTGGAGACAAAAGTGAGATTGGAATTTGATAGTAAAATGTCTGAATTGACAAAAAAGCACGTTAGAAAAACGTGCTTTTGTTTTAGTTATTTGACGAAAAATTTATAAAATATTGACCGCACTTGGTAGTTTGGCTTCTATTAATGTTGCTTTATCATTCTCCCAATTTACCACTGCGATTGTAGAAGGGTGAAAGCTGACATTATTTTTGCCGCAGAACTCAGCCACAATTTCGCCCACCAAAGGCAAATGGGAGATAATTAAAACGGCAAGATCGTCGCTGTCGTTTTCTTCTGCCCAGCTATTTAAATAATCATAGACCAATTCAGAATTGCCATAAGGTGTGATCGCATCCCACGTTTCTGTTAGATTGGTTAATTGATGGTCAAAGGCGATATTGACTTGTTCAAAGGTTTCGATGGCGCGCACATAAGGGCTGACAATGACTTTATGAAGTGCGGTCGATTTTAAGGAAGTTTTTAACCATTGAGCTTGGGCAAAAGATTGTTTTTTGCCGAGATCTGTTAAGTGGCGTTCTTTGTCTGAACGTGCGAGCATTTCTGCTTCGCCGTGGCGCATAACATAAATTCGCATGAATTTCTCCGAAAATAAAATTTGCCATAATCTACTGAATAACGCCCCGAAAAGTCAATGTATTCACTGCGATTTTATGCTAGAATACGCCGATTTTTTTACCCGATAATAAACACAGGTTCAAATGAAAGACAGTATTATTAGTAAATTAGATAGCCTTGCCGAACGTCATGAAGAACTGCAGGCATTATTAGGCGATGCATCCGTGATTAATGATCAAGACAAATTCCGTGCTTATTCAAAAGAATATGCGCAATTAGAAGAAGTGGTGTCAACCTTTAATCGTTGGAAAAAACTGAACAGCGATATTGAAGATGCACAGATTTTGCTTGATGATCCTGATATGAAAGAGATGGCGGCGGAAGAAATTGCCGAAAACAAAGCAGAAATTGAAAATCTCGAAAATCATTTGCAAATTCTATTATTACCTAAAGATCCCCACGATGAATTTAATGCTTATCTTGAAATTCGTGCAGGAACGGGCGGCGATGAAGCGGGGATTTTCGCAGGAGATTTATACCGCATGTATAGCCGTTATTGCGAAAGTAAACGCTGGCGCATTGAAGAAATGTCTGCCAATGAAAGCGAACAAGGCGGTTATAAAGAAATTATTGTGAAAATTTCTGGTGAAGGCGTGTATGGGCAGCTCAAATTTGAATCAGGCGGGCATCGTGTGCAACGTGTGCCAAAAACAGAAAGCCAAGGTCGTATTCACACCTCAGCTTGTACCGTGGCGGTAATGCCGGAATTGCCAGAAAGTGAATTGCCAGAAATTAATCCGTCTGATTTGCGTATTGATACTTATCGTTCATCAGGTGCGGGCGGTCAGCACGTTAATACCACCGATTCTGCGGTGCGTATCACCCATATTCCTACGGGGATTGTGGTCGAGTGCCAAGACGAGCGTTCACAGCATAAAAATAAAGCGAAAGCGATGTCCGTGTTGGCTTCGCGTATTGTGCAAGCCGAGCAAGAAAAGCAGGCGCAAGAGCAGGCTGATACACGCCGTAATTTGTTAGGTTCGGGTGATCGTTCAGATAAAATCCGCACTTATAATTACCCGCAAGGTCGTGTGACCGATCACCGCATTAACTTAACGGTGTATCGTTTAGATGAAGTGATGAACGGCAAAATTGATGAGCTTATCCAGCCAATCATCACCGAGTATCAAGCTGATCAGTTGGCGGCATTATCAGAATCAAACTAAAATAAAGGGCAGGTTTCGCACCTGCCCAATTTATTCGCATTATTTGCATGGTTTCCCCATTATTATCGATAAAAAATACTCAATGAATTATCAACAATGGCTCAAAGATGCCAGCGCATTGCTCATAGAAAAACGAAAATCCGATCCTTATCTTAATGCCAAGTTTGATGCGAATTTGTTGCTACAATTTGTTACGCAAAAATCAAAATCGCAGATTCATGCTTTTGCTGAAACGGAGCTTGATGAAAAAACTTTAGAAAATCTGACCGCACTTTTAAACCGCCGAGCCGCAGGCGAGCCCATCGCTTATATTCTTGGTGAAACCGAGTTTTGGTCTTTAAATTTGGAAGTCTCGCCCGATACCTTAATTCCGCGCCCTGATACGGAAATATTAGTGGAGCAGGCACTGGAACGAATGCCATCAAAAGACTGCGTAGCCATTTTAGATTTAGGCACAGGGACTGGGGCGATTGCTTTATCACTGGCGCAAGAACTGAAAAAGTGCGGTCAAAATTTCAGAATTTTCGGGGTAGATCTTATGCCCAATGCGGTGGAATTGGCTAAACGCAATGCGGTTCGCAATCATCTTGTCGAGGTGGAGTTTCAACAAAGCTCATGGTTTGAGAATGTGAATGAAAAATTTGATATGATTGTCAGTAATCCGCCTTATATCGATCCGAAAGATACGCATTTAAACCAAGGCGATGTGCGCTTTGAACCCTTGTCCTCCCTGATTGCAGATGATGAAGGTTATGCCGATTTATATCATATTATTCAGCAAGCGCCGCAATATTTGAATGCGAAAGGCTGGTTACTTTTGGAACATGGTTGGCAACAGGGCGAAAAAGTGCGGTCATTTTTTACGGAGAATTTGTGGGAAATGGTTGCAACGGTACGAGATTATGGCGACAATGAACGCATCACTTTAGCACGATTAAAACGATGAAATACGATAAACAAGCACTTTATTTGGAAATAGAAAAATTTTATCTCATCACGACAGAAGATGAAGGCGATGATTTACGCACAATTCGTTCATTGATGGGCGGCTTGGTGCGTAAAGCGCGTAAAAGTCTGGCTGGGGAAGAAGATACCAAAGGAAAAATCCATAAATTATTACAGTTAATGTATGGCGAATGGGGTTTTCATTGTGATCGCAATACCTATTTTTACGCCAAAAATCTCTATTTAGGCAATGTATTGCGTAGCAAGCAGGGAATGCCTGTGACGTTGGGATGCATTTTGCTGTATTTAGCCGATAAATTAGATTTGCCGATTTTCCCTGTGCTTTTCCCTACACAGCTCATTTTGCGTGCGGATGTGGATAATGAAACCGCTTTTATTGACCCTTGGAATGGCGAATATCTCAGCCAACAGGAATTAGAGAAATTGTATCAAGGTGCCTTTGGCTTTGGCGCGCAAATTCCGCCAAAAGAATTAGAAATCGCCGAGCCAAAAGAATTAACGGAACGCTTTGCCCAATTGGCTAAAAATTCGTTGATTCGTGAGCAATTAAATGATGCTGCATTTAAATATATTACTTCTCGCTTAAACACGATGGAGTGGCTGATTGAAAATGGCATAAGCAATGGGACAGACGTAGAACAGGTCGAAAAAGATGAAGCTTATGAATATCGTGATAGGGGATTGGTATTAGCCCAAATGGGGGCGTATCAAGCGGCTATCAATGATCTTCACTATTTTGTTGAGAAATACCCTGAAGATCCAACGGCATTAATGTTGCAGGACCAACTACCAGAAATGGAAGAACATCTGTACGTAGATTTATTACATTAATTATCGCTTCACGCGTTAATGATTACAAAAGGAAATTTTATGACGAACAAAACCGTAAAAATCGGCAATATTGATGTCGCGAATGATAAACCATTCGTGTTATTTGGTGGTATGAATGTGCTTGAAAGCCGTGATATGGCGATGCAAGTATGTGAAAAATATGTAGAAGTAACCAATAAATTGGGTGTGCCTTATGTTTTCAAAGCGTCTTTTGACAAGGCAAATCGTTCGTCCATTCATTCATATCGCGGCCCTGGTATGGAAGAAGGGCTAAAAATCTTCCAAGAATTAAAAGACACATTTGGGGTAAAAATTATTACCGATGTGCACGAAATTTATCAATGTCAGCCTGTGGCTGATGTGGTGGATGTTATCCAACTGCCTGCATTTTTAGCGCGTCAAACGGATTTAGTGGAAGCAATGGCGCGCACTGGTGCGGTGATTAATGTGAAAAAACCCCAATTTTTAAGCCCGGGGCAAATGGGCAATATTGTGGAAAAAATCGAAGAATGTGGCAATGATAAAATCATTCTTTGTGATCGTGGTACCAACTTTGGTTACGATAATTTAATCGTGGATATGCTTGGTTTCAGCGTAATGCGCAAAGCGTCAAAAGGCAGCCCAGTAATTTTTGATGTGACCCATTCGTTGCAATGCCGTGATCCATTTGGTGCTGCTTCGGGCGGCCGCCGTGCGCAAGTGACGGAGCTTGCTCGCGCAGGCTTAGCAATTGGCATTGCTGGTTTGTTCTTAGAAGCGCATCCAGATCCGAATAATGCTAAATGTGATGGGCCTTCGGCGTTGCCATTATCCGCTTTAGAAGGTTTTGTTTCACAAATGAAAAACATTGATGATTTAGTGAAATCTTTCCCAGAACTTGATACCTCTATTTAATCAAAGTGCGGTTAAAATTCTTCAAATTTTGACCGCACTTTATGTCTGTAACATAAGGATAAAATGATGAAAATTGTGTTTCTCGACAGTACAGCATTACCCAAACATTTACCCATTCCTCGCCCTGATTTTGACCACGAATGGGTAGAATACGAAACCACTTCGGCATCGCAAACCTTAGAACGCGCAAAGGATGCGGATATTATCATTACCAGCAAAGTGGTATTCAACCGAGAATTATTGCAACAGTTGCCGAAATTAAAACTGATCGCCTTAACCGCCACGGGAACAAATAATATTGATTTAGTGGCAGCTCAAGAATTGGGCATTGCCGTAAAAAATGTGGCGGGCTATTCCGCGGTGACGGTTCCTGAACACGTATTAGGTTTAATTTTCACCTTAAAACACAGTTTACATCTATGGTATCGCGATCAACAGCAAGGAAAATGGGCTGATAGCCAACAATTTTGCTATTTTGACCATCCGATCACAGATGTTCGTGGCGCGACATTAGGGATTATCGGCAAAGGCAGTTTAGGCAATGAAGTCGGGCGATTAGCCAGTTTAATCGGTATGAAAGTGCTTTATGCAGAACGCCCAAATGCCACAGATTGCCGTGAGGGTTATACACCATTTTATGATGTACTTGCCGCAGCAGATATTGTCACATTACATTGCCCTTTAACCGCAGACACTGAGAATTTAATTAACTCAGAAACCTTGTCACATTTTAAACAGGGCGCATTTTTAATTAATACAGGGCGCGGACAATTAGTGGACGAAACCGCATTGCTCGAGGCATTAAACAGTAAAAAATTGGCGGGTGCGGCGCTTGATGTGCTTCGTGTTGAACCCCCAGCGCCAGACAATCCATTGATTGTTGCCGCTAAAACGATGCCAAATTTGATTATCACTCCGCATGTTGCTTGGGCATCAGATAGTGCGATCACCACACTGGTTAATAAAGTGCGGTCAAATTTAGAAGAATTTGTGAAAACAGGGAAATAATGAATTTAGGTGTTTCTTTATTTATCGCGCTGCGTTACTGGCGAGCCAAAAGTGCGGATAGATTTGGGCGATTAGTCACCAATCTCGCCAGTGCAGGGATTGTGCTAGGTGTGATGGCATTAATTATTGTGCTTTCGGTGATGAGCGGCTTGGAAAATCATCAAAAACAACAAGTCTTATCCGCGATTCCACATGCGATTGTGATGAAGCAAGAAGGGAATTTCAACTTAGATACATATAAGAAAGAATTGCCCACGCTTTCTCATTTTGCAGATATCCACGCCATTACGCCAATTAACACCACCAACGCGATTTATCAAACCGCGCAAGGGGTGAGTGCAGGGCAGGTAATCGGTGTGCAACATCCTAGCGATGATCCCTTGCTTGAATATTTAGACCAAACTCAACTCAATAATTTGCTGCCAGTGGGCGAATTTAAGCTGATTATTGGTAGCCAATTGGCGGAAAAATTAAATATCCAAATTGGCGATAAAGTGCGGTTAATGCTGACAGAGGAAAGCCAATATACGCCATTTGGGCGTGTGCCGGTACAGCGTTTATTCACCGTGAGTGATATTTATTTTGCGCCGAGCGAAGCGTCTAGCTATGAAACCTTTGCCAACCTTGCAGATATTGGGCGTTTAATGCGTATTCAGCCTAGCGAAGTGCAAGGGGTGCGTTTATTTCTCTCAGATCCGTTTTTAATCACTGAATTGCCGAAAATATTTACGCCAACCAACTATAAAATTGAAGATTGGCGAGCGCAAAAAGGCGAATATTTCCAAGCCGTGCGTATGGAAAAAAATATGATGGGCTTGTTGATCAGCCTAATTATTATCGTGGCTGTGTCAAATATTATTACTTCTCTCAGTTTAATGGTGGTCGACAAACAAGGGGAAATTGCCATTTTGCAAACCCAAGGCTTAACCAAAACACAAGTGCGCTGGATTTTCATTTTGCAAGGTTTCTTAGTTGGCGCGGTGGGTGCCATTATCGGCGCGCTGTTAGGTGTGTTGATTACATTAAATTTGAATAGCATTATCGGGTGGTTTAATCCTGCAGGCTTATTCTTGCCAACGGATATTAGTGCAACTCAAGTGCTTGTGATTATTGGATTTTCTCTATTGTTATCCTTATTATCGACTCTTTATCCCGCTTATCGAGCCAGTAAAGTCGAGCCTGCGGAAGCGTTGCGTTACGAATAGGTTATGAATAGCTTATAAATAAAAAAGTGCGGTCAATTTTTTAAAAATTTTATCGAAAATATATGAATAAAGAATTATTAGTTTGTCAGAATATTAGCAAATATTACACGGAAGGCAGCCAGCAAACGCAGGTGCTAAACGAGGTTTCATTTCAATTAAATGAACGTGAGCTTGTCGCCATTGTTGGTGCGTCTGGCTCGGGGAAAAGCACCTTGTTACACACGCTAGGCGGTTTAGATCAGCCCTCAACAGGCGAGGTGTTTATTAAAGGGCAATCATTGCAAAAAGCGAGTAGTGATGAATTAGCCAAGCTGCGCAATCAATATCTTGGTTTTGTCTATCAATTTCATCATTTAATGGCAGATTTTACCGCCTTGGAAAACGTGCTTATGCCAATGTTAATTGGTCAGCAAAATAGAACAGAAGCCAAAGACCGTGCGGAAAAAATGCTGCATGCAGTTGGTCTTTCCCACCGCATTAGCCATAAACCTTCTGCACTTTCGGGTGGGGAACGTCAACGGGTGGCGATTGCGCGAGCTTTAGTCAATAATCCTGCTTTGGTGCTTGCCGATGAACCAACAGGCAATCTTGATCACAAAACAACCGAGAGTATTTTTGATTTAATCCAACAACTGAATCAAGAACAAGGCATTGCGTTTTTATTGGTGACTCACGACTTGCAGTTGGCTGAAAAGTTACAACGTCGCATGATAATGCAAGACGGCATATTGCGTGCGGAGCGATAATATGAATACGCCTTTTTTCATTAGCTGGCGTTATCAGCGCGCAAAACAAAAAAATCGTTTAGTCTCGCTTATTGCCTTTTTTTCTACCATTGGCATTGCACTTGGTGTTGCGGTTCTCATTTTGGGGCTTAGTGCGATGAATGGGTTTGAGCGAGAGCTTAATAATCGCATTCTTGCGGTAGTGCCACACGCGGAAATTACAGCAGGTGGTGGCGAGCCAATTCATCAATATTCCACATTAGCCCAGACTATAAGCCATATTCCAGATGTGAAAGCGGTGTCGCCTTATGTGGGTTTTACTGCGTTGGTCGAAAATGGCAGTAAAATGAAAGTGTTACAGGTGAAAGGCATCGAACCTACGGCGCAAAGTGCGGTCAGTTCTTTGGATAAATTTGTGTTAGCAAATGGCTGGCAGAATTTCACTCAGCAGGGTGGTTTAGTGCTGGGCTATGGCATTGCCAAAGAGTTAGATGTGCAGGTTGGCGATTGGGTAACACTGTTAATTTCGCAAAATAATGGTGATGAAATGGCGCAGCCAATGCGAGAACGCATTCAAGTGTCGGGTATTTTGCGTTTAGATGGGCAATTAGATCATAGCTATGCATTAATGCCTATGGCTCAAGCCCAGCAATTTCTAAATTATCAGCCCGATCAGATTTCTGGGCTAGAAATAAAAGTCGCTCACCCGTTTGCAATGCAAAACATAGATTATTCCAGTCTGAACAATTATCCACAATTACTGAATTTAACGTCTTGGATGAGCAAATTTGGTTATATGTATCGTGATATTCAACTTGTCCGCACGGTGATGTATATCGCGATGGTGCTCGTGATTGGTGTGGCGTGTTTTAATATTGTTTCTACACTGATTATGGCGGTCAAAGATAAAGCAGGAGATATCGCCATTATGCGAACCTTGGGCGCAAATAGCCAGTTCATTAAGCGTATTTTTGTGTGGTATGGCTTGCAAGCAGGTATGAAAGGTTGTTTGATTGGCATTGTGTTAGGCGTATTTTTAAGCCTAAATTTGACCGCACTTATTCAGGGACTAGAGCAGTTAATTGGGCGAAAATTATTGTCTGACGGCATCTATTTCGTGGATTTCTTACCAAGCGAATTACATTGGCAAGATGTCATTTTAGTCTTATTGGCGGCGTTAATTTTAAGCTTAATCGCCAGTTTATACCCAGCCAGCAGAGCAGCAAAATTGCAGCCAGCCCAAATTTTAAGTGGCTACTAAAAATTTTAATGTACTAGTTTACTGATACAAAAATTAATGATAAGCTAACCGCACTTTTGTGAATATTGTGCGGTTTTCTTTGGCAAATGTTCAAATCTTAAATTGACTAAAGTTGAGAGTTATTTATGTCTAAAAATAAAAATGAAGTGCGTGTTGCTAATGATGACACGCGTATTGCGAATATTGAACAGGTTTTACCCCCTATCGCATTAATTGAAAAATATCCTGCCAGTGAAGTGGCTATCAAAACAGTTAAAACAGCGCGCAAAAAAGCCCATGATATTATTCATGGCGAAGATGATCGTTTGCTTGTCATTATTGGCCCTTGTTCTATTCATGACACAGAAGCCGCATTAGAGTATGCAAACCGCTTAAAAGCGTTGCGCGATAAATATGAAGATAATCTCGAAATTATTATGCGTGTTTATTTTGAAAAACCGCGTACCACTGTGGGTTGGAAAGGATTAATCAATGACCCGCATTTAAATGATACCTATGCATTGAATGATGGATTGCGTGTGGCTCGCCGTTTATTATCTGAAATCAATGACTTAGGCTTGCCTACTGCGGGTGAATTTCTCGATATGATCACGCCACAATATGTTGCGGATTTTATGAGCTGGGGCGCAATTGGTGCGCGCACTACAGAATCACAAGTACATCGTGAATTAGCCTCTGGCTTGTCTTGCCCAGTCGGCTTTAAAAATGGTACTAACGGTGGCGTGAAAATTGCCTTAGATGCGATTGGCGCATCAGAAGCTTCACACCATTTCTTGTCAGTCACAAAATTTGGACATTCAGCTATTGTTTCCACTAAAGGGAATAATGACTGCCACATTATTTTACGCGGCGGCGACAAAGGCACAAACTACGACGCAGAAAGCGTTGCTAATGTATGCGAAAGCATTGAAAAAACAGGGCGCTTAGGGCATGTTATGGTGGATTTCAGCCATGCCAATAGTAGTAAACAATTCAAAAAGCAAATGGATGTTTGCCAGGATGTTTGCGCACAACTTGCTAAGGGTTCAAAACAAATTTTTGGTGTGATGGTAGAAAGCCATTTAGTGGAAGGCCGCCAAGATTTAGAAATTGGTAAACCATTAACCTACGGGCAAAGTATTACCGATGCGTGCATTGGCTGGGAAGATACCGAAATATTGTTACAACAGCTTAATGATGCGGTTCAAGCACGCCGTCAAGCGAACGCTTAATTGAAAAATAAAAAATCCCATTGGCAACAGTGGGATTTTTGTTATTAGAAAACATCAAAATAATAAGCCGTAAAACAGCGAAAAAGTGCGGTCAAAACTCACAAAATTTTGACCGCACTTGTCCGATTTCCGATGCGTTATGCTAAATGGCTGGCATCATTAGTTTTCTCAACGATAAATTTCACTTCATTATCATTTTGAATATAGCGAACAATATTAATTGAAGTATTGCGCAAATGTTCACTATTTCCTTCTTCACAGTGTTTCTGCCAGCTAATGCCATTGAATAATGCCATCAGCAAACGGAGCGTATTTCCGTGAGATACGATTAAAATATTGCCTTTATCATGAACTCGTGCAATATCATAAATGGCTTTCATTGCTCGTTCGGCAAGCTCCGCCCAAGTTTCGCCACCATTGCTTAGGGCTTGATAATTTGCGGGATCATTCAGCATTTGTTGATATTCATCAAGTTGCTGGATAATTTCTATTTTTTGCCCTTCCCAGCTACCAAATGCGTGTTCATTAAGTCCATTATGTTGAAAGAGCGGCACATCTCGTTGTCCTAAAATATGATTTGCGGTGTCGATGGTGCGTTGCAAACAGCTAGAATAGGCGGCAACAAAAGGAACATTGGCGAGCGCTTTGCCCGTTAATATTGCACCCTGAATACCAGCTTCGGTTAAATCTGAATTGCCCGAGCCTTGCATTAAACCTTGGTCATTCCAAACCGTTCTGCCATGGCGCAGGAGATAAAAAGTGAGTTCTTTTTGCATATTATTTCCTTATTTTGAGAATAGCCTGATTTTACCGTAAAGCTATCGCAATGAAAATCAAAAATCCTTTGCAACTTGCGGCTAAAACGCATATCCTAAACACAATTTTTTGCACGAGAATGGATAGTTTATGTACTCAAAAGCCAAATATCGTAAAGATTATAAAACCCCTGACTTTACTGCCACAGATATTTCCCTTGATTTTCAATTAGATCCCAATCATACCGTCGTTACAGCCACCACCCAATTTCAACGCTTGAATGCAGAAAGCACTGAACTGCGTCTTGATGGACATAGCTTTCAATTTGCGGCGATTAAGCTCAATGGCGAAGATTTCACCGCTTATAAGCAAGACAGCGAAGGCTTAACCTTGGATTTAAGTGAGCAAAGTGCGGACAAATTTGAGCTAGAAATTGTGACGAATTTGGTGCCTGCAACCAATACTTCATTGCAAGGTTTATATCAATCAGGCGAGGGCATTTGTACACAATGTGAGGCGGAAGGTTTCCGTCAGATTACTTATGCATTAGACAGACCCGATGTGCTCGCTCGTTATCAGGTAAAAATCACCGCGGATAAAACTAAATATCCGTTCTTATTATCAAACGGCAACCGTATTGCCTCTGGTGAGCTAGAAGACGGCCGTCATTGGGTAGAATGGCAAGACCCATTTCCAAAACCAAGCTATTTATTTGCATTAGTGGCGGGCGATTTTGATTTATTGCAAGATAGTTTTACCACAAAAAGCGGACGTCAAGTTGCCTTAGAGCTTTATGTGGATCGTGGCAATTTGAACCGTGCTGATTGGGCAATGCAAAGCTTGAAAAAAGCGATGAAATGGGATGAAGATCGCTTTGATCTTGAATACGATTTAGACATTTACATGATTGTTGCCGTGGATTTCTTCAATATGGGCGCAATGGAAAACAAAGGGTTGAACGTGTTTAACTCAAAATTTGTGCTTGCCGATCCACAAACCGCAACAGATGCTGATTATTTGGCGATTGAATCGATGATTGGCCATGAATATTTCCATAACTGGACTGGTAATCGCGTTACTTGCCGTGATTGGTTCCAATTAAGTTTGAAAGAGGGCTTAACAGTTTTCCGTGATCAAGAGTTTTCATCGGATACAGGCTCTCGCGCGGTAAATCGCATAAATAATGTAAAAATTTTGCGTAGCGCACAATTTGCTGAAGATGCAAGCCCAATGGCGCATCCTATCCGCCCTGAAAAAGTGTTAGAAATGAATAATTTCTATACAGTAACCGTATATGAAAAAGGTGCGGAAGTCATCCGAATGATGCATACTTTGCTAGGCGAAAAAGCCTTCCAAGCAGGAATGAAATTATATATTTCAGAAAATGACGGAAAAGCGGCAACCTGTGATGATTTTATTTCAGCAATGGCGCGCGCTTCAGGTGTGGATTTAGAACTTTTTGCGCGTTGGTATAAACAGTCTGGCACACCTGAGTTGACCGTGTCAGATCATTATGATGAAAAAGCGCATCGCTATCAGCTCATTGTGTCCCAAATGACGCCACCAACGGCGGATCAAATGGATAAGGCTAACTTGCACATTCCGCTTAAAATTGCCCTATATGACCAAAGCGGCATGCCGTTTATGTTGCTCAATAATGGGGAGGTGGTGAATGATGTATTAAATGTGACACAGACTGATCAGATTTTTGAATTCCAAGATATTAAATCGCGCCCAGTGCCTGCATTGCTTTGCGATTTTTCTGCACCTGTTAAATTAGACTATGATTACAGCACAGAGCAACTCATTATCTTATTGAAACATGCGCAAAATGAATTTGTTCGTTGGGATGCAATGCAAATGTTATTTGCCCAAGAGTTACGTCGTAACTTATCCCTTTATCAACAAGGACAACCATTAGAATTTTCACCAGAAATTTTGACCGCACTTGGTTATGTGTTAGCCAATTATCAACAAAATATCGAGCTAACCACGTTAATTTTGACCTTGCCAAAAGAAACAGAATTTGCCGAAGACTTCAAAATTATTGACCCTGAAGGGATTTTTGTCGTGCGAGATTTTATGCAACGCACGATTGCAGAAAATCTTAAAGATGCGTTATTTGAGGTTTATAACCAAATTCATTTAGAAACCTATCGTATTGCGGCAGAAGATATTGCTTTGCGCGGCTTGCGAAATGCTTGTTTGCAATATTTAGCTTTCACAGAAACAGGCAATACTTTAGTCAACAAGCATTATTTATACGCCAATAATATGACAGACAGCTTGGCTGCATTAACCGCCGCGACCAAAGCTCAACTGGCTTGTCGTGATAACTTATTGCGTGATTTTGAAGAAAAATGGCAACATGATGGTTTAGTGATGGATAAATGGTTTAGCTTGCAAGCCACACGCCCTGATTCTAACGTGTTAGAGTTGGTGCAACAATTAATGAACCATCCAAGTTTTAATTTCAACAATCCAAACCGTTTGCGTGCATTAGTTGGTAGTTTTGTGAACCAAAATCCACGGGCATTCCATGCTATCGATGGTTCTGGTTATCGTTTCTTAACGGATATTTTGCTGAAATTAAATGAAAGCAACCCACAGGTTGCCGCCCGCTTAATTGAACCGTTAATTCGTTTGGGACGTTATGACGGACAACGTCAACCGCTGATGAAACGTGCGTTAGAACGCTTAAATGATGTGGAAAACTTGTCTAAAGATTTATTCGAAAAAATTGAAAAGGCATTGAATTCTTAACAGTATATTTTTCATTAGGGCGATTTAAATAAGCGTAATTCACAATATTGCGCCTATTAATTACCCTAAAATGGAAACGTTTTAGCCACTGAAAACCGAGTTTATAGAAAGAGAAATACAATGTTATACCCACTAATCAAAAAAGGCATATTTGCTTTAGAGCCAGAAACTGCCCATGATCTTGCCATTAAAGCATTGCATATAGCGGGACATCCGTTACTCAATGGCGTGCTCAAATCATTGCTTGCTTGCCCGAAAGGCACAGAAAAAACGGTGATGGGCGTAAAATTCAAAAATCCAATTGGATTAGCAGCGGGCGCGGATAAAAACGGAGAAGCGATTGACGGATTTGGCGCAATGGGTTTTGGCTTTATTGAAGTGGGAACGGTCACGCCTTTAGCGCAAGATGGAAATGCAAAACCACGCCAATTTCGGATTATTGAGGCAGAAGGAATTATTAACCGCAATGGCTTTAACAATAACGGCATTGATTATCTTGTGGAAAACGTGAAAAAAGCGAGATATCAAGGCACTTTAGGCATTAATATTGGCAAAAATAAAATCACGCCGATTGAACATGGAAAGGATGATTATATTTTTTGTTTAAATAAAGCCTATAATTATGCTGATTATATTACCATTAATATTTCATCGCCTAATACGCCAGATTTGCGTAGTTTACAATATGGCGATGCATTGGATGATTTGCTTAAAGGGATTAAAGCCCGCCAAAAAATTCTCTCTGAACAATACAATAAATATGTGCCGATTGCCGTAAAAATTGCCCCTGATCTAACGGAAGCGGAATTAGTGCAAATTGCTGATACATTACAACGTCACAAAATGGATGGTGTTATTGCCACCAACACGACCATTTCTCGAGACACAGTTGCAGGCATGACAAATTCCACCGAAATAGGTGGCTTGAGTGGAAAACCATTACAGCATAAAAGCACTGCGATTATTTCTCGTTTGCAACAAGAATTAAAGGGCAGTATCCCCATCATTGGCAGCGGTGGGATTGACGGTGTACAAAATGCCCAAGAGAAAATCGCCGCGGGCGCAGAATTATTGCAAGTTTACTCTGGATTAATTTATCACGGCCCAGCTTTAGTCAAACAGTTAGTTCAAGCCATTAAATAAGGTTTCAAGTGCGGTGAAATTAACCGCACTTTTAGTATTCAAAAATGACAGAAAAAATTTACGATTTACATAGCCATAGTACAGCTTCAGACGGCACATTAACGCCTACGGAATTAGTACAACGCGCCGCTCAACAAGGCATCAACGTGTTAGCTCTAACCGATCACGATAGCATTGCAGGTCTTGCAGAAGCGCGCATGACAGCCAATGAGTTAGGCATAGAATTTATCAATGGTGTAGAAATTTCTACCGAGTGGGAAAACCGAGGCATTCATATTGTCGGATTAGGGTTTGACGAAACTTCGCCAAATTTGACCGCACTTTTGCATAAACAAGCGGAAACCCGTCATCATCGCGCTCTTGCCATTGCCGAAAAATTGGAAAAAGTGGGGGTAGAAAATGCTTTTGAAGGGGCTAAAAATCTGGCAAACGGCGAAGTTACTCGAGCCCATTACGCCCGCTATTTAGTGCAAATTGGCAAAGTGTCGAACGAGGCCCAAGCGTTTAAAAAATATCTCTCTCAAGGCAAATCTTGTTACGTTAAATCCGCTTGGGTTGATATTCCCACTGCCATTCAGAACATTCATCAAGCGGGCGGGTTAGCCGTGTTGGCTCATCCACTGCGTTACACGATGACAAATCGTTGGTTAAAGCGTTTAATTGGTGAATTTAAAGAGTGGGGCGGGGACGGGATAGAAGTGGCAGGAGCAGGACAAACTGTTGATCAACGCCAATTATTAGCACGTTGGGCAACGGAATATGATTTATTGGGCTCTGTCGGCTCTGATTTTCATTATCCTTGCGGCTGGATTGAACTGGGAAGATCCCTTTGGCTGCCAGAAAATGTGACACCGATTTGGCAAGCTTTAGCATAAAAAAGAGGGCGAATATCACGCCCTGTTTTTGTATTTATAAATAACTGACAAAATCTTCTAATTTTCCAGCTCTCGGTTCTTTATCTGCGCGTTCTGCGGCCGTGCCTAATAAAATCAGCGCTACCACTTTATCATTTTCAGCGCAGCCAAAAGCTTGGCGCAATTCAGCGCCATCAACCCATTTTCCTGTTATCCATACATTATCAAAACCTAAGTCTTGGGCAGCAAGCTGAACGCTATAAGCTGCGCAACCTGCGGATAACATTTGTTCCCAGGCAGGCACTTTAGCGATAGTTTTATCAATTTTTGCCACAACAGCGATGATCATTGGCGCAGAACAAATTTTATTCACTTTCGCAAAGTGTTTTTCTTCTAAATTCAGTTCAGTGGCAGCCGCAGTCAATAAAGATGCTAAACGCGTGAAGCCCTCTTGCTCTACCACCACAAAACGATAAGGCTGTAATTTGCCATGATCTGGCGCGCGCAGTGCGGCTTGAAAAATTTGGGCTAATTGTTCTTTATTCGGTGCAGGTGCGACCAATTTTTTGTTTGAACGGCGTGTTTGTAGTAATTCAATCGTTTCCATAAAATACCTAATTTTCATCAAAAGTGCGGTCTATTTTAGCAAAGTTTTTTGCTAAGGTCAGAGCAACGGGCTAAACAAGAAAAATAATTTTTCGATGATGCGTTTATACATCGGGCGTTTTACCCAGCGTTGATAATCCAACTTGACTGAACCTTGCTGATAATTTTCGTGTAATAAACTTACTTCATTGGCAAATTCTTCATCTTCAACCACCATAGTGACTTCATAGTTCAGCAAGAAACTGCGCATGTCCATATTCACCGTGCCAACGAGTGCCAATTTGTTATCGATCAGCACGCTTTTGGTATGCAATAAACCACGGTCAAACAGATGTATATTCACACCCGCTGCCAGTAATTCGTCAAAATAGGTGCGGCTTGCCCAGCCCACCATTAAGCTGTCATTTTTGCGCGGCAAAATTAAGGTAACATTAACACCACGCAAGGCGGCGGTAACTAAGGCATCGGTAATATTTTGGCTTGGCACGAAGTAGGGCGAGGTGATAAAAATACTTTCTCGAGCAGAAAATATTGCGGTACTCAACGCTTGTTGCACCAAATCTTCTGGATAACCAGGGCCCGTGGCAAGAATTTGCACCGTATGGCGATTAGCAGTATGCAACGGATATAAATTATCATTAGGAACAGGCAAAGAAAGTGGGAGTTTTTGCTCGGTTTCAAGTTCCCAATCCAAGGCGTGCAAACCATTTAATACGCTAGACACAGGGCCATTAATGCGCACCATGACATCTACCCATTCGCCCACATTGCTGTCTTGTTTGAAAAACTTGGGATCGACCATATTCATACTGCCGGTGTAGGCAATTTCATTATCGATCACAATAATTTTACGGTGCTGACGTAAATCTATACGGCGCAAAAACACACGGAATAATTGCACGTGCAACGCTTCAGCAATTTCAATGCCGTTTTCACGCATATAGCGACAGTTCTCACTGTTAAAAAAGTGCCGACTTCCCACATAATCCAGCAAAATATGCACGTTTACACCTCGGCGGCGCGCGTCAATTAATGCGGTCATCACTTCATTCACTAAGCCGCTATCCGCCCAAATATAAAACACCATATTGATGCTTGTTTTGGCACGCTGAATATCCTCAACAATGCTTTTTATAATCGACTCAGGGGTGTCTAAAATATGCAATTCATTGCCTTGCATACAAGGAATGCTCAAGCGATTTTGGGCTAAATCAAATAGGGGAGCAGAGAGCAAAGTGCGGTCAGAATCGATAACATTTTTTTGCTGCTTAATTTGTTGAAACCATTGTGCATATTTAGGTTGGAGCAGTTTGAAGGCTTTGACTCGGCGCTTGCCTAAATTAATTTCGCCAAAAATCAAATAGGCGAAAATCCCCGCCACAGGCACCAGATAAATAATCATCAACCAAGATAACATCGCGGTGGAAGATTGTCTTTTGGTTAATTGTCGTAATGTGATGGAAACAATTAACGCCCACATCACGATAGGCAGCGCATATGCTACAATATGTTCAAAATCGATAGCCATTGATTTATACAGGAAGAGTGAGATTGTTCGAAATTATAACCCAAACCGATGATTTTATCATCATCCATAAACCGCACGGCATTAGTGTGCATAAAGACGATAACGACGTGGGGCTAACTCAATTATTAGCAGAGCAGCTGGGCGTTCCACAAGTGTGGTTAGTTCATCGCTTAGACAAAGTAACCTCTGGGCTGCTTTTGTTGGCGTTAAATGAACGAGCTGCCGCAGATCTGTCAGCCTTGTTTGCTGAACATAAAATTCAAAAGACCTATCTTGCCTTGTCTAATTTTAAGCCAAAGAAAAAACAAGGATTGATTATTGGCGATATGGAAAAATCTCGCCGTGGCGCTTGGAAATTAACGCAATCACTCAATCAGCCTGCGATCACGCGGTTTTACTCGATGAGTTGTGAGCCCAACTTGCGCTTATTCCTATTGCAACCGCAAACGGGCAAAACTCATCAACTTCGTGTGGCAATGAAAAGCCTTGGCAGCCCTATTTTAGGGGATGCGCTTTATGCAGGAAAAACTGAAAATATTGACCGCACTTATTTGCATGCCTACCGATTAGTATTTGAATATAAAGGTAAAACTTATGATGTTCGTCTGCTTCCTCATCAAATAAAAAATGGCGGTGTATTTTTTGAACGAATGTCCGTTATACAACAAATTTCGCAAATAGACAGTAAAAAAACGTGATTTTTTAAAGAGTTAGTATTATCATTAGGCGAATTTTAGTACATATAATTGAACGAAAGAAGGATAGGTATGCAAAACCTTAATGAATTAACCGCCCAAGCCCGTGCAACATTGGAAGAATTGCACCATAAAGGGTTGGATGCTTTAGAGAATTTCCGAGTCGAATATTTTGGTAAAAAAGGGCATTTTACCCAATTAATGCAAGGTTTGCGTGATGTGGCAGCTGAAGAACGCCCAGCCATTGGTGCAAAAATCAATGAAGCGAAACAAGCCATTTTAGACATTCTCAATGCGAAAAAAGAAGAAATTGAGCGTGCAGCATTAAATGCAAAATTAGAAAATGAACGTATTGATGTGAGCTTGCCAGGGCGTAAAGTCGAAATAGGCGGTTTGCACCCCGTTTCAATTACCATTGAGCGCGTTACCAAATTCTTTTCTGAATTAGGTTTTAGCGTGGAAAGTGGCCCTGAGATCGAAAGTGATTATTATAACTTTGATGCGTTAAACATTCCTAAACATCACCCAGCACGAGCAGATCACGATACATTTTGGTTTAACCCTGAATTATTATTACGCACGCAAACTTCTGGTGTACAGATTCGTACAATGGAAAAAATGCAGCCACCAATTCGCATTATGGCGCCAGGTCGAGTGTATCGTAATGACTATGATCAAACCCATACGCCAATGTTCCACCAAATTGAATTATTGTATGTGGACAAAAATGCAAACTTCACGGAATTAAAAGGCCTATTACATGATTTCTTACGCGCCTTTTTTGAAGAAGATTTGCAAGTGCGTTTCCGTCCTTCTTATTTCCCATTCACTGAGCCGTCTGCGGAAGTGGATGTAATGGGCAAAAATGGAAAATGGTTAGAAGTGTTAGGTTGCGGTATGGTTCACCCGAACGTGTTACGCAATGTGGGCATTGACCCGAACGAATACAGCGGTTTCGCGGTGGGAATGGGCGTAGAGCGTTTAACCATGTTACGCTACAACGTCACAGATTTACGTTCATTCTTTGAAAATGACTTGCGTTTCTTAAAACAATTCAAATAGGCACGAGCGATGAAAAAACAACTTATCTTTTCTTTGGGCTTAATGGCTACCTTTGCTGCAAGTGCGGTCGAAACGCCAGCAGATTCTGATAACTCACCGATTGCGGCATTACGCGTTTTTGACATTAGTGGCACCAACGCTAAAGCCTTAGAAGGCAATGAACTTTCACGTAGTAAACCACGCGAAGTCTGTTTGCTTGTTGGCAATGTGCCAGTACAAGACAGCAATACGCTAGTTCAATATTTACAAGCGCCAGCTAAAACCAAAATTGAGATGCCAGCCAATATGGCAAAAGTGGAAGCTGAAAATAACGGTCAGAATTTCTTAATTAGCAAAACGATAACTAAAGCTGAAATGCCAAATAACCGAGCTGTATTTTGTTGGCGTTTTACAAAAAAAGATCCTTTAGGCGAATATAAATTAGATGTTCAATTTAATGACATTGTATTCAAAGGTTTAAAATTCAAAGTATTAAAATAATAAGCGAGAAAAAGAATGAAATTTAGTGAACAGTGGGTAAGAGAGTGGGTTAATCCTGCGATTACAACTGAACAATTATGTGATCAAATTACCATGCTTGGCTTAGAAGTCGATGGTGTTGAAGCGGTTGCTGGTGAATTTACGGGCGTTGTTATCGGCGAAGTTGTCGAATGCGCACAACACCCAGATGCGGATAAATTACGTGTCACCAAAGTCAATGTCGGCGCAGAGCGTTTATTAGATATCGTCTGCGGCGCGCCAAACTGCCGTCAAGGCTTAAAAGTCGCGTGCGCAACAGAAGGCGCAGTGTTGCCAGGCAATTTCAAAATCAAGAAAACAAAATTACGCGGTCAGCCTTCCGAGGGAATGCTTTGCTCATTTAGCGAATTAGGCATTTCCGAAGACCATAATGGTATTATTGAATTGCCTGCAGATGCGCCAGTTGGTACAAATTTCTGTGATTATTTGAATTTAGACGATAATGGGATTGAAATTAGCTTAACCCCAAACCGTGCAGATTGTTTAAGTATTTCGGGTATCGCACGTGAAATTGGCGTGGTAAATCGTGCATCAGTGGTTGAACCGATTATCGAGCCAGCACAAGTAACAAGTGCGGACAAAATTGCGATTAAATTATTAGCACCTGAAGCTTGCCCGCGTTATTTATTACGTTCAGTAAAAAATGTGAATGTGAATGCTACAACGCCAATGTGGATGAAAGAAAAATTACGCCGTTGTGGCATTCGTTCAATCGATCCTGTGGTGGATATTACAAACTATATTTTGCTTGAATTAGGTCAACCAATGCATGCTTTTGATGCGGCGAAAGTTGCGCAGCCTGTGCAAGTTCGTATGGCAAAAGATGGGGAAGAACTCGTTTTATTAGACGGTAACACCGCTAAATTACAAAGCAATACCTTGGTTATCGCAGATCAAAAAGGCGCGCTAGCAATGGCGGGGATTTTTGGCGGTCTGCATAGTGGTGTTAATGCAGAAACCAAAGATATTATTTTAGAAGCCGCATTTTTCGCACCATTAGCCATTACAGGACGTGCGCGCCAATATGGCTTGCATACTGATGCATCGCACCGTTTTGAACGTGGTGTGGATTTCCAATTACAGCACAAAGCGATGGAAAGGGCGACCGCACTTTTACTTGAAATTTGTGGTGGCGAAGCGGGCGAAATTTGTGAAGTAGCGAGCGAAGCACACTTACCAAAAGTGAAAGAAGTGCAGCTGCGCCGCAGTAAATTAGATGCATTATTAGGCCATCATATCGAAACAGAAACCGTGACGGATATTTTCCAACGCTTAGGTTTGCCAGTGCGTTATGAAAATGATGTTTGGACAGTCACTTCAGCCTCATGGCGTTTTGATATTGAAATCGAAGAAGATTTAATTGAAGAAGTGGCACGAATTTATGGCTATAACAGCATTCCGAATAATGCCCCTTTAGCCCATTTGCGTATGCGTGAACACAAAGAAGCGGATTTGGAAATTTCTCGAATTAAGACCGCACTTGTGTCTGCAGATTTCCACGAAGCCATTACATATAGCTTTGTAGATCCAAAAATTCAAAGTTTATTGCACCCAGATATTGAGCCATTAGTATTGCCAAATCCAATTTCAAGCGAAATGTCTGCAATGCGTGTTTCATTATTAACTGGTTTGCTCGGCGCGGTTGTTTATAACCAAAACCGCCAACAAACTCGTGTCCGTTTATTTGAAACAGGCTTGCGTTTTATTCCTGATGCTAACGCCGAATTTGGCGTTAGCCAAGAATTTGTATTCAGCGCCGTATTAACTGGGGCTAAACATAATGAACATTGGGCAACAAAATCAGAGCCAGCCGATTTTTATGATTTAAAAGGCTACATTGAGAACCTATTGGCCCTAACAGCCGTAGGCAATGATGTAAAATTTGTGGCAAAAAACTATGCGGCATTCCACCCAGGTCAGTCGGCTGCGCTTATCTTAAATGGGGAAGAAATTGGTTTTATCGGTCAAATTCACCCAAGTATTGCTCAAAAAATGGGGCTTAATGGTAAAGTATTCGCCGCAGAAATTCTGGTGGATAAAGTGGCACAACGCAATGTTACTTCAGCAAAAGAAATTTCAAAATTCCCAGCTAATCGACGCGATCTCGCTTTAGTGGTGGCAAATAACGTTCCTGCAAGTGATATTATCGAAACTTGTCGCGCGGTGGGTGGCGAAAAACTCATTGCCGTGAACTTATTTGATGTGTATCAAGGACAAGGCGTACAAGATGGACATAAGAGCCTTGCAATTAGCCTAACAATCCAAGATACTGAGAAAACTTTGGAAGAAGAAGATATTAATGCGGTAATTTCTGTGGTATTAGCCGAATTAAAACAACGTTTTAATGCAACCTTGAGAGATTAATTATGACATTAACTAAAGTTGAAATTGCAGAAAATCTTGTGCAAAAACACGGATTAACAAAAGCGGAAGCGAAAGCCTTAGTTGAAAGTTTCTTTGAAGAAATTCGTTCAACCTTAGCCAATGGCGATGATGTGAAACTCTCTGGATTCGGGAATTTCGAGTTAAGAGATAAGGCCTCTCGCCCAGGACGTAATCCCAAAACAGGGGAGAGCGTGCCTGTTTCAGCTCGCCGCGTGGTTGTATTTAAACCAGGGCAAAAATTGCGCGCTCGTGTAGAAAAAGCCAAAATAAAATAAGGGGCTGACGTAGATTAGGTACTATGCTAATCTACAAAAATGAAGATAACTCATTGTAAACTAAAGAAATCTATACAGAGAAAATTACTTGAATTTTTTGTGCTAGAAGTCACGGCTCGCTCAGCTGCAGATTTACTTGG
>NZ_QENU01000020.1 GCF_003096995.1 Alitibacter langaaensis DSM 22999 | reverse complement strand
ACCTGACCCCATGCCGAACTCAGAAGTGAAACGCCGTAACGCCGATGGTAGTGTGGGGATTCCCCATGTGAGAGTAGGTCACCGCCAGGTATTATATTATAGCCGAGAGGCAGAAGTCCTAGCAGGAATGCTGGGGCTTTTTTTTGTTGTTATAAAACGCAAAAAGGGCAGAGAATAAATGATGAGTAATGAGTAATGAGTAATGAGTAATGAGTAATGGGTGATGAAATAAGATTAGTATTCATCTCTTTTATTTATTTTAAAACTCAGTTAGAAATAGAAATACCAGAGATAGAAATAATAGAAATTTTAGGGAAAATGACTGCACTTGACAGAGAATGAGTAGAATAGGAAAAGGAGAAGTCCATATTAGAAGTATCTGTGATGCTAATATTGGAGTGTAATGATTAAATTCTCTCATATCTAACACATCATCGCTACGATAATAATCAGTGTAAACAATACTATCAGGTTTTACTTTTTGTCGAATGATTGGCAGTAAGGTGGCTGTTAGAGTATTCGGCACAACAACGGTATAAACCTTACCGTTACGCTTTAAAAGCCCGAATACTGCCGTTTTACCCGCTGCACCATGACCACGTTTCCCCTTACGGATACCACCATAGCTTTCATCAATTTCGATTTCCCCCTAGAACATTTCAAAGTGGGTGTTATTTTGATAGATAAGCAATCGATGGAAATAATAGCTTGCCGTATTTTTGTTTACATTAACTAATGCTGCCGCTATTCTTGTTATTACACCTCCAACGAATAGCTCAATAAGTTTAAATTGTTTATGCTGACTTAGACGACTTTCTCATTCTGGTAGTGTACTCCAACATGGGACTTTTTGAATTTATCTGGAACAGCCCCAAATTTTAAGTTCGCGCCAAACACCAAACTTGAATTTCTTGCACGCCTATTTTGCGTAATAATTTCGCAATTTCATTAACCGTTGAACCTGTCGTCAACACATCATCTACTATTGCAACTCGCTGATAAGGAAATTCGGCGGCGATACTAAAAGCATTTTTGAGATTTTTTCGCCGTGCTTTTGCTGTGAGCCCTCGTTGGGTTGGTGTGCGTTTATTGCGCTGTAATGACTGATTTTGCACGGGAATATGCAGCCATTTAGCGAGCCTGCGTGCAAGCAAATCCGCTTGATTATATCCCCGCTGCCATTGTCGAAAATGATGCAAGGGAACGGGCAAAATAGCCTCAGGCAAGATTAGTCCGTGTTCTCGTTTAGCTTGATAAATGGCTAATAGCAGCAAACGAGCCAAAGTGCGGTCAAGCCAGAACTGATTTTGAAATTTAAAGCGGTGAATTAGTGATGAAAGCGGCTCGTTGTAACGCCCCACCATTACTAGACGATCCCAGTTTGGCTCATTGCGCAAACATTGACCGCACCACATCGCACAATGGGGCAACTCTGCACCACATTTACCGCAATAGGGAAAATGGCGGATTTCACGATGACAACGGCTGCATAAGCCATGGATGCTGATTTGTAATTGCCCTTGACATTGCACACAGCGAAAGCCCAAAATATTCATCTTTCTTTCCTATTATTAGCTTGAGGCTAATGTATCTCAGGAAAGGTTAAATCACTTTTTTCTCAGTTCATTTTGGAATACAGATCACAAAAATAGAGGGCATATGAACATTTCAAGCATACCAAACTTGCGTGAGCAAATTAAAATTGTCTTTTTTGATATTGATGACACCTTATTTGTTAAATTTAAAGATCACCTCCCCGCAAGCGTTGCTCCTGCGCTGCGTCAGCTAAAAGCCAACGGCATTATGCCCGCCATTGCCACAGGGCGCGCCCCTTGCAGTTTGCCGCCACAAATTTATCAATTAATTGATGAAGTAGGCATTGAGCTTTTTGTGACGATGAACGGACAATACGCCACTTATCAAGGAAAAGAAATTGAAAAGCACCCTATTCCGACTGAGAAAATTGGCAAAATAGTGAATTTTTTCGACAGGCATAACATTGAATACGCCTTTGTTTCTCAAGATGATGTGTATATCTCGAATGCAACGCCAGAACTTCATTCAGCATTAGATCCCGTACTTACTGGCTATCATATTGATAAAACCTATTACCAACGCCATGAAGTATTCCAAATCTTGCCCTTTTATCGTGCGGAACAAGACGAACTTGTGGAAAGCTCAGGAATCTTAGAAGGATTACGAGTCGTGCGTTGGGATGTAGATTCCGTAGATTTATTCGATGCCGAAGGCTCAAAAGCGAGGGGCATTCAAGCCGCAGTACACCATTTAGGTTTAAAAATGGAAAATGTGATGGCATTTGGTGACGGCTTAAACGATCTAGAAATGCTACAAGTTGTGGGAGTCGGCGTGGCAATGGGAAACGCACACCAAGAATTAAAAGCGGTGGCGGATTTTGTCACCGATCATATTGAAGAAAATGGCATTGTTAACTTTCTTAAAAAGGCTAGCTTGATTTAATGGATGGCGATGTAAATCGCTAGCTTATTCCTTTATTTGAATCTTCTACGATATGTCTAAAATTGCGGCTACTTATTGATTGAATGAATATATTTGGGGGGGGGGATATCATTAATTCTATTGGAGTAAAACACCCTTTTCTTGATAGGGTTAGTGTGCAATATTATCATTAATCTAATCGTTTTATAATTTTCTATAAATATCTAAAAAACACTTTAAAAATAACAAGATATAAAATAAAATCATGAGTGGAGTTTGCTCCAAGTAGTACTGTTATGTGTAATAATATTTTCAATTAATATAAGTAAAAATATTTAATATTAGATAGTAAGAGGACTTATGAAAACAAAGAATAAAAAGAAATTAGCAACTTCACTGTTAGCTATGGGGACTTTCTTCGTAGGTGGTGTAGCTCAAGCAGATTCTGTTGTAGGTACTGCAACAGGAGAAAATGCTACTGCAATAGGAACAAATTCGTTAGCCACAGCAACAGGCAGTATTGCTATAGGTCAAAATACAACAGCAACATAACAATTTGCTATAGCAATTGGATATGATACTCAAGCTTTAGGTGCAAATTCCACCGCGGTAGGTGTGCAATCAAAAGCAACAGAGCTTCAGACTAGTGCTTATGGGTCTGGTGCTCAAGCAACTGTACAATACGCAACTGCAGTGGGAGCTTCTGCACAAGCTAAAGGACAAACGTCCACGGCTGTTGGCTATTCGGCTATTGCTGGGGACCGTTCTACAACAGCTATTGGTAATGATGCTCAAGCTACTTATCGTCAGGCAACGGCTACTGGTTACGCTACTCGAGCTTTAGGATTTAGTTCTGTAGCTTCAGGGAGTTATGCAAGAGCTGAAGGGGAGAGTGCGATTGCTACGGGTAATAATTCTAAGGCTTTAGGAGCTCATTCGATTGCAACAGGAACACAGACCGAGGCTAGCGGTGATCATTCTATTGCCAGTGGCTATTATGTAAACGCTTTCGGTGATAATGCAATCAGTATTGGTACGAATAATAATGTATCTGGTAATAATGCTGGTGCTATTGGTTCAGAAAATACTGTTAATACAGAAAATACATATGTATTAGGAAATAATATTGCAACAACGCAAGCTAATAGCATTGTTTTGGGTAATTCATCTACTGATCGAGCAGCAACAGCAGAAAGTTCAGTAAGTGTAAATGGCTTAGAGTATTCTGGTTTTTCGGGTGTCGGTTCTGATAGCAAGGGTATCGTTAGCCTTGGTAGAGAAGGTTCTGAACGCCAAATTATAAATGTAGCTGCTGGTAATATTTCTAAAACATCGACCGATGCCGTAAATGGATCTCAACTTTATTCTGTAATGGAAAAAATTGGAGATAATGCAACGAATATTTTAGTGAATACAGCCGGTGTTGAAGCGAATCAGCAAGGCATTGCTGCGAATAAAACTGATATTGCAACAAATAAAGCAGATATAGCAGCAAATAAAAATAGTATTGTGGCAAATACAGCTAAAATTGCAGAGAATGAAGGTAGTATTTTAGTTAATAGTGCAGCCATTGGTGTTAATGAACGAGGTATCGCAGCAAATAAAACAGATATTGCTACTAATGCAAAAGGTATTGCAGAAAATACAGATAAAATCGCAACTAATGCAGAAAACATTGGAATTAATGAAGAAGGCGTTAGAATTAATGCGGTAGGTATTGCAAAGAATACAACTGATATATCAGCGAATAAAATAGTATTGCGGCAAATACAGCTAAAATTACAGAGAATGAAGGTAGTATTTTAGTTAATAATGCAGCCATTGACGTTAATGAACGGGGCATCGCAGCAAACAAAACAGATATTGCAGCTAATGCCAAAGGCATTGCAGAAAATACAGATAAAATCGCAACTAATGCAGAAAACATTGGAATTAATGAAGAAGGCGTTAGAATTAATGCGGTAGGTATTGCAAGAAATACAACTGATATATCAGCGAATAAAAATAGTATTGCGACAAATACAGCTAAAATTGCAGAGAATGAAGGTAGTATTTTAGTTAATAGTGCAGCCATTGACGTTAATAAACGAGACATAGCAACAAACAAAGCTGGTATAGCTGTTAATAGAGATGATATTGCAGCAACTGCAAAACAGTTGAACCAAGTTAAAGCACAGGTGAATGACAATAATCAGCTGATTAATAATGTTAAATCAGATGTTGCAGGATTACGTGAGAAACAAAATCGTGATAACAAACGTAACCGTGCAGGTATTGCAAGTGCTGTAGCGATTGCATCTATTCCACAAGCAACGACAGCAGGTCGATCTATGTTTGGTGTTGGTGCTGGCGGTCATAGAGGAGAGCATGCAATTGCAGTGGGTTATTCTCATTCTTCTAGCAATGGTAAACATATTATCAAGCTTAATACTGGGGCTGATACTCGTAATGGAGTATCATATGGCGCTGGATATGGTTATCAATGGTAATCATGCATAAATAAAATTGATAAGCAATGAAAAGGGCTAAAATATTTTAGCCCTTTTTTAATCTCTTATTCATCAATGTGGTAGAGAAAGTACAAATAACTACTGAATTAGAAAAGAGAAAAATTGACATAGAGATAAAATGAGATTGATCTATTATGAGATCTTATAAGGATTCTTAATCAAGAATATTTGGTTGACTGCGGTGAATTGGCGGAGGGGAATGGGAGTTGAACCCACCCAAGAACGCTGGCGTCCTTAACAGGATTTGAAGTCCTGCCGCTTCACCGGAAACAACGCCCCTCCACAATGCGCTTACTTTAACTGATTATTGAAGTGCGGTCAAAAAAATCCAAGATTTTTCTTGAATCAGCGAAAAGAAAAAGTTGCTAATGGGCATTCCCGCCAATTGTGTTTTTTGCGTTATAATGACAACTTTCATTGCCTATCACGAGAGAAACTATGACCGCATTATATCGCCAACTTCCTTCAGTTGATAAATTACTCAAAACGCCACAAGGTGAAGTGCTCATTGATGAGTTTGGGCATACTGCTGTGGTAAATATTTGCCGTAAATTGATTGAGCAAGGGCGTCAATCAATTCAAAAAAATAACCAACTTCCACAATATTTTACCGAAATTGACCGCACTTTTGCCGAAATTAAACAACAATTGAACAAACAGCGTCAGGTGAACATTCAAGCGGTGCATAATCTCACGGGTACGGTATTGCACACCAATTTAGGGCGCGCATTATGGGCAAAAAGTGCGCAACAGGCAGCCTTTGCGGCAATGCGTGGAAATGTGGCTTTGGAATATGATTTAGTCGAAGGGCAACGCAGCCATCGTGATAATTATATTAGCGATTTAATCACTGAAATCACAGGGGCAGAAGCCGCTTGTGTGGTGAATAATAATGCGGCAGCCGTGCTATTAATGCTGGCAACTTTTGCCAAAGGCAAAGAAGTGATTATCTCTCGTGGCGAATTAATTGAAATTGGTGGGGCATTTCGCATTCCTGATATTATGGCTCAAGCAGGTTGTACCTTGATGGAAGTGGGTACCACAAATCGCACCCATTTAAAAGATTATCGCAGCGCAATCAACGAAAATACGGCATTTTTAATGAAAGTTCATAGCAGTAATTACCAAATTTGTGGTTTTACTTCGGCTGTGGAAGAGGCGGAATTAGTGGCGCTGGGTCAGGAATTTGGGATTCCCGTTATCAGCGATCTTGGTAGCGGTGCGTTGATAGATCTTAGCCAATATCATTTGCCGAAAGAGCCAACGGTGCAAGAAAAACTTGCCCAAGGCGTGGATTTGATTTCATTTTCTGGCGATAAATTATTAGGCGGTGTGCAAGCAGGAATTATTGTGGGTAAAAAAGCCTTGATTGAACAGCTACAAGCGCATCCCCTTAAGCGTGTACTACGTTGCGACAAAGCCATTCTAGCGGGGTTAGAGGCAACATTGCGTTTATATCTTCAACCAGAAAAATTGGCTGAACGCTTGCCAACTCTTCACTTACTCACTCAATCTATCGACATTTTGCACCTTAAAGCAGAACGCCTAAAAGCACAGTTAGAAAAATCCCTTAAAGATGAATTTTCATTGCAGATCGAAGCAAGTTCAGCGCAAATTGGCAGTGGTTCACAACCTATGGCGAAGATTCCTTCGGTGGCGGTGACCCTTGCCGAAACTCGAGGAAAATTGACCGCACTTTTAGCCCGCTTTAAATCACTGAGCATTCCTGTGATCGGGCGTGTGGAACAAGGCAAAATTTGGCTGGATTTGCGTTCTGTGGCGGATGTGGAACTGTTATTAGCAACTTTGGAAGAACTATGATTATTGTTACAAGTGGTCATGTGGATCACGGTAAAACAGCGCTGTTACAGGCATTGACAGGCACGCACACGGCGCATTTGCCAGAAGAAAAAAAACGAGGAATGACCATTGATTTGGGTTATGCCTATTTGCCCGTGGGCGAAAAAGTGCTGGGCTTTATTGATGTGCCAGGGCATGAAAAGTTTTTAGCCAATATGCTCGCAGGACTAGGCGGCATTCATTATGCAATGTTGATTGTAGCAGCAGATGAAGGTGTGCAAGCGCAAACCCAAGAGCATTTGGCAATTTTGCGACAATTACAGCTAGAACAAATTTTTGTGGTGATTACTAAAGCAGATCGTGTCAGTTCGCAGCAAATTGACGATCTTAAAGCTAAAATCAAAGCAGATTATCCATTTTTAGCCGACTCGCCTATTTTTGTTACTTCCGCGACAAGTATGCAAGGCATCGCAGAATTACGCGAATTTTTGACCGCACTTCCTAATCTTGCCGAGGTGGAGAAACCATTCCGTTATGCCATTGACCGTATTTTCACCGTGAAAGGGGCGGGAACCGTGGTTACTGGCACAGCATTTAGCGGCAAGGTTTCAGTGGGCGATGAGTTGTTTCTTTCTTCAGGGGAACGAGTGCGCGTGAAGATGATTCATGCGCAAAATCAGCCAAGTGAACAAGGGCTGGCTGGGCAGCGTTTGGCGCTGAATATTAATGCCGAAATTGACCGCACTTTAATTGAACGTGGGGATTGGCTATTTTCTCAAACGCCGCCCAAGCCAACAGACCGCATCACGGTGCAACTTTGTGCGGAAACCTTGCTCAACGAAAACCAAGCGATACATATTTATCACGCTGCGTCACGCACGGTGGGGAAACTCGGGTTGCTAACAAGCAAAATGGCGCAACCAACGGAACAGGCGTTGGCGGAAATTATTTTAGAAAAACCGTTATTTTTAGCCTTTGGCGATAAATTGATCGTGCGTAGTGGCGATAACAAACATTTATTGGCGGGCGCGCAGGTGTTAGAAATTCACTCGCCAAAACGCCATAAACGTAGTGAAGTGCGGTTAAATTTTCTTACATTTTTGCAGCAGGCACAAAATGCGGCACAACGCATACAGCTTTATCTTCAAAATCAAGCGGTGAAAGCGCAAGATTTATGTTGGATAGAACAATTAACCGCGCCACAACTCGCTGAAATTATTAAAAAAAATAAACAAGTGCGCTTTCAAGATTGGTGTTTTAATGGGGATTATCAACGCCAACAAAATCATAAAATTTTGACCGCACTTGCGGACTATCATCAGCATCATGGCGATCAAATTGGGGTAAGTAAAGCGCGTTTGTATCGTATGGCTGCGCTCAATCAACCTGAAAAATTAATTTATTATTTGATTGATGAATTATTGTCTGCGGGGCAATTGGCGCAAAGCCGTGGTTGGTTGCATTTGCCAGAACATAAATTGGCTTTTTCTGCTGAAGAAATGGCACTGTGGAAATTGGTATTAGGTGAATTTGTAAAAGCGTCTGGGCAACCATTATGGGTTCGTGATGTGGCACTCACGCTTGATGTGGATGAAACAACTATGCGTAATTTCTTGTATAAAGCAGGAAAATTGGGGTATTTAATGCCGATTGTTAAAGACCGTTTTTTCTTAACGGAAACCATTTATGCTTATGCGAAACGAGTGAAAGAAATGGTGTTGGTGCAAGGCAATATTAGCGTTAATCAGCTGCGTGACGAATTGCAAATGGGGCGGAAACTCACGGTGCAGATTATTGAATATTTCGACCGTTGTGGTTTTTTACGCCGCAAGGGAAATGTACATATTTTGCGCGATGGCGATATTTTTGAGCAGTAAACATACCACTTTCGAGTATGTTTTACTTGACTATTTGATTTAAGGGCATAAAATCAGCGCACTGATCTTGTTCACTAGATTGGTAACTAAGGCGCCGCAACTGATGATAAGTGCGGTTAAAATTTCTCTTATTTACTCGGAGCCTCAATATGGCATTATTCACAGAACCATCACGCCGCCGTTATGGCGTAGCGATTTTCGTTGGTATTATCGCAGGTGTAATTTCTGCATTCGTAAAATGGGGTGGTGAGCATCCATTCCCACCACGCAGCCCACTCGATTTCTTCGCTGCAGCATGTAAAGATCCTTCACAAGCGTTAGAAGTTTGTTCTCGTGCATTCTTAAATCCGCCACATGTATTTTTGCGTGACTACATTGGTATCGATCCAACTCAAGCTGTGTTCACATTTGCGGATCAAGCGTTCAACTGGATTGGTGTAACTCACATTCTATTTTCTTTAGTTTTTGCAATCGGTTATTGTATCGTTGCGGAAATCTTCCCTAAAATTAAATTCTGGCAAGGTGTTGGTGCGGGTTTAATCGCAGATATCTGTGTTCACTACATCACATTCCCAGCATTAGGTTTAACTCCACCAGTTGCTGATTGGCCATTATACGAACATATTTCTGAATTCGTGGGTCACATTTTCTGGTTCTGGTCAATTGAGATGATTCGTCGTGATTTACGTAACCGTATCACTAAACAACCAGATGCTGAAGTACCATTAAATCAACCATATCGTTAATTCTTATTTAACAAGATATGAAAAAGAAACCCGAACAATTGTTCGGGTTTTGTTTTATGCGAGAGAATTTAAGTATTAAAGATTGGCTAACAGTTTAGTCAACAATGTCCAATAGGTTTGCACCGCAGGAATATGCACTTTTTCATCGGGTGAATGTGCATTGCGGATAGTCGGCCCAATGGATACCACGTCTAAATTAGGATAGATTTTTTTCAATAAACCACATTCTAGCCCTGCGTGAATGACTTTAATTTCTGGTTCATGACCTAAAATTTCAGCATATAATTTTTTCGTTAAAGTAAGAATTTCGGTATCGGGTTGCGGTTCCCAACCAGGGTAATAGCCCGAATAAGCGACATTGCCCCCACTTTGTTGTAGTAATTCTGTGAGTTCTTTTTTCACTTCATCCGTTCCCCCCTCAATTAATGAGCGTAATAAAATGGTGCCTTTTAATTGGTCATTTTCCGTTCTTAACACGCCGATACTCAATGAGGTTTCCACAACATTTTTCACCGTTTGACTAAACGCTTGCACGCCATTTGGCAAGGCAGAAAGTAGATGAGTGATGGTTTTTGTCGTAGGAATATCAAAGGTTTCATCAGGTAAAGCTTGAGCGCTGACGATAACTTCTGCATTCGGATCTTCAGGCAATCCCTGTTTTAAAACCTCTTTAAATTTTTCCACGACCATTGTTAACAGGGTGGCGTCATCTATCGCTAAAGTGATAAAGGCTTCACGCGGGATAGCATTACGCACAGAACCACCATAGATATTGACGATAGCAAAATCTTCAGTTACACAGCGAAGTGCGGTCAAAAATACGCCTAAAAGTTTAATCGCATTGCCACGTTCCGTATGAATATCACAGCCTGAATGTCCGCCGCTTAATCCTTTGATCGCAATATGGAAACAGTGAGGGAATTTATTGGGTTGACGATGAATTGGCAGGCTTAAATCTGCATTTTCGCCGCCTGCGCAACCAATATAAATTTCGCCGTTTTCTTCGGTGTCAGTATTAATCATTACATTGGATTGTAGCCAGTTTGCACGCAATCCAAGCGCACCTTCCATACCCGCTTCTTCTGTCATCGTGAGCAATACTTCAAGGGCTGGATGCGCCACATCATCGCTGTCTAAAATAGCAAGCGCTGATGCCATACCTATTCCATTGTCCGCGCCTAATGTGGTGCCAGTTGCCGTAACCCATTCCCCTTGAATGCGTGGTTGAATTGGATCGGTTAAGAAATTGTGCTGGGTATTTTCATTGGCTTGCGGCACCATATCTAAATGGGCTTGCAGTGCAACAGACGGGCGATTTTCCATTCCCGATGTTGCAGGCTTGCGAATCAGCACATTTCCCACTTCATCACGTTCTACAAATAAATTTTTGCTCTTTGCCCAGTTAACAATAAATTCTGCTAGCGCATTTTCGTGATAAGAAGGGTGTGGAATCGCACAAATTTGGTCAAACCATTGCCATAATTTGGCAGGTTGTAAACGTTGAATGTCAGACATATTTTTCTCCAATAAAAAACGAATGGATTATAGAGCACTCTTGTAATCAAATTAATGCAGCCTTGGACTACAAAAAGCGGCACTAAAGTCAAAGTGTGGTATGAGAAGAATGCGTTATGCTAATACCGCCAATGCCGCATCATAATCAGGCTCATTTTTTATGTCAGAAACCAATTCGCTGTGCAATACGTTATTGTGTTCGTCTAATACGATCACCGCGCGAGCCGTTAAACCTGCAAGCATTCCTGATTGCATATCGACACCTAATTGGCGTTGTACTTCTTTATGGCGAAATGTGGATAAAGTTTGTACGTTTTCAATACCTTCGGCGCCACAGAAACGAGCTTGCGCAAAAGGTAAATCAGCTGAAATGCAAAGCACGACAGTGTTCGCTAAACCAGCCGCTTTAGCGTTAAATTTACGCACTGATGTCACACATACGCCAGTGTCGATACTTGGGAAAATATTTAATATTTTGCGCACCCCTGTGAATGATGAAAGTGCCACATCAGCCAGCGTTTTATCGGTTAAAGTAAAATCTGCGACATTTGTGCCAACTTGGGGAAATTCTCCCGCCACTTCTACTGGATTGCCCATTAAAGTTACTTGATTCATTATTTTTTCCTTATATATGAAACGAAAAAAGACTTTATGCAATATAAAGCCTTTTTCAACAAAATAACAAGCATTTACTGTAATAGGTGAACTATTTTGTAATTATCACTAATCCCTTGGGTTGTCATTACCGCAGTGATTTTTGACGGACTTTTTTAACAACGTAGGATGAAATAAAAGCGGCATAAGCCGCTTTATCATACGGAAATTGGGGTTTAGTCTTTTGTTTCTAATAATGAACGATAAATAAGACCGCCGATAATACCACCAATAATTGGTGCTACCCAGAATACCCATAATTGTTCAAGCGCCCAACCACCTTGGAATATAGCCACCGCTGTTGAACGAGCAGGGTTTACAGAGGTGTTAGATACAGGGATGCTAATTAAGTGGATTAAGGTTAAGCCTAAACCAATAGCGATTGGTGCGAAACCTGCTGGTGCTCTTTTATCTGTTGCACCGTGGATAATGATTAAGAAGAATGCGGTTAATAAGATTTCAGCGATAACCACCGCACCTAGAGAATAACCGTTTGGTGAATGTTCGCCAAAACCATTTGAAGCAAAACCGCTTGTGGCAGCATCAAAACCTGCTTTGCCTGAAGCGATAGCATAAAGCACTGCGGCACCAACGATCCCACCAACAACTTGCGCAATAATGTAGCTTACTGCATCTTTTGCTTGGAAACGACCGCCAGCCACTAATCCTAAAGTTACTGCAGGGTTAAAATGTCCGCCAGAAATATGGCCAACGGCGTAAGCCATGGTTAATACGGTTAAACCAAAAGCAAGCGCAACGCCAGCGAAACCGATACCCAATTCTGGATAAGCCGCTGCTAACACCGCAGAGCCACAACCACCGAATACCAACCAAAATGTACCGAAAAATTCAGCAAAAAGTTTTTTCATTTTCATAGACCTCTATAAGTAAAATTCCGCGTTTAAGCGGGCTAGTATGTACTAGGCTTAGCATTAGTCAGCCCATTTCATAAAAGGTTGTGTAAGATTGTGTAAAGTTTTGTAAATGTGGCAATCTAGCAGTCTGTACGGCTAGATTGAGATTTGAGCAAAATTTGATTAGAATAGCGCAGATATTTTGAATTAAGTAAATCAGGATTGAGCATGGCAAATTGGAATGGCAAATATATCAGCCCTTATGCAGAACACGGCAAAAAAAGCGAACAAGTGAAGAAAATTACGGTATCCATTCCTATCAAGGTATTGGAAATTCTGACTAACGAACGCACCCGCCGTCAAATAAAAAACTTGCGCCATGCCACCAATAGTGAGCTGCTCTGCGAAGCCTTTCTGCACGCATTCACAGGGCAACCATTGCCAACCGATGCGGATCTGTTAAAAGAACGCAATGACGAAATTCCAGAAGCCGCAAAAGAAATTATGCGTGATTTGGGCGTTAACCCTGATGAGTGGGAATATTAAAAAATTTCTTATTTTTTGACCGCACTTTTGCCAACGATAACTTTATTTTTCATACCAAATACGGTTAATAAAGTAGGTTATTTTGCCTGATGGCGTGTTTACGCTGACTTCGTCATCAAGGGTTTTGCCAATTAAAGCTCGGGCAACGGGAGAATCGACAGAGATCCAATTTTTGGCGGGGTCAAATTCATCGCAGCCAACAATTCGATATTGCTTTAGCTCCCCGTCTTCCGTTTCTAACCCCACCCACGCGCCAAAAAAGACTTTGCCCTCTTGACGGGGGTGATAATCTACGATTTGTAACACTTCTAAACGCTTCATCAGAAAACGCACGCGCCGATCAATTTCACGCAGGCGGCGTTTACCATAAATATATTCCGCATTTTCGCTACGATCCCCTAATGCCGCCGCGTCTGAAACTGCTTGGGTCACTTTGGGGCGTTCTTCTTTCCATAAATATTTCAGCTCTTGGTCTAAAGCATTCCAGCCTGCGCGCGTAATATAATTTGATTTCGCCATTTTAAGTATCGTTAGAATTATGATTTGCGCTATTATAGCACCCTTGAAAATTTGCATAAACGCCCATATCAGCGTATTATCCTAGCGCAATACTCAGTTTATTTAGGAAAGATTATGGAACAAATTACAATTTCAGATGCGGCACAAGCGCATTTTCGTAAATTACTTGCCACACAAGAAGAGGGCACCAGTATTCGTATTTTTGTGGTCAATCCAGGCACACCAAACGCAGAATGTGGCGTGTCATATTGTCCTGCCAATGCGGTGGAAGAACGTGATATAGAAATGAAATATGACGGTTTTTCTGCTTTTGTGGATGAGATCAGTTTGCCTTTTTTAGAAGACGCGGAAATTGATTATGTAACCGAAGAATTAGGCGCGCAATTAACATTAAAAGCACCCAATGCCAAAATGCGTAAAGTCGCTGATGATGCCCCTTTAATTGAACGTGTAGATTATGTGATTCAAACTCAAATTAACCCACAACTTGCCAGCCACGGCGGACGTATCACGTTGGTGGAAATCACTGAAGATGGTTATGCAATTTTGCAATTTGGTGGTGGTTGCAACGGCTGTTCAATGGTGGATGTAACCTTGAAAGAAGGGGTGGAAAAACAATTAGTGCAGCTCTTTGAGGGCGAATTAAAAGGCGCTAAAGATGTAACAGAACACCAACGCGGTGAACACTCTTATTACTAATTTAACACGCGTATCAAAATCGGCTGAAATGCCGATTTTTTATTGAGTTTTTGGCTATAAAATCGCACGCCAATAAATGTCGTTGCAGTACACACCAAAATAAAGAGCGCAAGAAGTAATTCATGCGAAAATAATTGGCTGCCAATAAAGGTGCTCAATAAAATTACGAGCAACGGCAACACATAGACTAAGCTAACAGATTGTAATAAAGAGCGTTCTGGCAAGCCAATTTCTACTCGTTGACCAATTGACACTGGCGTAATGGTTTCCACTTGAAAAATATGCTCTTGCTCGCCTGCAAGTTCTGAAAGCACTGATGAACCACAACTGGCTTTTGCGGCGCAGCTGCCACAAGCACTTTGAGATTGGCATTTTACTTTTGCGATGCCAGATTTATAGTCAATAACGACCGCACTTTCTATTAACATGACTTTCTATCCACAATAAAAATACAAAAACCGCATTAAGTGCGGTCAAATATTGGCATATTTTACAAAAGAATTCACCACCAAAGTGGTGGTGAATTTAAATGTCATCTCGTTATTTCTGTGCATTTTCTTGTGCGCGACGTTGAATTTCGTAGTTTTGTAATAACGCACCCATACGTTTATTTTTTTGCTCAAGCTGTCCTAGGGTAGCGACATCTTTAGCGGGGGCATTATAACTTACGGGTTGTTGTGCGCCTTGCAATAACATAGGAGTTGTTTGTAACACAGGAATATCTGACGCTTTATCCGCTTGGCTTGCGTTAAACGTTTGTACACCAAATACAGCAACCAAACATACCGCCGCAGCGACAGCCACTTGAGTTAATGGTGTAAACAGTGCTTTTAATTTTTGCACAAATGGAAGTTGTTCCACTTCTTCAGGCGTAGGTTGAGAAACCATTTCTGGCTCTGCATCAATTAACGCTTCCATTTTAGCCGTGAAGTCTGCACCTAAAAAAACAGGTGTTTCTTCACGCATTACCGAACGAATTGCATGAAAATTATTCCAACTGGCTTGAAGCTCAGCATTTTGACATAACTCTGCAGTGAATTCGTTACTTACATGTTCACCATCAACATACGCAGAAAGTAACTCTTTTTGCATTTTAAATACCCCAGTTTTAATTTTAACGTTGAATTAACGGATTAATTTTATTTTCTATAATTTCTCGTGCGCGAAAGATTCGAGAACGAACTGTGCCGACAGGACAATCCATAATTTCGGCGATCTCTTCATAACTTAAACCTTCAAGTTCGCGCAATGTAATCGCCGTTTTTAATTCTTCTTGCATTCCTTCGATTGCATCAAAAACAACTTTACGCAATTCCGCTGACAACAATTCGTTTTCAGGTGTGCCTAGATCGCGTAAGTTAGAACCCATATCATAACTTTCCGCGTCTTCCGCCAAAATATCTTCACTTGGCGGGCGGCGTCCTTGCGCCGTTAGATAATTTTTAGCCGTATTGACGGCAATTCGGTAAAGCCATGTGTAAAACGCGCTATCGCCACGAAAAGATTCTATTGAACGGTAAGCTTTAATAAAGGATTCTTGCACGACATCAGGAATGTCATTACGCGGTATATAACGGGTTAGCAACCCAGCCACTTTATTTTGATAACGAGAAACCAATAAATTAAACGCTTTTTTGTCACCTTGCTGGACACGTTCTACCAAAGCTTGATCTGTCAGCTGTTCAGCCATATAACTCCAATTATCGCTTAAATCATCACAGCTCAAACAGTATAGTTGAAAAGTTAGAGCCAGTAATTTACTAAAAGTTCAAAAAATCTTCAGAAATTCTTAAGAAGATAATTTTAATGTGTCGTGAATAAGATCAACCATACCTTGCAACTCTGCATCAGGCGCAGAAGTGCGGTTAAAAAACCAAGAGAGAAGTTGCAAATCTGTGCTTGCAAGCAAGCGGATAAATGTTTCTTTTTGCGGTTCGGTTAAGTTGTCAAAGTGCTGCTGATAAAAGGGCATAATCACTTTGTCTAGTTCTAGCATACCGCGGCGACAGTCCCATTCGATACGTAATTTGTTATATGTCATAATGATTTCCTATGGCGAAAGACGCTCTTTAATCCATTCGCCTTGTGTTAAACGATAGCGAATGCGGTCGTGCAAACGGCTTGGGCGACCTTGCCAAAACTCAATGCTTTCTGGCACCACAACATAGCCGCCCCAGTGTGGCGGCCGAGGCACGTTTAACGGGTGTTTCGCTGCAATCATCGCAGCTTTCGCTAAGAGCGAATTTTTGCCAGAAATGACTGCACTTTGCTCACTTGCCCAAGCACCCACTCGGCTGGTATAGGGGCGGCTTGCGAAATATTCATCAGAGGCTTGCTCGTCTAATTTCTGCACTTGCCCTTCCACTCGAACTTGGCGTTCTAGCTCTGGCCAGAAAAAATTCAATGCGGCGAAAGGATTGGCTGCGAGCGCTTTGCCTTTTTGACTTAAATAATTAGTAAAGAAAACAAAGCCTTGTGAATTTAATTCTTTCAATAGTACCACACGGCTACTCGGCTTGCCATTTTCGCCCACGGTGGCAATATTCATCGCAGTCGGCTCGTTTACCTTCGCCGTCATCGCATCATTGAGCCATTTTTCAAACTGTTTTAACGGATTTGCATCACATTGTTTGCTCGATAATTCCTGCTTGCTGTACTCGGCACGAATATTATGTAAGTCCACCGTTTTTCTCCGCAATATAAAATAAGGATGCAGTATATCAAAAACAAGGAGAAATTTGACCGCACTTTGCGGATTTTTCGCTGAATTTCCGTTAATATAGCCACACAAAATGAGCAAAGGCGGATTTTATGAAAATTATTATTCTTGGCGCAGGGCAGGTTGGCACTACGCTTGCAGAAAATTTGGTGAGTGAGGATAACGATATTACCCTTGTGGATAATAACGAAACTCGGCTTGATAATTTACAAGATAAACACGATTTGCGCGTGGTTCAAGGCTCGGCATCATCGCCTACGGTCTTGCGTGAAGCGGGGGCGCAAGATGCAGATTTGATGGTGGCGGTGACCAATTCTGATGAAATAAATATGGTAGCGTGCCAAGTGGGTGCGGCGTTGTTTAATACGCCTACTAAAATTGCTCGTATCCGCAATAGTGATTTTTGGCGCGAAAAAGATCGTTTATTCCAGCCCGAAGTGTTGCCGATAGATCATATTATTTCCCCAGAAGCCTTGGTGACGGACGAAATCATTCATTTAATTGATTACCCTGGCGCATTACAAATTGCGCACTTTGCCGATCAGCAAATTAGCGTTGCCGTGTGCAAAGCTTACTACGGTGGGCCATTAGTGGGCTATGCGATTTCTGCCTTACGCGAACATATGCCCCATATTGATTGCCGCATTGTTTCGATTTTGCGCCAAGATAAATTTATTCGCCCGCAAGCTTCCACTATTATTGAAGCGGGCGATGAAGTCACCTTTATTTGTGCGACTATCCACATCAAAGCCATTATGTCGGAATTGCAGCGTTTAGAGCGCCCATATCGCCGAGTGATGATTATGGGCGGAGGGAATATCGCTTTAAATGTTGCCCAACGCCTAGAAAATCAATGTTCGCTTAAATTAATTGAACGCAATTCAGAACGTGCAGAGTATTTAGCCGAAAAATTATCTAAAACTATGGTATTTAACGGCGATGCTTCTGACCAATCCTTATTATTTGAAGAACATATTGAAGAAGTTGACGTCTTTATTTCACTCACCAGCGATGATGAAGCGAACATTATGTCTGCGCTATTAGCCAAACGTATGGGCGCTGCCAAAGCACTGGTGCTTATCCAGCGTATGGCATATATCAGCTTAATTCAAGGCGGCGCCATTGATATTGCGATCTCGCCGCAGCAAGCCACGATTTCGGAATTATTAAGCCATATCCGCAAGGGCGATATTGTAAACGTAGCGCAGTTGCGCCATGGGATTGCCGAAGCGTTGGAAGTGGTGCTACACGGCGATCCAACCACTTCTGATGTGATTGGACGCAAAGTTTCTGAACTCAAGCTGCCAAATGGAGCTATCATCGGTGCAATTTTACGCCAAAATGAAGTCATCATTGCGAAGAAAGACGTGGTGTTTGAAGAGCATGATCATGTTGTCGTTTATCTGTCAGATAAAAAAGCGGTAACGGAGATCGAAAAATTGTTTCAGCCTAGTGCGTTTTTTATCTAGACAAATAATAGGAAATCCATATAATACGACCGTTTTTTAAACAAACACCCTTACTTAACTTTATACAAGGACATTTTATGAGCTTTATGAAAGAATTCCGCGAATTTGCAATGCGCGGTAATGTTGTAGATATGGCAGTCGGTGTAATCATCGGCGGTGCTTTCGGTAAAATCGTTAGTTCACTCGTTGCTGATGTTGTGATGCCATTATTAGGCACCATTACTGGCGGCGTGGACTTCAAAGATTTAAAAATCGTATTAGCTGAAGCGGTTGGCGAAACTCCAGCAGTAACTTTAAACTACGGTTTATTTATCCAAAACATTTTTGATTTTATTATCATCGCCTTAGCAATCTTTATGATGATTAAAGGCATCAACAAACTTAAAAAACCTGAAGAAGCCGCACCTGCTGGCCCAACTCAGGAAGAATTGTTGTCTGAAATTCGCGATTTATTGAAAAAATAATCTTCCAAAAATCTTCCCTTCGGGGGAGATTTTTTGTTTGCAAGGATGAAAATATGACACACCCAACTCCAGAAGAACTCCAAGCAGAAACGCGCGAAATCATCACAAATTTACTCAATGATGGCAGCGATCCTGATGCACTTTATATTATCGAGCACCATGTGGCGCATTATGATTTTGACCAATTAGAAAAAATCGCAATGGACGCTTTCAAAATGGGCTATGAAGTTTCAGATGCAGAAGAATTTGAAGATGAAAGTGGTAAACTTCTGTTCTGTTTTGATATTGTGGCAGAAACGGAATTAAAATCAGAAATCATTGACGCCCAACAAAAAGAACTCGTGCCACAGGTCGCAAAATATGACGGCATTTACGATGGATGGGGAACCTATTTTGAAGATCCAAACGCAGAAGAAGATGAATACGGCGAGGATGGTGAATTCTTCGATGATGAAGATGAGCATTAACCTCGCTTCATCTCTCCATAAAATCTTTTCCCAATAGCCAAAGTGCGGTCAAAAAAACAAAATTTTTGACCGCACTTTTTTGCATATTAATTATTTCCTGCTTGTGCTAGCTTTTTCTTTTCTAAACGTAACACACCTAAGTGAGTCATATAACAGCAGAAGATACAACCACAAACTGCGAATAACAAGAGGTAGAAACCAGCATCCCAGCCAAAGTGATCTGCTAAGATCCCAAATAATGCCGTGCCAGAAAAGCTTCCTAAAACATAACTGAGCAAGCCGCGAACCAGTTGCAGAACCTGCTGCAAATGAAGGCACTAATTCAATGGCTTGTAATGATGATAAGAACATCGGTACATAAATTAAACAGCCAATGATACCCGCACCAATTGTGACGGTTAATAGATCATGTCCGCCCCAGTAAGCAAACATGGATGCTCCTACACCAATTAATGTGATGATAGAAAGTGGCATACGACACCCTTTGAAGTAGGTATCTGTTAGCCAGCCAGCTAATAGCGTTGAAGGGATTGCAGCCCATTCAAAAATAGCAAATGCTGCCGCCATTTGACCTTTCGAGAAACCTTTGGTTTCTAGTAGATAAAGTGGTAACCAAGTTAATACACCGAAACGAATCATATAAGTAAATACATCAATGAATGAAACAAACCAAACATTGATATCTTTTACGATATAGTCACGGAAAATTCCCCAAGTGGTTAAGTTGACATTTTCATCTTTAGTGACAATTAACTCTTCTTGTTCTGTACCTAGAATTTTACTTGTCGGCGGTAAACCTTCGTTGTAGGTACGACCTTTGCCCAATACATAAACTAAAACTGCAACGATGGTTGCGATCACGACAGGGGCGATGAAATGTGCGGCTTGCCAGCGTTCTGTGCCAAGCCATGCAATACTTGCTCCTGCGATTGGCGCAACTAGTCCACCGCCTACATTATGCGAAATATTGAATATAGCAGTAGTAACACCACGAGACTTGCGAGGGAACCAACTGGCTAACACAACATAAGCAGGTCCAGCCCCCATTCCTTGGAAAATCCCATTTAGGATACAAAGGAATAGGAAAGCCCAGAATGATGCACTAAAGCCCATCATAAGATTGACTGCGGCTGACATCATTAGACCGAAAATCATAAAATGTTTTGGGTTTGATTTATCGGCTAAAGCAGACATAACGCCCTTGCTTAAGCCATATATCACCAACATGGTTCCAGAAATAAAACCAATGTCTTTTTTCGTGAAACCAAATTCACTGATAAGCTCTGGGGATGAAAGTAAGAAGTTATTACGCAAAATATAGTATGCGACATAACCGATGAAAATACCGAAAAGCGCATGCCATCTTAAACGATTATAACGTTCTAATTGTTCTGCTTCTGGGATTGGTTTACCAGGTTTTGACATTAAAAATGGGATCATAGTGTAATTCCTTTGAGAATAAAAAGGCTGCAGTAGAACCGCATTAGATTTCACACCATTTTGCAGAATTTTAAGCTGTTTAGACGGTGTATCTAGCTGAATCGAGCGCACATTCCTTCAAAATAGAGGGAATGGTTGACGATCAACAGCATTATACTTTTTTAGTCTCTTTTTGTTTGATTTTACGATAATTAGCATCAGCGCTAATCTATTTTATCCGTTTTAGTAACGCCAACACTTCATAGTGGTTGGTGTGTGGGAACATATCAAAGAGTTGGATTTTCTGCATTTGATAGTGGCTGAGTGCCTGCAAATCGTTGGCCATGGTGATGGCATTACAGCTAGAGTAAAGCAAAAAGTGCGGTCGCATTTCGTTGAGAAATTGAGCCAGTGCTTTGCCAATACCGCGGCGTGGCGGGTTGACGATGACGAGATCGGGCTTATCGCTTTCTTGCCCTAAGGCAAAGTTCGCCGCATCTAATGACTGAAAATTTACGTTTTTTAGACCGCACTTTTGTGCCGATAAGCTGGCTGAATAAATGGCAGATGGCGAAATTTCAATGCCCGTGAGGGCCACATTTGGATTTTTCTCACGCAGCGCTATGGCGCAGTGCAAACCAAAACCGCCGACACCGCAAAATAAATCCCATAGCCGCAGAATGGGGAGATCTTGTACCCAATTTTGGGCGGTGGCATATAAACGTTCAGCCACGGCGGGATTAGTTTGGAAAAAGCCTTGCGGTCGGATGAATAACGGAATGTGATTAAATTGTTCTGCCAAAACCTGTTGTTCAGTCAGGAAGATTTCTTTTTCCCCTTCCAAAATTGCCGCATGCTGAGGCTGAATATTGGCGGTAACCACTTTTAAATGGGGCAGTTTTTGCAATAAGCCAGCCAGTTCTCGTGTGATTAAAGGAAGTTTTTGCTCAGAGCGCAAGACGAAACGCAACATTAGTTCACTGCTATCACGGCTTTCGCTGAGAAGAATATATTTTAACTCGCCTTTTTGTTTGGCGATATTGTATGGCACCAGCCCAGCCCGCCCGATGAAATCTTTAAGCACATTGAAAATCGCCCCAAAGTGAACAGGGTAAAGCGGGCAATCCGTTAAGTCCACCGCCTGATTTCGTTCATTTATAATGCCTAATATAGGGCGTTCCACTGCACCCGAAACGACCATTTTCGCCTTATTACGGAAGCCAGTTTGTGGCGATGGAAATGGCGGTAACCATTGCAATACGGAACAATCTAAATTTTGCAGCTGTTGTTTGAGATGAGCCTGTTTTTCTGCCAACTGCGCTGAATAATCCATTGGCAGCCATTGGCAGGAACGGCATTGCTGATTTTGAAAGTGCGGACAAGAAATCATCATAATTTATAAGGGCAAGCTACGTTGCCCCGATTGAGAATGGACTAAGCGGAATGTTTCGCCAATTGTTTTTGATATTTGATTAATTTTTCTTTCATACGGTTGCGTTTTAACGGCGACAAATAATCCGCAAACACAATGCCATTGAGATGATCCATTTCGTGCTGAATACAAATCGCTAACAAACCGTCCGCACTTAGGGTAAATTCTTCGCCATGGCGGTTTAACGCTTTCACCGTAACCTTTTCTTTGCGTGGAACAAAACCGCGCAAACCAGGCAAGGATAAGCAGCCTTCTTCAATGCCAGTTTCCCCTTCGCTGTCCACTAATTCTGGGTTGATTAAGACGAGCTGTTCGGTCTTTTCCCCTGTAATATCAATGGTAATCACACGCTTATGCACATCGACTTGGGTCGCCGCTAAACCGATGCCTTCTTCCGCATACATGGTGTCAAACATATTGTCGATAAAGGTTTGTAATTCATCATTAAATTCTGTCACAGGCTCCGCCACAGTTTTTAAGCGTTCATCTGGGTAAATTAATACATTAAGTAATGCCATAAAATCTTTCCTAAATTGTCAAATCGGGCGTATTTTACATTAAATTTACAAAAATCTCTTCTTTTCTTCTGTATCTGTGATAAGTGGCGTTTGAATAAGGGGGAATGATGATTATGAGATTCTTTGCTGTGGGCTGGCTAACATTCAAAAAATAGGATTTTTTGACCGCACTTTTGCGAAAAGATGTAAAAGTGCGGTCAAATTTTACTATTTTTTTAGTTTAACCCATTGCACTGCATGGTCTGCGCCTTTAGTGAGAATTAAATTGGCGCGCTCACGGGTCGGTAAAATATTCTGTTTCAAATTTAATCCGTTGATTGTTTGCCAAATTTTGGTGGCGACGGCAATAGCTTCTTGTTCCGACAAACTTGCGTAATGTTTGAAATAAGAATTGGGGTCATTAAATGCGCTTTGGCGGAATTTTAAGAAACGGCGGATATACCATTCTTGCAGCAAGTTTTCATCGGCATCCACATAAATGGAAAAATCCACAAAGTCGGAGACAAAGGTTTTCGCATGATTACCCGCTTGTAAGACATTCAGCCCTTCTAAAATCAGAATGTCGGGTTGGTTCACCACATCAAACTGATCGGGAATAATGTCATAAGTTAAATGTGAGTAAATCGGTGCTTGCACATTAGGCTTGCCGGATTTAATGTCTGCCAAGAATTTAATTAACTTTGGTGTATCGTAAGAAATTGGGAAGCCTTTTTTCTGCAATAAATTTTTTTGTTGTAGCACGTTGAGAGGGTGTAAAAAGCCATCTGTGGTGATCAAATCCACTTTGCGAGTGTCTGGCCAATTGCTTAATAATGATTGTAAAATCCGCGCCGAGGTGCTTTTGCCCACCGCCACGCTTCCCGCAATGCTAATAATGTAAGGCACTTTCGGATTTTTGCCGCCTAAAAAACGATTTAATACCGCCTGACGGCGCAGATTTTCTTCTATGTAATAATTAATTAAACGGGCAAGGGGCAAATAAATTGTGCTGACTTCATCTAGCGATAAATCTTCATTAAAGCCGAGTAAGGGTTTGAGATCTTGTTCGGTGAGTTTTAATGGGACGGATTTACGCAATTCTGCCCATTGCTGGCGGTCGAAGGTTAAGAATGGGCTTAAATTGCTTGTGAAAGTCATCGTGTTATCAGCGTTGATAGTCATTTTATGCAAAAAAAATGTGAAATTTGCTAGCGAATATACCTTATAAATGGGATCTTTGGCAGAAAATTTTTAATAAATCGTTTAATTTCATAGCAATTTTTCGTATTTTTGATTGTGAATTAAGCGAATAGTCAAAAAATTTATTTTTTTTGCAAAAAATACTTGTCAGGGGGAATTTTTTCCCTATAATACGCACCACTTGCTTATGACGCCGACTTAGCTCAGTAGGTAGAGCAACTGACTTGTAATCAGTAGGTCATCAGTTCGATTCCGATAGTCGGCACCATCTCATAATCAAGTTCAATCTAGCGTGGAGGGGTTCCCGAGCGGCCAAAGGGGGCAGACTGTAAATCTGTTGGCTCAGCCTTCGAAGGTTCGAATCCTTCTCCCTCCACCACTCTCAACGATTTGATGGGACAGATGAATTAAGGACTGCGGGCATTGTATAATGGCTATTACCTTAGCCTTCCAAGCTAATGATGCGGGTTCGATTCCCGCTGCCCGCTCCAAGAAAGCGCTGATATAGCTCAGTTGGTAGAGCGCACCCTTGGTAAGGGTGAGGTCGGCGGTTCAAATCCGCCTATCAGCACCACTCTTACTAAATTCAACTTTCCTTTTAAAGATAAACCGTAAACAATACATTAGGTTAATGTGGTGTTATTGTACCATCGATAACCGTGTTTTTTAGAGGGACTTTCAATGTCTAAAGAAAAATTTGAACGTACAAAACCGCACGTAAACGTGGGTACAATCGGCCACGTTGACCACGGTAAAACAACTTTAACAGCAGCAATT
>NZ_QENU01000019.1 GCF_003096995.1 Alitibacter langaaensis DSM 22999 | reverse complement strand
GGAATGTGAATTTCGGTTTAACTTTGGAACACCCAAAATGCAGCTAAAAACATTGCGAAAATGGTGTGAAATTTAGGGCTAATCTACGTCAGCCCCAAATTTTTTAAAAAAGGGAACTTGCTTTTTTATGTTAGAATTTAATTTCTTATACCTGAGCTTACAGCCTGAAAAACAATCAATTTCAAAGATGACTTTTTATTTTAGGAGTACGTTTAGGAGTATGTTTTCAGTCTTTAAAAATAACTTCTCAGCATTTGCAAGGGTTGAAGACCTATAATTCAAGTACAGTTGGGCTTCTTTAATAACGTTTCTTAGTATTCTTCACATTATTATTTCTATTTGTTGCCGTTCCCCGTTGAAGACGCAATGGTTTTGGCAAATCAGAGATCAACGATTCAGGATCATATTGGCTAACAGGAATATGGTGTCCAATATATTCTTCAATGGCAGGCAAGTTCATGGCGTATTGTTCACAAGCAAAGCTAATAGAAACACCACTTTCACCCGCACGCCCTGTGCGACCAATGCGATGAACATAATCTTCACGATCATCGGGTAAATCGTAGTTAAAAACGTGAGTAACGTCTGAAATATGCAAACCACGGGCAGCCACATCTGTGGCAACCAAAATATCTAAATCGCCATCGGTAAATTGCTTGAGTAAGGCCAAACGTTTTTTCTGAGCCACATCACCCGTAAGCAAGCCAACACGGTGTCCATCGGCGGCTAAATAGCCCCAGATTTTTTCGCATTCATGTTTCGTATTGGAGAAAATAATGCAGCGTTCAGGCCATTCTTCTTCCAATAATGTCATTAATAATGCCATTTTGTCTTTATTAGAGGGATAGAACAGTTCTTCCTTAATGCGATGCCCTGTTTTTTGTAGTGGCTCAATTTCCACATATTCAGGCTCATTCATATCTTCAAAGGCGAGTTCACGCACTTTATAAGATAGAGTTGCTGAAAACAACATGGTAAGGCGTTGTTTCGGGCTTGGGCATTTTCGTAACAAGTAGCGAATATCCTTAATAAACCCTAAATCAAACATACGATCTGCTTCATCAAGGATCACAACTTGAATATTTTCTAAACGAATAATCCCTTGTTTTACATAGTCAATGACACGCCCCGTAGTGCCGATAAGTAGGTCAACACCACTTTCAATGGCTTTGAGTTGTTTGTCATAGCCATCGCCGCCATAAGCAAGTGCGGTGCGTAATCCCGTCGTTTTGACAAGCCATTCTGCATCGTGGGCAATTTGAACCGCTAGCTCACGAGTCGGCGCTAGAATTAATGCACGCGGTTGATTTGGAATAACTTCAGGCTGATGGGTTAATAAATGGTGAAAAGTGGCGGTTAAAAACGCCATGGTTTTGCCCGTTCCCGTTTGTGCTTGCCCAGCGACATCTTTACCTTGCAAGGTGATTGGCAAAGAAAGGGCTTGAATTGGCGTGCAATATTCAAAGCCATTGCGTTGCAATGCTTCTAGCACTTTAGGGTGTAAGGGAAGATCAGCAAAACGCTGTTGTGATAAATGTTCTGTACTCATAATGATATCGTTTGATAAAAATTGCCCCTAGAATAGCACGAACTACAAAATATCGCTAAAATTAACCGCACTTTTTGTGTTAAAAACTAGACAGCATACTGTTTTAGTGGTAACTTAACGCCCATTCTAAAACGGCGCTATTGTCGTATCTGAACTTCCAATCAAATTAATTCAAAATTCCAATTATGCATTTAACAGAACTAAAAAATACACCAGTGCCAACTTTGGTTGAACTTGGTGAAGGACAAATGGGCTTAGAAAATTTAGCTCGTTTACGTAAACAAGACATCGTCTTTGCAATCTTAAAACAACACGCCAAAAGTGGCGAAGATATTTTCGGCGGTGGCGTGCTTGAAATCTTACCTGATGGCTTTGGTTTCTTACGTTCAGCGGATAGCTCATACTTAGCAGGCCCTGATGATATTTATGTCAGCCCAAGCCAAATTCGCCGTTTTAATTTGCAAACTGGCGATAAAGTAGAAGGAAAAATTCGCCCACCCAAAGAAGGTGAACGTTATTTTGCATTATTGAAAGTTGATCAAGTCAATGACGATAAACCAGAAGTTTCTCGTAGCAAAATCCTATTTGAAAACTTAACGCCATTACATGCCAATTCGCGCTTGCGTATGGAGCGTGGTAATGGTTCTAAAGAGGATTTAACCGCGCGTATCTTAGATTTAGCCTCGCCGATTGGTAAAGGGCAACGTGGCTTGATTGTTGCGCCACCCAAAGCGGGTAAAACCGTGTTGCTACAAAATATTGCGCAAAGCATCACCCACAATTATCCTGAATGTGAATTGATCGTATTGTTGATTGATGAACGCCCTGAAGAAGTGACCGAAATGCAACGTACAGTGCGTGGCGAAGTGATCGCTTCCACCTTTGATGAGCCTGCAACACGCCATGTTCAAGTGGCTGAAATGGTAATCGAGAAAGCAAAACGCTCGGTTGAGCATAAAAAAGACGTGGTTATTTTATTAGACTCGATTACTCGTCTTGCTCGCGCTTATAATACAGTGACACCAGCCTCGGGTAAAATTCTCTCTGGTGGTGTGGATGCGAATGCGTTACATCGTCCAAAACGTTTCTTCGGTGCTGCGCGTAATGTGGAAGAAGGCGGTAGTTTAACGATTATTGCCACCGCACTTGTGGATACTGGTTCAAAAATGGATGAAGTTATTTTTGAAGAGTTTAAAGGAACGGGGAATATGGAATTACACCTTTCACGCAAAATTGCAGAAAAACGTGTATTCCCAGCCATTGATTTCAACCGTTCTGGCACGCGTAAAGAAGACTTACTTACCACGCCTGATGAGCTACAAAAAATGTGGATTCTACGCAAAATCCTTAACCCAATGAGTGAGGTGGAAGCAATGGAATTCTTGATTGATAAATTGATGGTAGCAAAAACCAACGAAGAATTCTTTGAAATAATGAAACGTTCATAATTCGTAAAATAAATAAAAAAACGACTGCACTTTGGGCTTATGAATAAGTAAAGTGCGGTCATTTTTTATGTTGTTTTAGTAATCTAATTCATCTTTATGCAGTTGATAATCTTGTTTCAGCGCTTGAATGAGCTCAATAAAATCATCGGGTAGTGGCGCGTGCCATTCCATCGGTTCTCTTGTGATCGGGTGCTCTAAGCGCAGCATAATTGCGTGCAATGCTTGGCGTTGGAAATTGCGCAATACGGCGCTGAATTCTTCACTAGCGTGTTTAGGCGGACGTGGGCGTCCACCATAGGTTTGATCGCCGAGTAGGGGATGGGCGATATGCGCCATATGCACCCGAATTTGGTGCGTGCGACCTGTTTCTAAGCGTAAACGTAAGCGTGTATAGTTACGGAAGCGCTCCATAATGCGATAATGGGTAACGGCAGGTTTTCCCATTGGGTGAACTGCCATCATTGTGCGTTTAGTTGGGTGGCGAGCCATTGGTTCATCTACTTTGCCCCCTTTTGTCATCACGCCAAAGGCTACTGCCTCATATTCGCGCGTGATTTTGCGTTTTTGCAAATCACGGACTAATTTGGTTTGCGCAGGGATTGTTTTGGCAACAACCATTAATCCTGTTGTATCTTTGTCCAAACGATGAACGATCCCCGCTCTTGGCACTTCCGCAATTTGTGGATAATGATAGAGCAGCGCATTTAACACAGTGCCGTTTGGATTGCCCGCCCCAGGGTGAACCACGAAATCTTTGGGTTTGTTGATGACTAAAATATGCTCATCTTCATACACAATATTTAATGGCAGATTTTCTGGCTTGTAGTGAGTTTCATCTTCCACTTCTACCGTAATTTCCACTTGTTCGCCGCCCAGCACTTTAGTGCGTGGCACATTGGCAACGTTGCCATTAATTTGGACTAAATCTTGTTCGATCCAAGTTTTAAGGCGAGAACGAGAATAGTCAGGGAACAACTCGGCTAAGGTTTGGTCTAAGCGTTGCCCCATTTGTTCAGGCTGGATCTCAGCCGAAAGGGTAATTTGAGCCATAAATAATAAAAAATCCGTGATTTAATGAATAATGTTCTATAAAATACGGCAAATATTGTAACTCAATAGCACATTTTTAGATAGAAAAGGATAAGGTTATGCGTAAATTAACATCGCTTGCATTGGTTGCGGTCGCCGCATTTGCAGTGTCTGCCTGTTCAAGCAGCAATAAAGAAGTGGAGCAAGCCTCTGAGCAGGAGCTTTTTGCTATCGGTCAGCAGCATTTGGAATATGGTGAATACAGCGATGCAACCCGTTATTTACAAGCCGTTGATACGCGTTACCCAGGTGGCACTTACAGCGAGCAAGCACAGCTCAACTTAATTTATGTGGCATACAAAACCCAAGATTATACAACGGCGTTAGTGACAGCTGATCGTTTCTTGCAACAACATTCAGACAGCCCGCATACGGATTATGTGCTTTATATGGCAGCTTTAACGAATATGTCGATGGGCGATAATTATATCCAAGATTTATTTGGCATTGACCGTTCGACTCGCGAAACAACATCAATGAAAACGGCATTTAGTAATTTCCAAACTTTGGTACAGCATTTCCCGAACAGCCAATATACGCCAGATGCTTTAACTCGCATGGCATATATCAAAGACCGTTTGGCGCGCCACGAGTTAGAAATTGCGAAATTCTATGCAAAACGTAAAGCGTGGGTAGCGGTTGCAAACCGTGTCACTGATATGCTCCGTTTGTATCCAGATACCTATTCAACCATTTCTGCATTGCCGTTAATGCAAGAAGCTTATCACGAAATGGGCTTAACCCAACTTGAACAACAAGCTGCAACCTTGGTAAAAGCTAACGAAGGCAAAGTCTTTAAAGAAACTGAAAAGCCAGATGAGCCATTCTTAAGTTTGCCATCGTGGTTGAAATTTGGCAGTTCAGAGCCAGAAAAAGCAGCAGAATAAAGTTTTAACGATAATGACTTAAAGAGAATCACTTAAAGAAAACCGCCCAAGTTTAATAATTTGGGCGGTTTGTTATATAAGGTGGCGTGGTAAATCTATTTTATTTTCTATCTATTTTAGATACGCAAGTTTATAGATTTTTCATAATTTGTAGCAATTGCTCAATATGGCTGGTTAGTTCAGGATCATAATTTAAGCAAGCATGCGGATTGTCAATGCGCGCTTTGCCAGCCTTAACTAAATTTATTGAATTTTTGACCGCACTTGCTAGACTTGCCACATCATCACGGCTGAAAGTAAAACCAAAATTATTTTGTAGCACTTCTAAACACGCCATATTTTCTGAAAAAATCACAGGTGTGCCTGATAAAATAGACTCTAATCCCACCAAACCAAAGGGCTCATAGCTTGATGCCATAATAGTGAAATCCGCAGCTTGATAAAGCTCTGGCATATTCTTGCAAAAACCTAATGAAACCACGTTTTTGCTCTCTTTCACTGGCGTGCCAGCCACCACTAACCTGATCGGCAAATCAGCATGGTTAAAGTAGTTTTTTAAGAGCGCATAACCTTTGCGATGATGCCCCGTAGAAGGGAACAGATAAATAATCTCATCTGCGTTAAAACCTAATTTTTCCCGCAATGCTTGACGCTGTTCTGCTGAGATTGGATTAAATTTTGCGGTATTCGCAGGCGGATAAAGCACCTGAATTTTTTGTTCGGGAACTTGATATAATTCAATTAATTCCTTTTTCATCAGTTTTGAATGGGCAATGACAAGCTTACATTCATTCAGCACTTTTTGTTCAAAAGGAATCTTGATAAAACGTTCATATAAATTCGCTGTTTTATTTTGCGAACGCAAATAACCCTTATGATTTCCCCCGCAAATAAAAATATCGCAATATAAATAAAACAACGACAAAATAACTTCATCAGCTTGTCGATGTTGGCGAACAAAGGAAGATAAAAAACGATGACGTAATTTGCGCGGAATTAAAGAAAGATTGGTTTTGATTAACTCAATCCATCGATTTTCGGCTAAAGTAGCGTCTGCTTTACAGGTGTAAATGCGCGGGGTGATTTGTTCATCATGAAAGCCCTTAATTAAATCCAAAATATAACGTTCAACACCACCGCCTTGGCGAAAATTTAAGGTATTAATCGCAACTTTCATTCTTTCTCCTTACGCAAGATAAAATAAACCCCCGCAATCGCAGGGGTTAATCCAAAACTGATTATTTTGTGCTTGGAATGCTGAAACGTTTGTTGAAACGTTCTACACGACCGCCAGTATCTACAACACGTTGTTTACCTGTGTAGAATGGGTGGCAGTTGCCGCACACGTCTAAGTTTAAGTCTTTACCTAAAGTAGAACGAACTTTGATTACGTTACCGCAAGAACAAGTTGCAGTAATTTCATTATATTCTGGATGAATACCTTGTTTCATTGGAAAACCTCAAATTGAAGCCGTATCGCTATAAAATCGGCACACAGCCATCTTACACCATACGAAGTTAATATTACGCTGCTAAGCAGCACGGAAATTAGGTCGCAAATTATACCGAAAAATTTCCATTATTCAAGTATAATTGACCGCACTTTAGAAAAAGGATCCTGTATGAAATTTGCTCGTGTTGCTCTTGCTGTTCCTCTTATGCGCTTATTTGATTACGCACTGCCTGATGGCTTGCTGCCAGAAGTCGGCGCGCGCGTGATCGTTCCTTTTGGCACACAAAAACGCATTGGCATTGTGGTGGCGTTGCCAGAACAAAGCGATCTGCCAGTGGAACAGTTGAAAACCGTTATTGAAATTTTGGATCAACAGCCTATTTTCAGTGCATCTATGTGGAATTTATTGCATTGGGCTGCCAGTTATTATCAAGCACCATTAGGCGATGCACTATTTTCGGCGCTGCCAGTAAAATTGCGCAATGGCGAAAGTGCGGTGCAAAAACCAAAAATTTTCTGGAAATTGACCGCACTTGGGCAAGAAGCCTTAGCCTCGGGGGTATTAACAAAAGCGAAAAAACAATTTGCAGCGGCAAGTGCGTTGGCAAAATCGCCGTTGGAAAAGGGCAATAATGAATTTAATGCCGCAATTTGGTCAGCATTAAAAGAAAAACAATATATTGATACGTTTGAACAGCCTGTTCAGCCGATTTCATGGCAACAACGCTTACAAGACGAACCGATTGTCAAGGCTGAAAACCGCTTGCTTCTGAATAAACAACAATCTCTAGCATTAGGTCGATTGTTGTTTCAGCAAGGCTTTGGTGCTTTTTTATTAGATGGGGTAACAGGTTCAGGCAAAACTGAAATTTATTTACAGCTGATTGAAGAAACCTTAAAAAAAGGCAAACAAGTGCTGGTTTTAGTGCCGGAAATTGGTTTAACGCCACAAACGGTACAACGCTTTCGTTCTCGTTTTAATGTGGAAATTGACGTACTGCATTCTAATCTGAACGATACCCAGCGTTTAGATGTATGGCAGCGTGCTCGCACAGGGCAAAGTGCGGTCATTATTGGCACAAGATCCGCTATTTTTACCCCATTTTCTGAGCTTGGGCTGATTGTGATCGATGAAGAACATGATGCCTCTTTTAAACAGCAAGAAGGCTGGCGTTATCATGCGCGTGATTTGGCGGTGGTTTATGCGAAACAGCTGAATATTCCCATTGTTATGGGATCTGCCACGCCGAGTTTGGAAACGCTCAATAATGTTCGCAATGGCAAATATCAGCATATTGTGTTATCGCAACGAGCGGGTAATGCCAGTATGGTGCAAAGCCAACTGATTGATTTAAAAAAACAGCAAGTGGTGAATGGTTTATCGAGCACGCTGCTGAAAAAAATGGATGAACAGTTGCAAAACGGGAATCAAGTCTTGCTATTTTTGAATCGCCGTGGATTTGCGCCAGCCTTGTTGTGTCATGAATGCGGTTGGATTGCGACTTGCGCCCATTGTGATAAACCACTTACTTATCATCAACATCAACGTGCGATGCGTTGTCATCATTGCAGTTCACAAAAGCCAATTCCACGCCAATGTGGCGATTGTGGTTCAACACATTTAGTGACCACAGGATTAGGCACCGAGCAGCTTGAACAAACCTTGAAAGAACGTTTCCCCCAGTATCGCATTACACGTATCGATCGGGATAGCACGGCACGAAAAGGCAAGTTAGAAAGCCATTTAGAAGATATTCGGCAAGGTAAAAGCCAGATTTTGATTGGCACGCAAATGTTAGCCAAAGGGCACCATTTCCCTAATGTGACATTGGTTGCCTTGATTAATGTGGATAGCAGCTTATTTAGTGTTGATTTTCGGGCTGAAGAGCGTTTAGCCCAGCTTTATGTACAAGTGGCGGGGCGTGCAGGGCGAGCAGAAAAGCAAGGCGAAGTGGTGCTACAAACCCATTATCCTGAACACCCTTTGTTGCAACGTTTATTAACAGCAGGTTATCACGCCTTTGCTGATGATGCGTTGAAAATGCGCCACACTATGGGGCTGCCGCCATTTAGTGCGCAGGCATTGTTTAAAGCGCAGAGCAGAAAAAGCCAAGAGGCGGAGCAGCTGCTTAACGATATTGCCGCGTATTTTTATCAATGGAAACAAGCGAAAAATCAACCGCACTTACAAATTCTTGGGGCAATGCCCGCGCCTTTTGCTAAAAAAGCGGATTATTTCCGCTGGCAGTTATTATTGCAACATCCCTCACGAGCTTGGCTGCAAGCCGCGTTAACGGATTTTCATCAACAATGGGAACATAAATCCAGCCAAGTGCGGTTAAATTTAGACGTGGATCCACAAGATTTAAGCTAATTGCCGTTTTTAGATGTAAAGAAGTGTAAAAATAATTATTGAGGTCTAGCCACTACAGGAATTATTGAGTAGAATTAACCCCATTTACTCATATTTAACAACAAGACAGGAAGATCGTGGCACAGCGAGATTATGCCGCACGTAGCGGTTCAAAAAAGAAAAAATCCAGCGGAATCAATAAATCCCTATTATTTACCATTGCAGCCTTAGTGGTAGGCGGTTTTGCATTGGGGCTTTACCTATTAAAAGAAAAATCCCCTGAAGTGACAGAAATACAAGTTGAAGTAGCAGAAAAAGCAAAACCGAAAAGCCAGTTGCCAAGCCGCCCTGAAGAAACCTGGTCTTATATTAAAGAGCTTGAAAGCCGCACGGTCCCAACAGACAGTTCTGCTTTGGCAAAATCTGCACAATTAAGCGAAAAACAAAAAGAAGAACTCAAACGCTTAGAAGAAGCAGAAAAAAATGCGGCTTTAGAAAAAGCGAAGAAAGCAGCGCAAACAAATGATGCGGATAATACCACTGCAACGAGTGCTGCTGACAATAGCACATCATTACCAACAGCCTCTGAAGAAGCGGCGCTTGCCGCCAAAGCTGCGGAAGAGAAAAAACTTGCAGAACAACGTAAAAAAGCAGAATTAGCGAAACAAGAAGCGGCAAAAGTAGAAGCCGCGAAATCTGAAACTGCCAAAAAAGTTGAGAAGAAACCAGAGAGTACAAAATCAACAGGCAAGTTTGGTTTACAATGCGGTGCCTTTAACGATCGTGCGAAAGCGGAAGCGCTACAAGCGAAGTTAGCGATGACAGGCTTAAATGCTCGTATCACAGAAAGTGGCAAATGGAACCGCGTATTGATTGGTCCAATCGGCGATCGCCCAGCAGCTGCAAATGCACAAAAGCAAGCAAGTTCCATTGCAAGTTGTGTGATCCTTGGTATGTAGTTATCGCATTAAATCTCATTTTAAAACGGCATGTGTCTTTGGCGCGTGCCGTTTGTTTAACTGGAATATTAAAATATAAGTTACTGGTAAAAAGTGTATGTTTGATTCATTTATAATTCAATTTATCGTACTTTGGGCTGTTGTTGATCCTATAGGTTCAATGCCTGTTTATTTGTCTCAAACAAATGGATTGTCGCCCAAAGAGCGGAGAAAGATTGCAAAAGTTTCTGTATTGGTGGCAACGGGTATTTTGCTGTTTTTTCTTTTTGGGGCACAATTCTTATTTGAGGCAATGCAACTCCCTCTTTCTGCATTCCAAATTGCAGGTGGTTTGGTGCTCTTCGTCTTTGCATTAATGATGATTTTTGCTGAAAGCAAGCCTGAACATGAAATGAAAATGAAAACTAGCTTACATGAATTAGCCGTTTATCCACTTGCTGTTCCGTCTATTGCTTCTCCTGGTGCAATGATGGCTATCGTTCTTTTAACGGATAATCATCGTTTTGACTTGCTTGAACAAATGATTACAGCAGGTATTATGCTATTAGTTATGTTATTCACTTATTTTATGCTTTTATTGGCTAGTCGTATTCAGCCTTATATGGGAAATGCAGGTGCGGCAATTATCAGTCGTGTAATGGGATTGATTTTAGCATCGGTAGCAGTAAACAATGTCTTGATAGGCGTTAAAGCATTTTTCAATATCGGTTAACACCAAATTTTACCTTTAAGTGTGGTTAAAAATTTTCCAATTTTTGACCGCACTTTTTCTTGCTTAAAATCTAAAAATCATTAAAATGAACGAACGTTCATTGAGTGGCGTTTTTCTGCTATTTGTCCTATTTTTAATTTCAAAATGGTTTAATCATAATGCGTCAATCTGAAAATGATATGGCAGAGCAAATCTTTTTGGCAACTGAGCGTTTAATGGCAGAAAGTGGATTGCATAATCTCTCTATGCACAAAATCGCGAAGGAAGCCCAAATCTCCCCTGGTACGATTTATATTTATTTTAAGAATAAAGATGAATTATTGGAGCAATTTGCTCGGCGAGTTTTTACTCTTTTTACAAGAGAATTAGCCAAGGACTACGATGAAACGCGTTCTTATTTCGAACGGTATCGAACGATGTGGTGGAATGTATGGAATCATTTGGGCGCAAACCCAATGACGGTGGCGAATATGAGCCAATACAAATCTATTCCCGCATTTCTTGATGTGTGCTCCGAATTAGATCGTGAAAGTCAGTGGGCTTTGTATTGTAAACAGGCGATTGCAGATAATGTGATTTGTGATTTGCCTTCTAAGGTTTTATTTATTTTAGGGCTTGAAAGTGCGGTCAATTTAGCTTTTGATCGACAATTTTTTAAGCGAGAATTATCCGATGAAACCTTAGAAGATGTAATTGAACGCACTTGGCGTGCAATTCAAAAATAATTTCAATTTAGGGGTTGTTCTGGATTGCTAGACTAGCCCTTAACTAATTGTTTAAAAAAGAAATTTGAGATTTTATTGTCACGGTGGGTATCTACTTGATTTTAAAATTCTCAGTTCCGTTAATGTTGTCATGCTGACTTAAGCGGCATTTTCTTATTTAGAATCTTTATTCTAAATAGGGATGTGTTAGTGATTAAGACAGCCCCTAGTTTAATTTTGTGGAGTTTTTATGTCCCAACTTCAAAAGACCAAACCAAAACGTTCGCATACTTTCTTTTTGAAAGTGGGCTTGGCTGTTGCGGTGTTAGTGTTTGCACTTGTCATTGGTTTAAATAAATTTAAAGAAATCATGATCGGTAAAGCGATCGCTAATATGCCAGAAAAGGCGAACCCTGTTACTGCCGTAGTGGTAAAAGCAAGCGAATGGACGCCTGTGATTAATACAACAGGTTTGGTTCGACCAAATCAAGGTTCTATGCTAAGTGCACAAACTGCTGGCACCATCAAAAAAATCCTTGTGAAATCGGGTCAAACCGTGAAAAAAGGTGAAGTTTTAGTGGAATTTGATAATGATGTAGAAGTGGCAAGCTTACGCGCCGCAGAAGCACAAGTTCCAGCTGCTCGTTTAACTTATCAACGTTATGCTAACTTGATTAAATCACAAAGCGTATCGCAAACTGAATTGGATAATGCAAAAGCGAATTTAGATCAATTAGTGGCAAATGTGAATTCATTAAAAGCCACCATTGAGCGCCGTAAAATTGTGGCACCTTATGATGGTGTAACCGGTATTGTTCAAGTGAACGAAGGGCAATATATTTCAGTGGGCACAGCTATTGTGCGTGTGGAAGATATTAGCTCAATGAAAGTGGATTTTTCTGTGTCGCAAAATAATTTAGATGAGCTTCATATTGGTCAAAAAGTGACAGCAACATCCGATGCACGCCAAGGCGAAACCTTTGCCGCCACAGTGACAGCTATCGAACCTGCCATTAATAAATCTACAGGTTTGATTGATGTGCAAGCGACCTTTGAGCCAGAAGATGGCGCTAAATTATTATCAGGTATGTTTACGCGTTTACGTGTTGCCTTACCAACGGAAAAACAACAAATCGTGATTCCGCAAGTGGCGATTACCTATAATATGTATGGTGAAATGGTGTATGTCTTAGAGCCATTGTCAGATAAAGATAAAGAAAAATTTGCGGATAATAAAGATCTAAGCAAAATGTACCGTGCGCATCAAATCACCGTCTTTACTAAAGACCGTCAAGGCATTTATGCCCAATTAAAAGGCGATGATGTAAAAATTGGCGATATTATTGTAACGGGTGGTCAGCAACGTCTTGCGAATGGCAGCCTCGTTACCGTAGCTGATAAAGAAGGTGTGGGTACAGTTCAACCTGCTGAAAAAACTAACTTATAATTTCAGGCAAGGATTTATTGAATGAAATTTACTGATATTTTTATTAAACGCCCAGTGATGGCGATTTCGATTAGTTTGCTTATCGTCATTCTCGGTTTGCAAGCGATCTCGAAACTATCGGTGCGTGAATACCCCAAAATGACGACCACAGTAATTACTGTGAGTACGACATATCCTGGGGCGGATGCGGGATTGATCCAAGCATTCGTTACATCGAAACTGGAAGAAGCTATTGCGCAAGCCGATAATATTGACTATTTGTCATCATCAAGTGCGCCAAGTTCTTCAAGAATTACAGTGAAGATGAAGCTTAACACTGATCCTGCCGCCGCATTAGCAGATGTGTTATCAAAAGTGCAATCGGTTCGTTCTGAACTACCAAGCGGTATCGAAGATCCAACCTTGACCTCATCAACAGGTGGTTCAGGGATTATGTATATCAGCTTCCGCTCTGATAAATTGCACCCAAGCCAAGTTACCGACTACATTGAACGTGTGGTAAAACCGCAGTTATTTACTATTCAAGGTGTGGCAAAAGTACAGATTTATGGTGCGGCAGAATATGCAATGCGTATTTGGTTAGATCCACAAAAATTAGCTTCGCAAAATATTTCTGCAACCCAAATTGCTACGGCGTTATCTAATAATAATGTACAAACAGCTGCGGGGAGTGATAAAGGCTACTTTAATATTTATCGTAATAAAGTGGAAACCACTACCAATACGATAGAAGACTTAGGTAACTTGATCATCTCTAATGATGGCGACAAATTAGTTCGTTTGCGTGATGTCGCAGATGTTGAATTAAATAAAGAAAGTGATGATACGCGTGCCACATCGAATGGTTCTGATGCGGTGGTATTAAGTATTGAACCAACCTCAAATGCGAACCCATTGGATGTTGCGGAAAATATTCGCCCACTTTACGAAACCATTAAAAATAATTTACCGAACACCATAAAATCTGCCATTCTTTATGACCGCACTATTGCGATTAACAGCTCGATCAATGATGTAATTCACACCATTGTTGAAGCGGTTGTGATTGTATTAGTGGTGATTATGCTGTTCATTGGTTCTTTACGAGCCATTTTAATTCCGATTATTACCATTCCAATTTCGTTAATTGGGGTAATTTTCTTGCTGGAATTGTTAGGTTTCTCACTGAATTTAATGACGCTACTGGCGATGATTCTTGCCATCGGTTTGGTGGTGGATGATGCTATCGTGGTGCTTGAAAACGTTGACCGTCATATAAAAGAAGGGGAAACGCCATTCCGCGCAGCGATTATTGGTACCCGTGAAATTGCCGTGCCAGTTATCTCAATGACCATTGCGTTGGTGGCGGTATATTCACCAATGGCATTAATGGGCGGAATTACAGGGACGCTGTTTAAAGAATTTGCCCTAACCCTTGCAGGTTCGGTATTTATCTCAGGAATCATTGCTTTAACCCTTTCTCCAATGATGTCGAGCAAAATGTTAAAACATGAAAGCTCAAAATTTGAAGACAGAGTTAACCGCACTTTAACTAAGCTAACAAGCGTTTATACTTATATTCTTGGTTTAGTGATGCAAACCCGTAAAACTATTCTTGTGTTTGCGGTGATTATTTTTGCAACGCTTCCAACTTTGTTTATGTCTTTGTCGAGTGAGTTAACACCAACAGAAGATAAAGGCGCATTCTTGGGAATGGTAACCGCGCCGTCTAACGTTAATGTGGACTATGTGCAACAAGCGGTAAAACCATACGAAGAGATTTTGAATAACACGCCAGAGAAAGAATATTCTCAGGTAATCGCTGGTGCGCCGAATACCAACCAAGCGTTGGTGATTACAACGCTGAAAGATTGGGCGAAACGTGATCGTACTCAAGCCGAAATTATGGCAGACTTAACGGCAAAAGCAGCAACCATTCCAGAAGTGTCCATTTCATCCTTTGCTTTCCCAGAAGTTGAAACAGGGGAACAAGGTCCGCCAGTGGTATTTGTGTTAAGTTCGCCGAACAGCACAAAAGAATTGGCTGAAGTGGCAGGCTCTTTCTTAGATAAAGTGCGTAAATCAGGAAACTTCGTTTATTCAAATTTAACCTTGAAATATGATGTTGCCCAAATGCGTATTAAAGTCGATAAAGAAAAAGCGGGTACTTATGGTATTAGTATGCGCCAAATCGCAAGTACCTTAGGTTACTACTTATCTGAAGCGACAATTACCCGTGTGGATATTGACGGCCGTGCGTATAAAGTGATTTCTCAGGTAAAACGTGAAAACCGTTTATCACCACAAAGCTTGAAAAACTACTTTATTACAGCAAGTAATGGCGAAAGCGTACCATTGAGCAGCTTGTTAGATGTTACACTTGAACCACAACCATATTCATTGCCGCGTTTCAGTCAGTTAAATTCTGCTGAAATCCAATTGGTACCAAACCCAACTATTACAACGGGTGATGCGATTAAATGGTTGCAAGATGCAGCAAAAGATCTACCGCAAGGTTATTCTTATGACTGGAAAGGGGAATCTCGTCAGCTAGTACAAGAAGGTAACGCCTTAGTAACAACATTCGTGTTAGCGGTGTTAATTATCTTCTTAGTTTTAGCGATTCAGTTTGAATCAATTCGTGATCCATTGGTTATCTTGGTGTCTGTGCCGTTAGCCATTTCAGGGGCATTATTAGTGTTGAACTTGCTCAGCTTCTTCGGGGTAACAGGGGTTACGCTGAATATCTATTCCGAGGTCGGTTTGATTACGCTGGTGGGCTTGATCACGAAACACGGTATCTTAATGTGTGAAGTGGCGAAAGAAGAGCAGCTCAATCATGGCAAAAACAAAATAGAAGCCATTATGACAGCGGCACAATTGCGTTTACGTCCAATTCTGATGACAACCGCAGCGATGATTGCAGGTTTGATTCCATTGCTTTATGCCTCTGGTGCGGGAGCGGTTATGCGCTTTAGTATGGGCGTAGTCGTGGTTTCTGGCCTTGCGATTGGTACATTATTTACCTTATTCGTGTTGCCAGTGATCTACACTTACTTGAGCTCAAATCACAAACCAGATCCTGTGTTTGATGAAAATGCACCGCGCCTTGGTGCAAATGAGCATCATTAATTAAAAAACTTTGTAAATTTTGACCGCACTTTGCCTTGTAAATAAGTAAAGTGCGGTCATTTTTTTGCTTATTTTTTATTTTTTCTATTTAACATAATTTTTTGAAATCCTCCCTTGAAATCTCATTTTGATCCCTTACTTAATCCTTGCGAACGAAAAATGTTCAAACCAATTAAGGAGAAAGAATGATATGAATATCGAAAAATTTACTACCAAATTTCAACAAGCGTTGGCTGAAGCGCAATCCCTTGCATTAGGAAAAGATAACCAATTTATTGAACCTGTCCACATGTTGCTCGCGCTGTTGAACCAGCAAGATGGCTCGATAACGCCAATTCTCACTGCAAGTGGCGTTAATACTGCGGCATTGCGTAATGAATTAAATGCGGAGCTCAATAAGCTACCACAGGTTTCAGGAAATGGCGGCGATGTGCAGATTTCTCGTCAATTAGTTAACCTATTGAATTTATGCGATAAAATTGCGCAACGTCAAAATGATAAATTTATTTCCAGTGAATTGTTTTTATTAGCCGCTTTTGAAGAAAAAGGCAATTTAGCCGAGATTTTACGCAAGTGCGGTGCAAAAAAAGAAAATTTAGAAAACGCGATTAAACATATTCGCGGGGGAGAAAGTGTGAACGATCAAAATGTAGAAGAAAGTCGTCAAGCCTTAGAAAAATATACCATTGATTTAACCGCACGTGCAGAAAGTGGCAAATTGGATCCTGTTATTGGGCGTGATGATGAAATCCGCCGCGCCATTCAAGTATTGCAACGCCGTACCAAAAATAACCCTGTATTAATTGGTGAACCAGGCGTGGGGAAAACCGCGATTGTAGAGGGTTTAGCACAGCGTATTGTGAATGGCGAAGTGCCCGAAGGTTTAAAAGGAAAACGCGTGCTTTCATTGGATATGGGCGCATTGATTGCGGGGGCAAAATATCGTGGTGAGTTTGAAGAACGCTTGAAAGCAGTATTGAAAGAATTGGCGCAAGAAGAAGGCAAAGTCATTCTTTTCATTGATGAAATTCACACAATGGTGGGCGCAGGTAAAACAGATGGCGCGATGGACGCGGGCAACTTGTTGAAACCATCGTTGGCGCGCGGCGAATTACATTGCGTGGGTGCGACAACCTTAGATGAATATCGCCAATATATTGAAAAAGATGCCGCGTTGGAACGCCGTTTTCAAAAAGTATTTGTCGGCGAGCCGAGTGTTGAAGATACCATTGCGATTTTGCGTGGTTTGCAAGAACGTTATGAATTGCACCACCATGTAGAAATCACAGACCCTGCGATTGTCGCAGCAGCAACGCTTTCGCACCGCTATATTAGCGATCGCCAATTGCCAGATAAAGCCATTGATTTAATTGATGAAGCGGCTTCAAGTATTCGTATGGAAATTGATAGTAAACCGTTGCCGTTAGATAAATTGGAACGCCGCATTATTCAATTAAAATTGGAACAACAGGCATTGAAAAAAGAGGAAGACGAAGCAAGCCATAAACGTTTAGAAATGTTGGAAGCGGAGCTTTCTGAGAAAGAGCGAGAATATGCCGAACTTGAAGAAGTATGGAAAAGTGAAAAAGCCGCGCTTTCTGGCACGCAACATATAAAAGAAGCATTGGAAAACGCCCGAACTCAAATGGAACAGGCGCGCCGTGCTGGCGATTTAAACAAAATGTCAGAATTGCAATACGGCACCATTCCTGAGTTAGAAAAACAGCTTGCGAACGCCGACAAAGCGGAAGGCAAAGAAATGACCTTATTGCGCTATCGTGTGACCGATGAGGAAATTGCCGAAGTGCTTTCTCGTGCGACAGGTATTCCTGTTTCGCGAATGATGGAGGGCGAAAAAGAAAAATTGCTCCGTATGGAACAAGAGTTGCATAAACGTGTGGTTGGGCAAACAGAAGCCGTGGAAGCGGTGGCAAACGCCATTCGCCGTAGCCGTGCAGGGCTTTCAGATCCGAATCGCCCAATTGGTTCGTTCTTATTCTTAGGCCCAACAGGGGTAGGGAAAACAGAGCTTTGCAAAACCTTAGCGAACTTCATGTTTGATGACGAAAGTGCCATGGTGCGCATTGATATGTCTGAGTTTATGGAAAAACACAGCGTATCTCGTTTAGTGGGGGCGCCTCCAGGTTATGTGGGCTATGAAGAAGGGGGCTATTTAACTGAAGCCGTCCGCCGCCGTCCATATTCCGTGATCTTGCTCGATGAAGTGGAAAAAGCACATCACGATGTGTTCAACATTTTATTGCAAGTATTAGATGATGGACGCTTAACCGATGGGCAAGGCAGAACCGTGGATTTCCGCAATACGGTAGTAATCATGACTTCAAACTTGGGCTCCGATTTAATTCAAGGCAACCAAGAACTGGGTTATGATGATATGAAAGAAGTGGTGATGTCGGTGGTTAGCCAACATTTCCGCCCTGAATTTATCAATCGTATTGATGAAACCGTGGTGTTCCATCCATTGGCGAAAGAAAATATCAAAGCGATTGCGCAAATTCAGTTGGATCGTTTGACAAAACGTATCGCTGAACACGGCTACCAAATCTCTTTCACTGAATCTGCGTTAGACTTCATCAGTGAAGTGGGTTACGACCCAATTTATGGGGCAAGACCGCTTAAACGCGCGATCCAACAAGAGATTGAAAACCCACTTTCTCGTGAAATTTTGTCTGGCCATTTATTACCAGCCAAACCTGTGATCGTGGATTTTGAAAACGACAACATTGCGACAAAACAATAGATCAAAATCTGACAAAAATTGACCGCACTTTTTTACTCAATGTGAAAAGTGCGGTCAAATTTTTATTTATTTTTGTGATTAATTATTTGCAAAAGTATTGCATTGTGTCGGATCACCCGATTGCAAACCTCGTTTAAACCAAGCCAAACGCTGTGCGGATGTGCCGTGGGTAAAACTATCTGGAACAACATAACCTTGGCTACGTTTTTGTAAGCGGTCGTCCCCCACAGCTTCTGCGGCGTTGAAGGCTTCTTCTAAATCCCCCGTTTCCAGCAAGTTATTTTGTGCGGCTTGATTTCCCCAAACACCGGCAAAACAGTCTGCTTGCAATTCAAGTTTTACCGAAAGGGCGTTGGCTTGACTGCTGTGTTTTTGCTGCTCTGCGGTCACTCTAGGCAAAATCCCGAGCAAGTTTTGCACATGATGCCCCACTTCGTGAGCAATGACATAAGCAAAAGCGGCATCGCCTGATGCGCCAAGTTGTTTTCTCATATCTTCATAAAACGAAAGATCTAAATACACTTTTCGATCGTTTGGGCAATAAAATGGCCCCATTGCGGATTGACCCGTGCCGCATGCTGTTGGGGTTGCGCCATTGTAAAGCACCATGGTCGGCAGTTGATAATGCTGCCCATTACGCTCGAAATAACGTTGCCAGGTTTTCTCTGTTTCTCTTAATACCGTACGAGAAAGCCCGTTTAGTTGATCTTCTTCCTGTGCGGTTAAATTTGATGAATGGCTGCCTATGCTGGTTTCGGATGAGTTGATCAAACCAGATAAATCTACGCCATAATATGAACCAATCAGCAGAATGATAAAGCCAAACACCCCACCAATTTTCTTGCCGCCCGTTCTTCCCCCTGATGTTGAACCGCGACGGTCTTCCACGTTCGTACTTTGTTCACGCCCTTGCCAACGCATAATGTTTTCCTTCATGAAGTTAAAAGTGGCGCTATTTTACAATGTATTTGAGTGAACACAAAATTCTGTTAGAATGCTGACCGCACTTTAGTTGCGATATTGCGTTCGCTATATGGTTTTATATGTCGCTATCTAAAAGTGCGGTGAATTTTACTCGTGGTTCGCAATCCATCCCACGCAAAAAAACTAGGAAATATGATGAAAATTTCAAATCCAAATCATGATCGCAAAGCGATCGTTATCTTTTCAGGTGGACAAGATTCCACCACTTGTCTGATTCAAGCCATTCAAGAATACGGGGTTTCAAATGTTGAAGCTGTCACTTTTCAATATGGTCAACGTCATGCCATTGAGCTGGAAAAAGCCCAGTGGATTGCCAGAGATCTTGGCATAAAACAAACCTTGATCGACACCAGTGTGATGAAATCAATCACAACCAATGGCATGATGTCAGAAACTGAAATTAAGCCAAACGAAAACGGCATGCCAAATACCTTTGTGGATGGGCGCAATGCGTTGTTTTTGCTTTATGCTGCGATTTATGCCAAAGGGCAAGGGGCAACAGACATTATTACTGGCGTGTGCGAAACGGATTTTAGCGGCTATCCCGATTGTCGAGATGTGTTCATCAAATCAATGAATGTGACGTTAAATTTAGCGATGGATTATCAGTTTAATATTCGCACGCCTTTGATGTATCTCACGAAAGCACAAACTTGGCAGTTAGCGGACGAACTCGGCGCGTTGGATTATGTCCGTGAGCATACGCACACTTGCTATATGGGCGTAGAAGGGGGCTGCGGCGAATGCCTAAGCTGCTTGTTACGCGAAAAAGGGTTAAAAGAATATTTACAACAAAAAAGTGCGGTGAAAAATGTTTAAAGTTTCCAAAGAATTTAGTTTTGATATGGCGCATATTTTGGATGGACACGATGGCAAGTGCCGAAATCTGCATGGGCATACCTATAAGCTACAAGTGGAAGTGAGTGGTGAATTAATCGCAAACGGTGCTAAAAAAGGTATGGTGGTGGATTTTACTGATGTGAAAGCGATTGTGAAATCAGTCATTTTAGATCAAATGGATCATGCTTTTATTTATGACAGCACCAGTGAACGTGAGTGCAAAATCGCGAGCTTGCTCAACGAACTCAATTCAAAAACCTTTGGCATTCCAGTGCGCACCACCGCGGAAGAAATGGCGCGTTTTATCTTTAATCAACTAAAAGATAAATTGCCATTGTCTGCGATTCGTTTGTGGGAAACGCCGACTTCCTTTTGTGAGTATCGTGAATGAACTCATTAATTAATGAGCCGAAATTTCCTATCGTTGAAATTTTTGAGAGTTTGCAAGGTGAGGGAATGAACACGGGCATGCCAAGTGTTTTTGTGCGTTTGGGCAAGTGCAATCTCGCTTGCCCGTGGTGCGATACGCATTACAATGACTTTGAATTATGGTCATTGAGCCAAATTATGGAAAAAGTGCGGTCATTTTCCGCCAAGAATGTGATTATCACTGGCGGCGAGCCCACTTTACAGCCTAAACTTTCCCTTTTACTTGAAGCGTTAAAACAAGCAGGGTATTTTCTGGCTATCGAAACCAATGGATTGAAAGACATTCCCGCACAAATTGATTTTATCGCCACCAGTCCAAAAGCCATGTATGCAGAAAAATATCAGCGCCGTTGCATTTCAACCGCAGATGAAGTGCGGATTGTGGTGGACGGGGATATTCAAGCATTTTGCGAAATAATTGAAAACAAAATTCACGCCAGCGGTTATTTTCTTAGCCCTTGTGAGAAAAATGGTGAAATGAATTTGCTTGAAACTATCACTTTGCTCGGACAACTCAACGCCCGAGCGAATAAGCCCAAATGGCAACTGAGCATCCAAACCCATAAGCTTATTGGTATTGAATAGTCGAAAGCATAATTACTCAATCTAACGGCTAAATTAGAGAGATTGGGGATTATGCGTGCTTGTGCGTAAATCCCCATTTAAACGGTTTATTGTAAGTTAGTAGTAGCCGCTATTATCGCCTTTTAAGCCATGAACAATGGCAATGCCCGCACTTGCACCAATGCGGTTTGCCCCAGCCTTAATCATCGCTAAAGCCGTTTCGGTATCTCGTATTCCGCCAGAAGCTTTGACACCAATATTCTCGCCCACTGTTTGGCGCATTAAAGCAATGTCCGCTACCGTTGCTCCGCCTTTATTAAAGCCCGTTGAGGTTTTCACAAAGCCCACGTTTAAATCACGACAAATTTCACATGCTTTGACAATTTCTGCTTTAGTGAGCAAACAGGTTTCTAAAATCACTTTTAGTAGCACGCCTTGGCAGGCTTGTAAAACCATCGCAATATCTGACCGCACTTCATCCCATTTTCCTGATTTAACCCAGCCTACATTGATGACCATATCAATTTCTGATGCCCCCGCTTTAATCGCTTCTTGAGCCTCAAAAGTCTTCACAGAGGATAAATTAGCCCCTAATGGAAAGCCGACAACGGTGCAAATTTTAACATTGGAATTTGCTAATCTTTGTTTAGCAAGGGGAATATAGCCCGAGTTAATACAGACGGAACAAAAGCCATTTTCAATAGCTTCATCACAAAGTTGCAAAATATCTTGATCGGTTTTTTCTGCCGTTAAGGCGGTGTGATCAATCAGTTTGGCGATTTCATTTGCTTGCATCATGTTATCTCCTGAATTTTTCATCATTATCTACTATAAATGACAAAATTTGGTGAAATTATTACATTTGTTTGAGTGAATATCGCAATTTTACCAAAGTCATAGCTTGGTGTAATAGGAAATGAATATGAGAAAAGGCTTGGTTTTGCCAAGCCTTTTATAGAAAGTGCGGTCAGTTTTCGCTAAGTTTTTACCAACCTTTTACAACGCCGTCTTTAAAGTGTTTAACGGCTTCTTGGTACACTTCTTCAGTTTGGTATGCTTTGACAAAGTTTTTAACGGCTTCGCTGTCTTTATTATCATCACGGGCAACAATAATGTTAACATACGGGCTGTCTTTGTCTTCCACAAATACGCCATTTTCAGTGGCATTTAAACCTACTTGACCGGCGTAAGTATTATTCACAACAGCTAAATCCACATCGTCTAAAGCACGCGCCGCAACTGCAGTATCGACAGGCACGATTTGTAAATGTTTTGGATTTTCAATGATATCAAGTGGCGTTGCGTTTAAGTTTTGATTGTCTTTTAATTTGATTAAGCCTTGTTTTTCTAACAAGATTAATGCACGACCTTGGTTTGACGGATCATTTGGTACCGCAACTTTGGCACCATCTTTTAACTCATCAACTTTTTTGATTGTTTTTGAATAGCCCGCAAGTGGATAAACGAAAGTATTGCCAACAATCACTAAGTTTTTGATGTTGTTCGCTTTAACGTTCTCGTCTAAATACGGTTTATGTTGCATTGCATTAATGTCTAAATCGCCTTTGCTTACCGCTGGGTTTGGCAACGCATAGTCGTTAAATTCAACGAAAGTGACATCTAAATTATATTTTTCTTTTGCCACTTTAGCCGCCATTTCTGCCACTTGATGTTCTGGCCCAGACATCACACCCACTTTAAGTGTTTGCGCTGCTGCGTCTGTTTTTTTATCGTCTTTGCATGCAGTTAAAGCAAAGACTGAGGCAAGTGCGGTCACAGTTAAGAGTTTTTTTAAGTTCATAGTTGATTCCTATATAAAGTTAAATTAACGACGATCAAAATGATCAGCGAGTTTGTTACCGTATCGTTCGCAGACCATCACGATTAATACGATGATAATGGTTGCCGCCCAAAGCACATAAGGCATATTTCGGTGCAAACCATAAGAAATAGCGGTATTACCCAAGCCACCGCCGCCAACAGCGCCCGCCATAGCGGAATAGCCGATTAGCGTAACGAATGTTAACGTTGCCGCTTTAATCAGTATAGGCAAGGCTTCAGGCAGATAAAATTTAGTAACGAGCTGCCACACGGTTGTTCCCATGGCTTTTGCGGTTTCGGTTAAGCCGCTTGGAATATCGCCCAAGGCATTTGCAGTTAAACGTGCAAAAAATGGCATCGCTGCCATGCCTAACGGAATGATTGACGCCGTTGTGCCTAGTGTTGAGCCAACAATAAAACGTGTCACCGGCATTAATACTAATAACAAAATAATAAATGGCACTGAACGTCCAATATTAATTAGCAGTTCTAATACGCGGTTAAGTCTTGCATTTTCAAGCACTTCGCCTTTACGGGTGACAAAGGTTAAAATACCTAATGGCATGCCAAAAACGATCGCAAAAATTGTGGCGGCAAGCGTCATATAAATAGTTTCAAATGTACTCGCGCCAATCAGTTGCCACACTTGGGGCGTGAGCTGTTGGTTAAAGCCCGCAATTATATTATCCCACATAGCCTAGCACCTCCACGCGTACATTGCTTTCCATTAAATATATTTTCGCTTGCGTTACTGCATCTTCATCGCCTTCCACTTCCGCAATGGTGAAACCGAATTTAGTGCCGCCCGCATAATCAATTTGTGACATCAAAATGCTCAAGCTGACGTTAAATTTACGCGATACTTGCGAAAGCACAGGTGCATCCACGGTTCTACCTGTAAATTCAAAACGAATAACTTGGCGTGAATTGGCAGAAGTTGGCGTTTCAGTAAGATATTCTAAATACTCATCGGGTAATTGATAGTTAAAGGTTGAACTAATAAATTCTTGTGCAAGCTCTGTTTTAGGATTCGAGAAAATCTCACTGACCGTCCCTTGTTCAATCAGATGACCTTTATCAATCACTGCAACTTGGTCGCAAATACGTTTCACCACTTCCATTTCGTGGGTGATCAATAGGATCGTAATGCCCAAAGTGCGGTTAATTTCTTTTAATAATCGTAAAATTGAGTGAGTCGTTGCGGGATCCAACGCGCTGGTTGCTTCATCGCACAATAACACTTTCGGTTTTGTCGCCAATGCTCTTGCGATAGCAACACGTTGTTTTTGCCCACCAGATAAATTGGCGGGATAAGCATCTTTTTTATCTTCTAAGCCCACCAACGCAAGCAATTCAGTGACTCGCTGGGTAATTTGCTCTTTGGGTTGATGTTCCAATTCTAAAGGCAAAGCAATGTTACCAAACACGGTGCGAGAGCTTAACAAATTGAAATGTTGGAAGATCATACCGATTTTACGGCGAGCTAATAAAAGTCGAGCATCATCAAGTTGAGTTAATTCTTCATTATCAACAATCACGCTGCCAAAAGTCGGTTTTTCAAGCAGATTAACGCAGCGGATTAATGTACTTTTACCCGCCCCTGACGCCCCAATAACGCCACAAATTTGCCCTTGAGGAATGGTTAACGTGACGTTATCAAGTGCGGTCAATTTTTGCCCAGAAACGTCAAAAATTTTGCTAATATTCGTTAGCTTAATCATATAAGCCCTTTTCTTTTATATAAAAATATGGATTCTGCCGTATTTTAGACAGCCATGCGATACTGTCAACCCTTATTCCTTGTGTTTTTAGATTCATTGGTTATTTTATAGAAGTGATTTGCGTTGGCGAATGAGAAAGCAGATAATAAGCCATCAATATTTAAAAGGAAAATAACGTGAATAAAGCGATTTTTTTAGATCGAGATGGCACATTAAATGTAGATCATGGCTATGTCCATCAAATTGATGATTTTCAATTTATAGATGGCAGTATAGAAGCATTACAAGAATTGAAATCAATGGGATATTTGCTGGTGCTTGTCACAAATCAATCTGGCATTGCGCGCGGCTATTTTAGCGAAGAACAGTTTTTAACGTTAACCGAATGGATGGATTGGTCATTAGCGGATCGTGGAGTCGATTTAGATGGGATCTATTATTGCCCCCATCATCCCGAAGGCAAAGGTGAATTTAAGCAAAATTGCGATTGTCGCAAGCCTAAAGGGGGAATGTTATTGCAAGCGATACAAGAATTAAAGATCGATCCAACGCAATCTTTTATGGTTGGCGATAAGTTCGAAGATTTACAAGCTGGCGCGGCGGCAAAAGTGCGGTCAAAAATTTTAGTAAAAACGGGCAAACCAATCACTCCTGATGGAGAGGCGTACGCCGATTTTGTGATTGAAAGTGTGGCAGATTTGCCAAGAATTGTACGAAAAGTCGCAAAATAGATTAAAAGATCATCATTTAAGATCTTTTTTAAAAATTTTTACCAAATAGGGGTTGCAAAGGATTTGAAAATGCCTATAATACGCCGCACACAACGACGCGCTGTTGTGAAATTGAAAAGATTATCCAGTGCGTCGTTCTTTTTTGCTCTTTAACAATTTATCAGACAATCTGTGTGGGCACGAGTAAGATTCGTTTTGAAAAAAATTAAAACAGAAACTTAAAGTGCTGAACAAAGTTAAT
>NZ_QENU01000018.1 GCF_003096995.1 Alitibacter langaaensis DSM 22999 | reverse complement strand
GGAATGTGAATTTCGGTTTAACTTTGGAACACCCAAAATGCAGCTAAAAACATTGCGAAAATGGTGTGAAATTTAGGGCTAATCTACGTCAGCCCCAAATTATTTATGACGCATTGCTGGGAATAAAATCACATCACGAATTGACGGTGCATTAGCAAAAATCATCGCCAAACGGTCAATACCCAAACCTTCGCCTGCAGTTGGTGGTAAACCGTGTTCTAATGCCACCACGAAGTCTTCATCTTTAAACATCGCTTCATCATCGCCCGCATCTTTAGCGGCAACTTGTGCATCAAAACGTTCTGCTTGGTCTTCTGCATCATTTAATTCTGAGAAGCCGTTACCAATTTCACGGCCGCCGATAAAGAGTTCAAAACGGTCTGTTACTTCTGGATTTTCATCATTACGGCGTGCAAGCGGCGAAATTTCCGCAGGGTGCGCCATTAAGAATGTCGGCTGAATTAATTGGTGTTCTGCCACTTCTTCAAAAATCGCGTTTACCACAGAACCTAAGCCCCAAGATTTTTGGATCTCGATGCCTAAACCTTTAGCAATTTCCACTGATTTTTCGAAGTTGTCTAAATCTTCACGTTTAATGCCGTTGCCGTATTTCACAATGGCATCGTGCATGGTGATGCGTTCAAATGGTTTGCCAAAATTAAATTCGTATTCGCCGTAAGGAACGGTGGTGGTGCCAAGAATATCAATCGCTAATTTGCGTAATAATTCTTCGGTATTATCCATTAAATCGTGATAATCCGCATAGGCTTGATAGTATTCGATCATGGTAAATTCTGGATTATGACGTACAGAAACGCCTTCATTACGGAAGTTACGGTTTAATTCAAACACGCGCTCAAAGCCACCGACTACTAAACGTTTTAAGTAAAGTTCTGGGGCTATGCGGAGATACATATCCACATCTAACGCATTGTGGTGAGTAATGAATGGTTTTGCCGCCGCGCCGCCTGGAATCACTTGTAACATCGGAGTTTCCACTTCAATGAAGTCTTTTTCTAAGAAGAATTGACGAATCCCTGAAACCACTTTTGAGCGGATCATAAAGGTGCGGCGAGAATCTTCGTTAGAAATTAAATCTAAATAACGTTGACGATAACGGGTTTCTTGGTCAGTTAAGCCTTGCACTTTGTTTGGCAATGGGCGTAGTGATTTGGTTAATAATTCCACTTCAGAACAACGAACTGTGAGTTCGCCTGTTTTAGTTTTGAAAAGCGCACCAGAAACGCCCACAATATCGCCCAAATCCCACATACTGACTTTATCGGCATATACGCCTTCCGCCAAGTTATCACGAGCGATATAAAGCTGGATTTGACCGCTAACATCTTGAATCGTAAAGAAAGATGCCTTGCCCATCACACGTTTAAGCATAATACGACCAGCGACTTTTACTTGAATATCCTGTTCTTTTAACGCTTCGCCCGCGACTTCATCATATTGTGCGTGTAATTTTTCTGCATAAGCATCACGGCGGAAAGTATTCGGGAAAGGATTGCCTTGTTCGCGTAATTTAGCTAATTTCTCACGGCGCGCTAACATTTCACCGTTAAAATCTAATTCTTGAGTTTGTTGTTCTGACATGTTGTTACCTTAAATTATATTGAAAATTATTGCAGAGGCGATGTGAGCCATCTTTGCAAAATTGTGATTACAAACCTGCTTTTAGGCTTGCTTCGATAAAACGATCTAAATCTCCGTCAAGCACCGCTTGAGTATTGCGATTTTCTACGCCTGTGCGTAAATCCTTAATGCGGGAATCGTCTAACACATAAGAGCGAATTTGGCTCCCCCAACCGATATCTGATTTAGAATCTTCTAATGCTTGTTTATCCGCATTTTTCTTTTGTAATTCCATTTCATAGAGTTTCGCTTTCAACTGTTTCATACATTGATCTTTGTTTTTATGTTGAGAGCGATCGTTTTGGCATTGCACTACGATGCCACTTGGAATATGAGTAATTCGCACCGCACTTTCGGTTCGGTTAACGTGCTGACCGCCAGCCCCTGACGCGCGATAAACATCAATGCGTAAATCAGCGGGATTGATTTCGATATCAATATCATCATCAATTTCAGGATAGATAAACGCCGCGGCAAAAGAGGTGTGGCGGCGATTATTGCTATCAAATGGGCTTTTGCGCACTAAGCGATGGATTCCCGTTTCTGTGCGCAACCAACCGAATGCGTATTCGCCTGACACTTTAATTGTCGCTGATTTTAATCCTGCTACATCGCCGTCTGAAACTTCCATTAATTCGGTTTTGAACCCTTTGCTTTCCGCCCAACGGAGATACATACGCAGCAGCATTTCTGTCCAGTCTTGTGCTTCTGTGCCGCCTGAGCCTGCTTGTAAATCTACATAGCAATCGCAAGCATCGTGTTCACCACTGAACATTCGGCGAAATTCTAATTTTTCTAAACCTTGTTCCAGTTCGTCAAGTTCTGCCACCGCTTCATTGAAGGTTTCTTCATCTTCGCCTTCAATGGCAAGTTCTAACAAACCATCAACATCTTCTAAACCTTGATCTAGCTTCTTGATTGTATCCACAACCGCCTCGAGCGAAGAACGTTCTTTACCTAAAGCCTGTGCTTTTTCAGGTTCATTCCATACATCGGGCTGTTCCAATTCCGCATTTACTTCTTCTAAACGCTCAACCTTGGCGTCGAAGTCAAAGATACCCCCTAAGCACATTGGTGCGCTCAGAAAGATCGGCAATTTTGTTTTTTACTGGGTTAATTTCAAACATTTCTTTGTTTTATCAGTGAAAAATAAGCGCTGATTATAGGCGTTTTTAGGTTTTTTTTCTACTAGATTTATCATTGAAATCGAGTAGGGCTATCATTCTATGCTTGCACTCTAAAACAATCCCTTTATAATTTGGTCGTTTATATTCTTTTATCATTATTTAGGAACAAAAAATGAAGAAAATTTTGACCGCACTTTCATTGTCTGCCGCAGCGATATCATTTAGCGCGATTGCAGATGATGCGGCAATTATTAATAGTTTAAAAAGTCTTGGTGCATCAAAAGTCGAAGTTAAGCCTTCGCCAATTAAAGGCATCAAAACGGCGGTGACGGATCAGGGCATTTTGTATGCCTCAGAAGATGGCAAATATGTGTTGCAAGGGAAATTATTTGAATTAACCCAGCAAGGCGCGGTTGATGTTTCAGCCAAAGCATTAATGGGCACCTTGGAAAGCTATAAAAATGAAATGATTGTTTATCCAGCCAAGCAAGAAAAATATGTGGTTACGGTATTTATGGACATCACTTGTTATTATTGCCATAAACTCCACGAGCAAATGAAAGAATATAATGATTTAGGGATTACCGTGCGTTATCTTGCTTTCCCGCGCAAAGGCATGGACCAAACCGCAGAGCAAATGGAGGCGATTTTCACCGCTAAAAATAGTGCTCAAGCCTTAAATGACGCTGAACAAGGCAATTTACCTAAACAGCTTAAAACACCAAATATCGTGAAAAAACATTATGAGCTCGGCATCCAATTAGGCGTGCGTGGAACACCAACTATTGTGACATCCAGTGGCGAATTAATCGGTGGTTATCTGCCGCCTAAAGAGCTTTTAGCCGCATTAGAAAATTAATGGTTTGAACGCATAATCGCCTTGTTTTTAATGTGTTTTTTCTATTTGATGTGAAGTTGTAACCAGTGAATAAACTTATCCAACGCCGCTATATCCCTAGCGGCACACCTGTGCATGACGATCCTTTACTTGATCGTCTATATCGTTCTCGCCATATTCAAAATAAAGCAGAATTAGACCGCACTTTGCAAGCGATGCATTCGCCTTTTTTGTTAAAAGGCATTGAAAGTGCGGTGGAAATTTTAGCCGTTTCTCGTGACAAAAAAATCATCATCGTGGGCGATTTTGATGCTGATGGCGCAACCAGTACCGCGCTTAGCGTCAGCGCTTTGCGCCAGCTTGGTTTTACCGATGTGAATTATTTAATTCCTAATCGTTTTGAACAAGGTTATGGCTTGAGTGTACCTGTGGCTGAAATGGCGTTAGAACGTGGGGTAGAGTTGTTGATCACGGTTGATAACGGAATATCCTCTTTAGAGGGCGTGGCTTATCTGAAAAACAAGGGCGTTCAGGTTATCGTGACCGATCACCATTTACCGCCCGAACAGTTGCCTAATGCCGATGCCATTGTGAACCCAAATTTAACGGATTGTGCTTTTCCTTCAAAATCTTTAGCGGGGGTCGGTGTTGCTTTTTATGTGATGCTCGCATTACGCACTAAATTGCGCGAAATGGGCGTGTTTGATGCGAAAAGCCAACCGAATTTCACCGCATTATTGGATTTAGTGGCATTGGGAACCATTGCCGATGTTGTGCCTTTAGATCAAAATAATCGTATTTTGGCTTATCAAGGGCTTGCACGGATCAAAGCATCTCATTGCCGTTGTGGGATTCGTGCATTGGTTGAAGTGGCAAATCGAGATATTAGCAAACTGGCAGCCAGTGATTTAGGTTTTTCTATTGCACCGCGTTTAAATGCCGCGGGGCGGTTAGATAATATGTCCATTGGCGTGGAACTGCTGCTTGCGGAAACCATGGAAACGGCGCGAGCATTGGCATTAGAGCTAGACGAACTAAACCAAACGCGCAAAGAAATTGAACAAGGCATGAAACTCGAAGCGCTCGAAATTTGCCGAAAATTGACCGCACTTCAAGGCGAAAATGCGCAACTTCCATTGGGGCTGGCGTTATATCAGGCGGATTGGCATCAAGGTGTATTGGGCATTTTAGCCTCGCGTATCAAAGATCAATTTCATCGCCCCGTGGTGGCTTTTGCCCAAGATGGCGAAAATATCTTAAAAGGCTCGGCACGTTCGATTGAAGGGCTACATATGCGTGATGCCTTAGAGCAGATCCATCAACGCTATCCCAATATGATTTTGAAATTCGGCGGCCATGCTATGGCGGCGGGATTAAGTATTCAGGCTGAGTTGTTTGAGCAATTCCAGAGCGCATTTAATGAAATTGTGACGGAATGGCTAGGCAAGGATAAACTTCAAGGCACAATATGGACAGATGGCGAATTGGCTGCAAAGCAAATGACAGTCGAAACCGCTGAACGATTGCGCACGGCAGGCCCTTGGGGGCAAGCCTTCCCTGAGCCTGTGTTTGACGGCAAATTCAAAATTTTGCAGCAACGTTTAGTCGGCGAGCGTCATTTAAAAATGTTGTTAGAGCCAGAACAGGGCGGACAACTGTTAGATGCCATTGCCTTTAACATTGATACTCGCTATTATCCCGATCAATCCATTCACATCGCGAAATTGGTCTATAAATTGGATATAAATGAATTTCGTGGCAATCGTGATGTACAGTTATTAGTGGACTATATAGAACCTGTAACATAATGAAATATTGGTATTTTTTCTGTTTATTTTGCTTGATCCCCAGTGCTTTCGCCGCAGAAAGTACAGGCATTGCTATTCCTGAAAAAAATACCCAAACCTTTGAAGAAGGCAAAGATTATTTCTCTTATAGTGAACCAATTGAAGTTGATGAAAAAACGGACGGCAAAATTATTATTCAATCCTTTTTCGATTACGATTGCCGCAACTGTTCTCGCGTACAAGATTTGTTAGAGCTTTATGTGCAAATCAATGTGAGCCACGTGCTTTATTTGGAATATCCCATTGCGCTCAAAAATAATCAATTTTCTGCCCGCACTTTTTATGCGTTGCAGGCGGTGGGGCGAGCTGATGTATCCGATTCGCTGATGTTTGAAACTATGGACGAACGGGAATATCGAAAATTATCAAAAATGGGTTCTCTCACCAATTGGCTCGAGAAAAAAGGAGTCGATGGACGCACATTTAAAGAAATGTATGACTCGGATGAAATCAATCTTGCCGTGCAACAAAGCATTGAAATGACAGAAAAATATGGGGTATTTACCTATCCTTTTGTCGTGATAAATGGAAAATATGTGCTAACGAATAGCACGCTTTACAGCGACGACTACACCTTTGCGGTGTTAGATTTCTTGATTCAAAAAATTGATGCAGAAATGCACCCAACACACTAGGAAAACTATGAAAATTGGTATTGTAGGCGCGATGGCGCAAGAAGTGGAAATTTTAGCAAATTTAATGACCGACAAAACAGAATTAAAGGTGGGATGTGCGGTCATTTTTGAGGGAAAAATTCACGGCAAACCCGTGGCATTATTGCAATCGGGAATCGGCAAAGTCGCGGCCGCAATGGGCACTACCGCGTTGTTACAATGTGCCAAACCCGATGTGGTGATCAACACAGGATCCGCAGGCGGTGTGGTGGCTGGCTTGAACATTGGGGATATTGTTATCTCTCAACAAACGGCTTATCACGATGCCGATGTAACAGCATTTGGTTATGCAAAAGGGCAGTTGCCTGCTTGCCCTGAAAAGTTTAAATCAGATGAAAAATTGACCGCACTTGCTGAACAAGTGGCAGCTGCGCAAGGGCATAATGTGAAATATGGTTTGATTTGTTCGGGCGATAGTTTTATTGCAGGTGGTGAGCGTCTAGCGCAAATTAAAGCGGATTTCCCTGATGTTACCGCTGTGGAAATGGAAGCTGCCGCCATTGCCCATGTTTGCCATGCCTTTGGCGTGCCCTTTGTGGTGGTTCGTGCTATTTCTGATGCGGGCGATGGCGAAGCCAGTATGTCTTTCGATGAGTTTTTACCTTTGGCGGCAAAAATGTCATCGCAGATGGTATTGGGTATGTTAGACAAACTTTAGTATTCGGCTCGCCTTAATGGCGAGTTTTGTTTTAAGGATAATATGGGTTTCTTTTCTCTGTTAAAAAAAGGGCAAAAATACGCGGACAGTTGGTTATCTCACCCCAAGCTTGCGGCGATTTTTCCTGAAAGTCGCGTGATTAAAGCGACAAAATTTTCTCAAAAATTGATGCCGTTTATTGCGGTATTTTCTATTGTATGGCAACAAATTTGTGCAAAGCATAATGATGTGGCTTTTTCTTTAGCGATTTTGACCGCACTTTTTGCACTTTGTATTCCGTTTCAAGGTTTGTATTGGCTAGGCAAACGGGCGCAAACGCCCTTGCCAGCGCAAAGTGCGGTCAAATTTGCCCAAATTTCTCAACAATTAGCACAAAAGCAAGTGGCATTGCCCCCAATAGAAAAGCCAACCTATCAAGATCTGGCGGAATTATTGCAAAAAGCGGATCAGCATTTAGGGCGCGAATTTTGGGATGAACTTTAAGCGAAGTTTATTTTCGCGCGATTATTTTATTTTACCCCTACGCAAACGGTTACTTTTTTTGTAGAATAGGGCAATTCTTTTTTGTTACTTCGGAATTTTTGCATGATTGATTATATTATCATCGCCATTATTATTTTTTCTATTGTCGTGAGTTTACTACGCGGTTTCGTGCGTGAAGTGATGTCTCTAGCAAGTTGGGTTGTGGCATTTATTGTCGCCAGCCAATTCTATCCTTATCTCGCCAATTTATTGACTCAAATTGAATCTGAATATATTCGTAACGGTGCTGCAATAGGGATCTTGTTTATTCTCACCTTGATCGTGGGGGCTGTGGTTAATTATGTGATTGGTCAACTTGTTGATAAAACAGGACTTTCTGGCACAGATCGTGTGTTAGGCACTTGTTTTGGTTTCTTGCGTGGTGTGTTAATTGTGGCTGCCATTTTGTTCTTTGTGGATACCTTCACCAATTTCAATCAAAATGAAATGTGGAAAACATCTAAATTAATTCCGCATTTTGCCTTTATTGAGCAATGGTTCTTTGAGCAAATGCAAGCGAATTCAAGTTTTTTAAGTTTACCTACGACTAAATAAGAGGATTGCCAAATGTGTGGTATTGTTGGAATTGTGAGTCAATCTCCTGTAAATCAATCGATTTATGATGCGTTAATGGTGTTGCAACATCGTGGGCAAGATGCTGCAGGGATTGTGACTGTCGATGAAAAGCATTGCTTTCATCTGCGTAAAGCGAACGGTTTAGTGACAGATGTGTTCCAGCAAGTGCATATGGAACGGTTGCGTGGTAATGCGGGTTTAGGGCATGTGCGTTATCCAACGGCTGGCAGTTCCAGTGAATTTGAAGCTCAGCCCTTTTATGTTAATTCGCCCTATGGCATTACTTTGGTTCACAATGGCAATTTAACAAACTCCGAAGAACTAAAAGAAAAACTGTTCAATGTTGCCCGCCGCCATATTAATACTAAATCCGATTCCGAAGCTCTACTCAACATCCTTGCATATCATATTGATCAAATCCATAAACACGCATTAACGCCTGAAGATATTTTCGCCGCCATTCGTGCAACCAATAAAGATATTCGCGGTGCCTATGCTTGTGTCGCGATGATTATTGATCACGGTTTGGTGGCATTTCGTGATCCTAACGGCATTCGCCCATTAGTATTTGGAAAACGTGAAGAGCAGGGGAAAACGGAATATATGTTTGCCTCTGAAACGGTGGCTCTCGATACTGCAGGTTTCGAGTTTGTGCGAGATGTTCAACCTGGCGAAGCAATTTATGTGACCTTTGACGGTGAACTTTATTCAGAAATTTGTGCGGATAACCCTAAATTAACGCCTTGTATTTTTGAATATGTGTATTTTTCTCGTCCAGACTCAACGATTGACGGTGTGTCTGTTTATGCCGCACGTGTGCATATGGGCGAACGCTTAGGGCAGAAAATTGCGCGAGAATGGAAAGATTTGGATATTGATGTGGTTATCCCTGTTCCAGAAACCTCAAATGATATTGCATTGCGCATTGCCACCGTATTAGGTGTGCCGTATCGCCAAGGTTTCGTAAAAAATCGTTATGTTGGCCGCACTTTCATTATGCCAGGTCAAACTCAACGTGTGAGCGCTGTACGCCGCAAATTAAATACCATTTCTTCTGAATTTAAAGGTAAAAATGTATTGCTCGTGGATGATTCTATCGTGCGCGGCACCACGTCTGAACAAATTGTTGATATGGCACGCACAGCAGGGGCAAATAAAATTTACTTTGCTTCTGCTGCGCCAGAAATTCGTTATCCCAATGTGTATGGCATAGATATGCCAACAAAACACGAATTGATCGCTTATGGTCGTGAAGTAGATGAAATTGCTCAATTAATTGGCGTAGATAAATTGATTTTCCAAGATCTTGCCTCGCTTGAAATTTCAATCCAACAAGAAAACCCGCATATTCGCGAGTTTGATACATCAGTATTTACAGGGCAATATGTCACAGGCGATATTAGTCTTGACTACTTGGACAACATTGCCAACCAGCGCAATGACAAAGTCAAAAAATAACGCACAAAAATAACGAAACAATCATAAAGAAAAAACGCATTTTTATAAATGCGTTTTTTATTACCACAATTCCCTTTGTTTTGCTATTTGCTCTGGAATATTCACTTGCACGCCAAGTAAACGTATTGAACGATCTTGGCAACGTTGCCATATTTGTTCTAATAGCGAGACAAAGGTTTCATACTGAAATTTGACCGCACTTTTCTCTAAGGTGGTAACTTGGAAGTTATCAAATTTAAGTTTCACGCCCATTTTTTGGTATTGGTTTAATGGGATATCGGGTTTGTTGCGTAATGTGCGGCGTTCCAGTTCTTGATAGAGCACAGGCAAGATTTCCTTTGCTTGCTCTAGTGTGGTGATATTGTAATGCAAAGTTCGCTCAACGCCGATAGATTTGCGCTCACGGTGCGCCTGAACAGGGCGTTCGTCTATGCCATGGCTAAAATCCCAAATACGTTTGCCAAATTTACCAAATTGATTTAACAAAATCGGCAAGCTCAATTTTTGTACATCAGCACAGGTTTGTAGCCCCATTTTCAGCAAATGTTGATTGGTAACTTTGCCCACGCCAGGGATTTTATGCAAAGGCAAGGTGCGAACAAATTCCTTCACTTCATCAGGGCTGATCACAAATTGCCCGTTCGGTTTATTTTGATCCGAGGCGATTTTGGCTAAAAATTTTAACGGCGCAATGCCCGCAGACGCTGTGAGATGAAGCTCATTGAAAATCGCTTGGCGGATTTCTTGGGCGATCCAAGTGGCAGATCCAGAACATTGCTGGCAATCTGTCACGTCTAAATAGGCTTCATCTAGGGAGAGCGGTTCGATAATCTCGGTGTAACGGCGAAAAATTGCATGAATTTGCTGAGAAACCGATTTGTACAGTTCCATACGCACAGGCAATAAAATTAAATTAGGGCAAAGTTTTAATGCCTGCGCTGTGGGCATTGCGCTGCGGCAGCCAAATTTTCGCGCTTCGTAATTGCAGGTTGTCAACACGCCCCGTTGGTTTGCGCGCCCCCCCACTGCAATGGGTTTGCCAATGAGTGATGGATTTTCGCGCATTTCAACGGCGGCATAAAAACAATCCATATCAATATGAATAATTTTGCGAAGAGATTGAGAAGCCATAAAAGTGCGGTCAAAAAGTCAAAAAATTTTGACCGCACTTTAGCATATTTAACTGTATAAATAAATAGTTTATTGTGTGCGAGTTAAAGTGAGCACCTTTGAAAATAATTTTTTGAACAATAGGGGAATGGATTGTGTGCCACGATTTTTCATTTCATTGGAAAGGGCAATGGCTAAATCCGGTTTTGATGTACGTTGAATGGCGCGTTGAATAATTTTATTCATTGGATAATGCCCATTTCGAGGCTCCCAACGAGAAAGTCGGATAAAAAGATCTTCAAATCCTTCGGTGTAGAAAAAGTGTTCAATATCCGAGCGTGGCAATTGCGTAATGTGCTGACTGTAATTCTCTGGCGTGTCTAACAAACTTTTTACTGTTTCCGCATATTTTCTGCCCGCTTCATCGCCGTCTGTTAAAACATACCACTCTATGCCCATTGCCTGTGCATATTTAATCAGCGGGCGCAAACCCGATTGGGCAAATTCTACAATTCGAACGCCTTCTGTATCAAGATTAACCCCTAATAATTCGGCTAATTCATTGAGTATCCAAACTTCGGTTTCGCCTTCAACGAGAATCCATGTGCGCGCAAAAAGTGCAAGGCTACGATTATGGTGAACATGAAAGGTGAGGCGGCGCAAATCTTCTTTGCCTAAATCGTTACGCGCTAATTGATAAGCGCGGGTGCGATCCGTATAACGCACAAGGCGGCAAATGTCGCGCAAGGCGGCTTGTGAAATGAGCTCCACCGAATTGGTGGTGGTAATACGCTGAATAGGCAGATATTGGGTGAGTTCCCACAAAATAGCCACCATTCGTGGGTGTAAACGGCTTTCTGGCGTTTCAAAAATCAAAATAGGGTGAACAAGATGGGACGCTTCTGCGTGGTTTTCCGTATGGTTTTCTGTATGATTCTCTGCAGTGATGAGCGAAGTCCATAATGCTAAAAATTGTCGCTGTAACTGGCGACTTTCATCTTGTTTTAATTTTGCGCAAAGTTGTTTTAAATCGTCCCATAAGATCGTTGCATCAAACACGGGATCTTCCAACGGTGTCTGCATAAAATAATGCTGTAACAGGGTAATAATCGCATTAAATTCACGACTATATTCGCCGTCAGTAATTGGATGTGGCGTAGTGGTGGAATGAAGTTTTTGTTTATTAAGATAGGCATCACGAAAACGATAAATGGGATAACGATTAATTAAAATTTTGGCAATTTTGACCGCACTTTTTTCCTCGATCTGCTCGCCTTGTTCATTTAAGAAAGAGTAGTGGGTGATGATTTTGTCATTTTGTTTTTCGCCAGAAACGCGCAAATAAATTCGCTCTAAACCATCTTCATTCGGCACTAATACCGATTGCAAATCTTGATTATGCTTTGCGTTATCTTCTTTGTTGTCGCGCGCGGAAAAGGTGAAAAGAAGCGTGATATCCTGCTGTTCATCAGATTGGTGAAAGTCTTCAGCAGTGAATTGATAAAGGCTGTTTTTGCCATTTAGAATAAGGCTAAGGGCGGCGAGTAGGCTCGATTTCCCCCATGCATTTTCCCCGATTAATAGCATATTTGGGCGTAAGTGAATGGATAAACGCTTGATGCCGCGAAAACCCATAATTTCAAGTTGGCGTAAATACATTTGGTCGTTCCATTATTTTTTAGCTAAAATACCACACTTTTATTTGAAATGAGAGCGTTATGTTTGAAGGATTATTAATTGTGCTTGTGCCAATGGTGTTGGGATATTTGATTAAAACCCGACAAAGCGCCTTGCTGAGTGCGGTAAATCGCATTGTGATGATCTTGCTTTATGTGATTTTATTTGTGATGGGAATCTCTTTGGGGCAACTGGATGATGTCTTAGCGAAATTGCCTAATATCGGTTTTTCTGCCTTGACATTTGCGGTGTTAATCATCGCTTGTAATCTGTTTGGGTTATTGATTTACGACAAACTAAACCCCGCGCCATTAAAGCAATTAGGCTCAGATATGCCTCCACGGTTGCGATTATTATTTGATAGCCTAAAACTCTGCTCAATGGTGCTGTTGGGCTTTATGGTGGGCTTTTTTAGCCAAGGGCTGTTTGTGCTGCCCTCTAATGCGAGCACCTATGTTTTAGTGGTTTTAATTTTCTTTGTGGGCATTCAGCTGCGCAATAATGGCATTTCCTTGCGTGAAGTTTTGTTTAATAAACGCGGGATTTATACGGGGATCATTATGATTATAACTTCCTTGATTGGCGGCATATTCTCTGCGCTCACATTGAGTTTGCCGATTAGTCAAGGCTTGGCGATTTCTTCAGGGTTAGGCTGGTATTCGCTTTCGAGTGTGGTGATCAATGATGCATGGGGGCCTGTTTTTGGAAGTATTGCGTTTTTTAACGATTTAGTGCGTGAAATTTTAAGTTTATTTATCATTCCATTTTTTATGTTTCGTTATCGTTCCACTGCAGTGGGCATTGCTGGCGCAACAGCGCTGGATTGCACATTGCCGATCATTCAGCGTTCTGGCGGTATGGAAGTGGTGCCACTTGCCATTAGTTTTGGCTTTGTAACGAATATTGCACCACCTATTTTATTAGTGTTTTTCTCATCAATTCCGCTTTAATAGCGGGCGAGAAGGAAATTATTTTTGCTTAATAGTTAAGCATTAAGTGGGGTTTAGTCGTGGATTTAGAGCAAAGTTCTTGGTGTTCGAATAAATTTTTGCTAAACTGACCGCACTTTTGGGGCTGATTCTGGATTCGACGGGATTAGCGAAGTCCAAGGTGCACGTCGAGGTGCGGTAGGCCTCGTAAATAAACCGCAAAAAAATAGTCGCAAACGACGAACAATACGCTTTAGCAGCTTAATAACCTGCTCATAGCCTTCGCTCCCTAGCTTCCGCTCGTAAGACGGGGATCAAGCGGAGTCAAACCCAAACGAGATCGTGTGGACGCTTCGGCTTGGAGATCGAAACACTAAATTGAATCAAGCTAGTTTATTTCTTGCGTGTCTGTCCGCTGGGGGTAAGCGAAATTAAAGACTAGACTAAACGTGTAGTGCTGAAGATGGAGTAATTTCGGACGCGGGTTCAACTCCCGCCAGCTCCACCAAATTGAAAACCTATAAGATTTTATAGATACAAAGAAAGCCTTGAATTATAAGAGTTCAAGGCTTTTTTATTGTCACTAAAAAAGATAAAAAATAACCGCACTTGATTTGCTCAAAGTGCGGTTAAAATTCAATTAATTTTACAATTAAGCTTGAGTAGCTTGAATTGCAGTTAAGGCGATAGTGTAAACGATATCGTCCACTAATGCACCGCGTGATAAGTCATTCACTGGTTTGCGCATACCTTGCAGCATCGGGCCGATTGACACTAAATCAGCAGAGCGTTGCACCGCTTTATAGGTTGTATTACCTGTATTTAAATCTGGGAAGACAAACACGGTTGCTTTACCAGCCACTGGTGAATTTGGTGCTTTAGATTTTGCCACATCTGCCATCACCGCTGCGTCATATTGTAACGGACCATCTATGAGTAAATCAGGGCGTTTTTCTTTGGCAATGCGAGTTGCTTCTTTCACTTTCTCAACATCAGCACCTGCACCAGAGGTTCCAGTAGAGTAAGAAATCATCGCCACTTTTGGATCTACGCCGAATGCTTTGGCAGAATCTGCGGATTGAATCGCAATTTCCGCTAATTGTTCTGCTGTCGGATCTGGGTTTACCGCACAGTCACCATAAACAAGCACTTGGTCTGGTAATAGCATAAAGAAGATTGAAGAAACAATCGAGCTACCTGGTGCTGTTTTGATAATTTGCATTGGTGGGCGAATGGTGTTTGCAGTGGTGTGAACGGCACCTGAAACTAAACCGTCAACCTCGTTGGCTTCTAACATCATTGTACCTAATACAACGGTGTCTTCTAATTGCTCACGAGCCGCCGCTTCGGTCATACCTTTTGCTTTACGCAATTCAACAAGGCGAGCCACATAGTTTTCACGAACAGATTCTGGATCGATGATCGATACACCGTTGCCTAAAGTCACACCTTGTGCTTTAGCAACACGTTGAACATCTTCAGGTTTTGCCAATAATACACATTCTGCAATACCGCGTTCTGCACAAAGTGCAGCAGCTTTGATTGTACGCGGTTCATCACCTTCTGGAAGTACAATACGTTTTTTCGCTGCACGCGCAAGTTCGGTTAATTGATAACGGAATGCAGGTGGAGATAAGCGGCGAACTCGTGTTGAACCGCCAACTAATTGATGGATAAATTCTGGATCGAATTGTTCGCTAGTATATTGTTTGATGCTTTCGATACGTTCTTTATCATCCACTGGCACTTCAAGATTAAAGCTTTGTAAGCTTAATGCTGTTTGCCATGTGTTGCCTTCAATACGGAAAACGGGAAGACCAGTTTTTTCAAATGAACGTTGGCATAATTTGCTGAATGCGCTGTCAATTTTGTAGCCACCAGTGAGCAATACACCGCCTAACTCAATACCGTTATCAGAAACCAAAGCAGCTGCCGCTAATACATCAGGACGATCTGCCGAAGTAACTAATAAATCACCTGTATGGAAATGTTCAACCATATGATGCAATGAACGTGCGCAGAAAGTAATACCGCGAATACGGCGAGTTTTCACATCACCTTCATTGATAATGCTTGCGCCTAAGTGATTTACTAAGTCAATCGCACGCGTAGCGATTAAATCTTGCGACCAAGGAATGCAAGCCAATACTTTAATCGGGCTATTTTTGAATAAGCGATAAACATCACTTGGGTTATTATGGCTGTGTTGGAATGAATCAAAAATCTCAGTTAAATCAGGGCGAGTACGACCAGAATCATCCACTGGTGCATTAAATTTATTGATCACTACACCTAATAAATTTGGATTATCTTTTCCACCAAATGATGATGCCGCCGCTTCTACGCGTTCTTTTAATTCAGCTGGTGTTTCAGTTGCAGGTGCTGCCACTAACACGATTTCTGCATCAAGTGCTTGTGCAATTTCAAAGTTTACACGGTTTGCGTAGCTGTGTTTTTGGGTAGGAATTAAGCCTTCAACAACGATGATATCGTTATTTTTGGCTAATTCTTGATAATTAGCGACGATTTTTTCAAGTAATACGTCTGTTTGTTTGTTACCAATTAAGGTTTCCGCTTCGCTCAGCATAACTGGAGTAGCGGCTTCCAATGAAGTAGATGTACGCACGATTGAGGTGGTACGGTCAATTTTGTCTTCGCCTGAAACAGGTTGTGAAATGGGTTTCATAAAACCGATTTTAGCGCCTTTTTGTTCAAGCGCACGGATTAAACCAAGACTAACGCTGGTTAAACCCACACCCGCACTCACTGGGGTAAGAATAATTGTATGAGCCATATTTTTTCCTATGTTTGTAGGTGAATTTATTTTTTCACCAAACGATTAAAATGGATAAAGTCGTTGAGCAAATCAGCCCAGCTTACCAAGTTAACCTAACTTACAAAGTGCGGTTAAAAATAGCAAAATTTTGACCGCACTTTTGAGTTCTTCATAAATAAAAACTGCCGAAAAATTCGGCAGCGTTGAGTTAATTAGATGCAAAGACGCGCTGTGTCTTGTGCAATCACTAATTCTTCATTGGTTGGGATTACCATTGCAACTGGTGTGTTGTCTGCGGTAATCACCCCTTCGTTACCGAAACGAGCAGCTAAGTTTTTCTCGTTGTCGATTTGGTAACCGAATAATTTTAAGTGATTTAATGTGATTTCACGAACATGTGCAGAGTTTTCGCCGATACCACCAGTGAAGACGATAGCGTCTAAACGTTCACCGATAACCGCCATGTATGAACCGATGTATTTTGCTAAACGGTAGCAGTAAACATCCATTGCTCGGCGAGCAGGTACGCGTAATGATTCATCTTCACTATCGTAGTTATCTTCTGCAAAACGGCAGTCGCTAGTCACTTCTGTTAAGCCTAAAAGACCTGATTTTTTGGTTAAGGTGGTGTTGATTTCATCCACAGACATACCTAATGTATCGTGCATATAGAACACGATCGCCGGGTCGATATCGCCTGAGCGAGTCCCCATGACTAAACCTTCTAATGGCGTTAATCCCATTGACGTATCAATACATTCACCGTGACGAACTGCAGAAACTGAACCACCATTACCTAAGTGGCAAGTGATGACGTTGATTTTGTCTTCCGCAACGCCTAAACGTTTTGCAGCTTCGCGGCTAACAAAGTAGTGGCTTGTACCATGCGCACCATAACGGCGAACACTATGTTCTTTATAAAGTGAATATGGAAGTGCGTAAAGATAAGCTTCTTCTGGCATTGTGGTGTGGAATGCAGTATCAAAAACAGCCACATTTTTATCTTTCAAATGTGGGAACATTTTGAATGCTTCTTTAATACCGATTAAGTGAGCAGGGTTGTGAAGTGGCGCAAATTGGATCGCTTCTTCAATACCTTTCACAACATCATCATTGATTAACACAGAAGATGTGAATTTCTCGCCACCGTGAACGATACGGTGACCGATAGCCATAATACCTTCTTTTAATTCCGGTGCTAATGGGAAGATTTTATTTACGATAAAGTCTAATGCTTCACTGTGAGCTGCACCTGCGCCTAGATCTGCATTACCTTTTTCGCCTTGTAATTTCCATTTAATACGTGCTTCAGGAAGATAAAATGCTTCTGCTAAACCTGATAATTTTTCATCACCAGATACAGGATCTAAGATAGCAAATTTTAATGATGAGCTACCGCAGTTAAGGATGAGAACTAATTTTGACATAAATTAACCTATCTTTGGGTTGGGTGGAAAGGGTTCATCATCGATGAACGATTAAAGTCATAACGCGCCATAGAATACACGTTTTGTGAGATAAAATAAATTCAATAACGCAGAAAAAATATGATTTTTATCAAGAAAGTTGAAAAAATCAACAATTGTTATAATAACTGAGAATCGATTATCTATTTTGATGATTTAACGTAGCAAAAAAGTGCGGTCAAAAATTCTTAATTTTTTAACCGCACTTAGATTGAGATTAGTTCAAGTATTTAAATACTTTCATCACACGTTTAACGCCAGAGACTTCGCTTGCCACTTTTGCTGCAGCCGCTGCTTGATCTTGGGTAACATTACCCATTAAATAAACGGTGCCGTCTTCTGTAATGGCTTTGATATCAGTGGTTTTTACTGCTGAATCTATCAACATATTCGATTTCACTTTGGTGGTGATCCAGCTGTCTTGCGAACGCTGTGTTAAGCTAATTGGCGAACCAATGCTCATTTCATTATAAATGTTATCAGCGCTGACGCCATCTACACCTTTGGCAAGATTGGTGGCTGTTTCTTTTGCCACGTCGTTTGGCACTTGCCCGATTAATAAGACACGTCCACTATAAGCCACTGTAACAACGCGTCCTTCTTCTTTAATTTGTTCGTCTTTGGTGATCGCATCATAGACTTTGAGTTCTAAGGTTTCATCATCAATTTGTGTGCCTGCAGTACGAGGGTCTGTGGCAACTTTGCCACCTACCGCTGCGCCGCCTAATAATGCGGCAGCACAACCTTGCAATAATAATGCTGAACCTAAAATGAATGCGAATTTTTTTACATTTTTAATAGCCATAAACATCTCCTTAAAAACTATCACATAGTTTGCGGTTTACCCGCTATGCTGTCAACTTTTTTATTCAATTAATGGCGATAGAAAATTGAACGCGAATGTCCACGTTGGTCGATTTCGCTTTGTGTACGATGTTTTATTTCCGTGTGTTGTAATCTTGAGCTATTTATTCTATGGGATTGCATATTGGGATGATGCTCTATCTGTTCCTGATGTTGTTGGTGTTCCATTCTTTGTTGTATTTGTTGCTGATGTATTGAGCGATGATGGCTGCGTTCTTCATGTTTCATTTTATGATGCCCCCAAGCTGAATGTTGTTCATGGTGCATTGTTCGATGATTAAAACCACGATCATAATCATGATGAGAGTGATAGTATCCATCATCCAAAGGGACACAAGCGATTAAACTAGTTGCAGTCATGAAAAGTGCGGTCAAAGAAATCCATTTTTTCATATCAATGTTCTCGTTAATGTTATCTAAATTGATAGACAGTAAATTATCGTAAAGAATAAATTTTTAGTGCAAAGATAACGTATTTTGCACGCGGGGTTAGACTAGAAAATTATGCAGAAATTCCCCACGTTTTTCAGAAAAATTATTAAAATTTTGACCGCACTTTAGTGATAAAAAGCAGTCGCGGGTTTTTGTTAAATTTGATAGAATTTTTTCGCAATTAACTCGATGCAAGGAACCAATAATGTCATCACAATCTTTTTTATCTCGTTTTTTTAAGTTCGATGAGAAACAAACCACCACGAAAACCGAAATCGTGGCGGGGATTACCACCTTTTTCACCATGGTGTATATCGTATTTGTGAACCCGTCTATTTTGGGCGATGCAGGTATGGATAAACAAGTGGTGTTTGTGACCACCTGCCTGATTGCTGGCTTTGGCACCATGGCAATGGGGATATTCAGTAATTTACCTATCGCCTTAGCGCCCGCCATGGGCTTGAATGCGTTTTTTGCCTATGTGGTTGTGGCAAAATTGGGTTATTCGTGGGAAATCGGCATGGGCGCTATTTTCTGGGGTTCAATCGGTTTATTCCTATTAACCTTATTCCAAATTCGCTACTGGCTGATGGCATCTATTCCGCTTGGCTTGCGTGTGGGTATTGGCGCGGGGATTGGCTTGTTTATCGCCTTAATTGGTTTCAAAAATATGGGCGTTGTTGTGGCAAATCCTGCGACTTTAGTTGCCCTTGGCGAATTGCACGATCCGAAAGTGCTAATGGGAATTCTAGGTTTCTTTATTATTACCGTGTTGGCTGCGCGCAATATCTATTCAGGCGTATTAGTGTCGATTGTGGTCGTCACTGTATTAGCCTTAAATTTTGATCCAAATGTGCAATTCCACGGCATGGTTTCTATGCCACCAAGCCTTGATGCCGTTGTGGGCAAAGTGGATATTATGGGCGCATTAGATACCGCATTACTCGGTATTATTTTCTCTTTCTTGCTCGTGAATTTATTTGACTCATCAGGCACATTGCTCGGCGTTACTGAAAAAGCAGGACTCACCGATAAACGGGGGCGTTTCCCTAAAATGCGTCAAGCGTTGTTTGTTGATAGTGTCAGCGCAGTAACGGGTTCATATATTGGTACATCAGCGATTTCTACCTATGTGGAAAGTGGCGCAGGCGTATCCGTGGGCGGTCGCACTGGTTTAGTCGCCGTGGTTGTCGGTTTATTATTTTTACTCACCATTTTCCTTTCGCCATTGGCGGGTTTAGTGCCTGCTTATGCGACTGCAGGGGCGTTGGTGTATGTGGGGATCTTAATGGCATCAAGCCTAATCAAAGTGGAATGGGATGATTTAACCGAAGCAACGCCAGCCTTTATCACCGCGTCAATGATGCCTTTTACTTATTCAATCACCGAGGGCATCGCATTTGGTTTCATCAGCTATTGTGTGATGAAAACATGCACAGGCAAAATCCGTGAAATCAATGCGCCAGTGTGGGTGGTATCTATTTTATTCTTAATCAAATTTATTTGGGTGGGATAAGATTTCACTCAAAAAATAGTGAAAATTTTGACCGCACTTTTAGCTTGATAAAAGAAGGGCTTAGCTTTTGGCAAGCCCTTCAATTAAAATTTACTTGTTCACTTGACTCAATCATCTCACTCAGTCAAATCAAAGGAAAATATATGCAAAAGTTACTTTTTATCTTCAACGAATCACCATACGGCACAGAAAAAACATTTAATGGTTTACGTTATGCCGTGAATCTTTTGGAAGAATATGGCAAAGAAGTGGAAGTGAAAGCGTTCTTCTTTTCCGACTCTGTTCTTGCTGGTTTGGCGGGGCAGCATCCGAATGACGGATACAACGTGCAGCAGACGTTAGAAGTGCTAACGGGATTGGGCGCGGAAGCTAAACTATGCACAAGCTGCACCAAAGCCCGCGGCATTACAAATTTACCCTTAGTGGACGGTGTGACAGTGGGGACTTTAGATGATGTCTCCGCTTGGACATTATGGGCGGATAAAGTCATCAATTTCTAATTAAATTTTAGCGTTATTTATGCTAGGCTAGCGACATTATCGCTAGCTTTTTTGTTGTTAAAAATTATGTCAAAAACGACCGCACTTCAAGCCATTTCAACCCCCTTGACTTCCGTTACTCTCATTGAAGCCTCAGCAGGAACGGGCAAAACGTTCACCATGGCGTCTTTGTATTTGCGCTTATTATTAAACATTGGCGAAAATGAATTTGGACGCCCTTTAAATGTGAATGAAATTCTGGTGGTAACCTTTACGGAAGCCGCCACCCAAGAACTTAAAGCGCGTATTCGCCAACGGATTCAGCAGGCGAAAAATCAATTTATTGACTATCAAAAAACGAAAGAACTGGCGATTTTTGCCGACAGCGATAATCGTTTTTTAGTGCAAGATCCAGAAACCGAAACGCTAACCGCACGTTATCTTGAGCAATTAGATCTGGATATCGCCATTCAGCAGCTTAAATTTGCGGAACAAAATATGGATTTGGCAGCGATTTATACCATTCATAGTTTTTGTCATCGCACCTTAAAACAATACGCCGTTAATTCGGGGATTCATTTTAATCTTGAGTTAGTGACCAATGAAACAACGCTTTTGACCCAGCTAACCAATGCGTTTTGGCGTGAATATTTTTATCCGCAGCCCATAGAAGTGGCGCAATTTATTGCTCAGCATTTGCAATCCCCCGCAGTTTTATTAAACACGCTCAGACCTTATTTAACAGGGGAAACACCAAAACTTGCGTCAAATCGACCGCACTTATTAACCATGTCGTTGCAAGAATTTTTACAAAATGAAATTGGCGCAAAACAACGAGAATTGCGAGAAGTGAGTGATAAGGTAAAAGCGCAGTGGCAGCAGCATTTTGCTCAGATTAAGGCTCTTTTTTTAAATGAATTTGAAAAAGAATCCGTAGGGCTTAACGCAAATAAATTTAAAAGACCTTATTTTGATAATCGAGTGGCAGCAATTGAGCATTGGTGCACTTTTGGCACCGATTTTATACCGCCGAATGAACTTTGGTGTTTCACAAAAAGCTATATTGACGGTGCGTTTAAAAAAGGATTTGAGGCGTTTCAGCACGATTTGTTTGACTGGTTAGAAGAGCAGGAAGAATATTTTAAGACCGCGAGCGAAAGTATCCAGCAAGATAAAATGTGGCTGTTATTTCATTGTGCCAAAGTCTTAAATGAACGTTTAAATGCGCACAAAGAAAGCCATATACAAAAAGGCTTTAACGATTTGCTGCGCTTGCTGAAACAAGCATTAACTTCGGAGAGCGGCGAACAATTAGCCGATCTTATTCGTCATCAATATCCTTTTGCGATGATTGATGAATTTCAAGACACCGATGAACAACAATACGCGATTTTTTCCCACATTTATGTAAACAAGCCCGATTGTGGTTTTATGATGATTGGCGATCCCAAGCAGGCGATTTATAAATTTCGCGGCGCGGATATTTTCACTTATCTTAAAGCCGCAGAAATGGCGGGCGAACAGCGTTTTACCTTAAATAAGAATTATCGTTCCACCCCAGAATTGATTCATGCCGTCAATGAATTGCTCGATTTTGATACGGCTTTTCTCTATGACAAAATCCAATTTGATGCGGTAAAAGCTGGCAAAAATCAACCGCACTTTGTCTTAAACGGCGAAAAGCAAGCGCCCTTGCATTTTTATGTGGAGCAAGAGCGGAGCAGCGATGACGACATTGCAGAATGTTGCGCAGAAAATATTTTGCATTGGCTTGAAAGTGCGGACAAAAATCTAGCAGTTTTTGATGATGACGGAAAACAAAAGCCGCTACAAAGTGATGATATTGCGGTGCTCGTTCGCACAGGCACGCAGGCGGAGAAAATTCAGCAAGCGTTACGCAAGCGCGGTATTGCTTCGGTGTATTTGTCTGATCGTAGTGATGTGTTCTGCACAGAAATCGCCCGAGAATTAGTGCATATTTTGTCCGCTTGCCTGAATGCCACCAATGAACACGCCATTTTGAATGCGGTTTCCACCAGTATTTATGCCTTGAGTGCGGCAGAGATTCAGAAGATTAAACAATCGGAAGCGTTGCTTGAACGTTGGGCAGAGCGTTTTGAAAGCTATTTCAGAACGTGGAAATTTCAAGGTGTTTTGCCGATGTTATATCAACTGTTGTTGGATAAAGGCGAACAAAGCGCCGAATTGAGCATTCCTGAAAAAATATTAGCGTTGCCCAATGGCGAACGCCGTTTAACCGATCTTTTGCATTTAGCCGAATTGTTACAACAAGCCGCGCCGTTAAATGAAAGTGAGGCGGCACTGCTACGCTGGTTTGAACGCCAAGTGCAAGGCGGAGATGAGTCTCAACAGGGAGAAAGCCAAGTGCGGTTAGAATCGGAACAGAAATTAGTGAAAATTGTGACCATTCATAAATCCAAAGGTTTGGAATATGGCTTGGTGTGGCTGCCATTTTTGCATAAAAATATTGGGGACAATCGACGCAATAATGAGATCAGCACTTATCATAATGAACAAGATGAAACCTTGTGGGATATTGAAGAACAGCATAAGGAAGAGTCTGAAAAAGAGCAATTCGCTGAAGAAATGCGCTTAATTTATGTGGCGTTGACCCGTGCAAAATATCATCTTTCCATTGTTGTGCCGCAAATGTTTACCGATTGGAATGGCTGGCTTTATGTGCTGACGCGCGGCGAAATTGGTATGAAAAAGAAAATAGATGGCAAACGAAATGGCGCAGATCTTGCGAGCCAAATTCAAAAGCAACTTAACCAAAAACTGGGTGAAAATAGCTGCCAAATATCCGCGCTTTCTGCAAGCTCAGATTTGCGCCAGCTAGATTTGAAAGTGGACTCACAAAATATAGCCGCGGCAGAATTTACTCAATCCATTGAGCAAAATTGGGGAATCACCAGTTTTACCGCACTTGAACGAATGCATAGCAATAAATTAGCCCGTTATCGCTCGCTCAATGAACAAGGTGGCTTATTGGAAATGACTAAAAATGATGATGACGATGGGCGTTCAATCATAGAAACTACGGTTGAAAATCAAGCTTTGTGGGTGGAATTTAGCCAAGGTTTGTCGCCATTAGATTTTCCCCGTGGTCGAATGCAAGGGACGGCATTGCACCGCCTGTTTGAAAAGCAACAATTCGATCAGCCAATCGATCCGCAAATAATTGCGGAAACCTGCCATAAATTGCAGCTTGAGGATGAATGGAACGAAGCATTGCAGCGTTGGATAACACAGGTTTTGCATACACCGATTGACGGCGTGGCATTGGCAGAACTTCCTGCGCAAGATGTGCTGAAAGAAATGCAATTTATGCTAAAAATTGACCGCACTTTTGATGTGAAAGCCTTTAATGCCGCCTTAGAACAGCATCATCCGTTATATCAGCAGCCTTACCAATTTGATGAAATTCAAGGTATGGTACGTGGTGCCATTGACTTGGTTTATCGTCATCACGGGCAATATTATCTTTTGGACTATAAATCAAATGCCTTGGCAGATTACCGCCCAGAAGCCCTTGCCGCCGATATACAGCAACATCATTATGATTTGCAATATTTAATTTATAGCATAGCGTTACATCGCTATTTGCAGCAAAAATTGCCAAACTATGATTACGAGAAGGATTTCGGTGGCGTACGCTATGCCTATTTGCGGGGAATGAATGGTTCGGGAAAAACTGGCGTTTTTGCGGACAAACCTTGCTATGCCTTGATTCAAGCCTTGGAGAAATTATTCTATGCTTAATGTTTTGGCGCAATTGCGTGAATTAAATATGATTACCGCGGCGGATTATTATTTTGCTAAATTGATCGCAGATAAAACACAAGGCGTGAGCCAAGATCCTACTCAACAGGAATTGGTAATTTTGCTAGCCGCACTTTGTCACCAAAGTTATTTGCAAGGAAATAGCTGTTTATACTTGGATAATGATGTGGCGCGTCATCCCTTTGGTTTAGGTTATAAAGCGGAAGAAGTGCATTTGCTCGCAACGATTAAGCAAAATATTGCAGATTTGCCAGTGGCACAATGGCAAAGTGCGGTGGAAAATCATCTCGCTTTTACCACCCAGCCATTACAAAAAGCCGCGCCCTTTGTGTTACAGGGTAATGCAGTTTATTTGTATCGCGCTTGGCAAGATGAACAAACGGTCGTTAATTATTTCAAAAGTGCGGTCAAAAAATCGCAAATTTCGGTGTCTTTCCCCGAGATAAAACAGATCTTAGATCAGTATTTTCCAGAGCGTGAAAACATTGATTGGCAGAAAATTGCTGTCGCCACGGCATTAATACAACCTTTCACTTTAATTGCAGGTGGGCCAGGAACAGGCAAAACCTACACCGTTGCACGCTTACTGGCTGCGATTCAACAATGGCAACTTCAACAAAAATTGCCGCCGTTGCGTATTCGCCTTGCTGCGCCAACTGGCAAAGCCGCCGCTCGCTTAAAAGAGAGTATTGACAATAGCTTAGCGCAAATGCCATTGCCCGAAGAAGTGCGTAAGCAAATTATCACTGAAAGCGAAACCTTGCACCGCTTGCTAGGTGTTCGTCCATTTAAAGATGCGGTGCGTTTTCATGAACAAAATCCATTGCCCTTAGATCTGTTAATCGTTGATGAAGCCTCAATGATCGATTTAGCAATGATGGCGAAATTATTGCGCGCCTTGCCCGAACAAGCGCGGTTAATTTTATTGGGGGATAAAGATCAGCTAGCTTCGGTCGAGGCTGGGGCGATTTTGGCGGAGCTTGGCACCTTTTTCCAGAGCGGATATTCTGCCGAATTTGCCACAAAATTACAGCAAATGACTGGGGCAGTGGTGCCAATTTCTGAATTTTCACCGCCTATTCGCCAACATTTAGCGTTATTAACAAAAAGTACGCGTTTTGATTCCAATTCACCTGTGGGGCAGGTTGCCAAAGAGATTAATGCTATGCAAGCGGAACAGAGCTGGAATTTACTTGCGCAATCCATTCCATTGGTGGAATATGATTGCGATGACAGCAGTGATGAACAGGCATATCGTCAACGTTACCTTCAACATTTGTTGCAAAGTGCGGTGGAAAATTACGCAATTTATTTGGCTAAATTGGCTGATACCACGCAAACAAATGCGACGCCAACAGACGCGGAATTAAAGACAATTTTTGCAACCTTTAATTCTGTGCGTTATTTGACCGCACTTCGAGCGGGCGATTTTGGCGTAGAAAGCCTGAATGAAAAGATTGCTGAGAAATTGCGTCAAAAAGGGTGGGTTCAGTTCAAATATAGCCGAGATTGGTTTAATGGCAAGCCGATTATGGTTACCCAAAATGATGTGAATGTGGGGTTATATAATGGCGATATCGGGCTATATATTGGCAATCGAGTGTATTTTGAGCGGGAAAATGGCTTTAAAAGCGTGTCGATCAATCGTGTTCCTACTCATGAATTAGCCTTTGCAATGACCATTCATAAATCGCAAGGTTCTGAGTTTGCACAAACAGTGGTTGTCTTGCCGCCAGAATATTCACCCATTCTAACTAAAGAATTGCTTTATACCGCGGTAACACGCGCTAAACCTAATTTAATGGTGTTCAGCAGTCGTGAAATTTGGCAACGAGCGGTGCGCAATCCGATCAAACGGCAGAGTGGCATTGGGCGCTTATTAAGCGAGATAGCATAAAGCTGAGATGAAAATATCCTTGTCGTTGATGAAGAACAATCCGAGAAAGTTTCGATAAAAGTTTTGGGGCTGACGTAGATTAGGTACTATGCTAATCTACAAAAATGAATATAACTCATTGTAAACTAAAGAAATCTATACAGAGAAAATTACTTGAATTTTTTGTGCTAGAAGTCACGGCTCGCTCAGCTGCAGATTTACTTGG
>NZ_QENU01000017.1 GCF_003096995.1 Alitibacter langaaensis DSM 22999 | reverse complement strand
ACCTGACCCCATGCCGAACTCAGAAGTGAAACGCCGTAACGCCGATGGTAGTGTGGGGATTCCCCATGTGAGAGTAGGTCACCGCCAGGTATTATATTATAGCCGAGAGGCAGAAAGCCCTAGCAGAAATGCTGGGGCTTTTTTGTTGTTATAAAACGTAAAAACTGATGAAAATAGATGATAAGAAATGAATGATGAGAAATGCATGATGAAAGAGAATTAGTATTCATCTCTTTTATTTATTTCAAAACTCAGTCAGGAATAGCAATGCCAGTAATAGAAATAATAGAAATTTTAGGGGAAATGACCGCACTTTTTTAGGATAAAATGAAATCTATATGACTTAGAATAGGAAAAGATGAAATCCATATTTGGAAACATCTGCGATGTTCTTGTTTTGGCTTATGTAACTAATGAGTTATTTTGGTACAATCTAGCTCCATCATTCCTAAAGGAAATATAATGAAGAATATCCGCTATTTTGCACAGAAATATATTGATTGGGTTATTAAGCTAGGGCGCGTAAAATTTTCATTGCTAGGCTTTATTTTTTTAGCAGCACTTGCGCTTTGTACACATATTTTTCTTAGCTTTTTGATACTAGGTGAAATCCATTGGGATGTCATTCTTTATTCAATTACTTTTGGTCTTCTTTCTGCGCCTTTTGTCATTTATTTCTTTACTTTATTAGTGGAGAAATTGGAGCTATCCCGCCTAAGCCTTTCCAAATCCGTGACTAAACTGCGCCAAGAGATACAAGAACGTATCTTGGCTGAACAGCGATTGGCCCAAGCAAATCAGGATAAAACGAAATTAATGGCGACAATTAGCCATGAATTGCGAACCCCTTTAAATGGTATTGTCGGGCTAAGCCGAATGTTGCTAGACACTAATTTGACCGCGGAACAGCGCAATTATCTCAATACTATTAGTTTCAGCGCAGTTTCCTTAGGGCATATTTTCAATGACATTATTGATCTCGATAAAATCGATGCAAATCGTATTGAACTTTACCGACAAGAAATTAATTTCCATGATTTAATCAATGACATTGCCAATATCGGGCAATTCATGGCTAAGCAGAAGAATCTTGATTTTGTATTAAAGTGCAGTGAAAATTTGCCCCATTTTTTACTTTTAGATGGCATAAGACTTAGCCAAATTTTATGGAATTTACTCAGTAACGCGACTAAATTCACTGATAAAGGACAGATCACAGTCGATATTCAACGCTTTGAACAGAATACATATCAATTTTCGGTCACTGATTCTGGAACAGGCATTCCTGCTGAAGATATAGAAAATATTTTCACGATGTATTATCAAGTGGAAAAAAATCAGCACAAAGCCGCGGGAAGTGGCATCGGTTTAGCAATTTCTAAAACGATCGCTAAACTTATGCAAGGGGATTTGACGGTTTCTAGCCAATTAGGGCAAGGCGCGACATTTGTTTTAACAATTCGTGCTGATGAAATTGCGAAGCCATTACCAAATGATCAAATGCAACCCGTGGTTTCAAATGTGAAGATTTTGCTGGTTGAAGATATTGAGCTGAATGTGGTTGTCGCTAGAGCGGTGTTAGAAAAGCTTGGCTGCCAAGTTGATGTGGCTATGAATGGTCATCAGGCGATTGAACTCTTTGAGAAAAATCTTTATGACTTGGTGCTTTTAGATATTCAACTTCCAGATATGACAGGCTTTGCCATTGCGCAATATTTTCGTCAAAATTATGAAAATGGAATTTATGATTACTTGCCGCCGTTAGTTGCGCTCACGGCAAATGTGATGCAAAGCAAAGCTGAGTATGAAGCGCAAGGAATGGATGACGTTCTGCGCAAACCTTTAGATGTGAAAGAGCTCACTCACTGTCTCCAGCAATATTTTTCTGAAGAATTTAATTTTTCAGTTCCCAAAATGAATAAAAGTGCGGTCAATTTTAGCGCAGTTTTTGAGAAATCAACGGCAGATCTCATAGACTATCAATTTGTTCGGGATTTAGTGAATTTAATTGGTGTAGATGCATATTTAGAAAATATTGCTACATTTCGTGCAGCATTAGCCACTGATGATCTTAATTTACAGCAAGCCTACACACATTATTTATTACACCCGCAACATAAAGCTGAATTCACTTTAATGGCGCACAAAGTGAAAGGTGCGGCAGGTAGCTTGGGATTAGTGAAATTACAAACATTGGCGAATTTGATGCAACAAGGGGATTTGCCCGATTGGTATTCTAACCTAGAAAGATGGGGGGCAGATTTTTCTCATTATCAACAAGAAAGCTGTGAAACGTTGGAAAGTTGGCTTATTCAATTTCGAGATTATCTGGCGCAAAAATAACAAAAGGGCGTTAATTAAAACGCCCTTTTATACACTAAATTTGATTAAAGTGCGGTTGAATTTTGGTTAGTATTTCTTTTACAACACGAGGGGATGAAACAACAACGTTCCCTTCTTTCAAATAGTTGTGGCCGCCAGCAAAGTCACAAACTAATGCACCTGCTTCACGAGCGATAAGCTCGCCTGCCGCAATATCCCAAGCTTTCACGCCCATTTCAAAATAAGCATCCACACGACCAGCAGCGACATAGCACAAATCTAACGCGGCAGATCCTGTACGGCGGAAGTCTGCAGCAGATTCAGCTAGTGATGTCATCATAGCGAATTGGGCTGGCATTAATTTAGGTTGTTTAAATGGAAAACCAGTGGCGAGAATAGTGCCTTGTAAATCACGCTTTTCGGTTACGCGCAAACGTAGATCATTTAATTTTGCCCCTTCGCCACGCACGCCAGTAAATAATTCGTTGTTGATAGGATCGTAAACCACACCAACTTCGGTGCGACCTTTAACGCGAATAGCAATAGAGACAGAGAAATGCGGGAAACCTTTAATAAAGTTTGTGGTACCATCTAATGGATCGATAACCCATTGAATCTCTTTATCTTTTCCTTCTAATGCACCACTTTCTTCGGTGATGATGGTATGGTCTGGATAAGAAGCGCGAATCGTTTCAATAATTGCAGCTTCAGCCGCTTTATCTACATTTGTCACAAAATCGTTAATACCTTTTGTAACGGTTTGAAGATCATCTCGGCGTTCATAACTTTTAGCAATAACATTGCCCGCTTTTCGTGCCGCGCGAATCGCGATATTTAGCATTGGGTTCATAATATTTCCATAGATAGATTGTGAAAAGAACAATGTAGGCGATGCCTACGCATAAATTGTGATGCATTATAGTGATTTCTTATGCAAATTTCCACTATAAAAAAGAGAAAAATCCGACCAACTTTCAAGGTTATTGTGATAAAATACCCACAAAATTCGTTCTAAATGTAAAATTAATGTTAAATAATATAAGAATTGTGCTGATTGAAACTTCTCATTCAGGCAATATTGGCTCCACTGCTCGTGCTATGAAAACAATGGGACTGACAAACTTGTATTTGGTCAATCCTAAGCAGGGTATTGATGAACAAGCCATTGCCTTAGCCGCAGGGGCTGATGATGTAATAAAACAAGCGAAAATTGTACCGCACTTTGATGATGCGGTAGCAGATTGTTCACTTGTAATAGGCACCAGCGCGCGTTTACGCCATTTGCAAAACTCGTTAATTGAGCCGCGAGAATGTGGTGGGAAAGCCATTAACGCCGCAAAGTGCGGTCAAATTGCGCTGGTTTTTGGGCGTGAGCGTATTGGTTTGACCAATGATGAACTTTTAAAATGTCATTATCATTTAACTATTCCCGCAAATCCTGATTATTCCTCTTTAAATTTGGCAATGGCAGTGCAATTGGTGTGTTATGAACTGCGTATGGCGTATTTAGCAGAACAAGATTTACCTGTTTCATCAATAGATAATTCCAATGCGAGAACCAATTCAATGGCAACCGCGCAAGAATTAGAATATTTCTACCAACATACAGAACAGGTTTATACACAGCTAGGTTTTATTCAAAATCAAGGTGTTATGCAAAAATTAAGACGCCTTTATCAACGCACTGCGTTAGAGAAAAATGAATTGAATATTTTACGTGGAATGTTGAGTACCGTTGAAAAACGCATTAAATTAGTCAGGAATTAATTTGACTAATTTACAAGGTTATGTAAACTATCCACATTAATTTTAAAAGGAAAGTACAATGAAGCTAACTTCAAAGGGGCGTTATGCAGTAACTGCAATTTTAGATATTGCGTTATTCGGCACCGATCGTCCTGTGACATTATCAGATATTTCTGAGCGTCAAAACATTTCTTTATCCTATCTTGAACAATTATTTGCGCGCCTACGCCGTCACGGATTGGTGAAAAGTGTACGAGGCCCCGGTGGCGGCTATCGTTTAGGACATCCCGCGAACGAAATTTCTATTGGCATAGTGATTGCTGCAGTGAATGAGAAGATTGCGGTAACGAAATGTCTTGGGCAGGGAAATTGTCAAGGTGGTCAAGAATGTTTAACCCATCATTTATGGGAAGAATTGAGTGATCGAATTGAAAGTTTTTTGAATACGATTACCTTAGCTGAACTCGTCAGCAAACATTATGCACGCCAAGAAACTTCACGACAAGAAGCTTCACAACAAGAAGCTTCACAACAAGAAGGCTCACAAAAAGTGCATAAAGATTTTGAAAATTTATTAGTTATTAACGGTTAAAAAAATGAAATTACCAATTTATTTAGATTATGCGGCGACTTGCCCTGTGGATAAACGAGTAGCAGAGAAAATGATGGAATATTTAACCATCGATGGGACTTTTGGTAACCCAGCATCACGCTCACATAAGTTTGGCTGGCAAGCAGAAGAAGCCGTAGATATTGCACGCAATCAGATTGCAGATTTAATCGGCGCGGATAGCCGCGAGATTGTTTTTACTTCGGGCGCAACAGAAGCGGATAACTTAGCCATTAAAGGTGCGGCGCATTTTTATCAAACCAAAGGCAAGCACATTATTACCTGTAAAACTGAACATAAAGCCGTGCTTGATACTTGCCGTCAGTTAGAACGTGAAGGCTTTGAAGTGACTTATCTTGCCCCAAAAGCTGATGGTTTAATCGACCTTGATGAATTAAAAGCAACTATTCGTCCTGATACTATTTTAGTGTCGATTATGCATGCGAATAATGAAATTGGCGTAATCCAAGATATTCAAGCCATTGGTGAAATCTGCCGTGCAAATAAAGTGATTTTCCACACAGATGCGACTCAAAGCGTGGGCAAAGTTGCGATTAATCTCGCAGAATTGCCAGTGGATTTATTGTCAATGTCTAGCCACAAACTTTATGGGCCAAAAGGTATTGGTGCGTTATATGTGCGCCGCAAACCGCGTATTCGTTTAGAAGCGATTATTCACGGCGGCGGTCATGAGCGTGGCATGCGTTCAGGCACCTTGCCTGTTCACCAAATTGTGGGCATGGGAGAGGCTTATCGCATTTGTAAAGAAGAAATGGCGACTGAAATGCCACGTTTAAAAGCATTGCGCGATCGCTTATACAATGGCTTGAAAACGATTGAAGAAACTTACGTGAATGGTTCAATGGAACATCGTTTAGACAGCAACCTAAATATGAGTTTCAACTATGTAGAAGGTGAAAGTTTGATGATGGCATTGCGTGATATTGCCGTATCATCGGGTTCAGCCTGTACATCGGCAAGCCTTGAACCGTCTTATGTTTTGCGTGCATTAGGCTTAAATGATGAATTAGCGCACAGTTCAATTCGTTTCACCTTAGGGCGTTACACCACAGAAGAAGAAATTGATTACACGATTGATTTAGTCAAAAGTGCGGTGCAAAAATTGCGAGATTTATCACCACTTTGGGATATGTTCAAAGAGGGAATTGATATGAGCAAAATTGAATGGTCAGCGCATTAATCGGTAGCATAAAATTTATTAAAGGAAAGTAAAATGGCATATAGTGAAAAAGTCATCGATCATTATGAAAATCCGCGCAACGTGGGTTCATTCGATAAAAAATCTTCAGATGTAGGAACAGGTATGGTCGGCGCACCAGCTTGTGGTGATGTTATGCAGCTACAAATTAAAGTAAGCGATAATGGCATTATTGAAGATGCAAAATTTAAAACCTATGGCTGTGGCTCTGCCATTGCATCAAGTTCGTTAATCACTGAGTGGGTGAAAGGTAAATCTTTAGATGAAGCGGGTAGTATTAAAAATAGCCAAATCGCTGAAGAACTTGAGCTACCTCCAGTCAAAGTGCATTGCTCTATTTTAGCCGAAGACGCGATTAAAGCTGCAATTGCAGATTATAAAGCGAAAAAAGGCGAATAATAAAAGTGCGGTCAATTTAGCGCAAGTTTTTGTGTGACAGAAATTATGCGCTAAAGGTGTGTAGTAGGAGCGAAAGATGACAGATAATACTGTTGAACAATTTAATGTAGAAAATACTGATACGGCGCAAGCCTCAATAAGCATCACTGAACGTGCTGCAATGCACGTTAAAAAGTGCTTAGACAGCCGTGGAAAAGGGCTTGGCTTGCGTTTGGGTATTAAAACGTCAGGTTGTTCGGGTTTAGCTTATGTACTTGAATTTGTGGATGAACTTAATCAAGATGATCACGTGTTTGAACAGCATGGCGTCAATGTGATCGTTGATACAAAAAGTCTCGTTTATCTCAACGGTATCGAGCTTGATTTTGTCAAAGAAGGTTTAAACGAAGGTTTTAAATTCACCAATCCAAATGTGAAAGATCAATGTGGCTGTGGTGAAAGTTTTAGCGTGTAATCTACTATGAAAAATCCATTTGCACTTTTTGATCTGCCTATTGATTTCAATCTTAATAACGACTTGCTTTCAAGTCGTTATTTATCATTACAAAAATCTTTGCACCCCGATAATTTTGCCCATAGTTCAGCACAAGAACAGCGGCTTGCCATGCAAAAATCAGCGGAAGTGAATGACGCATTACAAATTCTTAAAGATCCGATTTCGCGTGCTGATAGCATTATCGCCTTGCACACGGGCAAAGAGCAGGATGTTGAGCAGCGAAGTTCGCAAGATATGGCATTTCTAATGCAACAAATGGAATGGCGTGAACAATTAGAACAGATTGAAGCTAATCAAGATCTTGATTTATTAATGGATTTTAGCCGCGAAGTAGAACAGGCGGAACGCCAAAATTTAACTGAAATTTCCACCGCACTTTCTGCCCAAGATTGGGAACAAACTCGCCAAATTAATGATCGTTTACGCTTTATTAAAAAGCTCAACAGTGAAATTGAGCGTGTAGAAGATGAAATTTCAGAATTTTAAGAGATAAGATAATTTTATGGCATTACTTCAAATTGCAGAACCCGGCTTAATGGCTGCGCCTCACCAACACAAACTTGCGGTGGGCATTGATTTAGGCACAACAAACTCACTTGTTGCCGCTGTACGCAGTGCTCACGCAGATATTTTATTAGATGAAAAAGACCGTCCATTAGTGCCTTCCATTGTTCATTTTGGTGAAAATAACAACATTATCGTGGGCTACGAAGCAAGCGCATTAGCCAGCCAAGATCCACAAAACACCATTATTTCTGCAAAGCGTTTAATTGGGCGCAGCCTTGCTGATGTGCAAGCACGTTATCCTAATTTGCCCTATCAATTTGAAGCCTCAGAAAATGGATTACCTTTAATTCAGACCCGAAAAGGGTTGGTGAGCCCTGTTGAAGTATCAAGCGAAATTTTGAAAAAATTGACCGCACTTGCAGAGCAACGACTCGGCGGTGAATTGCAAGGCGCGGTGATTACTGTGCCGGCTTATTTTGACGATGCGCAACGCCAAAGCACTAAAGACGCAGCAACCTTAGCTGGCTTGAATGTTTTGCGCTTATTGAATGAACCAACCGCTGCCGCGATAGCCTATGGCTTAGATAGCGGGCAAGAAGGGCTCATTGCTGTTTATGATTTAGGTGGCGGCACCTTTGATATTTCTATTCTTCGCCTTTCTAAAGGCGTATTTGAAGTGCTGGCGACAGGCGGAGACACTGCGTTAGGCGGTGATGACTTTGACCATTTACTCGCAGATTGGATTATTGAAAAATCAGGCATTCAACCTCAAAACGAACAACAAAAACGCCAACTGATTGAATTGGCAACTCAAACAAAAATTGCGCTGACTGATCAGCAAAGTGCGGTCATAAATTATGCAGATTTTTCGATAGAACTTCAGCGAGAAGAATTTAACCAACTGATTTCAAGCTTAGTGAAACGCTCATTACTCGCTTGTCGCCGTGCGCTAAAAGACGCTAACATTTCTGCGCAAGAGATAAAAGAAGTGGTGATGGTCGGCGGATCAACTCGCGTGCCATTTGTGCGTGAGCAAGTGGGCGAATTTTTCGGTAAAACACCATTAACTTCCATCGACCCAGATAAAGTGGTGGCGCTTGGCGCAGCAATTCAAGCGGATATTTTGGTAGGGAACAAACCCGATGCTGAAATGTTATTACTTGATGTCATTCCGCTGTCCCTTGGCATTGAAACAATGGGCGGTTTGGTGGAAAAAATTATTCCACGCAATACCACGATTCCTGTGGCTCGCGCGCAAGAATTTACCACATTTAAAGATGGACAAACCGCCATGTCGGTGCATATTGTGCAAGGTGAGCGAGAATTAGTCGGGGATTGTCGTTCTCTTGCTCGTTTCACTTTGCGCGGCATTCCACCAATGGCAGCAGGTGCGGCGCATATTCGAGTGACTTATCAAGTGGATGCCGATGGTTTATTAAGCGTAACAGCAATGGAAAAATCAACGGGCGTGCAGTCTTCTATCCAAGTAAAACCATCGTATGGTTTAAGCGATGAAGAAATTGCCAATATGCTGCAAGCCTCTATGGAAAATGCTAAACAAGATATTGATGCGCGTTTATTGGCGGAGCAACGAGTGGAAGCGCGCCGCGTGATTGAATCTGTGCTTTCCGCGCTTTCCCATGACCAAGATTTGTTGAATGAAGATGAATTAAGTGCGGTCAAAAATGCGATAATTTCTTTAGAAGCATTGGTGAATGAATCGGATTCTATGGCGATCAAAAACGGCATTAAAATGCTTGATCAAGCCACCCAAGAATTTGCCGCGCGCCGTATGGATAAATCCATTCGTAATGCTTTAGCTGGGCATTCTATCAATGAACTTTAATTTTTAATTAGGAAAGTCTTATGCCAAAAGTTGTTTTTTTACCCAATGAAGAATTTTGTCCTGAAGGCATGGTGGTGGATGCGGCAAGTGGAGAGAATCTGCTTGAAGTTGCACATAATGCAGGGGTTGAAATCCACCATGCTTGCGATGGCTCATGTGCCTGCACTACCTGCCACGTTGTGATTCGTGAAGGTTTTGATAGTTTGAATGAAAGCAGCGATCAAGAAGAAGATATGTTGGATAAAGCTTGGGGCTTGGAAATGGAAAGCCGCTTGTCTTGCCAATGTACTATTGGCGATGAAGATATCGTGGTTGAAATTCCAAAATATAATATTAACCATGCGAATGAGGCGGCACATTAATGAAATGGACTGACACACAAGAAATCGCTGAACATTTATACGAGAGAAACCCCGATCTCGATCCTAAAACCGTGCGTTTTACCGATATGCACCAATGGATTTGCGAACTCGAGGGTTTTGACGATGATCCCGAAGCGAGCAATGAGAAAATTCTCGAAGCCATTTTATTGCGCTGGCTCGATGAATATGAGTAATCCCTTCAAAGCTGATTAAGTGCGGTGAAAAAACAGAGAGTTTTTGACCGCACTTGGTTTATAAGCCTGTTAAAACGCCACAATTTCTACTATAATTCCGCCTAATTTCAAATAAATAAAAAATAGTCTATGTCAAATTCGTCTTGTATCATTATTGGTATCACTGGAGCTTCTGCATCAGGGAAAAGTTCCATCGCACACACCGTTCATCGTGAGCTATGTGAAGAATTAGGTTGCGAAGAAATTGGAATTATCGCAGAAGATAGTTATTACAAAGATCAAAGCCATTTGGATTTTGAAACGCGTACAAAAACCAATTATGATCACCCAAACTCTATGGATCGTGACTTGTTAGTTGAACATTTACACGCGCTGAAAGCGGGCAAGGCGGTTGATATTCCCGTGTATAGTTATACCAATCATAACCGAACATCAGAGGTGACCCATTTCGTTCCGCGCAAAGTGGTTATTGTCGAAGGCATTTTATTATTAACCGATGAACGCGTGCGGGCAGAACTTGGTATGTCTGTTTTTGTGGATACCCCATTGGATATTTGTTTTATTCGCCGTTTGCAGCGCGACATGATCGAACGTGGTCGTTCAATGGAGTCGGTGATCGAGCAATATCGTGCAACTGTGCGTCCAATGTTCTTGCAATTTATTGAGCCAACCAAACAATACGCAGACGTTATTATTCCTCGCGGTGGAAAAAATCGTGTAGCGATTGAAATGCTAAAAGCACAAGTGAAAAAGTTATTGGGCAAATAGGAGCGTGAAATGAGATTATGTGATACCGACATCGAAAAACATTTAGACAGCGGCATTATCTCTATTTCGCCGCGCCCAGATAATAGCAAAATTAATGGTGCGACTATTGATCTGCGTTTAGGCAATTCATTTCGTGTATTCCGTGAGCATTCTGCTCCTTATATTGATGTGAGTGGCCCACGCGAAGAAGTTTCTGCCCAGCTTGAACGAGTGATGAGTGATGAAATTATCATCGGCGACAACGAACCGTTCTTTTTACATCCTGGTGCATTGGCCTTAGCGACAACATTGGAAAGTGTGAAACTGCCTGCGAATATTATCGGTTGGTTGGACGGTCGTTCATCGTTAGCGCGTTTAGGTTTAATGGTGCATGTGACTGCCCACCGTATCGATCCAGGTTGGGAGGGCAAAATCGTGCTAGAATTTTATAATTCGGGCAAATTGCCGTTAGCATTGCGCCCAAATATGATTATTGGTGCATTAAGTTTTGAAGTGCTAAGTGGACCCGCGGCACGCCCTTATAATGCACGGCAAGATGCGAAATATAAAAACCAGCAAAGCGCAGTGGCAAGCCGAATTAATCAAGATAAATGATTGATTATGCGATAAATTTAGCTGTGTGTCAGTTTCAAGCTGAATTGCTCTGAAAATACTCAAATAGAGAATTGGAGAATGCTTTCATGCTGTGCTCGCTCTAAAATGGAAAATAAAATGATGAAAAAAATAGGCATGGGGTTAAGTTTGATAGCTCTGGCCTTTTTTGCTTTTGGTGTTGTGCAGAAAGGCAAAATTGAAGAAAATTTGACCGCACTTTTGGCGAATAGTGGCGTATCGGTACGACACGCCAGTATTAATTGGCTGCCATCGCCAAATATATCATTAGACTCGGTGCAATATGAGAGCCAGCAAAACCAAGTAATCAACGCGGAGCAAATTCGCGTTAATTTGCCGTGGCTTGATTTGCTTCGTGGTAAGGTGAGCTTACAGGATATTGTCATCGTCAACGGTGAATTCTTGGCTAATGGTGAACCTATCTTTCAAAAGATGAATGGCGAATTAAAGCTTGATTCATTGTCATTTGACACGACTGCTAAATGGCTGTCTGCTTATCAAAAGGGAAATCCACTTGAATTAGCTGAGCCGCCCCATATCGTTCTCTCTCTTCGCGCAGAGAATGCAGAACAAGATCAATTTACCTTGAATGTAAACGGAATATTGCGTGACAAGGCAATGGCTTTGTCGCCCTCCGAATTGCGTGTGGAATTTCATCAAAAACGCCTGTTTAATACGGATAAACTTGTGCTGAAAATAGCAAAAGGGAATATTGATTTTGCGCCAGAACATTCATTTTCCGCATCGCTTGAGAACATTCAAGTCAACGACAGTTTGGATTTATCTTCTCTTTCGGCGCAATTTAATCAAACAAAATTTTGGCAAGGGCAGATTGAAATCGCAAGTGCGGGTAATGGGCAGCTAAATATTCAATTTAATGAAAATTCGCAACGAGAGAACAATGAAATTCTTCTCACAGGCAAAAACTTAAACACAAAAGAATGGTTAAATGCCTTTAATATTCCCGCCCTTATTCTTGGAAATGCAGATTTGAATGCGCATCTTTGGGCTAAAAATTATGTTCCTGTGAAAGGTGAGGTTCAAGCTGAAATCGAAAACGGTACGATTAGTGGCTTGAATTTGTTGGCGTTAATTAGCCAGTATTTGCCCGTTAATTATGATGAAGAAACCATAAAATCCAGCTTGGCAAGCACTACTTTTGATAAAGTCGTTATGGATTTCACTTGGATGCCTGAAAGCCTATTAGTGCATCAAGCGGATATTTTTCATCCATATTTTATTGCCCATAATGATGGTGAGATTGAGCTAAAAGCAGGGCATTGCGATTTTCAAACATTATTAGCCTTGAATAATCCGCGTTATAAAAATCTGAAGTTGCCTATTCATTTCTTTGGTGATTGCCAATCGCCACAATATCAAGTGAAATTTGACCGCACTTTTCGCGATCAATTAAAGAATTTTCTGAAAGAGAAATTAAAATAATGATCAATCACAAGAAAGTCGAACGGCTTGCTTATTTTCGAGTCGTGGCAATGGCATTTGCTGCTTTTATTTTTAATACCACAGAGTTTGTCCCCGTCGCATTATTGTCCGATATTGCCAAAGGCTTTGCCATGGAAGTGCCGCAAGTGGGGTTAATGATTACAGTCTATGCTTGGATTGTTTCCCTGATGTCTTTGCCCCTTATGCTGGCAACCGCTCCGCTCGAACGCCGTAGTTTATTGCTCAAATTATTTGTGCTATTTGTCGCAAGCCATTTGTTATCGGTTTTTGCTTGGAATTATTGGGTGTTACTCATTTCTCGTATGGGTGTCGCCTTTGCTCATGCAATCTTTTGGGCGATTACTGCTTCGCTTGCGATGCGCGTTGCCCCGAAAGGTAAACAAACGCAAGCTTTAGGTATGATCGCAATGGGATCAGCAATGGCAATGGTGCTAGGATTGCCGCTAGGTCGCATTATCGGGCAATGGCTAGGTTGGCGAGCAACCTTTGCCGTCATTGCCATTGCCGCTTTTGTGGTAATGCTGATTTTGGCGAAATTATTGCCTTACTTGCCAAGCAAAAATGCGGGTTCACTGAGTAGCTTGCCGATTTTAGCCAAACGTCCATTATTAATCGGTGTGTATGTGGTCACTATGGTGATGGTTTCTGCTCATTTTACCGCGTATAGCTATATTGAACCTTTTGTGACGAAAATTAGTTTAATGTCTGATAATACGGCAACGGCGATTTTATTGATCTTTGGGCTGGCGGGTTTTGTTGCCAGTTTCTTATTTGGACGTATTTATCGTTTCTTCCCCGCTAAATTTATCACGACAGCAATGGGCATTATCAGTTGTTCGTTGTTCAGTCTTTACCTTATCAGCGATCACAATCTTGCCATATTTGCCTTAATTTTTATGTGGGGCATTGGTATTTCTGCGATGACATTGGGCTTACAAATGCGCGTGTTACAGCTTGCTCCAGATGCCACAGACGTGGCAACGGCGATTTTCTCTGGCATTTATAATATCGGTATCGGCGGTGGCGCGCTTATTGGCAATCAAGTGATGCAACATTTAGGACTCGCTAATATCGGTTTTGTAGGCGCAGCGATTGGTATTTTGGCGATGGCGATTTTTGTTACGGTTCATCTGAAATATCGCCATACCTTAAAAAATCAACATTAACGAATCAAAAAAACTTTGAGAAAATTGACCGCACTTTTATTGTCTTTTATTGCTTTTGTTGCGCTTCAATGTTCAATTTCCCATTTGGGCGCTGACATTCGTGGCGATATAAAGTGAAGGAAAATATTGCTTGGCGGATTATGAGTGATAACAAAGGCTAGTTAAGATCTTCGCTATTTTTAATCCAAAAGAAAAAGAACCAGTATTTCACGGCAAGTACAGTGAGAATAATGATCTTGCCTGTAACGGAGGGCGTGAAATAAAAGCCAATTGCCAAAGTGAGCGTGGCGATGGTTAGGATCCAATATTTTGCTTTTTTGGTTAATGCCCGTTTTTGGTGAAAGTCTTTGAGATGATTTTGGTAAATCTCTGTTTGCAGAAACCACTGATGCAAGCGTTCTGAACTGCGTGAGAAACAATACAATGCGACAAGAAGAAATGGCGTACCAGGCATGCCTGGAAGAATAATGCCCAATACGCCAATACTTAAGAAGATAAAACCAGTAATCGCCCAGAGATATTTCATGCGTTGTTAATGTTTTGTGTTAGTGGAAAATTGGTTAAAAAAAGGGGCTATCATAAAAAACTGATTAGCCCCCCAAGGAGAGATTCGATGAGATTATTTTTCACATTTATCAATATCAGAACATTTGCCGTATAAATACAAGCTATGCGTTTCTAATTGAATGCCATGTTCTTTACTGATTTCTTTTTGACGTTCTTCAATCACTTTGTCATTGAATTCAAACACCTTGCCACAATCCACACAAATAATATGATCATGATGCTCAGCGGGCGCCAATTCAAAAACAGATTTGTTACCTTCAAAGTTATGACGCGTTAAGATATTCGCTTCATCGAATTGGTTTAACACACGATAAACCGTTGCTAAGCCAATTTCTTCGCCTTTTTCTAGTAATAGTTTGTAGAGATCCTCAGCAGAAAAGTGCTGGATTTTGTGTTCTTGCATTAATGCCAAAATAGTAAGACGTGGTTCAGTAATTTTTAACCCCGCTTTTTTCAATAATTTGATGTTTTCTTCAGACATTTTTGGCTCCTTATGCAAGTTCGCTCAAACACATTTCATCATAAATTTGTTTTACCCAGTTCTCAACACGCGCTGAAGTCAGTTCAGGCTGACGATCTTCATCGATACACAAGCCTACGAATGTATTGTCATCCACTAAGGCTTTTGATTCTTCAAAAGTATAACCTTCTGTCGAGGTATGACCCACAATAATTGCACCATGTGGCTCAACAATATCGCGCACAGTACCCATTGCATCACAAAAATAATCAGCGTAGTCTTCTTGATCGCCGCAACCGAAAATAGCTACTAATTTATCGGTAAAATCAATGCTTTCAAGGGTTGGGAAAAAATCGTCCCAGTCCGCTTGTGCTTCGCCGTAGTACCAAGTTGGGATGCCGAATAATAAAAAGTCGTAGTTCTCGATATCTTCTTTTGTGCTTTTTGCGATGTCGCGAATATCAACCAGTTCATTTCCTAATTGTTTTTGGATCATTTTTGCGATGTTTTCAGTATTGCCTGTATCGCTGCCGTAAAATAAACCCACAATAGCCATTTTGTTATTTTCCTTGAATATTTAAATAATTTTGTAAAATGCTTTCGATTAATTCTGCGCGACTGATATTTTCTGCTGCCGCGCGATCTTCTAATTGTTGAACTAAATTTGCGTGTAATTTTAACTCAATACGTTTTAACCCACAGGCACGATCACGGCGCAGTTGATTACGTTTGTTGACGCGAATTTGTTGGTCTCGGCTCAGTGGATTCGTTCTTGGCCGCCCAACGCGACGTTCATCAGCAAAAAGATCTAAGGTAATACAATCTGAATCTTGCTTTGCCATTTTAATTCACTGAATGCTTTGTTGCAAACCATTATCAAGATGAGAATGATTTTCCAAAATGAGAAGTTCGCGGAAAATATAGCACACTTCCCTAGCAATTTAAACTATTAAAATTTGATTAATTTGATTGAAGAAACCTTGTAATTGCCCGCACAACGAACTCAGGTTTTTCCGCGTGAACCCAGTGATGCGCGCCATTTATGGTGAACGAAGTCGCCTTAGGAAATTGTGCCAAGATGAGGTCAGTGTAGCTGGCTAAAATGTAGTCTGACAGTCCGCCTTTAATAAATAATGTAGGGTTGTCATAAAAAACAGGTGTCCAATCCATAATCTTTTGGTAATTACGTTCAAGTGCGGTCAAATTAAAGCGAGTTTTATCTGGCTTATCCGCATCAAACGCTTTTAATAGAAATTGTACCGTTGCCGGTTGTTGAATGTAATCTTCCAAAATCGGTTTGGCTTGCTGTCTTGTGCTGGCATCTGCATTTTTCACCGCATATAATGCAGCAAACTCTTGGGCATGTTCATTATTGTTACGCATGGCGTTATAGTTGACTGGCGCAATATCGATCACCACTAATTTGCGGATCAGATCAGGGCGTAACGCTGCGGCTGCCATTGTAGTTTTACCCCCCATTGAATGCCCAATGAGAATGGCATTATCAATCGCTAGGCTTTCTAATAGGGTTAATATATCTTGCGCCATCAGGCTATAATTCATTTCATCTGAATGAAAACTTTGCCCATGGTTGCGTAAATCAACGCGTAAAATATCGTAATTTTCACTAAAAGCGCGGGCGATGATACCAAGATTATTGAGATCACCAAATAGCCCATGTAAAAACACCAGCGTAGGGCGGTTTTGGGCTTGTTCTGATTGGGTTAATTGATAATTGAGAAGCATAGTTTAACTGTATTTTTTAATAGCATATTCATAAAAGAATCAGTATAATGCGGAAAATATTTTTGCAGATCAAGCGGAAAACGGTGACCAAATGAAAATTATTGAAGTTGATGAAGAGCTGTATCAATTTATTGCAAGCCAAACTCAATCTATTGGGGAAAGTGCATCAGATATTTTACGTCGCTTATTAAATTTATCGTCCTCAAGCGTAAGTACTACTGCGCTTGATTTTTCCGCAGCTGAAACCGAATCAAATTCGCAGCAGGCAACCCCTGTTTCAAAAGAAAGTGCGGTCAAAACTGAAAGCGTTTCTGAGAATGTATCTGATCATATTGTTGAGCCACACAAACCGCTCTCTAAAAAACAACCAGAACAAGCGATCCAAAAATTAACGGAAAAAGTTCAACAGGTTTTGGCTTCACCTTCTTTCCAAGAAGAAACAAAAGCTGTGGTCAGATTTTTGACTATTTTGACCGCACTTTATCGCACCAATCCAGAAAGTTTTTCCGTTGCCATTGAGCGTGAGCAAGTGCAGGGTAGAACGCGTGTGTATTTTGCCCGTGATGAAGCCACATTATTGGCATCGGGGAATCACACTAGACCAAAACAAATTCCAGATACGCCTTATTGGGTGATTACGAATAACAATAGCGATCGCAAAATGATTATGCTTGACGGCGTGATGCGTGAAATGCATTTGCCTGAAAGTTTAATTGACGAAGTGCGCGCTTATTTTGTCACGAATTAATATGTTTCCTTGGCAGCAATTTGCGTACTCTAAACCTAATCACATCGCCTTGCGAGATTATTCGCAGGGCGCTGTTTTTACTTGGGCTGAATTAGCGCAAGTCATCTCAGATTATGCACAGCAGTTGCAACAATATCATATTGATTCATCCTCTATTGTTGCCTTAAAGGGCAAAAATAATTTCCATTATTTCGCGTTTTATTGCGCCGTATTACAAAGTGGCGCGGCAGTTTTAGGGCTTAATCCTGCTTTTTCGGCAGAAAAAATCACCGCACTTTGCCAAGCCAATCAAGTGCAATTATTGATTGAATGTGCGGATCAGAATGTTCAATTTTATCCTTGCCAAGAACAGGAAAGAAAAACTTCTCAATCTTTATCCGCCGTGCAAGCCTTGCAGTCGGCACGCACATTAATTTTGACCTCAGGCTCATCAGGTTTGCCAAAAGCGGTGGTGCATCATATCAGCGCACACTTGGCTAATGCGCAAGGTGTATGCCAGCTTATGCACTTTCAAGCAGAGCATTCATGGTTATTGTCCTTGCCTTTGTATCATGTTTCTGGGCAAGGCATTGTTTGGCGTTGGTTGGCTCAGGGTGCGGAATTGCGCTTGCCGAGTGAAAATTTTTATGCTGATGCATTGCAAGCCACCCATTTATCCTTGGTGCCAACTCAGGCGCAACGGTTACTTGATTTTATAGAAAATTCGCCGCAAAGTGCGGTCAAAACGCAAGCAATTTTGCTCGGTGGTGCGCATATTGCTGTGGAATTAACCGAAAAATTGACTGCACTTGGCATCGCGGCTTACGCAGGTTATGGGATGACAGAAATGGCATCAACGGTATTTGCTAAACAATGCGATGGCAAAGCAGGCGTTGGGCAACCTTTGTTGGGGCGTGAATTTAAAATTGAGCAGAATGAAATTTGTTTACGCGGGGCAGGGCTTGCCAGTGGTTATTGGCTGCAACAGCGATTAGTTCCATTAACTCAGCAAGATGGTTGGTTTCACACCAAAGATCTTGGGCATTGGGACGGCGAAAACCTGCATATTTTAGGGCGTGCTGATAATATGTTTATTTCTGGTGGCGAAAATATTCAACCAGAAGAGATCGAAAAACTGTTGGCACAACATGAATGGGTGAAACAAGTTTTTGTGTTGCCAACGCCCGATAAAGAATTTGGGCAGCGTCCAGTCGCCATGATTCAATTTAACCAATCGCAGTTTGAAAGTGCGGTCAATAATTTGAAAATTTGGCTGGCGGATAAATTGGAAAAATTTAAACAACCCGTGGCGTATTTCCCTTTGCCAACTCATACGCAAGGGAATATCAAAATTTCACGAAACGAATTAAAACAACAATTAACACAGTATTTAGGAAAGTAATTATGCGCACAATATTTTTGTTATTTAGTTTGCTTTTTGCCCTCTCTGGCGCTGTTTTTGCTGCGGATCTCCCTTCCGCCAAAACGGTGCAAGCTCAATTAGACCAAATTAACAAGGCTGAACAAACGGATGCCAATAAAGCCATTGCGAAAAATTATGAAGATGTTTTGGCTTTATTAGATAAGTTAGATAAGCAAAAAACAGAAACAGCGAATTTACGCAAGATTATTGACAGCGCGCCCGCAAAATTAAAAGCAAGCCAAGCCAACCTTGAGCGTTTAAAAGCCGATGCAAAAACAGCAGAACAAGTACAGGCTGATTTAAATAAATTATCGATTGCTGACTTAAAAACGGAATTGGCGAATGTTCAGCAATCATTGGCAGAAACACAAGAAAGTTTGACCACGCTGAGTTCTGAATTATCCAGCCAAAAAACCGTATCTGAACGTGTTCAGAATACATTGCTCACCAATGCTTCTCGTAACCAAGAAATTAATACTGCATTGGCAGCGGTGAATATTGAGCCTTCTTTAAAATTAAAATTAGAAGTGGAGCAAGAATATTTAGCGGCAAATAATGATTACAACCAATTAGCGCTTTCTGGCAATGAAGAATTGTTGGCACTTTATACTAGCCAAGTGGACGAGAAAAACTTAGCGCAACAACAGCTACAACAAGAATTAACGGGATTACAAACCGTTATTAACAATAAAAATTTAGCAGAAAGTCAGAATTTAGCTAAACAAGCCACGGAGAACCAACAAAATACGAATTCGACAAACCCAACCATTCAACGCGAATTGGAATTGAATACGCGTATTTCCCAAGGTTTGGTGGAACAAACTACGGAATTAAATTCCATGTCGCAAGATAATTTGCGCATTAAAAATGTGTTAGATAACTTGCAACAAACACAGCGCACCATTGAAGAGCAGATCAGCTCTCTGCAAGGGACACTTGTGCTTTCTCGCATTATCAACAAGCAAAAACAATCATTGCCTGAAGATGAAATGGTGAAAGGTTTATCTAAACAGATTTCAGATCTTCGCGTGCGAATTTTTGATATTACTGAATTTAAATATAAGTTAACGAATATTGATGATTATATCGCTAATTTGGAGAAAACTGACAAAATCACTTTTAGTGATAAAGAACGTTCGCAATTATCTACGATCTTGCAAGAACGCAGCAAAATGTTGACTGATTTTCTGAAAACTATGAATAATCAGCTTAATTTGGCGATTAATATTGAGTTAAATCAGCAACAAGTACAAACCATTAGTGATTCTTTACAAAGCAAATTACAGCAACAAAGTTTCTGGGTGAAAAGCAATGATGAAATTAATCTAAAATGGTTTAAAGAATTGCCTGGCCGTTTAAGTTGGCAGTTGCGAACCATTGGTAACGTGTTTGATTTTTCAAATTGGCAAGACAATATTGGGCAAGCTGGGTTATTTATTTTTGTTTTACTGCTATTAACTTGGTTTATTTCTCACCACAAAGAAGATATTAAACAACGGTTAACGACCATTAATAACCAAATGCGCACCTTGGAGACAGAAAGCCATTGGCATACGCCAGCAGCTATTTTCTGGACATTAATCCTATGTTTGCCAAGCACCTTTATGTTTTTGATGGTGTTTATCGGTGTGACTTATGTCTGTTTTCAAAATCCAGAACCCGAGTGGAGCTGGGGATTAAAAATGGCGGGTTATTGGTGGTATTTTGCTTTTATGCTAGCCATGTTGCGCCCTAACGGCATTGGCTATCGCCATTTTAAAATGCCAAAAGAAAGTAATGAAAACTTCCGCCGTATTCTGAAAAAATCCGCTTGGATTATGGGGCTGCTGCTGAACACTTCTATTTTCACGGGGCTAGAAACTGGCGTGGCTTATGATATGGTCGGCGAGTTGCTTTCTGTCAGCGTATTGCTATTAATGATCTTTATGGTCACGCCAGAAATGCGCAAAGCCATTGAAAAATACGAAAGCGTGGCGAAGAAAAGCAGCTTGGCATTGAGTCTATTACGCTTCACATTATTACTTGTGCCGATTGTTTTAATCATATTAATTGCCTGCGGTTATTATTACACCTCGTTAATATTGATTGAACATTTTGTTTCTACCTATTTTGCCGTGACGACTTGGTTAATCATTCGTGCCTTAGTTTATCGCGGATTTGAAGTTTCGGCTCGCCGTTTAGCAGCCAAACGCTTACGAGAAAAACGTGAGCAATTATTAGCCAAAATAGAGTCGGCAAAAGCCAGCGGCGAAGAACAAAGTGCGGATGAAATGACCCAAGAATTACAGCAACAAAGTGATTCTATGGCGATTAGCGATGTGAAAGAACAAGTGCTACGCATGGTGGATTTTGTGCTTTGGATTGGTCTATTTGGTATTTTATATTATGTATGGGCTGATTTATTGGCAGTGGCAGGTTATCTTGACGGCGTCACCTTGTGGCAACAACATGTGGATACCGCTGCAGGTACGGTGATGGAATCGGTAACCTTACTCAATTTGCTGATTGCGATTGTCATTTTAATGGTAACCTATGTATTGGTGCGCAATATTGCAGGTGTGCTCGAAGTGGTATTGTTCTCAAATGTGAAGCTGTCGCAAGGCACACCATACACCATTACTACCTTACTCACTTATTGCATTATCGCCCTTGGCGCATCTTTAGCCTTTGGGGCATTGGGAATGTCTTGGTCTAAATTGCAATGGCTATTCGCCGCGCTTTCTGTGGGGCTGGGTTTCGGTATGCAAGAAATCTTTGCTAACTTTGTGTCTGGCATTATTATCTTATTTGAACGCCCAGTGCGTATCGGCGATATTATTACCCTTGGCGAATTTAGCGGCACGGTGTCAAAAATCCGTATTCGGGCAACAACGCTAGTGGATTTTGACGGAAAAGAAGTGATCGTGCCGAATAAATCTTTCGTGACAGAACGATTAGTGAACTGGGCATTATCCGATTCCGTAACCCGTGTTATTGCGCAAGTTGGCGTGGCATACGGTTCAGATTTAGATTTAGTGAAAAAATTGCTTTATCAAGCAGCAAATGAATGTGATCGTGTATTGAAAGATCCTGCGCCAATCGTCTATTTCTTAACCTTTGGGGCGAGTACATTAGATCATGAATTGCGTGTTTATGTAGGCAAAGTGGGCGATCGCAACCCAGCCTTGGATTTTTTAAATCGCCGAATTAATCAATTATTTGCCGAAAATAATATTGAAATTGCATTTAATCAATTAGATGTTTTTATCAAAAATCCAACAACACAAGAAGAACTAAAAATTAGTCCAGAACAATTAAAAGTAGGAAATTAATATGGCAGGCAACAGTATTGGAGAGCTATTTCGCGTAACCACATTTGGCGAGTCGCACGGTATCGCATTGGGTTGTATCGTAGATGGCGTGCCACCGAATATGGCATTGACGGAAGCAGATATACAACCTGATTTGGATCGCCGCAAACCGGGTACTTCGCAATTTACTACGCCGCGCAGAGAAAATGATGAAGTGCAGATTTTATCTGGCGTGTTTGAAGGAAAAACAACAGGCACCAGTATTGGCTTGCTGATAAAAAATGCCGATCAACGCTCAAAAGATTATGGCGACATTATGGATAAATATCGTCCAGGCCACGCGGATTTTACCTATCAACAAAAATATGGCATTCGTGATTATCGTGGCGGGGGTCGTTCTTCTGCACGAGAAACGGCTATGCGTGTTGCCGCAGGGGCAATCGCCAAAAAATATTTGCGCGAACAATTTGGCATTGAAGTGAGAGGTTATTTATCCCAAATTGGCGAGATTAAAATTGATCCTAAAACCGTTGCCGATTTAAGCAAAATTGATTGGCAACAAGTAAATAGCAATCCTTTTTTCAGCCCTGACCAAAGTGCGGTGAAAAAATTCGATGAATTGATCCGAGCGCTGAAAAAAGAAGGTAATTCCATTGGTGCGAAATTAACCGTGGTGGCTGAAAATGTACCTGTGGGTTTAGGCGAGCCAGTATTTGATCGTTTGGATGCCGATCTTGCCCATGGGTTAATGAGCATTAATGCGGTCAAAGCCGTAGAAATTGGCGATGGCTTTGATGTGGTTGCGCAAAAAGGCACCGAACATCGTGATGAAATGACACCAACAGGCTTTCTCTCTAATCACGCGGGTGGTATTTTAGGGGGGATCAGTAATGGGCAACCGATTATTGCCACCATTGCACTAAAACCCACGTCTAGCATCACAATCCCAGGGCATACGGTAAATCTCAATAATGAGCCAGTGGAGTTAATTACCAAAGGCCGCCACGATCCCTGCGTGGGTATTCGTGCGGTGCCCATTGCCGAAGCGATGATGGCGATTGTATTATTGGATCATCTGTTACGCCATAAAGCACAATGTCGCTAACGGCGTAAAAGTGCGGTCAAAAATTGAAAAGTTTTGCACTCAGATGTGATTGAATTGAATGTTTAATTCTAGGCATAAACTTCCGATTGGCGCAGTTGTTTGCTCAATGTCAGTAGTAGAAAACTGAGCCAGCGGCAGCTAACACAATTTATGGCTGAACGAAAATCTCGCTCGCAACAATAAAGAACTTAAATGAAAGAACTTAAATGATATGAACAATTTATTCAAAAAAGTTTTAATTTTGACCGCACTTTTTAGTGCGTCTACGGTATTGGCATCGCCAGCAGATTGGCAAGCCATTAAACGCCCGATTCCGAGCAATAATGGGGAATCCGACCCGATTGGTTCTTATGCGAATGGCTGTATTATTGGCGCAAAAGCCTTGCCGCCGAAAGGGGAAGGCTACCAAGTTATCCGCTTAAACCGCAACCGTTATTACGGGCATAGCGAAATGATTAGCTATTTGCAGCGTTTAGGCGAAAAAGTAAAAAATGCGGGTATGCCAACGATGTTAGTCGGTGATATTGCAATGCCAGCAGGCGGGCGTTTTTCAACAGGTCACGCCAGCCATCAAATGGGGCTAGATGCGGATATTTGGCTACGAATGGGGGCGATGTCAGATCAAGATGCGTTGAATTCTGATGGCAAAGGCTTATTGGTGGTCAATCGCGCAGCCCAACGTGTCGATGATAATGTATGGACGAACAACCATTTCAATTTAATCAAGCTCGCCGCGCAAGATGAACAGGTGGCGCGTATCTTTGTCAACCCTGCGATTAAAGTGAAATTATGCCAAAGCGAACATAGTGATCGTTCATGGCTACGAAAAATTCGCCCGTGGTGGGGGCATGACAGCCATTTTCATGTGCGCTTAGTTTGCCCTAAAAATGCGTTACATTGTGAAAATCAAGCACCCGTGCCAGCAGGCGATGGCTGTGGCGCAGAATTATATTCATGGTTTGAACCGAAAGCACCGAGCGCAACCACAGTGAAAAAAGCGCCACCACCAGAACCTTTTTTATGTCAGCAAATTTTATCCTCACCGCAACGAAGTGAATGGCTAAAATAGCGAAGTGAATGATTAAAATATTAAAATAACGAAGTGAATGATTAACGTATCGAAGCGAGCGTTAAATTGCGAAACGAATGATTAAAATAAGGAAAGTGCGGTGGAGATTAGCATAGAATTGATCGCCTTGTTGGCAGGCGTTGCGTTTATTGCCGGTTTTATTGATGCCATTGCTGGTGGTGGCGGTTTAATTACCATTCCTGCATTATTGATGACAGGAATGCCACCTGCATTAGCACTCGGCACCAACAAACTTCAGGCTTGTGGTGGCTCTTTTTCCGCCAGTTTATATTTTATTCGTCAAAGAGCCGTCAATTTAAAAGAAGTCTGGCTACTCATTCTGATGACTTTTATTGGCGCAACCGTGGGGGCGATTTTAGTACAAATTACCGATAGCAGCGTGATTAAAAAAGCCATTCCCTTTCTTGTGCTAATGATTGGTTTGTATTTTTTATTTACCCCAACGCTAGGCAATAGTGATCGCCAACAACGCTTGTCTTATGCTGCTTTTGCTTTTACTGCGGGATTTGGCATCGGCTTTTATGACGGCTTTTTTGGCCCCGGAACAGGCTCATTATTTAGCCTTGCTTTTGTGACTTTGCTCGGTTTTAATCTCGCCAAAGCCACCGCGCATGCAAAAGTATTAAATTTCACTTCAAATATCGCCTCTTTCATTTTCTTTTTTATCGGCGGACAAATGTTATGGAGTGTGGGCATCGCAATGATGATTGGACAATTTATCGGAGCGAATTTAGGGGCGAAAATGGTGTTAAGCAAGGGCAAAACTCTTATTCGCCCAATGGTCGTGATTATGTCATTTATTATGACCGCCAAAATGGCGTATGACCAAGGTTGGTTTAGTTAATAGAAGGACAACAAAATTTGCGTTTAACTGCACGTGTAGGTTATGAACCACATTTTTCATGGTCGTATTTATTGCCCAAATATTGGGGAGTATGGCTCGGCATATTGGCATTATTGATCCTTGCTTTTGTACCATTTCGTTTACGCGACAAACTTGCGGCAAAATTGGGTGTGATGATTGGACGAAAAGCAAAAACGCAGCGCCATAAAGCGCGCGTGAATTTGCAATATTGCTTTCCACAATGGCGCGATGAACAGCGTGAAAAAGTCATTGATGAAATGTTTGTCACAGTTACTCAAGTGATGCTAGGCATTGGCGAAATTGCGGTACGTTCCAGGCATCATTTGCAACAGCGCAGTGAGTTTATTGGCATTGAGCATATTAAACAAGCCAAAGCCCAAGGGAAAAATATTATTCTCATGGTGCCCCATGGCTGGGCGATTGATGCTTCGGGGATTATTTTGCATACCCACGGAATGCCGATGACTTCAATGTATAATCCTCATCGAAATCCATTGGTGGATTGGCTTTGGACGCTCACCCGCCAGCGTTTTGGCGGCAAAATGCACGCGCGCCAAAATGGGATTAAGCCTTTTTTAGCCACGGTGAAAAAAGGCGAAATGGGGTATTATTTGCCCGATGAAGATTATGGCGCCGAAGCCAGTGAATTTGTGGATTTTTTCGCCACTTACAAAGCCACCTTACCCGGGCTAAATAAAATGGCAAAATTGGCGAAAGCAGTCGTGATCCCAATGTTCCCGCGTTATAACGCAAGTCGTGGCAAATACGAAATGGAAATTCATCCACCAATGAATTTAAGCGATGATCCCGTGCAATCAGCTCGCGCAATGAACGAAGAAATTGAAAGCTTTGTTACCCCAACGCCCGAACAATATGTGTGGATTTTAAAATTATTAAAAACTCGCAAAGATGGGCAGGATATTTATCAACAGTAAAAAACTGTGAAAAATTTGACCGCACTTTTTGAAGGCGATGCATTTGTTTTTTCCTGAAAAGGAATATTTATCCGCCAAATACAAGCGTTAATCATTCGACGAAAAACCTTTGGCATTATTTAAGAAATAAACAGGTGAGAGATAGCGGAAATATTAGAGCGATTTGCGTCTAATCGCTTGCAAAAGCAGTGAAATTTCTTTACATTAACGGGTCGATTTATAATGAATCTCTCTTAGTTTTAACCGCACTTTAATAAAAATATGAACGAACAATTACAATTAATCAAATCTTCCATTAAATCTATTCCTAACTACCCGAAAGAAGGGATTTTATTCCGCGACATTACCAGTTTAACTGAAGTGCCGGCGGCTTTTTCTGCCACAGTAAAACTGATTGCGGATCAATTCAAAAATAAAGGGATAACGAAAATTATTGGTACAGAATCCCGCGGATTTATCTTTGGCGCGCCTGTGGCGGTGGCATTAGGTTTACCTTTTATTTTAGTGCGCAAACCGGGTAAATTACCCCGTGCGGTGATTTCACAAAATTACCAATTGGAATATGGTGAAGATACTTTAGAGATTCATGCCGATGCTGTGCAAGCAGGAGATAACGTCTTGATTATTGATGATTTATTAGCAACAGGCGGCACTGTGGAAGCCTGTGTGAAATTGGTACAACGTTTAGGCGGAAAAGTTGAACACGCCGCTTTTGTGATTAGCTTGCCAGATTTGGGCGGCGAACAACGTTTGCGCCAATTAGGTGTAGAACCATTTACTTTAGTGGATTTTGAAGGACACTAATTCATAATACTTCATAGGGAAACAGGGCGTGAGTTATCAAGTTTTAGCGAGAAAATGGCGACCACAAAATTTTAGCCAAGTGGTTGGTCAGGAGCATATTCTGACCGCACTTTCTAATGGTTTGCGGGAAAACCGTTTGCATCACGCCTATCTTTTTTCTGGCACTCGTGGCGTGGGGAAAACTTCTATTGCACGTTTGTTTGCCAAAGGATTGAACTGTGAACAGGGGATCACCGCAGAGCCTTGTGGCGAATGTGAGCATTGTAAAGCCATTGAAGAGGGCAATTTCATTGATTTAATTGAAATTGATGCCGCTTCACGCACTAAAGTTGAAGACACGCGCGAATTGCTCGACAACGTGCAATATAAACCTGTCCAAGGGCGTTACAAAGTTTATCTGATCGATGAAGTGCATATGTTGTCACGCCATTCTTTCAATGCTTTGCTAAAAACCCTAGAAGAGCCGCCAGAATATGTCAAATTCCTACTAGCGACCACAGATCCGCAAAAATTGCCGATTACAATTCTATCGCGTTGTATGCAGTTTCATCTGAAAGCGTTAGATACAAAAGCAATTAGTCATCATCTTGCTTATATTCTGCAACAAGAAAAAATTCCCTTTGAACCGACCGCACTTGATAAACTAGCGAAAGCCGCGCAGGGCAGTATTCGTGATAGTTTAAGCCTAACGGATCAAGCTATTGCGATGTCCAATGCCAATATTACCACTGATGTGGTGGCAACGATGCTTGGTTTATTAGATGACAATCAAGCTATTGATATTCTTTATGCTTTGCAACAAGGCAATGGCGAAAAGCTAATGCAAATTGTGCAGTCGGTTGCCGATAAAGGGGCGGATTGGGATGAATTATTAGTGGAAATTGGCGAGTGCTTGCATCAAATTGCGATGTTACAGCTGTTGCCGAATCCTACCGATGATGAAAGTCAATTAGCTTTCTTGGCGCGCCATATTTCCCCTGAAGATGTGCAATTTTTCTATCAAACGCTGTTAGTCGGTCGAAAAGAATTAGCTTTTGCGCCCAATCGTCGTGTTGGTGCGGAAATGACCTTATTGCGTGCTTTGGCGTTTCACCCTAAATTAATGGCATCGCAAGCTAAGGCTGTTCAATCTACATCAGCGCAGTCGGCGCAAAGTGCGGTGAAAAAATCGGAAGATTTTGTGCAAATGCCCGTGTATTCGCAAGCGATTGGTGCGCAATATAAAGCACAGAAACAGTCTCCCGTTGTCACAAATGTTGCGAATAATGTTGAGCATAAAGGGAATGAACACCCTGCCACTGCTATGACGGCAACTGCGACAGCTACGACAACAACCCCACAATCCACAGGCAATGCCGCGCTTGATGCCATAGAACAAATTGAGCGTTTGCGAGCAACGCTAGGTCAATCAGCTTCCACCACGGGCGAAAAAAAAAACACTAACCTAAGCGAAAATACGGCGCCAAAATTAAAAGAGCTGCCCATAGTTTCTGTGCGTCCGAAAAGCAAAGGGCAAACCGATTTAATTGAACGTTTGGTGGCGTTATCAAATAATCCTTCATCGAATAATAATCTTCCTGCGTCTTCTGCACAAACGCTAGATGATAATGACGGCAATGAGAATACCGATGACGACACCGAAGATCATTCATCAGAAAATTATCAGTGGGAATGGAGCAATCCAGAGCTTGCCGAAACAGAAATCAGCATTCGCCCCTCCGATATTAAAAAAGCGATCTTGCAAGAAAAGACCCCAGAGTTGGTTGCCAAAGTTATCAATATTTCAACAGAACGTGATGAATGGGCGAAAATTATTGAAGCCTTGGATTTGGATAATCTCAAATTAGTCAAACAAATTGCGCTAAATTCCGTGGTGCTAAGCCATAAAAATCAGCAGCTTCAATTGGGCTTGCGTTCTAATCAACAGCATTTAATTCGTGAAAAATCCATTGAAGTGTTGCAAGAAAAATTAACCGCCTATTATCAACAGCCGACCACGGTGGCGATTGAATTAAATGATGATGAAAGTTTGCTAACGCCGTTGGATTATCGCCGTCAAATTTATCAAGAACTTAGCGAAAAAGCGCGTACAGATTTGCTGCAAGACAAGCAACTCCAATTGTTACAACAGGCTTTCGATGCCAAATTAGATATGGATAGTATTCGTCCTGTCTAACATTACCCTTGCGCTAAGGGAAGATGTCAAGGGAAGAAAATGCTGATGAAAAAAATAACAAAAATTTTGACCGCACTTTGTGTGTTTGCCGCAGCCGCTGTTGGCTATGTCGCCTTTAACTTGCGCATCTATCACCCGCCATTGGTGGTGTTAAACACTTCTCCCATTCAAACTTATCAGCCGAAAAATGCCTTTTGTGATGAAGCCACTCGCCCTGTTTCGCCCTTATCTGCAACGGATCTGAATGTGTTGGTGTGGAATATGCATAAAGGCGCGGATCGGGGCTGGCAGCAAGATCTGGCGCATTTTGCTCAGCGCGCTGATTTTATGTTATTGCAAGAAGCGAGCGAAGCACAAAATTTAAATCAGCAATATTCTTCGCAATTTCCGACCGCACTTTTCGCCGCGGGTTTTGCCTATAAAAATATAGCATCGGGAGTGCAAACTTTCGCAAAATTCAATCCCGATATGTATTGCGCGGCAACAGGCGAAGAGCCTTGGCTACGCATTCCAAAAGTTGCTAGTGCCTTACGTTTCCCTTTAGCGAATGGCGAATCGTTGCTGGTGGTGAATGTGCATTTGGTGAATTTTGAATGGACGCCACAACAGTATCGCAAACAGCTTACCACGATGATGGAACGCATTGCAGAGCATAAAAGTGCGGTCATTTTGGCGGGAGATTTTAATTCGTGGAATAAAGAACGCTTAGCCTTGATTCGTTCACTTGCTGCGGAACAAGGCTTGCACGAAGTGGCGTTTGCCAATGATCAACGGTTACGCTTTTGGGGGCAACTGTTGGATCATATTTTTGTGCGTGGCTTGACGGTAAAACAAGCTGAAACCGTGCAAGTGCAAAGCTCCGATCATAACCCTTTATGGGTGAAACTAGAATTTACCCCACCGCAGCGGTAATTACAATTTCCACTTTCCATTTTGGCAAGGCTAATTTGGCTTCTACACAGGCGCGGCAAGGGGGATGAGAACTGTCCACCCAAGCGTCCCAAGCGCGGTTCATCTCCGCATAATCTTGCATATCGGCGAGAAATATCTGCGCCGACAAAATTTGGCTTTTATGTGAGCCAATTTCCGCTAATAAGTGATCAATTAAATTTAAAACATCTTGGGTTTGCTCAAAAGCCGTGCCATTTTCACTATTTTCAGGCACTTGCCCTGCAAAATAGGCGACATTGTTATGAATTGCCACTTCGCAATAGCGATTACTTACATGAAAACGTTGAATATTTGCCATTTTTTTCTCCATAAAATTGACTAATTTTGTCGATTAAATACAATGAAGCCTTTCACAAAAAGGATTTGCCGATGAAATTACTGATTTCAAACCAACATGGTGCCATTGTAATGGCTCTGCTGCCATTTTTCTATGGAATGTTGCTCGCTCAGCCTGTTTGGGCGCATTTGTTTCTGCTGTTGGCGTGGTTTTCTTTATATTTAATGACCTATCCTTTTCTGAATTTATTTAAGCCCCAAATTAAGGACAAACAAGAATATGTGCGCTGGAGCGGCATTTATGCGCTCGCAAGTGTGGTCTTTTCTGTGCCAGTTTTGTATTATCATTGGCAGGTAGTAGGGTTTGGTTTGGCGATGTTGCCTTTAATCTTTGTGGCAATTTATTACACCCGAAGCAAAAATGAGCGCGCTTTGTGTAATGATTTAGCTGGCATTGCGATTTTTGCCCTAGCAGGAATGGGCGCCTATTATTTTTCTGCCGCCACCTTTGATAGCAAAATATGGCAGGTTGCCTTGTATCCCAGTTTATTTTTTATCGGCACTACGCTATATGTGAAGTCGATGATGCGAGAGCGCAAAAATCCCCGTTATTATTGGGCATCTATTGGCTTGCACGGATTTTGTGTTTTTGGGTTTATTCTATGCCAACAATATGCCTTATCGCTGACCTTTGTGCCAGCATTTCTGCGAGCAATTTTGTTGCGGCGCTATAAATTGACGGTGAAACAGGTTGGGCTTATTGAGTTTGCGGTATCGCTGTTATTTTTCATTATGCTTTTATGGGCGACTTTATAAAGGGCTTAGCACCAATGAAAATGCATAACTGACGGATTAAGCAGGAAGCCGTTATTTGAATGATCTTTGAAAATAGCTAGCGCAAATACTGCGCATAATAAAAACCAGTCAGCATTACTGACTGGTTTTACTATTAATGTTTTGGGGAATTAGCTTATTAACTAATTAAATTACCAATTAAACTGCGTGTTTCTTCTTTCACTTCAATGAGTTGCACTTTCACAATATCGCCGATTTTATATTTGCGCTCGCCATTAATATAAAGCGCAAGTTCATCATTGTTCACTTCCATTTCGTCTTTATTCGGATGAATAGTAGAAGCAGGGATAAACACACTCGCCCCATTTTCAATGAGTTGTACACGCATACCGCCACGCATCACATCTTGCACTTCGGCATCAAATTCAGGTTTTTCACTGACTTTTTCCGCCAAATAACGGCAATATAACCAGTCTGCAATATCACGTTCAACAAGACGATTTTGGCGGCGTGCTTCTTGTAAGCGCACTAAAATTTCATCAGCAGGTTTTTCGCAAGGCTGATTGGCGAGTGTCGCTTTGATTAAGCGATGATTCACCATATCTGAATATTTACGAATTGGCGAAGTCCAAGTAGCATAGCCTGTTAATCCTAAGCCAAAGTGGGGTGCAAGCTCGGATTTAAATTCCGCAAAGGTTAAGAATCGGCGCAACCGCAATTCATAATAATCCCCTTCATAAGGCTCAATATCATGGCGCATTTGGCAATAACCGGTTAAGGTCGATAGGTTGTCTACCCCATAGCCTTGTTCGAGTTCAGCGCGGTTTTCATCATTGGCGAAATTCGCCATTAAAAAGTTATGCGCATTCGTCAAAAACTTGCTATCAAAGCCCTTGTGGGTGTTAAAAATCCCTGTTTTCGCCTGTTCATCGAGATAATGGGCGCAGCAAATATTGGCGATAATCATTGATTCTTCGATCATTTGATTGGCTATGCGGCGATGTTCCGCTTTAATCTCTTGTACGTGGCCATTTTCTGCCAATACAAAGCTGTAATCAGGTTTTTCTTTAAATAATAACCCGTGAGTTTTGCGCCATTGAATACGCGCCAAGGCAAATTGATGTAAATTGTGGACTTGTTCCGCAATTTCTGCGGTTTCTGGCTGCCAAGCATTTTCTTGCTGTTCTAAATAATCTGAAACCCAATTGTAGGCGAGTTTTGCTTTGGATTGCACCGTCGCCGACAAAAAACGCGGTTTATTCGTGATTTCTCCTTGCATATCGGTTTCGATATAGCAAACAAGGGCGGGGCGCGATTCATTTGGCACTAAAGAGCAGAGATCATCAGACAGTTCCCGTGGCAACATTGGGATATTAAAGCCCGGCAAATAATTGGTAAAACAGCGTTGTCGAGCATCTTTCTCAATTTGCGAATCAAGGGCGATATAAGCGGTAGGATCAGCAATCGCCACCACTAAACGCCAACCTGTTTGTACGCCATTTTCTTCGATTTTCTCGATGAATAAGGCATCGTCCATATCTTGCGTGCTTTCGCTATCAATGGTGACAAAATGAAGTGCGGTCAAATCTTCGCGAGTTTGTGTATCCAACATTTCATAGCTCGCTTGCCCTTGCACTGGATAGCGAGATTGTTCGTGGCGCGCCAACGTGACCCACCAAGGGGCAAATTCATCATCTTTGCGACAAATCAAGCTCTGAATATTGGCAAATAAAAAACGATCATCACGTAAAGGGTGCGTTTTTAAAGTGGCTACCACCCAATCGCCCTCTTGCAATTCTTCTTTCACGGATTTCAGCTGATTTGCGCCAATCGGCTGATTAATGTTTGGGTGATCCACTAACACTTGCAATTTCTTGTCTTTATTAAACCGCACTTTGGCAATAAAACGGGTGAGCATTGGCTCGATCAGCTCTTCAGGCACAGCTTGTTTTTTGCCGTTCGCTTCTTCAATCACCGCTTTGATTTTATCGCCGTGCATCACTTTTTTCATATCTGGCGGCGCAATAAAGTAACTTTCTTTGTCGGTTTCTAAAAAGCCAAAGGCTTTATCTGACGCTTTCACCACGCCTTCCACGTGCGGCTTGCTATCACGGATTTGTTGTTTAAGTTGAGATAGTAAAGGGTTGTTTTGGAACATAATTTCTTCGCTTGAAAAATAAAAGGCGCAACACATTGCACCCTAGAGTTATTGCATAATAGGAATTTTGCACTATATGAATTTTGCGAATTATAGTGGATTTAGGCTAGAAAGTCATTGGATTAGCAGGGGATATTTTTAAGCTTTTTAGCAAAGAAGAATTTTATTGCCTGCGTCTGTTTGCTCACAGCAAGGAAATGATAAGCGCAAATAAAAACGGACGCTAAATAAGCGCCCGTTTGTTTTGGTTATGGAACGAATTATTCTTCGCCTAACTCGCCCATTGCAGTAATGCTGAAACCTGCATCAACGTGTAAGATTTCGCCTGTTACGCCAGATGCTAAATCAGAACATAAGAATGCAGCAGAGTTGCCCACATCGTCAATGGTTACTGTACGGCGTAATGCAGCGGTTTTCTCAAATGCAGAAAGCATTTTTTTGAAGTTTTTAATGCCAGATGCCGCTAACGTGCGGATAGGGCCTGCAGAGATTGCGTTGACACGAATGCCATCTTTGCCTAAATCCGCAGCCATTACACGAGTTGCTGCTTCAAGAGAAGCCTTGGCTAAACACATCACATTGTAGTTAGGAATTGCACGCTCAGCCCCTAAGTATGAAAGGGTTAATAATGATGCATTTTCGTTTAAGAATGGACGCGCAGCCTGTGCCATTGCCACAAAGCTATAAGCACTAATGTCGTGCGCAATGCGATAGCCTTCACGAGTAGCTGCGTTCACATAATCACCGTCTAATTGATCACCCGGTGCAAACGCAATGGCGTGAACAAAACCATCGAATTTATCCCATACTTTATTCAAATCCGCAAAGCAGTTTTGGATCGATTCATCGGTGGCAACATCTAATGGAAGCACGATCTCTGAGCCAAATTCTTTAGCAAATTCTTCTACACGCGGTTGTAATTTATCGTTGAGATAGGTAAAGGCTAATTCTGCGCCCTGTGCTTTTAAGGCTTTTGCGATACCGTATGCGATTGAACGGTTGCTAGCAAGACCTGTCACTAAAATTCGTTTACCTGTTAAGAAACCCATATTGAAATCCTATTTGGTTGTTGAAAAATCGCGCGTAGTATAAAGGAAATTTGTTTGCTTGACAAAGCTGATGTGTTTTCTCTTTATTTCCGCGCCAAATATATATCGAAATATTGATAGCGATAATCGCTATTCGTCATTAAAAACTTTTACTTTTTTGACCGCACTTTAGCCGAGTTTAGGGCTGGCTTAGGGCTGGGTTTAGGGCAGTTTAGGCAGGATTATCAATATCCACAAATTCCACATTGAAACCATATTGCTGTGCCAGCCATTCCCCTAAGGCTTTAATGCCGTAACGCTCGGTGGCGTGATGTCCGCAGGCAAAATAATGAATGCCCTGTTCACGAGCGGAATGGGTAGTCTGCTCAGAAATTTCGCCGCTGATAAACGCATCGCAGCCCATTTGCGCTGCAAGATCAATATAGCCCTGTCCGCCCCCCGTGCAAATGCCAACTTTGCGGATCAAGTGCGGTGCGTTTTGGCTAAATTCTGATGCATCACATACTGTCGGTTTGCGTTGTAGCACTTGCTCAATGCGCGTGGCAAAATGATTCACCGAAATGGCTTCAGACAGTTCGCCAAACATCGGAATGCTATGCGGCGAATCTTCCAACGGTTGCAGATTTGCGATGCCGAGCAAATGCGCGAGCTGGGCGTTGTTGCCTAATTCAGAGTGAACATCAACAGGCAAATGATAGCCATATAAATTAATATCATTGACTAGCAAAGTTTTAATGCGTTTGCCTTTCATTCCACGAATACAAGGGTTTTCACTTTTCCAAAAATAGCCGTGATGAACTAAAATGGCATCGGCTTGTTTCGCCACCGCTGCATCAATTAATGCCTGTGTAGCAGTAACCCCCGTGATGATCTTTTGGATTTCCGCTTTACCCTCCACTTGCAAGCCATTCGGCGCATAATCACTAATCGCCTGGCTGTTTAGTTTTTGATTAAGAATTTGTTCAAGTTCAAGATTATTCATCATTCATTTTTACCTTTTCACTAATTTCATCATCGGCAGAATGATTAAACATAATGCCATTCCTAGCACCAATCCCACCGCAAAATTTGCTAAAAAACTGACCGCACTTGGAATATTAAGGCTCGCAACAAAATGATGGACCGCAGGCAGATAATGCACAAAAATGCCGCCGCCAACTAAGAACATCGCGATTGTGCCGATAACAGAAAGAGATTTCATAAACCAAGGCATAATAATCAGCAATAATCGCCCGATTTGCTGCGAAAGTGCCGATCTTTTCTTCATCATCCATAAGCCGATGTCGTCTAATTTCACAATTAACGCCACAAGCCCATAAACAAAAATCGTAATGCCCAATCCCACCGTACAAAGCGTTAATACGCGGGTTAGCGTATCCGCTTCTTGTATTGAGCCTAGCGCAATAATGATAATTTCCGTGGACAAAATAAAGTCAGTGCGAATCGCGCCGTAAATTTTTTCTTTTTCGCTTTCGACTTTGGGCGCGTGATCTTCATTTAAATGCTCGCTTAAATGAGCATCTGGCAAGTGCGGTTCGTTTTTGTGTAGAAATTTTTCGAGCAGTTTCTCTGCGCCCTCAAAACACAAATAAGCCCCGCCAATGATTAATAAAACATTGATAGCGGCTGGCAGATAAACAGACAGTAACAAAGCGAGCGGAATTAAAATCACTTTATTCCAAATTGAGCCTTTTGCCACTGCCCAAACAATGGGCAATTCTTGTTCAGGGCGAATGTCTTTGCCGCTTACTTTGTTGGCGTTTAATGCTAAATCATCGCTTAGCACGCCAACGGTTTTTTTTGTGGCGACTTTTGTCATCAGCGAGACATCATCTAATACCGCCGCGATGTCGTCCAACAGCGTAAATAAAGAGCTAAAAGCCATAGACTTTCCTTAAAATTAAAAATAACGCACGTTTTCACGTGCGTTGATTGAGCGGTTATTTCCAATTCTCACGTTTTGCTTTTTGCAGTTTTTCATAGGCGGCGAGCAATTTCTGATGAGCGGTAAATTTCTGTAAATTTTCATCATCCGCCAATAAATCATAGAATGGATTGCCACCTTGCACCGCATTCCAAGCAAATTCGACCGCACTTTTACCGTACATTTTCTCAAAGACCATACGATATTGCGCAGGATCGCGATTTTCATCTAAGAATAATTCGATGGAACTGATTAAACAGCGATAATAATTGGCGCGTTCTGCTGTGAACACCGAGCTGTTCATATTATATGTCCAGTTTGCCCAATCCAATGCTAATTCTAAATCGCCTAAGGCAAGGTAGAGCATTGATTTCAATTCGCCGATACGCAATGTTACCCAGCCCGATTTTGCAGGCGGCACAATGCCGATAAATTCACGCACACGAGTCGCATCATCAATGCCTTGATCGTCTAATTCATCGAGCAATTCTTGATAGGTGTCTTCAGCGTGGTGGAAGTGCGGTAAATCTAACAAAATTTCACGCCAATCCATTCCCATATTGTTGTTTGCATAAATTAAATCATCGGCAGGGTAAATATCTGACATTGACGGCACAATAATGCGGCAAGCATAAACATCTAAATGGTTATAATCCATAATGTAAACTTCTTTACCCTCAGCATTAAAGATCGCCATTAGATTGTTATATTCTTCCTGCGTAGTGCCTGAAAAATCCCAATGTACAAAATCATAATCTGCGTCTTGCTTGAATAAATCCCAAGAAATTAAACCGCTTGAATCAATAAAATGGGTTTCAAGGTTGGCGTGTTCAGCCACATCATCATTGTTAAATGACGGCGGCGTGAAAACGTCTAAATCTTTCAAACTGCGACCTTGCAAAAGCTCGGTAACCGTGCGCTCAAATGCCACTTGGAAATTAGGGTGCGCACCGAAAGAGGCAAAACAAGTGCCGTTATTTGGATTAAGCAAAATCACACAAATCACAGGGTATTTGCCGCCCAGCGATGCGTCATAAGCCAAAATTGGAAAACCCTCATCTTCCAATTTTTGAATGGACGCTTGAATGGTCGGATATTGCGCGATCACATCATCAGGAATACGTGGCAGGCTAATGGCTTCGGCGATAATTTTATTTTTTACATAACGCTCAAACACTTCCGACAAACCTTGCACACGCGCTTCATTTTTAGTGTTGCCCGCAGACATTCCGTTAGAAACGTAAAGATTAGCGATAATACTTTGTGGAATATACACCGTTTGCTGATCACGTTGGCGAATATAAGGCATCGCCACAATGCCGCGATCATAATTGCCCGATTGCAAATCCACCAAAAGTTCTGGGGTTAATTCCCCCTCGGGATCAAAATAGCCCAATAAATAATCGTCTAAAATGCCTTCAGGCAACATTGCGTCATCTTCAATCGGGAACCATTTTTCAGTGGGATAATGCACAAAATCGCCGTTGGCAATTTGTTGACCTAAATAATAATCCGCAAAGAAATAGTTGGTAGAAAGACGCTCAAAATATTCGCCCAATGCCGAAGCAAGCGCCGCTTTTTGGCTTGCGCCTTTACCGTTTGCAAAGCATTGTGGGCAATCTTTATCACGAACATGCACCGACCACACATTTGGCACAGGATTTAACCAAGAGGCTTCTTCAATATGAAAGCCAAGTGCGGTCAATTTTTGTTTAAATTTGGCGATACTGTCTTCTAATGCTGCATCTTTGCCGGGGATAAAGGTTTGTTCTGTCATTGGTTTTCGCTCCTAAAAATGTCGTGCGCATAATAGGCGAAAATCCTAGCTGACTCAAGTGTTTATTTTAGGGGCTGACGTAGATTAGCCCTAAATTTCACACCATTTTCGCAATGTTTTTAGCTGCATTTTGGGTGTTCCAAAGTTAAACCGAAATTCACATTCC
>NZ_QENU01000016.1 GCF_003096995.1 Alitibacter langaaensis DSM 22999 | reverse complement strand
CCAAGTAAATCTGCAGCTGAGCGAGCCGTGACTTCTAGCACAAAAAATTCAAGTAATTTTCTCTGTATAGATTTCTTTAGTTTACAATGAGTTATATTCATTTTTGTAGATTAGCATAGTACCTAATCTACGTCAGCCCCTTTATTTTAATAAATACGCACGCAATGTGGCAAAATCAGCGTCCATTTCATCGGAAAGTAATGGCAATTTATTATGTTTATCGAGCGCTTCTGGTAATGGCAACTCGGTATTCAAAATACGTTCCACGCTTTCTTTAAATTTTGCTGGATGCGCGGTGCAAAGGAAGATTCCCGTTTCCCCTGCTTGCAATTGGTCTTTTAGTGCTTGATAAGCGATTGCGCCATGAGGCTCACATAAATAGCCTTCTGCATATTCTGCTTTTAATGCGGCTTCCGTTTCGGCATCATTTAAAGCTGCTGCACCTAATTCTTTCAAATTCCAACCATTGCGTTTAAAGAGTTCTTCCACGCGAGGCCAGTTATTTGGGCGGCTCACGTCCATCGCATTTGAAAGGGTTGCCACAGTCGCATTCGGCTCCCATTTTCCGCTGGCGAGATAACGTGGCACGGTATCATTGGCATTGGTTGAAGCGATAAAGCGTTTGATTGGCAAACCTAATGTTTTAGCAATGAGCCCTGCAGTTAAATTCCCAAAGTTGCCACTTGGTACTGAAACCACCACATCTTTACGTTTTTCTTTTGGTAATTGAGCCACCGCTTCAAAGTAATAACAAATTTGTGCCAATAAACGGCTGATATTAATTGAGTTTGCGGAATTTAAACCAATCGCTTGACGCAATTCTTCATCGTCAAAAGCCTGTTTCACTAATGCTTGGCAGGCATCAAAATCTGCATTAATGGCGACAGTGCGAATATTGCCCCCTAAGGTGCAGAACAGTTTTTCTTGTAATGGGCTGATTTTGCCTTTCGGATACAAAATCACCACATTGATATTTTCTAAACCGTAGAATGCATGAGCAACCGCTGCGCCTGTATCGCCAGAGGTTGCAGTCAAAATCGTGATTTTCCCATCGCCACGCACAGTTGCTAAGGCCTGTGCCATAAAGCGTCCACCAAAATCTTTGAAGGCTAATGTTGGCCCGTGGAATAATTCTAGCGCATAAATATTGTCATTCACTTTTGCCAATGGCGCGGGGAAAGTAAAGGCATTTTTTACCATTGCATTCAATTTATCAGCGGGAATTTCATCACCGATGATCGCCCCTAAGATTTTTTGGCTACGCTCATCTAAGGGTAAATCAAGCAATGCGTCAATATTGTCTAATTTTGGCAGCACTTCAGGGAAAAATAAGCCTTGATTTTTGCCTAAGCCTTGTCGCACAGCTTGGGCGAAGTTTACTTGTTGCTCTGGGTGTTTGATATTGTATAAGTTCATTTTTTCTTCCAATTTTGTTAAAAATTACCGCACTTTAACGCAAAAGTGCGGTGAGATTTTGCGTTATTTTATGCTAATTCCCGTGCGCCTGCATTATCCACTTTGCAAATATGCACAAAACCTTCGTTATTTTGCAAATAATGGTTTTCTAAATAATGCTCAATTTTCATCGCCGTTTGCAGATCTGGGGCGATACTAAACATCGTTGGTCCAGAACCTGAAATGCCCGTTGCCAACGCACCAAGATCGCGGGTCGCTTGTTTCACGTCTGCAAAGTTTGGCAGCAATGAGGCGCGATAAGGTTCAGCAACGACATCACGCATCATTAATGCGGCAAGCACTTCTTGATGGGTATGGCAAGCGTGCACAAAGCTGCCTAAATGGCGACCATGAGCAATCACATCTTGACGAGTATAGCTTTTCGGCAGAATTGCACGCGCTTCAGCGGTGGAAACTTCAATACCGGGATAAGCTAACACCCAATACCAATGATCAAAAAATGGTAAAGTTTGGCTGATATTGCCTAAGCTTTCCACCATGAGTTGCACCCCGCCTAAATAGCATGGCGCCACATTATCATAATGGATAGAACCTGAAATACGCCCCTCTAATTCGCCCATCATTTCTAGCAATTCCATTTTTGAAAACGGCTCTGCATGAAATTGATTTAATGCCACCAATGCTGCCACAATAGAACAAGCACTGGAGCCTAAACCTGAGCCGATGGGCATATTTTTTTCTAAGGTTAAGCGTAAAGGTTTAACATTGCCGCCGCGTAATTTTAAACGCTCGCTGAACAACACATAGGCTTGATAGACAATGTTTTTTTGCGGTTCTTTTGGCAATTTGCGAACAAAATAGCCCGCACTTTCCAATTCAAAACCCGATGCAATTTCATCAATTTGTACTACATCGCCGAGCAATGAACCATCAATGGGGGAAATTGCGGCGCCAAGGGTATCAAATCCCACACTAATATTGGCGCTGGATGCTGGCGCATAAATTCGTAAGCTCATTATGCGGCCCCCTGTAAAGTGCGGAGAATATCCGCAAAGATTCCTGCGGCAGTGACATCTGTCCCTGCGCCATAGCCCCGTAATAACAATGGAATTGGGCTGTAATAACGAGTCAAGAATGCAAGGGCATTTTCGCCGTCTTTAACTTTATAAAGAGGATGATTTTCATCAACGGCCTCAATGGATACACGGCATTTGTCGCCATTTATGGAGCCAACATAACGTAACACTTTTCCCTCGGCTTTAGCGGCATCAATACGCTGACTAAATTCGGCGTCCACTTCTGGTAACACTTTAAGAAATTCTTCTTTTGTCATTCCTTCAGCGAATCCTTTAGGCAATACGCCTTCCACCTCGATATCTTCAAACTCCAATGCAAGACCAGTTTCACGCGCTAAAATTAATAATTTGCGTGCAACATCGGCGCCAGATAAATCATCACGCGGATCTGGTTCAGTAAAGCCTTTTTCTTTGGCTAACAATGTGGCTTGTGAAAGGGTTAAGCCTTCTTCTAATTTACCAAAAATGAAAGATAGCGAACCAGATAAGATCCCTTCAAATTTTTCTACTTCATCGCCTGCGGCAAGCAGATTTTGTAGGTTTTCAATCACAGGTAAACCTGCGCCCACATTAGTTTCATATAAGAATTTATGGCGTCCTACACGTTCTGCTTGGCGTAATTCTTGATAATAAGCAAAACTTCCTGTATTGGCTTTTTTATTTGGTGTGACCACGTGGAAGCCTTCTCGTAATGCGCGCACATACAGATTTGCCACAGATTGTGCGGCGGTACAATCAACAAAAACGGGATTGACCACATGGTGTAATTTAATAAATGAAAGCAAGACATCAAAATCAGATGGCTGAATGGCGTGTTCGAGATCTTCTTTCCAATTATCTAAATTCAAACCGTTTTCATTGAGCAACATTTTATCCACGTTAGCCAATGCACAAACTCGGATCTCAATGCCTTTCTTTGCTAGAAACTCCTTTTGCTGTTTAATCTGCTCAATTAACGCGCCACCAACGCCACCTACGCCAACAAGAAACACATCAATCGACTTTTTATTATTGAACAATCCTTGGTGTGTCGCTTTCACCGCTTCAATGGCTTTATTCATTGGTACAACCGCAGAAATTGAGCGTTCAGACGATCCCTGTGCGATTGCCACAATGCTAATATTCGCTTGCGCAACGGAAGAGAAGAAACGCGCAGCGATCCCTTTTGCGGAACGCATACCATCGCCCACCACAGAAACAATCGATAAATCTTTAATAATTTCTACGGGATCTAAATCTCCGTTTTGCAATTCTTGCGCAAACTCTGTATTTAACACCGTCAATGCCCTTTCTGCTGATTTTGCTGGCACACAGAAACTGATACTATATTCTGATGAAGATTGAGTAATCAAAATCACCGAAATACCTGCATTAGACATTGTGGAAAATACACGCGCTGCCATACCAACCATGCCTTGCATACCAGGGCCTGATACATTAAACATTGCCACGTTATCTAAATTGGTAATGCCTTTAACTTGTAATTCTTCAGACGCATTTTCATCGCTATCAATAATCGAACCAGGTGCGGTCGGATTTCCGGTATTTTTGATTAAACATGGGATATTGGTTTGCACTAAAGGACCAATGGTGCGTGGGTGAATCACTTTCGCCCCAAAATAAGAAAGCTCCATCGCTTCTCGATAGGAAAGGTGCGGCAACAAACGCGCATCAGGCACTAAACGCGGATCACAAGTGAACACGCCATCTACGTCAGTCCAAATTTCACATACACTTGCTTTTAAACAGGCTGCCAAACAAGCCGCTGAATAGTCCGAACCGTTGCGCCCTAAAAGCACCAATTCTCCTTTCTCATTGCCCGCAGTGAAGCCTGCCATTAACACCACATTTTGTTTTGGAATGGAGCCTGCATCCACGCGTTTAGTGGATTCTGCAATGTCCACACTGCTTTCTAAATAAGTGCCATACGCCAACAATTTTTCTACTGGATTTATAACAGTTACCGCATAACCACAAGCCTCGAACCATGCTTTCATCATCGCAATGGATAATTTTTCCCCACGGCTATCAATTGTCGCTTTCACGGCATCTTCAACTTTGCCTGCTGCACGAATTTCATCTAATAAGCTGGCAATTTGCGCAAATTCAGCGTCAATTAAGGCTTTGGTTCCTACTAAGTCAAAGTGATTATTTTTTGCGTGTAATCCGTTGATAATGTTATAGAAAATTTCAACAGCATCATTAAAATGAGAATCGGTTGGTTGATTTTGGCTGGCTTTTTCAGAAAGTGCCACCAGATGATTGGTGATTTTGGCTGGTGCGGAAAGCACGCCCGCGGCTTGTTCTTCTAAATGGGCTTTTTCGATCAGCTCAGCAGCTTGCAAGAAACGTTCTGGATTGGCAAGCGATGTGCCACCGAATTTAAGTACACGCATAATGATTTCCTTCTAATTTGTTGTATTTGCTTTAATTTATAAAAACCGCCCACAAAAAAACCCGCTTAACTCGCGGGTTCCTGTGATAATCTTTCATTCGCACTAACCCGCCACGGACATCGTCATGGTAATGATAATAATGGTGGTTAAAGTGCGGTTAAAATTCATAAAATTTTCTCTTGAAAACGTATGCGTCTATAAATACCTAGATTTTATGCCGTTGTCAAATAGAAAATAAATATAAAAACAATGTTTCATACTTATTCTTTATCAATTTCTTTGATTTCACTACATTACAAAGTATTTTTCGCTAACAATATCCTTAACTTTCTGTTATCCATATCTATGATTGCCCCATACTAAAATAAAAAGTGTTTTCTCATAAGTGATTGAGCCGTGCTAAAATACGTTTCCACATACGCCAATTGACTCAAAGATAATTTCATAGCTATGCAACAGATAAAAGATAACTTAGAACAGATTCACCAAGCTATCCAAAGGGCTTGTGAAAAAGCGCGCCGCCCGCAAAGTGCGGTCAAATTATTAGCCGTTTCCAAAACAAAACCCGTGGAAGACATTCAAGCGGCAATCAACGCTGGACAGCTTGCTTTCGGTGAGAATTATGTGCAAGAAGGTGTGGAGAAAATTCAGTTTTTTGCTGACAAACACCCAGAATTAGAATGGCATTTTATTGGGCCTTTGCAATCGAACAAAACCCGTTTGGTGGCGGAATATTTTGACTGGATGCAAACGATTGACCGAGCTAAAATTGCCGATCGTTTAAATGAGCAACGTCCAGCGGGCAAAGCGCCATTAAATGTGCTTATCCAAATTAACATTAGCGATGAAAAGAGCAAATCGGGCATTCAGCCTGATGAAATGCTAGAACTAGCAAAACATATAATAAATCGACCGCACTTGCGCTTGCGAGGGCTAATGGCAATTCCTGCGCCAACGGCAAATCTTACCGAACAGCAACAGGCGCTCAGTGCGATGAATCAATTATTTGAGCAATTAAAAGCAGCATTGCCTCAACAACAAATTGACACCTTATCAATGGGAATGACTGATGATATGGAAAGCGCCATTCAATTTGGTAGCACGATGGTGCGTATCGGAACAGCAATTTTCGGCAAAAGAAATTATGCTTAACAAAAAATAGCGGAGTATTCTCCCCGCTATTTTTTTATTACACAAATGATGACACGAAACAAAAATTATTCTTCTGTGCTTTCTCTAAAACGTTCAATTTTAGCGCCTAAACCACGTAATTTTTCTTCGATGTGTTCATAGCCACGGTCGATATGATAGATACGATCGACGATAGTTTCGCCCGTTGCAATGCAGCCTGCTAGTACAAGGCTAATTGAAGCGCGTAAGTCCGTTGCCATCACTTGTGCACCAGATAATTGTTCAACACCTTGAATTAATGCGGTATTGCCTTCAATTTCCCCTTTCGCACCCATACGGATTAATTCTGGCACGTGCATAAAACGATTTTCAAAAATTGTTTCTGTAATTTTGCTTGTACCTTCTGCGATCACATTCAATAAGGTGAATTGGGCTTGCATATCCGTTGGAAAACCCGGGTGCGGCATGGTACGAATATTGACAGCGTTAGGGCGTTTGCCATGGCTGTCTAAGGTAATGGTATTTTCAGTTACTGTTACTTCCATGCCTGCTTCGCGTAGTTTTTCAATCACTGCTTCCAGCGTGTCTGGTTTGGCATTTTTACACACAATCTTGCCGCCAGAAACTGCGGCAGCGATCAGGAAAGTACCAGTTTCAATACGGTCAGCAACCACAGCGTGTTCACAACCCGCTAAGCGTTCAACCCCTTCGATAGAAATGGTATCTGTCCCTGCCCCTGAAATTTTTGCGCCCATTTTATTGAGAAAATCCGCTGTATCTACAATTTCAGGCTCACGCGCTGCATTTTCGATAATCGTGGTGCCGTTAGCCAAGGTTCCTGCCATCATCACAGACAAGGTTGCACCCACGCTGACTTTATCCATATAAACTCGAGTTCCTGTTAAGCGACCATTCACAGTGGCTTTTACATAACCCTCGTCTAATTCAATTTGCGCACCCATTTTTTCTAAACCAGAGATATGCATATCAACAGGGCGTGCGCCAATAGTACAACCACCTGGCAAAGAGACTTTCCCTTCGTGGAAACGCGTGAGCAATGGTGCTAATGCCCAAATTGAAGCACGCATGGTTTTTACCAGTTCGTAAGGTGCTACATAATGGTTAATCTTGCTGGCATCGATCAAGACTGATTTGTCGGCATCACGCTCTACCGTTACACCTAATTTACGCAAGATTTTAAAGGTGGTATCAACATCTTTGAGCTCAGGAACGTTAGTTAATTTAACGGGTTCTTCTGCTAAGATCGCAGCAAAAAGAATAGGAAGTGCGGCGTTTTTTGCCCCAGAAATTTGAACTTCACCACTTAATGGCGTTGCTTGTCCATATACACGAAATTTTTCCATTTTATTTACCTTGCCCTAACTCGCCATATTTAACATACGATCCATTTTCCATTTTTCTTTAGTATACGTTTTAATGGTTAATGCATGGATCTCACCACTCTCAAAATAAGACATTAATGGCGCATAAATCGTTTGTTGTTGTTTTACACGAGATAATTGGGCAATTTCATCATTCACCACAATCACACCAAAGTGAGCATTTTCACCTTGCGCATACACTTCTTCAAGGTTTAAGGTTTCTTTTAAAATTCGTTCAATTTCTTTTGGTTCCATTCTTTGTTCCATTACATTAAGGCTTTATAAAAGAGTCTAGCCAACTATCTAAATTAAAAAGTTCAGCTAATGTCTGTAATTCGTCAGGAGCATGTTCAATTATTTGGCTTGCAGCAATTTCTTGCATATCATGCAATAATTCGCTAAATAAAGCGAAACCCGCCGAATCCATACGTGTAAGCTGAGATAAATCCCAAATAACTTGCTGATTGGCAATTTGCGAAGCCGTTAAAACAGCAAAACGTTGTTTCCCTTTCCATTCTTTCCAAAGGGGCAACAACGTATCACGAGAAAGCTCCCCAGCGAGCTGGAGAGCAATTCTATCATTATTTTGTACTGTCGACCATGTCAGTTTTTCAGATGCCATAATTCGATTATTTTACCGTTACAGGAACTGCCGCTGCTTTTTGTACTTGAACAGTTAATGCATCAATACCGTCTTTGCGTAGGATACTGCTCCACTCTTGTTTTTTGGTTTCTACCATACTCACACCTTCAGCGGTCATATCGTACACTTGCCAGTTGCCTGTTTTACTATTTTTACGCCATTGGAAATTTAAGTTTAACGGTGCTTGTCCATTTTTTTGTAATAATTTCACCAGCACGCTAGCTTGACTCTCACTATTTAACTGTTCTTTTTGTACTTGAATGTCTTGATCAGTGTACATCGTTAACGCTTGCGCATAGGCTTGTTCAATAAATTTATTGAACGCTGCGAAGAATTTCTCACGTTGTTCTGGCGTGGTTGATTTAAAATATGTACCTAACACTAATGAGCCAGCATAATTCACATGAACATAAGGCATTAAATCATTGCGCACAATTGAACGCAAAGAGTCTGGGTTTGCTTTAATTTGTGCTTGATTCGCTTTAAGATCGGCGAATAATTTCTCAGCGGCTTGCTGAGTTAATTCATAAGGGCTACCAGCCGCCATAACACTTTGCATCGCAAAAAGTGCGGTCGCTAAAACGATAATTTTTGAGAACCAAGTTTTTAATTGCATTTTCATAAATACTCCTCTAAAGAGAAATTGTAAGGATTCTTTCCTAAATCAAATTATTGAGCTGCTGGCGTTTCTGCTGCGGGCTCATTTTTATTCTTATCGCCATATAAGAATTGGCCGATAAGATCTTCTAGCACCATCGCAGATTTAGTATCTGCCACTTTGCTGCCTTCTTTTAACATTGCTGTTTCACCATCATCAAAACCCAAGCTAAGGGCGACATATTGTTCACCAAGTAAACCTGAAGTTTTGATCGAAAGTGAGCTGTTATCTGGAATTTGATTAAATTCATCATTTATTGCAATAGTGACGGTTGGCAAATAAGTTTTTTCATCTAAATCAATATTTGTTACCCGTCCCACAACAACACCGCCCACCTTGAGTGGTGCGCGCACTTTAAGACCACCGATATTCTCAAAAGTTGCAGTAATATGATAGGATTTTGCTTCGCTAAAACCTTGAACATTCGCGACTTTAAGCCCCATAAACACAAGGGCGGCAATACCTAATAATAAAAATAATCCCACCCAGAATTCATATTTAATTGTTTGTCTCATCATTATTTCCTAATTAATTACTTGATTAAGCACCGAACATCATCGCTGTTAACACGAAATCTAAACCCAGCACCATTAATGACGCGTGAACCACGGTCTTGGTGGTCGCCTGACTGATTCCTTCAGAAGTTGGGATACAATCATAACCATTGAACAAGGCAATCCAGACCACGGCAAAGGCAAAGACCACGCTTTTAATAAAACCATAAAGCAAATCCTTTGTATCCACTGCATTTTGCATTACTGACCAAAAGGAACCGCTATCAATGCCTTTCCAATCAACACCCACAAGGGAACCACCAACCACGCCGACTGCAGTAAACAAAATAGCTAAAATTGGCATAGCAATAATACCGCCCCAAAAGCGAGGTGCGATTACTCGGCACAATGGATCGACCGCCATCATTTCAAGGCTAGAAAGCTGTTCTGTGGCTTTCATCAAACCAATTTCTGCGGTTAATGCTGAACCTGCACGTCCTGCAAATAAAAGTGCGGTCACCACAGGGCCTAATTCTCGTAATAAGGAAAGCGCCACCAGCTGCCCAACATTGGCTTCTGCGGCAAAATCCACCAACACCACATACCCTTGCAAGCCGAGCACCATACCGATGAAAAAGCCAGAGAGCAAGATAATCAATAAGGATTGTACGCCTAATACATACAATTGCTTGATTAATAATGGCGTATGTTTCCGAAATTCAGGTTTACCAATTAAGGCGCCAAATAACATAAAACCAGAACGCCCTAAGGCACGCACGGATTTTATTGTACTCTCGCCTAATCCAGAGATTAATTTCACAATCATTGGAATAAATCTCCTAAATAATCATCTGCAGGATAATGGAAACGCACAGGTCCATCTTCCTTGCCTTGGATAAATTGCATCACTTGCGCATCTTGGCTTTGTAGCAAACTTTTTGGCGTGCCTTCTGCAATAATGCGTTTGTCCGCAATAATGTAGGCATAATCCGCAATGCTTAATACTTCCTGCACATCGTGAGAAACCACAATAGATGTCAGATCCAGTGCTTCGTTTAAGCGTTTGATCAAGCTGATAATTACCCCCATACTAATCGGATCCTGCCCTGTAAAAGGTTCATCATACATAATGAGCTCGGGATCCAACGCAATGGTACGCGCCAATGCGGCACGACGCGCCATTCCGCCAGAAAGCTCCGATGGCATTAAATGCGCTGCACCACGCAAGCCCACAGATTCCAATTTCATCAATACCACTTTGCGAATGAGTTCTTCGGGCAGTTTGGTATGTTCACGAATAGGAAATGCCACATTATCAAAGGTGGAAATATCGGTAAATAATGCGCCCGATTGAAATAACATTCCCATGCGCTGACGCACTTTATATAGTTCGCTATTTGACATTTTACAGAGATCTGCACCATCAAATAAAATCTCACCCGTTTCGGGTTGCAATTGCCCCCCAATAAGCTTTAATAATGTGGTTTTACCAATTCCTGACGGCCCCATAATTGCGGTAATTTTGCCTTTTTCTACACGCAAATTGAGGTTGTCATAAATGGTACGTTCTCCACGCTTAAAGGTGAGATTTTTCACTTCAACGAGTGCTTTCTCACGTATTTTTTCTTCCATTTCACTCTCAAAAATCAAGTCAAAAATTAAGGCGGATCAATGAAATCCGCCATTAGATTATACTGTTTCAAATTCAATAATTTTTTGACTATAACATTCGTAAATCGTTCATATTCAAAATAAATTAAATTTTGACCGCACTTTATGCGCCAATGACGGCATGGCTAATTTGCTCAATTAAGCTTTTATAAATATGCGAACCATCTGTTGGATTCACTTTAATTTCAACAATGGTGGTTTCTTTGCGTGAATAGGCTTGTTTCAACGCTTGTCCCAAATCCGCCCAAGTGTAAGGGCGCGCATATTTCAAATCAAATGCCGCCGCTGCTTCGGCAAAGCCAAGATTGTGCGGCATGCGATAAAAGGCGTTTTTGACCTCGTTATCCACGGGCAACATATCAAAAATCGCCCCACCATTATTGTTGACCACAAAAACGACTGTTGGCTGGGTCACTTTTTTGAGCAACGCCAACGAATTTAGATCATACAATGCAGAAGTATCGCCCACAACCGCTGCCACTGGCTGATTGCCACCAATGCCAACCCCTGCAATCGTGGCGAATAAACCATCAATCCCACTCGCACCACGATTAGTATATACAGGGTAGTTTTCAGATAATTTCGTCAAGGCATCCACTAAACGCACAAACAAGCTGTTGCCCAAAAATAAAGCACAACTTTTTGGCAATACGCGTTCAATATGATGTGCCAAAGAGGCTTCGTTTAAGCCGCCACCTACTTTTTCTTCAATAAATTTTGCACAGAAATTTGACAGCGCTAACGGCTCGATCAACCAAGGTTTTTGACGCAACGGTGGGTGCGCGCGTAACCAATGATGCACTTTTGCGGTAAAGCGCGTTTGCAGATGATGATAAGGATCGACGCGATTTTCACTATCATCCACCAGCCAAAATTCACCACGGAAATCGGCTAAAAATTGGTTAATCCGTTTGCTCACAAAGCGCGAGCCCAGCTGCACCACAATATCCGCTTGTAATAATTTATCGCGCACCGTTTTATTCGCCAACCAAATATCCGCATAAGGCAATGTAGGTTCTACCCCTGATTGAATATCGGTGAGCATAATCCAGCCCATAGTTTCCGCCCAGGCTTTCACGCCCATTGCCTGTCCGTGCGGTAATTTTCCGACAACTAGCACGCCACGTTTAGTGCGCCAATCATCCCAATGTTCATGCACGAGTACTTCTTCTTGCGGCGGCTGATGAATCGCCCAAGGTCTCTTTTGTGCAAGCCAACGTTGCACAGGCGCCAACCAAGGATGGCTGTCAATTTCGCTCACATTCGCATCATAAAGCGGCTCGGCAAAAGGCGCATTAATATGAATCACGCCCGAACGTTCGGCTTGTAAATAACAAGCTTGATCAATGCTAGAAATCAGCCAATTCGCCGCATAATCTTGGCTCGGTTTAGGCAAATTCAAGGTAGAAACGGGGTACTGCCCAAACATATTTTCTTGCAAAATCGCTTGATTAGCGCCACATTCGAGCAATTCTGCAGGGCGATCTGCGGTAATCACAATTAAATTGACCGCACTTTGGCGCGCTTCAATAATCGCAGGATATAAATTCGCCGCTGCTGTGCCAGAGGTAACGATAATTGCCACAGGGCGATGTGAAGATTTGGCTAATCCTAAGGCAAAAAAGCCTAAACCACGTTCATCAAAATGCGTATGACATTGTACTTTTTGTTTTTCTTGCAAACGCACCGCTTCTAATGTTAGCGGAGTCGAGCGAGAACCTGGCGCGATACAAACGTGTTTCACGCCGTGACGCGTCAAGGTTTCTAAAATCACTTTAGACCAACAACGGTTAAAGGTACTAACTGACATCTTTACTCTCCACTACTTAATAAGGTCAATAGCCCAGAGGCTTTACGCTCAATTTCTTGCCATTCTAACAAGGGAACAGAACCTTCGACAATGCCTGCGCCGGCAAAAATACGGATTTTATTTTGTTCAATAAATGCACATCGAATCGTCACACAAAATTCGCCTTGCTGTTTACTCATCACCCCAAGGGTGCCAGCATACCAAGTGCGGTCAAAATTCTCTGAGTTTTGTAAAAACGCAATGGCTTTTTGTTGTGGCAGCCCTGATACCGCAGCGGTGGGGTGAATCGCCTGCAAACAAGCTGCATCAGAAAATTCAGGTTTGAGCGTGGCTTCAATTTGGCGGCGTAAATGCTGTACTCGGCGTAATTGTTTGAGTTCAACCTTCCCCACGTTTACTTGGGTGACGACATTTTGTAGGTTATCGCAAATATCTTTCACTACAAACAAATTTTCTTCGTCATTTTTACGATCCTGCAACAACCACGCCGCCTGCTGTTGATTTTGCTGTTCATCATCAGACATCAAAGCCGTTCCCGCAAGAGCCTCTGTTTTTACTTGAGGACCTTGACGCTTAAACAATCGCTCGGGCGTTGATCCAACAAAGGTACAATCCGCATTTTCAGCATATAAAAAATGGTAGCAGCCCGTATTTTGTTTTTCGCTTTCCGCCAGAAAATCTTTTGCATTAATAGGCTGCGCGCTTTCAAATTGGCTTTCATTTGCCAGCACTACTTTGGTTAATTTATTTTGCTGAATGGCAATCAACGCACGCTCCACCCAGCTACACCACTGCGCTTGATTCGCTTTTTGCGAAACCAGTTTCACTTGCTGTTTCAATGGCTCAAGTGCAGTGAAATGTTGTAATGTTTTTAGCGCGTTTAAGGCTTCACGTTTTTCTTGCGCGCCATCCGCTTGATTGTCCATATAAACGGAAATTCGCACGCCTTGCGCGTTTTGTTCAATCATTAAACGTGGCAACCAAAAATGCCCTTGTTTAGCAAAGGTCATGCCGCCTACTAAGGTTAAATCTTGGCTAGCCACAAAATGCTGTGCAGAAATCTCATCAGAAAATGACCGCACTTTACCAATGGCGGCGATTTTTCGCACGCTGTCGCGGAAATTCAAATAATATTGCGGAAAGGTGTCTTGTCCTTTCATCCATGCCAAAAGATCGCCAAATTCGGCGATTTCTAATTGAAATACACTGATCATCGGCGATTGTGGATTAACTTGGTGAGATTTCACTTTTTCAGCGAGTGACTCAAACATAGCTTCCTTCAATAAAACAAAGGCAAAATTGCCGTGCATTTTACCCCAATTCAAAAAAAATTTTTAGTAAATCTTTTATTCCCGAAAAAATAGGGGTAAAGTGCGGTTAATTTTTCACATTTTTTTATTTATAACAGAAGGAAATGCCAATGAATTATTTTCCTAAATCCGACAAGCTGGAACACGTTTGCTATGACATTCGTGGCCCCGTTCATCAAGAAGCGTTGCGCCTAGAAGAAGAAGGCAACAAAATTCTTAAATTAAATATCGGTAATACGGCACCATTTGGTTTTGAAGCCCCTGATGAAATTATGGTGGATATTATTCGTAATATGGCGACTTCGCAGGGCTATTGCGATTCAAAAGGGTTATATTCGGCGCGTAAAGCGGTGGTGCAATATTATCAATCTAAAGGCATTCATGGGGCAACGGTGAATGATGTGTATATTGGCAATGGTGCCTCTGAGCTCATCACGATGTCTATGCAAGCCTTGCTCAATAACGATGATGAAGTGTTAGTGCCGATGCCTGATTATCCGCTATGGACGGCGGCGGTTACGTTGTCTGGCGGCAAGGCGGTGCATTATTTATGTGATGAAGAATCCGATTGGTTTCCTTCCATAGACGATATTAAAAGTAAAATCACCTCTCGCACAAAAGGCATTGTGATTATTAATCCCAACAATCCAACGGGCGCGGTGTATAGTAAGGATTTACTGGAACAAATTGCGGATTTAGCGCGTGAACATGGTTTGATCATCTTTGCAGACGAGATTTACGATAAAATTTTATACGATGGCGCGGTGCATCACCATATCGCAGCAATCGCACCTGATATTTTAACCGTAACGTTCAATGGTTTATCCAAAGCTTATAGAATTTGTGGTTTCCGCCAAGGTTGGATGATCTTAAACGGACCTAAAGAAAAGGCGAAAGGCTATATTGAAGGCTTAGATATGATCGCATCGATGCGTTTGTGTGCCAATGTGCCAATGCAGCATGCAATTCAAACTGCGCTAGGCGGCTATCAAAGTATCAATGAATTAATCGTGCCGGGTGGGCGATTATACGAACAACGTCAACGGGCGTATGACTTGCTCAACCAAATTCCCGGTGTGAGTTGCGTAAAACCTAAGGGCGCGCTTTATATGTTCCCGAAAATTGATATTGAAAGATTTAATATTCATGATGACGAGAAAATGGTTCTTGATCTGCTCCGTCAAGAAAAAGTGTTGTTAGTGCATGGCCGCGGTTTTAACTGGCATGCGCCAGATCATTTCCGTTTGGTGTTTTTACCCCATATCAGCACCTTAGAAGATGCACTTGGGAAATTCTCGCGTTTCCTTGCGAATTACCAACAAAAATAGCGAAAACACTCAAGAGAAAGGGCGCGTTGTGCGCCCTTATTTATGTGTTGAATCAATTATTCTGCGACACGCATTTTCCTTGGAATGGTCACTAAAGCAAGTGCGGCAGCACCTGCCATTACCGCAAACATAATAGAAGCATTTTGATTGTATAACCAACCTGCCACCACCGTCATCAGCGCAACAGACATACAGCTCGCCAAGCCGTTATACAAGGCTTGTAACTTCACAATATTTTGCTGCGGTTGGCTTGCGATATAACGCATCATCGCAAAATGTAACAGGGCAAAGGTAAGACAATGGAAAAGTTGTAACGGCGTAATAATCCATAAACTCACGGATAAACTGTATCCCATCCAGCGCACCACCGCACCTACCGCCGCCAATGTCATTAATTTAGACACCGACCAGCGCTTGAACAAACGACCAGAGAAAAAGAACAAGGTGATTTCTGCAATCACCGCCAAGCCCCACAATAAACTTGTGGTTTGCACGGGGATTCCTTGCTCGTTCCAATATAAGATACTATATACATAATATCCTGCATGGGAGCCCTGCACTAAACACGCTGACACTAAAACGCGGCGTGTTAGTTTATCCTTCAATAAGCCTAAAAATGTCACCTGCGAAGAAGTGTCATCAGCCTGCTGATCTTTGACTTGAATGGCGGGATTCATTAATAAAAGCATGGCATAAAAGACAAAAAGTGCGGTCAAAATCCAGATAATTTGTTGTTCGCCGATAATGCCAATAATCTGCCCGACCACAATTAATCCAATGGTAAACGCCATTGAGCCGATTAAACGCGCTTTGCCATAATCAATGCTAATTTGTTTTTGCCATGTTGTAGCTAAGCTGTCGGTTAAAGGCATTCCCCCTGCATTCAACAGGCTAAACAAGCCAATAGAACAGAATAAGCCCCAAAAACTTTCCGCAAAATATGCCATCAAAATAGTAGAAAATACGATCAACCACGATGTAAGGCGTAAGGTGGGTAATAATTGGCTGGATTTCTTCACTTTGCTGCCAAAGAAAAAACTGCCAACAAAACGAAATAGATAAGAAGATGACATCACCAAACCGATGATCTCAGCGCCGTATTGTTGTGATTTTACCCACACGGGAAGATAAGGCACGACCACGCCATAGGCAAGGTAATAGCCTAAAAAAGCACAAGAAAGCCATAAAAAAGGAGAGATGTTCATTAGAATAATTTTTCCATTTCTTGAGATCTTGCCACGCAAGCTTGCATAGCTTGTTCCACGGTGCTGGCAAGTTGATGTTGTTCAAAAATCGCCAATGCGGCTGCCGTCGTTCCACCTTTAGAAGTGACATTTTCTCGCAACGTTGTAAAGGAAAATTGTGGTTTTTCCACCACCATTTTTGCCGCGCCTAATGCGGATTGTTGAATGAATTCGCGAGCTTGCTGCTCTGTTAAACCCATATTGGATAAGGCTTGTTGCATCGCTTCCATAAACAAGAAAAAATAGGCAGGGCTTGAGCCAGATGCGGCGGTGACCACATGCATATCGCTCTCTTGTTCAACCCAGCAGGTTTTCCCCACGGCACTTAATAGCTCCTGTGCGAACTGCTTAAATTCAGCCACAACGTTGGTTGGCGCAAATAAACCTGCCATGCCTTCCGACACCAAAGCGGGGGTATTTGGCATCACTCGCACAATATTATGCGCACTTGGCAAAAGTGCGGTCAATCTTTGTGAAGAAATGGCTGCCATAATAGAAATCAATAATTTATCGCTAAAATCGACCGCACTTAGCGCAGCACAAGCCGCTTCTGCCGCCTGTGGTTTCACCGCAAGCACCACGACCTCAGCTTGCTTCACCGATTGTTCATTATTTGTGCTAATTTGCACACCGCGCTCTGCAAACAATGCCAATTTCGTTTCATTGTGATCACAAACGGTAATATGAGCGGCGGGATAGCCTTGTTTTAGTAGCCCAAATACAATTGCCTGTGTCATATTTCCACCGCCAATAAAACAAATTGATTTATGTTGCATAATTTTCCCTAAGATCGATTAGAATAGCCGCAACATTTTACATTTAATAAAAAGGAATGCCAATGTGGTTTAAAAATGTATTAATTTATAAATTAACGAAAGAGCTTGATTGGTCGGGCTTACAAGATCAATTAGCGCAACATCAATATTTCCCTTGTAATCAATCAGATATGAGCAAGTTTGGCTGGACAACACCGTTGCGTGGCAGCGAACTTTTGCATTTTTCCGTCGGGAAACAAATTTTGCTGGTTGCGCATAAAGAAGAAAAAATCTTGCCAAGTCATGTAGTAAAAGCAGAACTTGACGAACGCATACGCCATTTGGAAGAGAAAGAAGCGCGCAAGCTGAAAAAAACCGAAAAACAAGCCTTAAAAGATGATGTGGTAGCTATGCTGCTGCCCCGCGCATTTAGCAAAAATCAGCAAACGGCGATTTGGATCAACGCTGAAACCAATTTAATTTATGTGGATGCCGCCGCCAATAAACGAGCTGAAGATGCATTGGCTTTATTGCGAAAATCTTTGGGCTCGTTGCCTGTGGTGCCACTTGCTTTTGTGATAGAACCCGCATTGGCGATGACAAATTGGATCGCGCAAAGCAATATTCCGCAATATTTGACCGCACTTGAAGAGGGCGAGCTGAAAGCCGCAGAGGACAAGGGCATTATTCGTTGCAAGAATCAATCTTTAGAAAGTGAAGAAATTTTTTCCCACTTAGAAAAAGGCAAATTAGTCACTAAGCTTGCCTTGGATTGGGACGAGCATTTAAGTTTTGTTTTCTGCGAAGATGGCTCACTCAAACGGCTAAAATTTGCGGATCAAATTCGTGAAAAAAATGATGACATTCTTAAAGAAGACTTCGCCCAACGTTTCGATGCCGACTTTATTCTGATGACTGGGGAATTAACCAAACTAACAGCATTCTTGCTTGATGATTTAGGCGGCGAGAAAGAACGTTTATAAAGCCATTGCGAGTACATTTCATTCGGTGCGTGCCATTCTTCGGCGCGCACTTTTCTTGAACCTTGCCCTAATAACATTCTTGTGATTAAAAATACGCCAATCAGACAATGATAAAAGAAGCCAAAGCCATAAACCTGTAAAACCTGATTTATAACTTTAATGTTTCCTTTACAAATGGAATGGTCAATTTGCGTTGAGCTTGTAGCGAGGCTTTATCCAGTTGCGCCAAGGCTGCAAACAAGGTATGCATATCACGATCTAGACGTTTAAGCAGAAAATTAGCGGTTTCATCGGGCAATTCAATGCCTCGACTATGTGCATTTTGCTGCAAAGCAATGACTTTTTGCTGATCATCAAGCCCATGTAGCTGATAAATTTCGCCCCAGCGTAAACGTGAAGCTAAATCTGGGAGCTGTACAGAAAGCGTATTCGGCGATTGGTCGGCACTAATCAACAACAAGGTGTGATTGGTTTCACGAATGCGATTAAATAAATCAAAGAGCGCCAATTCCCATTCGGTTTTGCCGACCACACATTGAATATCATCTAAACAAACCAGTTCCTGTTGCTCTAAATTATCCAACACAGCAGGAGAAAAATAAGCAGATTTGTTGAGTGGCACATAAAGTGCGGTGCGATTTTGAGCAAAAAATTCATTTGCCAATGCTTTCAATAAATGAGTTTTGCCACAACCTTGAGTGCCCCAAACATAGAAAAAAGGCTGTTTTAGTTGGCTGAAATTTTGGCGTAAAGAATTGAGCAACAATAAATTATTGTTGCCATAAAAATTTGCAAGGCTAGCATCATCATGCTGATGAATCGGCAAAGACAGTTGCAACATAATTTAAGCAAACTCCAATTCCACCGCACTTTCCCCAAGGAAACTAACTAATTCAGAAAGCAATTCATCGGTAGGCTTAATATACCATTGCACGCCTAATTTCATCAATGCACGCCCTTGTGGACTGTCGTAATAAATATTAATCGGCAACGCTCCGCCACTATGTGGCTCAATCACGCGCTTAAATTGCTTAATAAAGTGCGGTGAAATTTGCTGTTGTTTTAGGATAATCGCAAGGCTTTTGGCGTATTGAGTTCGGGCCTCATCAATGGTCATCAATTCGCGCACAGACATCCTTAAGCTCTGCGAGAAATCATCAAAACTCACCTGCCCTTTCACGATGATAATGCTGTCTTTATGCAATTTTTCGCCATATTTTTCTAAGGCATCGGCAAATAAAGTGATCTCTAATTTCCCAGAGCGATCTTCTAGCGTAGCAATGCCCAAGCGGTTGCCTTTTTTGGTGACTGCAAAACGTGATGCAATCACCAAACCACTGGCGGTGCTCATTTCACCACGGCGATTCGGTGCAAGATCTTTCAATCTTGTCGAACTGTAATAGGAAAGCTCTTTCAAATAAGGGCTAATCGGATGGCTACTTAAATACAAGCCTAGGGTTTCTCGCTCGCCCTCTAGCTGTTGTTTTTCTGTCCAACGTGGTGTATTGGCGTATTTACGCTCAACATCAGCATGGCTTTCCGTTAGCACGCCAAACATATCCCCTTGCCCAATTTCTTCATTTTTGGCAAATTGACTAGAAGACTGCAACGCGTCTTCCAAATTTTTTGCGAGCGCGGCTCGGTGCGGACCTAATTTATCAAACGCCCCTGATTTAATCAGACTTTCAAAGGTACGGCGATTAATTTGTTTTAAATCCACGCGCGCGCACAGATCAAATAAGTCTTTGAAAATGCCGCCTTGTTCACGGGCTTTAACCAACGCATCAATCGGGCCTTCGCCGACCCCTTTAATTGCGCCGATACCATACACAATTTCGCCTTGTTCATTGACGCTGAATGGGCGTTTACCTGCATTAATATCTGGCGGCGTAACTTTTAAGCCCATACGCAAACATTCATCGTATAAACCCACAATTTTGTCGGTATTATCAATTTCCGAAGTCATTACCGCAGCCATAAATTCCGCAGGGAAGTGCGTTTTTAGCCACAGGGTTTGATAGGAAACCAAAGCATAAGCGGCAGAGTGAGATTTATTGAAGCCATAACCTGCGAATTTTTCCACTAAATCAAAGATCTTCATCGCCAGATCGCCATCAATGCCTTTATTTTTAGCCCCTTCTTCAAACACAGAACGTTGTTTTGCCATTTCTTCTGGCTTTTTCTTACCCATTGCACGGCGCAACAAGTCAGCGCCACCAAGCGTATAACCTGCCAATTCTTGTGCAATTTGCATAACCTGTTCTTGATAAACAATTACGCCATAGGTTGGCTCTAAAATGGGTTTCAAGCATTCATGTTGATATTGCGAATCGGGATACGCCACTTCTTCACGACCATGTTTACGATCGATAAAGTTTTGCACCATACCTGATTCCAATGGACCTGGGCGGAATAATGCCACCAAGGCAATAATATCTTCAAAACAATCGGGTTGCAGGCGTTTGATAAGATCTTTCATGCCCCGTGATTCCAGCTGGAACACCGCGGTTGTTTCCGCATTAAGCAAGGTTTTAAAGGATTCAGGATCATCAAGGGGAATGCTTTCAATCCGCACTTCAGGCTTGCCCTCACGAGCCATTCGCGCATTAATCATTTCCAACGCCCATTTAATGATCGTTAGCGTCCGCAACCCCAAAAAGTCGAATTTTACCAAGCCCGCATATTCCACATCATTTTTATCAAAATGGGTAACGGGATGTAAGCCCTCGCTATCACAATACAGTGGCGAGAAATCCGTAATCAAGGTTGGGGAAATCACCACGCCCCCCGCATGTTTACCTGCGTTTCGTGTCACCCCTTCTAACTTGCGAGCCATATCGATCAGCGCTTTCACTTCTTCATCGCTGTCGTACACTTCTTGCAGCTGCGGTTCCATATCAAAGGCTTTTGCCAATGTCATACCAGGATCGGGCGGCACTAATTTGGAAATGCGATCCACAAAACCATAAGGATGACCTAACACACGCCCTACATCGCGAATCACCGCTTTGGCAGCCATTGTACCAAAGGTGATGATCTGCGATACCGCACCACGCCCGTAAGTTTCCGCAACGTGTTCAATAACGCGGTCGCGACCTTCCATACAGAAATCCACATCAAAATCGGGCATGGATACACGTTCTGGATTTAAAAAACGCTCGAAAAGCAGATCAAACTCAAGGGGATCCAAATCTGTAATTTTTAGCGCATAAGCCACTAAAGAACCCGCGCCCGATCCGCGCCCTGGCCCGACTGGCACGCCATTATCTTTTGACCACTGAATGAACTCCATCACGATTAAGAAATAGCCAGGGAAGCCCATTTGGTTAATCACACCCAATTCGGTTTCTAAACGTTCATCATAAACTGCACGCTTTTCTGACCGCACTTTGGGATCGGGGAAAAGAAATGCTAAGCGTTCTTCCAAGCCTGTGCGTGCTTTTTCGATTAAATAATCTTCAGTGGAAAGATCGCCTGTGGGGAATTGTGGCAGAAAATATTTCCCTAAACGGATGGTGACATTACAACGCTGCGCAATCAACACGGTGTTTTCTAAAGCGCTGGGAATATCCGCAAACAGATCGCACATTTCCTGTTCGCTGCGGAAATATTGCTGTTCGCTATAAAGCTGTGGGCGTTTAGGATCGTCTAGGGTAAAACCATCGTGAATGGCGACACGAATTTCGTGGGCTTCAAAATCTTCGGATTTTAAGAAAACGACATCATTAGTGGCAACCACAGGCAAGCGATGCTTACGCGCGATCTCTAAAGCCGCACGAATATAACGCTCTTCATCGCTATGCCCGACTCGGGTTAAAGCAAGGTAAAAATGTTGTGTAAAAAATTCTTGATAAAAATTGACCGCACTTTCTACGTCTGCCCAATGTTCTTTTAATATTTTTTTCCCAATATCACCTTTTCGCCCACCAGATAAAATGATGATGCCGTCTTTATGCTCAATCAACCATTCCTGATCGATATAGGGCAAATCGTCATAGCCGCGCTGATAAGCCTTTGATAATAAAAGGGTAATATTTTTATAACCCTCATTATTTTTAGCGAGCAAAGTAAGTTCAAAGCGTTCATCGCCCATTAATTCACTTTTCACTAATACATCAGCACCGATAATCGGCTTCACGCCTGCGCCTAAGGTTTCGCCATAAAATTTCACCAAACCACAAAAGTTAGTGAAATCCGTCAGCCCCATCGCCACCATATTTTCTTGCACGCAGGCTTTCACCAAGGGTTTCACCTTGGCAATACCGTCAATCATGGAAAAGTCACTATGTGTACGCAAGTGAACAAAGCGAGGCTGGCTCATTGAGAATCCTTATATTAATCGGGGATAAATTCGGGCAATAAACAATTACATTTCGTGCGCTAAATCTTGGCGAACGGAGACCAAAAGCTGATCGATTTTGAAATTGTCTGTATCAATAATTTCAAATTTGTATTTATCATAAAGCACAAAATCGGTTTTCTTTGGAATTTTGCGTAGCATATACATCATAAAACCAGCGATTGTTTCATAATTTTCCCAGTCGGGAAATGCTTCAATATCTAAGGCTCTCATCACATCTTCAAGGGGCGTTGCACCATCAATCAGCCATGAACTTTCATCACGGCGGACAATTTGCTCTTCTTCGCTAGACACTAATTCGCCCATAACGATACTCATCACATCGTTTAAGGTAACAATGCCTACGACCAAAGCGTATTCATTGACAATCACTGCAAAATCTTCGCCCGCAGATTTGAATAATTCCAAGACTTCATACAACGAAAGCGTATCGGGAATAAATAAGGGCTTGCGCAGCAAATGGTTATCCGTGAGGGAAACTTTGTCGCCTTTTAAATAAAAGGTTAGCAAGGTATGGGATTCCACATAACCAATAATTTTATCCAAGCTGCCATCACAAATCGGCAATTTGGAATGGCTGTCCGATTCTAAGGTGGCGAGCACTTTTTCACGGTCAAAAGTGCGGTCTAAAAACACGATATTTTCGCGGGTCGTCATTGTCGAAGTGACGGTGCGCTCTTGCATATCGAAAATATTTTCGATCAAATAATGCTCTTGCGCTTTTAAAACGCCTGATTCCGCCCCTGCTTCTACTACCGCCACAATATCTTCCGATGTCATGCTTTCTTCACGAATCGTGGATACACGCAATAATCGAAGCACAAAATTGGCAAGGCTGTCGAAAATCCACACCAATGGGCTGAACACAAAAATGCAGAATTGCATAATTTTCACGGTGCGCAATGCCACCACTTCGGGATAGGTCATCGCAATGCGTTTCGGGATCAAATCCGCAATTAACACAAAAGAAAAAGTAACTAAAGCAAATGCCGTCCATGATGCAACGCTAGCCAATAAATCTTTTGGCACGACATTAGTCAACGCCTCTGCAATATATGGCGTGAGCGCGCTTTCCCCTAACTTCCCCGCTAAGACTGCCACCATATTTAGCCCAATTTGGACAACCGTAATAAAACGCCCAGGCCGTTCTTGCAAACGCAATATCAGCGCGGCGTTAAGGTTGCCCTCATGGGCTAAGGTTTGTAACTTTAGCCTACGCGAGCCAGCTAAGGAAATTTCTGCGGAAGAAATCACCGCACTCATCGCTATCAATAATGCAATAATTAAAATGGGTTCAAGCAATCCCATGCTTATGCCTCGCTGTCAAACCAACCGCGGATAAATTGAATGCTAAAGAACATCGTTAGCAAGCCTAAAACATAGAAAATCCAGCTTAAAATTGGGTGTGAAACTTGCTCTTCATCCACTTCGTGCATTGAAACGACATTACGGAATTCATTAAACATCACGATGTTCCAGCCATAATATTTCACTTCCACCAATTTTTTATTTTGGGCAAAACCTGAAGCGCGCGCCTGTTGCACCGCGGAATCAAATTTAAAATAGAATGGAAAGCCCCAGCGTGTATCTTCATTGCGATACACTGTTGGTTTTGCTTCATCAGTGCGTTGCGTATAAATATAATAAACATCACGCGTTGGGCCGTCTTCTGGATTTGACTTAGTAATTGGGCCATCTTTATCCACCCGTTTGACTTCTACCCCTGTTACATAGGTGGTTTCATAATGTGGGAACACAAAATTAATCCCCGCGAATAATACCGCGTGGAATAGCACCACCACGAGAATGAAGAAATATTTGATAAATTTACGCATGTTGTCTCCTTTGCTTAAAAAGTGCGGTCTATTTTACTTGAATTTTAAATAAACGCTCAAAATTTTCTGTGGTAATTTTCGCAAATTCTTGCGCGCTTACCCCTTTCAATGTTGCCACATATTCGCAGACTTCGCGCGTATAGGCAGGTTGATTTTGTTTGCCACGATACGGCACTGGCGCTAAATATGGGCTATCTGTTTCCACTAACAAACGATCCAACGGCACTTGGCGAATCACCTCGCGCAGTTCTTCTGCATTTTTAAAGGTCACAATGCCAGAACAAGAAATGTAAAAACCGAGATCCAATGCTTGCTCAGCAAACTGCATTGTTTCGGTAAAACAATGAATAACGCCGCCACAATGTTGCGCCTGATTTTCTCGCAACAAAGCAATGGTATCATCGCCTGCATCACGGGTATGAATAATCACAGGTTTATTTAGCTGATTTGCCACTTGAATTTGGCTGGCAAACACCGCTTGCTGTTCAGACTTATTTTCCGCGCTGTAATAATAATCTAGTCCAATTTCCCCAATTGCCACCACTTTAGGGTGAGCAGCTAAGGCTAACAAACGCGCCTGATCATAAGGCTCTTCATCTAAATCCAACGGATGGACGCCACAAGCCAAAGAAACGTTATCTAAATGGGCTAACATTTTTTGCTGCTGTTCAAAACGGCTTAATGTCACCCCAATATTCAATAAATGGCGAACACCACGCAAACGGGCTTTTTCTACCACATCATCGACATTTTCATGTAATTTTTCATAATCCAACGCGTCTAAATGGCAATGACTGTCCACAATAAACATAAACTTTCCTTAATTTTCAAATACTTCTGTCACTAATTTTGTTAATCCATCAAGCAAAATCAATTCCTGATTCACCGCATTAATTTGGGTTAAATCTGACCGCACTTTTTGTACAATTTGGTTGGCGTTGAGTAGCCCTTGAGCGGTTTGTTTTTGGCTGAATTGTTGGATGCCACGCTGTAAATCTTGGTTAATCCAGTTAGATTGAATGCCCAATTTGTCTTTTAATGCATCGGATAAAAAAGAAGAAATCCAATCCAATTGCTGGAAAATCAATGCGCTATCAAATAATGGCAACAATTCTAACGGGGAAGAGCGGGTATAAAATAGCCAAAATTGGCGCAAAAATTCACGGCGTTTTTCCAATAAATTTTGTTGCAAGCACTCTAACGCGAGCAGTGGACGGCCATAATTAATGCGAAGTGCGGTCAAAATTTCGTGCGTTTCTGCAGAATATTCTGTGTGCAACCAATCTTGCGCCACTTGCAAAGAGGGCGCATTCACAATCCAAGTCTGACAACGACTGTGAATGGTTGCCAACAAAGGTGAACTTAAACCTGTTTGCAGTAAAAAATAAGTATTCGGGCGTGGTTCTTCTAAGGTTTTTAATAACGCATTCGCCGCAGCTTCTGTCAAACGCTCCGCCCCTTGCACCATCACTACTTTATTGCCATTTTGCTGTGCGTGCTGATTCACTTTTTCGTTCATCTCGCGCACTTGATCTACGCCAATATCTTTATTATCAATCGGCGCAAGCAAGTGAAAATCGGGGTGGCTACCCGCAGAAAATAAATGGCAAGCATGGCAATGGCCACAAGGTTTTTCACTTTCTTGGCAAAATAACAAACTAGCAACCGCATCAATCAATCGCTCGCTGCCCAAACCAAAATCGGTTTTGAACAATAACGCGTGATGCCCATGCCCTTGTGAAAAAGCATTGCTAATTTGATGATAAATTGGCTCAAGCCACGGGTAAAGTGTGGTCATAAATCGATAAATTTAGAAAAAACGAAATTTTTAACCGCACTTTTAATATCGGCAGTCACTTCTTCGAGCGTTTGTTCAGCATTGATAATCACTGCTTTGGGATTATCCTTGACCAGTTCTAAATAACGCGCTCGGGTGCGATAAAAAAAGTCCAATCCAGATTGTTCAATGCGATCTAATTCGCCACGACCGCGTGCGCGCGCCAACCCAATCGCTGGGTCAATATCTAAATAAATGGTAAAATCAGGTTCAAAATCGCCTAAAACGCTGTTTTTTAAGGTTTGCATAAACTGTTTGTCGAGCTGTCGCCCGCCACCTTGATAGGCTTGTGATGACAGATCATGGCGATCACCAATCACCCATTTTCCTTGCGCTAAGGCTGGCTTAATCACATTTTCCACTAACTGAATACGCGCGGCATAAAGCATCAGCAATTCAGCCTTGTCTGTGATTGGTTCTTCGGTTTCATGCTTGATTAACTGGCGTAATTTTTCCGCTAACGGCGTGCCGCCCGGCTCGCGAGTGAACACTAAGTCTGTAATGCCTAATGCTTGTAGTTCTTCCACAATCGCATTATGCGCTGTGGTTTTGCCCGCACCTTCTAAACCTTCAAGGACGATAAATTTTCCGTTCATACTGTTCCTGATTATTTATTTTTGTTTTGACGTTGCCAGCGTAAATATTCTTGCACGGCACGATTATGCTCTGTGAGCGTGCGTGTAAATTTATGTCCGCCCGAACCATCTGCAACAAAATAGAAAAAATCGGTTTTTTCTGGGTGTGCCACTGCCATTAGCGCGCTTTCACTCGGATTCGCAATCGGCGTTGGCGGCAAGCCATCAATGGTATAAGTATTGTATGGCGTTGGTGTTTCTAAATCTTTTTTGCGAATATTGCCGTTATAGCTATCGCCCATACCATAAATCACGGTAGGATCGGTTTGTAAGCGCATTTGAGATTTCAAACGGTTAATAAATACAGAGGCAATTCTTGCACGTTCGGCTTGCACGCCACTTTCTTTTTCTACAATAGAGGCAAGAATCAGCATTTCATATTGATTGGCGAGCGGTAAGGCTTCATCACGTTCAGCCCAAGCCTTGTCTAAACTTGTCTGCATTTTTTCTACGGCACGTTTCAACAGCGCAAGATCCGTAGAATTAGGCACGTAATTATAAGTGTCAGGATAAATCCAACCCTCCAATTTGCCTTGTGAATTTTCTGGCAATCCGAGCAATGTCATTATCTCGGCTTCTGTTTTATCCGTTAATTCGTGGGTCAAGTGCGGTGCATTTTGCAAAGATTTTAATGCTTGCTTTACAGTTTCGCCATCAGTGAAACGAATGGCGAGTTGGGCCTCTTTTCCACTATTCAGCAATGTTAATAAATCAGCTACGGTTTTCACATCTGTCAGAGAATACGTTCCCGCTTTCACATTGTTATATTCAGGCTGCAACTTCAATGCCCAAACCAACCATTTGCTATCATTTACCAAATGTTCACGTTCTAACAATACGGCTAATTTTTTGCCCGTGGTGCCACGTTCAAGGGTCAATAATTGATCTGGCTGAGTATGCACAGGTTGCTGAATAAATCGCTGAATTTGCTGATGCCCCCAAAAGCCTACACCAACAAGAGCAATCAATATAAAAAGTAGGAAACAGAAAAATTTTTTCATTTAGTCTTTGTTATTAGCCAATAATTTGCAGGGAATTTTAGCACATAACGCGAGAGAAAGAAAAAGTGCGGTGATTTTGACCGCACTTTGAGTTGGAAGAGTTAAAGCGAGCAAAATAGCGCTTATTTATTGCATTGCTTTAGTACAAAAGACGCGCACGAATAGTGCCATCAATGGCTTTCAATTTCGTTAATAATGCTTCTGTGTCATCTGATTCCACATCAATAACCACATAACCAATTGTCGGATCAGTTTGTAAGAATTGGGCGGCGATGTTGATATTCGCATCCACAAACACTTTGTTGATTTGATTTAAAATACCTGGGCGATTGTGGTGAATATGTAATAAACGTTTCGTCCCTTCGTGTTCTGGTAAAGACACTTCAGGGAAGTTAACCGCAGACAAGGTTGAACCATTATCTGAATATTTAACAAATTTTAATGCCACTTCCGTGCCGATATTTTCTTGCGCTTCCGCCGTTGAACCACCGATGTGTGGCGTGAGCAACACATTATCAAATTTACGCAACGGGGATTCAAACACTTCATCCGCAGATGCAGGTTCGACAGGGAATACATCAATGGCGGCGCCACGAATTTTTCCTGCTTCCAATGCAGCAGCTAGGGCATCAATATCGACCACCGTGCCACGCGCAGCATTCACTAAAACACTGCCCTGTTTTAATTGCGCAATACGATCTGCATTCATTAAATTTTTGGTTGATGGGTTTTCTGGCACGTGTAATGAAATAACATCACATGAACTCAATAATTCTTCCAGCGAGCCTACTTGATGGGCGTTACCCAAGGGTAATTTAGTTTCCACATCGTAGAAATACACATTCATGCCCAAAGATTCAGCAATAATACTCAACTGCGAGCCGATATGCCCATAACCAATAATACCCAATTTTTTCCCGCGTACTTCGTGAGAGCCCACCGCAGATTTATTCCATTGCCCACGATGTACTTCCGCATTGGCTTTTGGAATTTGGCGCATTAACAAAATAATTTCAGCCAACACTAATTCTGCCACAGAACGGGTATTTGAATAAGGCGCATTAAAAACAGGGATCCCTTTTTCTTTCGCTGCAGATAAATTGACTTGGTTGGTGCCGATACAAAAACACCCCACCGCAACTAATTTATGGGCGTGTTCTAAAATATCTGCCGTTAAATTTGTGCGAGAACGTAAGCCCACAAAATGCGCATCTTTAATCGCTTCTTTCAATTCTTCGGGATCTAAGGCTTTTTTGTGGTATTCAATATTGGTGTATCCCGCTTCGTGCAATACATCAATCGCATTTTGATGCACGCCTTCTAATAATAAGAACTTAATCTTTGATTTATCTAAAGAAACTTTAGCCATAATATTTTCCTTATAATAATTTTGAATATGTTGTGTTTGCGCTTAAAGTGCGGTCATTATTTAATAAGTTTTGCCCCTTCAGCGGTGCCAACAATGACAATGTGCGCTAAATTTAAAGCAAAAATGCCGTTGGTCACCACACCCGCTACGTTATTTAATTCTTTTTCCATTTCAATGGGATTCATAATTTTGAAATTATGCACATCCAAAATTACGTTGCCATTATCAGTCACCACGCCTTCACGCCATTCTGGTGAACCGCCAAGGGCGACTAATTTACGCGCCACTTGCGAACGCGCCATCGGGATGACTTCCACGGGCAAGGGGAATGTTGAACCTAAAACATCCACCTGTTTTGAGCTATCCACAATGCAGATAAATTGTTTAGCCAATGACGCAACGATTTTTTCTCGTGTCAACGCTGCCCCACCGCCTTTGATCATCATTTTTTGTGGGTTAATTTCATCAGCACCATCCACATAAATGTCCAAACTTGAGACATCATTTGCGCTGAATACTTCAATACCTTGCTTGCGCAATAATTCTTCCGAGGCCTTTGAAGCCGCCACAGCACCTTTAATTTGATTTTTCATTGAACCCAATGCTTCGATAAAACAATTTACCGTCGAGCCGCTGCCAACGCCAACGATAGTATCAGGTTGTACAAATTTTAACGCTTCCTGCGCTGCCAATTTCTTCATTTCGAGCTGGTTCATATGTTTCCTTATTGCGCATAATACTCAAACGATTGCTATACTCTAATACTCAACAGAATAGGATGCAATAATATTCTGTTATAAATTATTTCATCTCATTATAAAAGCGTGCATTTTGCACTGAAATCATAGCTTACCACATCTTTACAAAATTAGAACAATCAGAAAAAAATAAGCCAGAATTTTCGTTCTGGCTTATGGGCAATACTCAACTGGGGATTAGCTACAAGTCACCTTAATAGCAAGACCGCCTTGTGAAGTCTCACGGTATTTTGTGTTCATATCTTTACCCGTTTCATACATGGTTTCAATCACTTTGTCTAAAGACACACGCGGGCTAGATGTGCGGCGCAGTGCCATACGGCTAGCATTAATAGATTTAACGGCAGCAAGGGCATTACGTTCAATACAAGGCACTTGTACTTGCCCTGCAACAGGATCACAAGTTAATCCTAAATTGTGTTCCATTGCGATTTCAGCGGCAATACATACCTGTGATGGACTACCCCCCATAATTTCTGTTAAGCCAGCCGCTGCCATAGAACAAGCCACCCCAACTTCGCCTTGACAGCCTACTTCCGCACCAGAAATAGACGCATTCATTTTATACAATGAACCAATCATGCCGCAGGTTAACAAATAACACTCAATGATTTCTGGCTCTAATGGGGCAATAAATTTTTCATAATATGCCAAAACAGCAGGCACAATGCCACAAGCACCATTGGTTGGCGCGGTAACAACTCGTCCACCAGAGGCATTTTCTTCACTCACTGCAAGCGCAAATAAATTCACCCAGTCAATAATCCCCATTGGATCATTCGACAAGTTATGTTGTGATTGCAACATACGGTATAAATTCGGCGCGCGGCGTGGCACTTTAAGTGGCCCCGGCAAAACACCTTCCGTTTTGATGCCATTGCGAATACACTCGCTCATCGTTTTCCAAATAGAGGCTAAATAGGCTTCCGTTTCTTCTTTACCATGCAATACTTTTTCATTTTCTAGCATGACTGATGAAAATGGCAGTGCATTTTCTTCGCAATAATGCAAAATATCTTCAGAGCTTTTATACGGAAATGGAATTTTCTCATCGGCGCTTTCTGCTTGTTCAGTTGAAGCATTCAGCTCTTCTTCTGTCGAAATAAAGCCACCGCCAATAGAATAATAGGTTTGTGCGTAGAGCAAGGTGTCATGATGAAATGCCTGAATACGCATACCATTTTCATGCAGCGGCAAAAAGTCTGAATGGAAAATCAGATCCTTATCAAAATCAAATGCGGCTGTTACCGCGCCTTCGGCTAAAGGCAAAAGTGCGGTCGATTTTACTTGAGAAATAAAGGTCGGAATATTTTTAATATCCACATTATGCGGCAGAAAACCTGCTAACCCCATAATAATGGCAATATCCGTATTGTGTCCACGCCCTGTCATGGATAATGAACCATACACATCCACTTGGATATGATTGGTTTGGGTTAATAAATCGCGTTCGATTAAATCGTTCACAAATTGTTTGCCTGCACGCATCGGCCCAACCGTATGCGAGCTTGAAGGTCCAATGCCAATTTTGAACATATCAAATACACTAATCATATAATCTCACTTAAAAACTGAGACGAACCCTGTGTCCGTCTCCTATGAATGGTTAAAATAAACCGTAAACCACCGCTGAAATAGCAATTAATCCCATTACCGTCACAAACACATTACTCAGTTTACCTTGATAACGTTTCATTGCGGGTACTTTAGCAATGGCGTACATTGGCATAATGAACAAGATCATCGCAATAATCGGGCCGCCTAAGGACTCAATTAAGCCTAAAATACTTGGATTAATAATTGCCACTGCCCAAAGTGTCACGAGAAAAAATACTGCCGCGCCATAATTTAATTTGCGTGGTGGAATCGGCGTTTTGTCTTGACGCAATTTTAAGAATAACCCTTCTAAACCTTCTTTAGCACCAAGATAATGCCCGAAGAACGAACTAGTGATCGCTAAGAACGCCACAAGTGGTCCAAAGTATGAAATATACGGATTATCAAACTTATTGGCTAAGAACGATAAAATGCTGATATTTTGTGTTTTAGCTGCGGCTAATTCTTCTGGTGAAAGGGTTAATACGCAGCTAAAGACAAACAACATGACGAAACATAATAACACAGTTGAGGTGCCTTTTAATGTGCGACTCACATGTTTTTCTGTGCGTTCAAATTCTTGATATTCACGTTGTTGTGATAAGCTGAAAGCTGAAATTTCTGGCGAATGGTTAAATGAGAACACCAAAACTGGAATGGTGATCCATAATGTTTTTAAGCATTCTGAGAAGGTTGGATACTCTGAAAGTGATGCTGTATTCCATTCAGGAATTAAATAAATTGATAGCACAAAAAGAATGCAAACTAAGGGATAAACCAAATATTCGGTGATTTTTAACATCACTTTTTCACTGAGCAACATTACGCCAATAAGCGATGCAATCAATACCAAAGACAAAATCGCGCGGTTTGGTGATGCCATACCCAATTGGTTCACAATAAAGGAATCCACGGTGTTAGTAATCCCGTTTCCATAAATTAACAGGATTGGGAAAATCGCAAAAAAGTATAATAAGGTAATCAAAATCCCGGCTTTGCGTCCAAAATGCTCCTCCACCACATCGGTAATATTGCTCCCTGGTTTACTTGATGAAAGCACGAAACGAGCCAACCCACGGTGCGCCAAATAAGTCATCGGCATAATAATGATTGCCATAACCACTAATGGCCAAAAGCCGCCCATACCCGCATTGATTGGTAAGAAAAGCACGCCCGCACCAACAGCCGTACCAAATAAATTGAACACCCAAGTGATGTCAAATTTATTCCATTTATTATCATTAGAATTGGAAAGTGTAGAATGAGAATTGGCAGACATAAGATTCTCCAAAGTTAAAAAATAAAATTGTTGAAAACCACATTAAAGCATCAAAATACGAAACCGACAGTTTTCAAGATCAAGTTTAAGGGCTTAGAAATTAACTTTAGACGAATAAATTGCTCACTTGCACCGAAAATAAGGCGCAAAAAAGACGGGTCAGCAAGTTTTCTTGCTGTCCTAAATGAAAAAATCAAACAAATAATAAAATCTTTTCGTTTAGCTTAATTCGTCTTAAAGCACACAAAATATGCAATAAAAAATCTAAGCCTTTCACTTTGGGCGGCATATTAATCGCAGAAATCAGAAATAGCAAATATAAAAAGTAATCAAATTTAATCTGGTAGGAAAATTTCTAATAATTCATTTAAGAATAATTTGCCATGTTCGGTGATTTGCCACTGAGAATCTGTTTCTAAAATATAATTTTGCTCAACCGCAAAATCTATTTGTTTTTTGACCGCACTTATTGAAATACCCGTAAATTGCTCAAATTCTCTTTTCGGCACGGCTTCAAGTAAACGGAAACGATTCATAAAAAACTCAAAAGCGCGGTCATTTTCTGGCACATTTTTTTGTTCATAAAGATATTCACCGCGCAAATAACCTTTGGGGTGTTTCGTTTTTGAATAACGAATAATATCGCCCTGTTCAAAACTCATTTTTCCGTGCGCGCCGCAACCTATGGCAAGATAATCACCAAAGCGCCAATAATTTAAATTATGCTGACATTGAAAACCTGCCTTTGCATAAGCGGAAGTTTCATATTGCTGATAACCCGCGTCAGTCAGCAGTTTATGCCCTTGTTCAAAAATCGCCCAAAGTTCATCGTCATCGGGCAATTTCGGTGGACGATAGGCAAACATCGTGTTCGGCTCAATAGTGAGCTGATACCAAGACAAATGCGGCGGTTCAAGAGCGATGGCTTGGCGTAAATCATCAAGGGCTTGTTCAAGGGTTTGATTAGGCAGCCCATGCATAAGATCTAAATTGAAACTTTTCAGCCCAGAAACTCGCGCAATTTCCACCGCACTTTTGGCTTCTTGCGCATTATGAATGCGCCCAAGCGACTGTAATTTTTCATCTGAAAAACTTTGAATGCCCATAGAAATGCGCGTTACCCCAGCTTCCACATAGCCATGAAAACGTTCGGCTTCTACGGTGCCGGGATTGGCTTCCATTGTGATTTCAATGTGCGGTGAAAATTCGACCAGTTTTTGAATTTCAGCTAATAAAAAACCAATGCCTTGAGCCGAAAATAAACTTGGCGTACCACCCCCAATAAAAATGGAATGCAATGGCCGCTGTTGTATCGAATCCTTAAAACGCAGTAGATCGACTTTCAGATCGGCAATTAAATGTTGAAGATAGGCTTGTTCGGGAATGTCACCCTTTTGCCCGTGAGAATTAAAATCGCAATAAGGGCATTTTTGTACACACCAAGGAATGTGCACATATAAACTTAACGGCGGGAGCGTGAGTTTAGCCATTAATGCACCATACATTAACGCACCATAATAGCTGGGCTTGGGTTGTTGTCATTAACATTTTACTTTCCTAAAAATAAACGCACAAAGTGCAGTCTAAAATTTTCTTTTTTCTGACCGCACTTTGGCTTAAATTTAAAAGCTATTTTCTTTCATTAAGAATTATAGAGTAGCTAAAATCATCGCAGACTAGCCGTAAAAAATATGAAGAAAATAGTCGGACCCAAATTAAGCGCCTAATTTCGCTTTTAATACTTTTAATGCTCGTGCGCGGTGAGAGATTTTTTTCTTCTCAACCGTTTCAAGTTCTGCAAAGGTGCAGCCCGTGTCATCGCTTAAAAATAGGCTGTCGTAGCCAAAACCATTTTCCCCTTTTTCTGCAAAAATAATCGAGCCATGGCATTCGCCTTCAGCAATAACAGGGGTTGGATCGGTTTCATGTTGCAATAACACAATGCAACTGACAAATTTTGCTTGGCGTTTTTCTGCAGAAACAGTAGCCAGTTCACGCAATAATTTTTGGCGATTGGCTGCGTCGTCGCCGTCAACACCTGCATAACGTGCGGAATACAAACCCGGTGCGCCATTTAAAGCGTCAACCGATAAGCCGCTGTCATCGGCAATTGCAGGCAATCCAGACAGTTTCGCCGCATGGCGCGCTTTCAATAATGCGTTTTCTACAAAGGTTAAGCCTGTTTCTTCAGGGCTTTCAATGCCGAGTTCTGTTTGCGCCACCACTTCAAAACCGAAGTCTGCAAGCACATCTGACATTTCTTTTACTTTGCCTTTATTTCCTGTTGCCAATACAATTTTTTGTTTCATCGCAAAGATCCTTATTTTAATTAGATGCGATATTATAACAAAAAAGCGGCATATTCCTATGCCGCGATTGGGTCTCAATGATTTTAAAAAGCAAGACGATCTTTGTTTTTTTCTAAAGTGGCTTTGCCAATGCCTTGCACTTCTAGCAATTGTTCCACCGCGGTGAAATTGCCATGTTTTTCACGATACTGCACAATCGCCTCTGCTTTTTTGGCACCAATACCAATTAATTTGCTTTGAATCTCAGCCGCATCGGCGTTATTGATATTCACTTTGTCATTGGCTGGCAAGGGTTGTGAATTCTCCGCAATTTTTTGTTGCTGCAGCGTATTTTGTTCCGCTGCCGTGCTTTGCTCCGCTACCACATTTTGCTCCTGCGCCGTATTTTGCTTCGCTACTGTACTTTGCTCCGCTATTGTACTTTGCTTTGCAAGGGCTTTCACTTCTGGGGTTGAATTCGCCAAGGCGGTGGCGCTAAATACTGTGGTTAGAGATAATGTGGCGAGGGCGACCAGTGCTGTCAGTTGTTTTTTCATAGTTTCTCCTTAATCCTAATTATGCTGTTGAGAATGTTCAACGGGCCTACTTTCATAGAATAAGGAAAAACTCGCAATAAATTGACCGCACTTTTGGAATGAAGATCACGAAAATACTTCAAGTGCGGTCAAAAATTCAAGAATTTTAAGGTTAGCCAATATGCCGTTGGCTATGATACATCACGAATTCGCAATTCTTTTGGCACTTCAAAAAACATATTTTCTTCTACGCCCTGCAAATTTTCGACATCATTTGCGCCGAGTTCTTTTAAACGGGCAATAACCGACTGAACCAACACTTCAGGCGCTGAGGCCCCGGCGGTTAAGCCAATGGTACCCACATTTTCTAGCCAATTTGGCTCAATATCTTCTGCGCCATCAATCAAGCGCGCTTGCACGCCCATGCGTGTTGCCAATTCGGCTAAACGATTGGAATTTGAGGAATTTTTTGAGCCAACCACCAAAACTAAATCCGATTGTTTGGCTAATTCACGCACAGCCTGCTGGCGATTCGTGGTGGCGTAGCAAATATCATTTTTGCGCGGGCCTTGAATATTGGGATATTTCACTTTTAACGCTTCGATAGCTTCCGCGGTGTCGTCTAAAGACAAGGTTGTTTGCGTCATAAAGGTCAAATCGGCATCATCTTTAATGTTTAAGTTCACGATATCTTCTACACTATCCACCAGAAAAATGCCGCCTTCTGGGTTGTCATATTGCCCCATCGTTCCTTGCACTTCAGGGTGCCCTGCGTGACCAATCAAAATTGCTTTGGTGCCTTTTCGGCTTGCACGCGCAACTTGCATATGCACTTTTGTTACCAAAGGGCAAGTGGCATCAAACACCTTGAGATGACGGCGTTTGGCTTCTTGGCGAACCGCTTGTGATACGCCATGTGCAGAAAAAATCACGATAGCGCCATCTGGCACTTCATCTAATTCTTCCACAAAAATTGCACCGCGCTCACGCAATCCATTGACCACAAAACGGTTATGCACCACTTCGTGGCGTACATAAATTGGTGCGCCGTGAATTTCTAAGGCGAGTTCAACAATGCTAATGGCGCGATCTACGCCCGCACAAAAACCACGTGGATTAGCTAAAATAATTTTCATGCTTTTTTCTTCTCTGGATTTTTAAATGCGTCTAATGCCAATAATCCTGCGCCAACGCAGATCATAATATCGGCGACATTAAAGACGGGATAATGCCAAGTTTTCCAATAAAAATCGAAGAAATCGACCACAAAACCGTGATAAATACGATCCACCATATTGGCTAGTGCCCCGCCAATAATCAACGCATAAGCCGAATTTTGTAGTTTTCGATTGGCTGGATTTTTCGCTAAAAAGCACACTAAAATCGCCGAAATCACGACTGCTAGAATAATAAAGAAATATTTCTGCCAGCCGTCATGATCCGCTAAAAAACTGAACGCTGCACCATAATTACGCACATAGGTCAAATTGAAAACGGGTAATACATTGACGCTTTCATACAGTTCAAAATTCTGTACCACAATATATTTAGTGAGCAAATCTAAGCAAAAAGCGACCGCACTTAGCCAGAGAAATGAAAGTCCTGATTTTTTATTTTCCATAAATTCCTTGTCTGCCAAGCCTAGAATTCGCCTGACAGTGAGCTGCCTTTTAGTATAAAAAGCATCAAAATAGGGTGCAAATATTAAGAGCCGCAAAGCAGCTCAGTTTTAAATTCCCACACAAAACGTATGAGGCATGAAAAATACGGCCATTTCTGACCGCACTTTTTCATTTTAATTAAGCAAAGTGACGCACTTCCCCATTGCCGTTGACATTTTCTTCACAGCGAGAACAAAGTGAATATTCATCTTTGCTGTCAGAATAATGCCAGCAACGTGGACATTTGTGATTTGCTGAACGAATCGCTTTAATCGCTAAGCCTTTTAATTCGCTTTCAGCCACATCTGCTTGCGCCAATGGTTTAACTTCTGCTTTTGAAGTGATTAATACAAAACGTAGCTCATCTTTTAATTTGTTGAGCAAGTTTAAGTATTCATCATTTGCATAAAGTGTCACTTCCGCTTCTAAAGCACCGCCGATGACTTTGTCGTTGCGAGCCTGTTCTAACACTCGGTTGACTTCAGCACGCAATGTGAGAATTTGTTGCCAGTAAGCATCGTCTAATTCTTCATTGCTATCTAAAGCAAATAAGCCTTCATAGAATTCTTCTGTGAACACAAATTCTGCACGCTCGCCTGGTAAGTAGCCCCAGATTTCATCTGCGGTGAATGAAAGAATTGGTGCCATCCAACGCACTAAGGCTTCAGCGATATGCCACAACGCCGTTTGGCAGCTGCGGCGCGCAAGGCTGTCCGCTTTGGTGGTATATTGACGGTCTTTGATAATATCTAAGTAAAATGAGCCCATTTCGATTGAGCAGAATTTCATTAAACGCTGTACCACAGTGTGGAATTGATAATTATCATAGGCGTCTTTAATTTCAGCTTGTGCTTGGTAAGCACAGTCTACAGCCCAACGATCAAGAGAAATCATTTCTTCAGGTTTTACCAGATCACGTTTTGGATCAAAACCGTTTAGGTTAGCCAATAAGAAACGCGCGGTGTTACGGATACGGCGATAAGAATCTGCTGCCCGTTTTAAAATTTCATCGGAAACGGTCATTTCGCCCGTGTAATCCGTTGACGCCACCCAAAGGCGCAAAATATCGCCACCAAATTTATCCATCACTTCTTGCGGGGTGACGATGTTGCCGATAGATTTCGACATTTTACGCCCTTGACCATCGACAGTGAAACCGTGGGTTAGCACTTGTTTGTACGGCGCTTTGTTATCGGTTGCGGTGGAAAGCATTAATGAAGACATAAACCAGCCACGATGTTGGTCTGAACCTTCAAGATACATATCCGCTTCTTTGCCGTTAAATTCTGGGCGAGATTTCACCACAGAATAGTAGGTCGATCCAGAATCGAACCATACATCTAGGGTATCTGGCACTTTGTTATAATGCGCGGCATCGTCACCTAAAATATCTTTAGGATCAAGATCCCACCAAGCTTGAATGCCTTTTTGTTCCACTAATTTCGCGACTTCTTCAATAAGCTCTACCGTGCGCGGATGAAGTTGTTCTGTTTCATTATGGATAAATAATGCAACAGGCACGCCCCATGTACGCTGACGCGAAATACACCAGTCTGGGCGGTTTTCTACCATTTTTTCAATGCGCGCCTGACCCCAATCTGGAATCCAACGCACTTGTTTGATTTCACTTAATGCTTGTTGGCGCAAGCCTTGCGTTTCCATACCGATAAACCATTGTGGTGTCGCACGGAAAATAATAGGTGTTTTATGGCGCCAGCAATGTGGATAGCTGTGGCGGATTTTTTCTAATTTAAGTAAAGCGCCTACTTCTTCTAATTTTTCTAGCACTTTGCCATTTGACTCAAACACGCCAAGACCAGCAAAGAACGGTGCTGATGAGACAAATTTACCATCGTTGCCGATAAGCCCCGCCATACCAATATTATATTTGCGCGAAACCACATAGTCGTCTTGACCATGGTCTGGCGCAGTATGCACTAAACCTGTACCACCATCTAAGGTAACGTGATCGCCTAAAATCAATGGTACGGTGTAATCATAGAATGGGTGGTTAAATTGTAATAATTCAAGACTTTCGCCCTTGGCTGAGCCTAACACTTTCCAGCTTTCTACGCCAACTGCTTTCGCCACGGATTCAACTAATTCTGCGGCTAAAATCACACGTTCATCGCCAAATTGAACAATTTGATATTCAAAGTCTGCATTAACTGAAATAGCTTTGTTTGACGGCAATGTCCAAGGGGTGGTTGTCCAAATAATCGCGGAAAGTTTGCCAACGCCTTTTTCCGTTAAATTAAATAATTTTTCCACCGCACTTTCGTCATTCGCAGCAAAGCGCACATAAATGGAAGGCGAAGTTTTATCTTCATATTCCACTTCAGCTTCAGCAAGTGAAGAAGCGCAATCTAAACACCAATGCACTGGTTTTGAGCCTTTGTATAAATGCCCGTTTTCAACCGCTTTACCAAAAGCACGAATAATATTCGCTTCGGTATCAAAATCCATGGTTAGATAAGGTTTATCCCAATCGCCCAATACGCCTAAACGAATGAAATCTTTTTTCTGCCCTTCCACTTGCTCACGAGCATATTTACGGCATTCTTCACGGAATTCCGCAGCAGAAACTTTTTGATTAGGTTTACCCACTAAGCCTTCAACTTTTAATTCGATCGGCAAGCCGTGGCAATCCCAACCTGGAATATACGGGCTATCAAAACCGAGCGCAGTTTTCGACTTGATAATAATATCTTTTAAAATTTTATTGACGGCGTGACCAATGTGAATGCTGCCATTTGCATAAGGAGGGCCATCATGCAAAATAAAAGATTTTTTGCCTTTTGAAGATTGACGAATTTTTTGGTAAAGATTTTTGTCATACCAATTCTTTAGCATCGCAGGTTCGCGCTTGGCTAAATCCCCACGCATTGGAAAACCTGTTTCTGGCAGGTTTAATGTGTTTTTGTAATCAATTTTTTCAGACATTTTTTGTACCGTTATCAATAAAATATGTTACGAATTAAAATAATTTTTTGCGACCTGTGCATCTTGCTGAATTTGCACTCTTAACGCTTCAATGGACGGGAATTTCATTTCATTGCGAATTTTTTTACAAAATTCAACCTCAATCGTCTGCCCGTATAAATTATCATTAAAATCAAAGAGATGCACTTCTAATAACTGTTTCACCCCATTGACAGTAGGGCGCTGCCCAATATTAGCGACGCCTGTAAAAAACTCACCGCATTTGCACCGCACTTTTACTGCATATACGCCACTAATTGGGTTCACTTGGCGATGCAAACGAATATTGGCAGTCGGGAAACCTAGGGTACGCCCTAGCTTTTGCCCATGGACAACTTTGCCTAAAATACAATACGGGCGACCAAGCAGACTTTCAGCTAGCTGAAAATTATCCTGTGCTAATGCGCTGCGAATGGCTGTGCTACTAATGCGCTGCTCTTCTAAGCGAAAAGTGCGGTTATCTTCCACTACAAAACCAAACTGCTTTCCCGCTTGACGCAATAAGGCAAAATTCCCTTGTCTATCTGCCCCAAAACGAAAATCATCGCCAATGCTTAAGAATTTCACTTGTAATTTATTTACCAGCCAATCTTGCATAAACTGTTTGGCAGATAACATAGCAAAAGTGCGGTCAAATTTCACACAAATTACCGCGTCCACACCATGCTGTGCCAATGCCTGTAATTTATCACGCAACCGCATTAATCGAGCGGGTGCTTTTTCGCCTTGAAAATACTCACGGGGCTGCGGTTCGAATAACATCACAACCATTGGGAGATTTAAACTATCTGCTTTAAGGCGCAAATGCTTCAATACTGCTTGATGTCCAAGATGCACACCATCAAAATTTCCAATAGTTAATGCACAACCGTTGCTAAAATTGCCTCGTTCGCTCACTGATTTTAAATGAAAATTGTGCATTCCTCGAATGAGTTGCATTCGATATTTGTCCTATAGCTAAGCAGAAAGTTAAAAATACGGTCTATTATACGCATAAATCAGCGAAGATTAAAGACACGGAGAACAAGATTGCCACCAGTCCTATGCAGTATATCGCATAATTAATCATTCCTAGCTTAGTTGCCAAATATAAAAATACCCTAGACTATAAGAATAAGTTTAGGGTATTGATTTTTCAGTAGTTTTCTACACAAGTCTATGTTTCTACATAAGCTATGCAGTCAATAAACTTTGGGTGAAAATTAATCAGCTTTTAACGCATATTTTCCAGAACCTAGCAACATAATGGCTAAGAAACCAGTAAAGAAGGTAGCAATTGCCTCAACTGACCATGCTCCTACTTTGGTTAAAGTGAAGAAATCGTGACTATGCATTAAGACAACGATCACTGCACAAGAAATCAGGCTCACAAAGGCACTTAGACGGGTAAATATCCCCAATATAATTAAAATAGGCGCAATAATTTCGCCTAAATATGCAGCATGAGCCAAAAATCCAGGTAGTCCTAATTCAATAAACTTTCCTGCAACAAAGTCTACCCCACCAATCAGCTTATGAATGCCGTGTAACATAAACATTCCCGCAAATGCTAGGCGTAAAATTAATTTAGCCAGTTCAGGAGCATCCACAATCTGATTAAATCTATTAATAAAATATGTCATATTGATTTCCTCATTTATAAGTATAAAAATTAAGGGGGCTGACGTAGATTAGGTACTATGCTAATCTACAAAAATGAAGATAACTCATTGTAAACTAAAGAAATCTATACAGAGAAAATTACTTGAATTTTTTGTGCTAGAAGTCACGGCTCGCTCAGCTGCAGATTTACTTGG
>NZ_QENU01000015.1 GCF_003096995.1 Alitibacter langaaensis DSM 22999 | reverse complement strand
GGAATGTGAATTTCGGTTTAACTTTGGAACACCCAAAATGCAGCTAAAAACATTGCGAAAATGGTGTGAAATTTAGGGCTAATCTACGTCAGCCCCAAGTTTTATATTCCCTTAATATTACAAAGTGCGGTTAAATTAACCGCACTTTTTCTAAATGCCAAATGCTATGACTCACACTTCTTACTCAGCTCTCGCTTTAGGTTATGTCGTTAATTTGCTATCTCGCCGCGAATACAGTGAATACGAAATTCGTTGCAAAATGCAAGAAAAAGCCTTTACAGAAGAAGATATTGAAAATACGCTTGCTTATTGCCAGCAAAAAAACTGGCAAAGTGATCGCCGATTTTGTGAAAATTACCTAAATTCCCGCACCCAACGTGGCTACGGACTAAGCCGTATAAAACAAGAGCTGCGCCAACTGAAAGGAATCCAATCAGAACTGATTGATGATGTGCTTATGGAATGTGAAATTGATTGGAGCGAAATTGCGCATTCTGTATTGCGTAAAAAATTTCCTGATTACCAACAAAAGCAAGATCCCAAAAGCAAGCAGAAAATTTGGCGCTATATGATGTCTCATGGTTTCCATTCTGATGATTTTGCTGATTTTATTGGTAGTGGAGAAGATTTTTATTAGGTTTCATTTTGCTGCTTAGAAAATAAACGGTATAATGACCGCACTTTAGGCAATTAAGCTATTCGCTTACGTTGCCTTTTTCATTTTATAAAAATAGTCAGATAAAATATGTTACATAAAATTTTTTCGTGGTTTGAAAACCGCATTAATGCCTATCCTGAAGATGATCCCAAGACGCCCGCCAAGGGATTATGGGGTTTTATTTGGTCTAGCCTAGAGGGATTAAAAGGTTGGATCGCCTTTTTCTCATTTTTGACAGTGGGTGTCGGTATCATTGAAGCGATGCTATTCCAATTTATGGGCAAAATTGTAGATTGGCTCGGTGCTTATTCGCCCGCAACTTTATGGGCAGAAAAAGGCCCCCATCTGATCGGCATGGTTGTGCTTTTAATCTTCAGTATCGGCTGGGTATTTCTCACTTCAGCAGTACGCCTACAAACCTTGCAAGGGGTTTTCCCTATGCGTCTGCGTTGGAATTTCCACCGTTTAATGCTCGGACAAAGCCTTAGCTTTTACCAAGATGAATTCGCAGGACGCGTATCCGCCAAGGTGATGCAAACCGCATTGGCTGTGCGAGATACGGTACTCACTGTGGCAAATATGGTGGTTTATGTCAGCGTTTATTTCATCACGTCAGGCGTGGTATTAATCACCTTTGACGGCTGGTTACTTGTGCCATTTATCGCTTGGATGTTTATTTTTGCCGTTATTCTTTATTTCTTAATTCCCAAATTGGCTAAAACCGCTGAGCGTCAAGCCGATGCTCGCTCGCTGATGACTGGGCGAGTTACCGATGCTTATTCAAATATCACCACAGTGAAATTATTTTCCCATGGCGAACGTGAAGCTGCCTATGCGAAAAGTTCTATGAAAGAATTTATGGTCACGGTCCATGCTCAAATGCGCCTAGCCACCTTATTAGATGTGTTAACTTATGGCAGTAATATTTTCTTAACTCTCAGCACGGCGGCATTAGGGATTTATTTGTGGCAACACGGCGCTATCGGTGTCGGTGCGATTGCCACCGCGACGGCAATGGCATTGCGTGTAAATGGCTTAGCCCATTGGATTATGTGGGAATCGGCACGTTTATTTGAAAACATTGGTACGGTGAATGATGGTATGGAAACACTGTCCAAACCGCATACAATTGTCGATAAACCTAATGCGGTGCCAATGCAAATTAATCGCGGAGAAATTAAATTTGAGCATGTCGATTTTGCCTATTCGCCAGAAAAACCGTTGCTTAATGATTTCAGTTTAACCATTAAAGCAGGCGAAAAAGTGGGGCTTATTGGGCGTTCAGGTGCGGGAAAATCCACTATCGTTAATCTGCTGTTACGTTTTTACGAAGCACAAAAAGGTAACATTACCATTGACGGGCAAAATATTTTGGATGTTCAGCAAGAGAGCCTACGCAGCCAAATTGGTTTGGTGACACAAGACACTTCGCTACTGCATCGTTCCGTGCGTGATAACATTATTTATGGTCGCCCGAATGCAACGGAAGAAGATATGTTCCACGCGGCAAAACGTGCCGAAGCGGCAGATTTTATTCCGCAACTGAGCGATGCAAAAGGGCGTCGTGGCTATGACGCACATGTAGGCGAACGTGGCGTGAAATTATCGGGCGGACAACGCCAACGTATTGCAATTGCACGCGTGATGTTAAAAGATGCGCCGATTTTATTGCTTGATGAAGCCACCAGCGCGCTGGATAGCGAAGTCGAAGCCGCAATTCAAGAAAGTTTAGACAAAATGATGGAAAACAAAACGGTTATTGCCATTGCTCACCGTCTCTCCACCATTGCTGCAATGGATCGCCTTATTGTGCTGGATAAGGGGCAAATTGTGGAGCAAGGCACCCATGCAGAATTGTTAGCGCAAAATGGTTTATATGCCAAATTATGGCAACACCAAAGTGGCGGTTTCTTAAACGAACACATTGATTAGCCTTCACTTAGCCTGAGCAATGATGTTCAGGCTTTTTATTTTATTCGAGAAATTATGACTGAGTTATATATTGGCATTATGTCGGGGACAAGCCTAGACGGGGTGGATTTAGCCCTAGTGGATTTTTCTTGCACGCCGCCCCAAATGCGCGCAAGTGAATTTATCCCGATGCCAGAAAATTTACGCCAAAAATTGACCGCACTTTTACACAGCGGCGCAACCAGTTTACAAAATTTAGGCGAACTTGATCACCAACTTGGTGCACTTTACGCCGATTCGGTGAATCAGTTCTTAGCCCAAAATCAGCTTCAACCTCAACAGATTCAAGCCATTGGCTGCCACGGGCAAACCGTCTGGCATTCCCCCAATGGCGCACTGCCATTCACCATGCAAATTGGCGATATGAACTTAGTGACAGCGAAAACCCAGATCACAACCGTGGGCGATTTTCGCCGTAAAGATATGGCGATGGGCGGACAGGGGGCTCCCCTTGTACCCGCTTTTCATCAAGCACTTTTTCATGCAGACGATCGTTTCACCGTCATGTTAAATATCGGCGGGATCAGCAATATTTCTGTTCTCTCGCCTTATACAGAAACTATCGGTTATGATCTCGGCCCCGGCAATACCTTAATGGATGGGTGGATTGAACAGCACCAAGGCAAACGCTATGACAAAAATGCGGAGTGGGCGTATTCAGGCAAGGTTAATGATACATTGCTCGCCCATTTGTTGGCTGAACCTTTCTTCCAACAGCCTGCACCCAAAAGCACGGGAAGGGAGCTTTTTAATCTCGCTTGGCTTAATAAAAAATTGGAAAATTTGACCGCACTTTTGCCACAAGATGTACAACGCACCTTGCTTGAATTCACGGCACGCAGCATTGCCAATGAGCTAGATCAACTTGCCGCTGCACATCTTCCCTGCTTATTGTTAGTCTGCGGTGGCGGCGCGCGCAATCCATTGCTAATGGCGCGTTTAAACGCACTGTTGCCACAATGGCAAGTGAAAACCACCGATGAATTTGGCTTAGACAGCGATTATGTGGAAGCCGCGGCATTCGCTTGGCTCGCATATCAACGCATTCATGGATTAACCAGCAATTTGCCTAGCGTAACGGGCGCGAAAAGTGCGGTCAGTTTAGGCGTAATTTTTCCGAAGGATTAACGGATGACAGAACAAAATTTATTGCATGCCCTTGAGCAAATGATCACCGAACAGCGCAACCCAAATTCCATGCAAATTGACCGCGCTTCTGCCTTGGAAATTGTGCGTATTATCAATAATGAAGATAAACAAGTTCCCTTGGCGGTGGAAAAATGCTTGCCACAAATTGCACAAGCAGTGGAAAAGATCGTGGCCGCATTCCAGCAAGGGGGGCGTTTAGTTTATATGGGCGCTGGCACGAGTGGACGTTTAGGCGTATTAGACGCATCGGAATGCCCGCCGACTTATGGCGTGCCGCCCGAAATGGTGGTGGGGCTAATCGCAGGCGGCGAACGTGCCTTGCGTCATCCTATTGAAGGGGCGGAAGATGATCGCGCGCAAGGCAAAGCGGATCTGCAACAGATTCATTTTAGCCATAAAGATATATTGGTGGGCATCGCCGCTAGTGGCCGCACGCCTTATGTGTTAGGCGGTTTGGAATATGCCAATGAACTCGGCGCGGTTACCATTTCCATTGCGAGCAATCCGAACTCAGCGATGGCACAAATTGCCCAGATTGCGATTGAAACCCTTGTAGGCGCTGAAGTGCTAACAGGTTCGAGCCGTATGAAATCAGGCACCGCACAAAAATTGGTGTTAAATATGCTCACTACGGCATCTATGATTCAAATGGGCAAATGTTATCAAAATCTGATGGTAGATGTGCAAGCGAGCAATGAAAAGCTGCGCGCTCGTGCCGTTCGCATTGTGATGCAAGCCAGCGAGTGTGATAAAAACACAGCAGAGCAATATTTAAAAACCGCAGACGGAAACGCAAAATTAGCGATTATGATGCTTCTCGCCAATTTAGATAGAGAAAGTGCAGTCAAAATTTTAGCTAAAAATCAAGGAAAGTTGCGCATTGATCCCGCGTAATCATTGGCTAAATATGAAAACTGTTTATCTTTCATACACAAAGTCGCTTAGTTAAAAGTCGCTTGGTTATAAGTTATAACCATTGATTCCTTGGTCATTAAATAGAATTCAATTAAAATATCGTCATTTCTTAGTTAACTTATTAAAGGAAAGTCTATGTTTAAAAAATTAGCATTTTTAGCAGCAAGTATTTTTGCTGTAGCAACAACCACTCAAGCATTCGCCGCAGAGAGTTTATTAGAACGTATCAACAACCATGGTACGATCACCGTGGGCACAGAAGGCACTTATCCGCCATTTTCCTATCACGATGAAAGCAATAAATTAACGGGCTATGATGTGGAAGTGGCGCGAGCAGTGGCTGAAAAATTAGGCGTTAAAGTGGAATTCAAAGAAACCGTTTGGGATTCTATGATGGCAGGCTTGAAAGCTGGCCGTTTTGATATTGTTGCCAACCAAGTGTCATTAACCACACCAGAACGCCGTGCAACTTTTGACCGTTCAGAGCCTTACAGCTGGTCTGGCGAAGTTATCTTAGGTCGTGCCGATGATACTCGTGTAAGCAAACCTGAAGATGTGAAAGGCTTAAAAGCAGCGCAATCTATCAGCTCAAACTACGGTGAATTAGCGGTAAAAAATCATGCTGAAATCGTGCCTGTAGACGGTTTATCACAAAGCGTAATGCTATTAAAACAAAAACGCGCTGATGTTACATTCAATGATGGATTAGCCGTATTAGATTTCTTGAAAAAAGATCCAAATTCTGGGTTAAAAATCTTATGGGAATCGAATGACAAATTAGGCTCAGGCTTTATTGTCAACAAAGGCAACGATGAAGCCTTAGCAAAAATTAGTGCGGCAGTGCTAGAACTACAAAAAGACGGCACATTGAAAAAACTAGGCGAACAGTTCTTCGGAAGAGATATCAGTGCTAAGTAATTTTCTCCTTTCTCTCCCATTTATGACCGAGGCCCGCGTGGACTTGGTCATTAATGCTTTTTGGCCAATGGTAAAAGCTGCGGTATTAATTTCCATTCCGTTGGCGATTGCTTCATTTATCATCGGCATGATTTTGGCTGTCGCGGTGGCATTAATTCGAGTCACACCAGTGGGTGGCTGGTTTTACCGCATCGTGCTTGCCATTGTGAAAGTATATATTTCCATTATTCGTGGCACGCCAATGCTGGTACAAATTTCAGTGGTGTTTTACGGATTACCCGCCTTAGGGATATTTATCGATCCAATCCCAGCGGCGATTATCGGTTTCTCGCTCAATATCGGTGCTTACGCATCAGAAACAGTGCGCGCCGCTATTTCTTCAGTGCCGAAAGGGCAATGGGAAGCGGGCTACACCATTGGCATGAGCTATATGCAAACTTTCCGCCGAATCATTGCGCCACAGGCTTTCCGTGTTGCCATTCCGCCGTTAAGTAATACATTTATCAGCCTATTTAAAGACACTTCGCTAGCATCTGTCGTCACCGTAACGGAAATGTTCCGCGTGGCACAACAAATGGCAAATATGTCCTATGACTTCTTGCCGATTTATATTGAAGCGGGTCTTGTATATTGGGGATTCTGCTGGATATTATTCTTTATCCAAGCACACCTTGAAAAACGTATGGCTCGTTATGTAGCACGCTAGGAGAAGCAATGATTAAAGTAAGAAATATTCATAAAGCGTTTGGCGACAACCCAATTCTGCGTGGTATTGATTTAGACATTGCCAAAGGTGAAGTAGTGGTAATTCTCGGACCGTCAGGCTCGGGTAAAACCACTTTTTTGCGCTGTTTAAACGCGCTTGAAATGCCCGAACAGGGGACGATTAGTTTTGAGAATGCGGCACCATTGCACATTGATTTTGCCCGTCATCCTGCCAAAAAAGACATTCTCGCATTGCGCCGTAAATCAGGCATGGTTTTCCAAAATTACAATTTATTCCCCCATAAAACAGCGTTAGAAAATGTAATGGAAGGCCCAGTGCAAGTACAAGGCAAAAGCGTTCAACAGGCGCAAACGGAAGCCTTAGAACTGCTCAATAAAGTGGGATTAACGGACAAAGCAACCCTTTATCCATTCCAATTATCAGGCGGTCAGCAGCAGCGTGTTGGTATTGCCCGCGCCTTAGCTTTACAGCCCGAATTAATGCTGTTTGATGAACCCACTTCGGCGTTGGATCCAGAGCTGGTGCAAGACGTGCTGGACACCATGAAAGCCTTAACTAAAGAGGGCTGGACAATGGTGGTAGTCACCCATGAAATCAAATTCGCTTTAGACGTGGCAGATTTGGTGATTGTGATGGATGGTGGCGTTATTGTCGAACAAGGTTCGCCGCAGCAACTGTTCGACAACCCACAGCATGAACGCACGAAAGCCTTTTTGCAACGATTGCGTGCCCATTAAAATTTCATCAAAATTGACCGCACTTTTGCGCAAAAATATCGGGATAGAAATCATCTATCCCTTTTTTATGCCCTTTTTATCAACTTTTTGCCCTGTTTTATCAATCAAAGTGCGGTCAAGAAACACAAAATTTTTGTTTTCCATGTGTGAACAGCCATAAACTAACAATTTAACGTTTATTCATAATATCTTCGCCGTTATGTAACTTTTTATTTACACTTAATAACAACCCAATAAAACCATTGAAAATATCATCAAATGCTTTTCTTCTAGTAAAAAATTTATTACACTCATCGTTTCAATAACAATACAAAAAAACGCTTACGAGATTCTAAAAGGAAATCAAATGAATAGAACATTAGGCAGCACATTATTAGTGTCAGGAACCATGATCGGTGGCGGAATGCTTGCTATGCCGCTCACTTCAGCGGGAATCGGCTTTTCCTTTACCTTTGTATTATTAATCGCATTGTGGTTATTACTCACTTACAGCGCTCTGCTTTTTGTGGAAGTGTACCAAACGGCTACCCATGATGCGGGAATCGGCACTCTCGCTGCGCAATATTTTGGTAAAACGGGGCGTGTTATTTCAACCATTGTATTAATGGTTTTTCTCTATGCGCTGCTCGCGGCTTATGTGACCGGCGGCGGGAATTTGCTCTCTTCTATTCTGCCTGAATTCGGCTCTCAAGAGATAGCAGAAAAACTCGCTATCGTCTTGTTCACCGTCTTCTTTGGCGCATTTATCGTCATCGGCACCAAAAGCGTTGATGGCATCAATCGCCTGTTATTTTTCGTGATGCTGATTGGACTTGCTCTCGTGATTTTCTCCATGGTTCCACACATTCATATGGATAATCTAATGGCAATGCCCCTTGATAATTTGCTGCTTATTTCCGCCAGCCCGATTTTCTTCACGGCATTTGGTTTTCACGGCTCCATTCCAAGCCTGAATAACTATTTGCAAGGCAACGTTAAAGCACTGCGTTTTTCGATTATCACAGGGTCGCTCATCACGCTCAGCGTGTATATTTTATGGCAGCTTTCCACCCACGGCGTATTAAGCCAGAATTTGTTTTTACAAATCCTGCAACAAGATCCTACGCTCAATGGCTTAGTCACTGCCACTCAACAAATCACAGGCAGCGAGATCACCGCAAAAATTGTGAAAATTTTCTCCGCACTTGCGCTGATCACGTCATTCCTTGGCGTGGCTTTAGGCTTGTTTGAATGCATACAAGATCTTTTCACCCAAACCTTCAAACGTGCAACAAACCGTTTTACCATTGGCATTTTCACTTTCTTGCCACCGTTGTTATTCGCCCTATTCTATCCAAAAGGCTTCATCCTTGCCCTTGGCTACGCAGGACAAATGTTCGCATTTTACGCCGTGGTGCTGCCCGCCGCTCTCGTGTGGAAAGCCCGCCACGCTCACCCAAATCTGCCATACCGAGTATTTGGCGGAAACATATTACTCTTTATCGTCGCCATTCTAGGCTTAATCATCACCTCAATCCCTTTCGCCATCAAAGCAGGCTGGCTGCCTACGGTTGTGGGGTAGGTTATTGATTAATCTAAATTGCAGAAATGCATTAGGAAATGCTTTAAAAGAAATTAAAAAAATAGCACTCGTTTTGGCGAGTGCTTATATTAATAAAAATAGGAAATCCTTATTCGAAAGCCAGACTGTATTGAAAAATTTACTTATTATGAACGACAGTAAATTACTGGAACAATATTCATCTCTTTTACTACATGTGAAAAAGAAGATATAATCCATAGCAATTGTGTGACATTTCCTTTTGTGTTTTTTCCCTGCTTTATCTTCTTAAATTCATTACCTATCTGTTCTTTTGATAGAAATGGACAACATAATATGCATTTTCTAGATAAGGAATGATTTTTTAGTAGTGAATCTAATTTGGACTCAAAATCTTTTAAATTACCTTTTCTGACCCTAGATATGTTAGTTCTCACTGAATTAGATGTAGTATATACCTTCATAAGTTTTGGATTTAATTTCTTATTGATAAATTGATCTCTTGAAAAATGCATATTCCCTATATTTTTAATTGCTTGTCCAACAACATCATGTAGCTTACTTGCCGATAGGCTCACATCATCATTATATTTCGAATGAATAAAGTTAATTGATTTATCTTTTAAATTCATAGTTATATGATCAGCCCATTCATCACCTAAATCATCACAAAAAATGTAATCATCTTTTCGGTGTAAATTCTCTACAAAGCCAAAAATAGAATTACTAGAAAATTGTGTACTGTTTTCTGTTAGGAACTCGTCTTCAGGTTCTTTCTCAGCTTTTACTGTAAAATTATCCTGATTAACTAGTATATCTAAAATATTATCTATATCAGATATCCCTGATCTATCTTGGAAGCAATAACCCATGAAGTACATATATTGAGGATCTGTAAATGTAACACTATATAATTTATGCTTTTTAATATAATCCTGAAGACTAAGCTCTTTCCCATCATCTTCTATATTTAATCGTTTAAGTATGTTAATTTCTATAGAAATTGTTTTCTTATTAATTTTTAATACGTTATTTTTACCTAATCCATTCACCTGAAACAAATTAGCATTGGCGTCAGATAACTTAGATAAATCATAAATTTTCTCTAAACCTAAAATTAACTTATTTTTAAATCCATCCTTAATACAAACCTTCTTAGATTTTGAACGATAAAAGTAAATATTGTTATTTTCAAGAGCATTAATTAGCGTACTAGTTTCAATCAAAATAGAGTTAGGTTCTACACCTGATGCTATTATTTCATTCAAATCAATTCTTTTAGCAAAGCTATCTAAAAATTCATTGCTATTTCCATTTTGGATTTTTTCAAAATTTTTATCAATCCAATTAATAATGTCTGTAAAAGTAACTCTTTGAGAGAGTTCATTAACTCTTCCACTACTAGATATTGATATAACAGAAGAGTTCTCTCTGACTCTTATATGAGATGGAATGGATCTTCCTGCTCCATGAAGAGACAAAACACCATTAAGATTAGCATCTTCATATGATCGGGCCCTTATAGCTTTATCTGATATTGTCATATTTCTTAAAGATAATCTCTGATATTCAGCATTTTGAGATACAAGAGAGTTATTACCTAAATTACTTAATAACTCAAACTTTGTATCAATTATTTTAGATAATACTAGAACAACTTTTACTTAACACGGCTAAGAAATCATCTCTCTCAATCAATATTATATAGGCATGGATAATATCACTAAATTTTACTTCTTTATCTTGACTATTAATGAAATACACTGTTCTTTCTGAAGGGAAAATACGTAAAGAATATAAATATGATTTTTCATTTATTTCAATATTTTCTTTTACCGTATTAATTAGAAATTCTTTTCCTTCTTGACAATTTCTGCTTGCACAATCAAGAATTTCTACATGATTTATATCATGATCTTTAGCTCTATAGAAGTAGGTATTCTTTGTCAGTGATAGCATTGATATATCTAAATTAGACACGCATTTTCTCCCTATATTATCAGTCTATTATAAGATCTAGAAATAATTCAGTATTCATCAAAAATGAATACTTTCACTACTTATTTTAAAACCACTCTCGCATTCCTAAACAATCTCATCCATGCGCCATCTTCGCTCCAGTCTTCTGGATACCAAGAATTGCTCACGGCGCGGAATACGCGTTCAGGGTGTGGCATCATAATGGCGACTCTGCCGTCTTGGTTTGAGATCGCGGTGATGCCGTTGGCTGAGCCATTTGGGTTGGCTGGGTATTGTTCGGTAATATTGAGATTATTATCAATATATTGCGCAATTACCAAGTTTTGTTTTTGTAAATTGGCTAGCTGTTCTGGCTGTTTAAATTCTACCCGTCCTTCGCCGTGACTTACTGCGATTGGCATATGGCTTCCAGCCATGCCGTTGAACCAAAGTGAGTGAGTATCGTTGATTTTCACCATAGCAACACGAGCCTCAAAACGCTCAGATTTATTGCGCACAAAGCGTGGCCAGTTTTCTGTGCCTGGAATAATTTCGGCAAGGTTAGAAATCATTTGGCAGCCGTTACACACGCCTAGTGTTAGGGTGTTTTCACGTTCAAAGAAAGTGGCAAATTGTTCACGAAGTGCGGTGTTAAATAAGATAGATTTTGCCCAGCCGCCACCAGCACCGAGCACATCACCATAAGAGAAACCGCCACAAGCAACAAGAGCTTGGAAGTCTTTCAAATTATGGCGATTTTGTTGCAAGTCGCTCATGTGCACATCAATGGCATCAAACCCTGCGCGGTCAAAGGCAGCTGCCATTTCATAATGGCTGTTCACTCCTTGTTCACGCAAAATCGCAATGCGTGGGCGTATGCCTTTGGCAATGTAAGGAGCGGCAATGTCTTCATTCACATCATAAGTTAAATAGGCTGATAACCCTTTGTTATTTGGATCTTTTTTGCTTTCAAATTCTTGATCAGCACATTCTGGGTTATCACGCAAGCGCTGCATTTGATGGGTCAATTCTGCCCAAATACCACGCAAATGCGAGCGTTTTTCGGTTAGCAATGTTTGAGTGCCACGGCGAATTTCAAAACGATCTTCTGTGTTTACCGTGCCGAGTTCTTTCGTTAAGTGCAATAAATTGTGCGCTTTTAACACTTCTCGCACAGCATTTAATTCGCTATCTGCCACTTGAATGACAGCGCCTAACTCTTCATTGAATAATACGGCTAGATCATTATCGCCTAAGGCTGAAATATCAATATCAACACCGCAATGCCCTGCGAATGCCATTTCTGCCAACGTGGTAATTAAACCACCGTCTGAGCGGTCGTGATAAGCCAATAATTTACCCGCTACCACCAAGGCTTGCATTCCATTGAAGAAATCTTTTAGTGTTTGCGCGTTCACCACATCGGCGGGTTTATCCCCCAGTTGTTTATACACTTGAGCCAGTGCGGTTGCGCCTAAACGATTATTCCCCTCGCCTAGGTCAATGAGCAATAAACGGCTTTCGCCTTTATCGGTGCGAAGTTGTGGGATGACAGTTTTACGCACGTCTTCCACTCTGGCAAAGGCACTGATTACCAATGACAATGGCGCGGTAACCGATTTTTGTTCGCCATTTTCCTGCCATGTGGTTTTCATTGACATCGAATCTTTGCCCACAGGAATGGTTAAGCCTAATTGCGGACAAAGCTCTTCGCCAATAGCTTTAACGGCTTCATAAAGCCCCGCATCTTCGCCTGTATGCCCTGCGGCAGACATCCAGTTCGCCGACAGTTTAATGCGTTTAATATCGCCAATATCCGTTGCTGCAATGTTGGTCAAACTTTCTGCCACAGCAAGACGTGCAGATGCTGCGAAATCTAATAGGGCAACAGGTGCGCGTTCGCCCATTGACATGGCTTCGCCATAGTAGCTATCTAAGGATGTGGTTGTCACCGCACAATCCGCCACGGGCACTTGCCAAGGGCCAACCATTTGATCCCGAGCTACCATGCCTGTAACCGAACGGTCGCCAATGGTAATTAAGAAAGTTTTTTCTGCTACCACAGGTAAACGTAGTACACGGTGTAACGCTTCGCTTAATTGGATTTCTTCTTGCGCCAACGGTGGATTTTTTACCGATTTTTGCGAAACATCACGGGTCATTTTCGGCGTTTTTCCAAGCAGAACATCCATTGGCAAATCAATCGGTTTATTGTCAAAATGCGGATCAGCAAGCGTTAAATGTTTTTCTTCGGTCGCTTCGCCAATCACAGCAAATGGCGCACGCTCACGTTCACAAAGTGCGGTGAATAAATCGAGTTTTTCGGGCGCAACCGCTAACACATAGCGTTCTTGCGATTCATTACACCAAATCTCAAGGGGCGACATACCTTTTTCGTCACACAAAATTTTGCGTAAATCAAACTTACCGCCACGTCCACCGTCATGCACTAATTCTGGCATAGCATTAGAAAGCCCACCCGCGCCCACATCATGAATGAATAGAATTGGGTTATCTTCCCCCATTTGCCAGCAGCGGTCGATCACTTCTTGGCAACGGCGTTCCATTTCTGGATTATCTCGTTGCACAGAGGCAAAATCGAGATCTTCTTTGGATTTACCCGATGCCATAGAAGAAGCCGCGCCGCCGCCTAAACCAATGTTCATCGCAGGGCCACCAAGCACGATCAGTTTTGCGCCAACAGAGATTTCGCCTTTTTGAACATGTTCTTCACGAATATTGCCAATGCCGCCCGCAAGCATAATAGGTTTGTGATAACCACGCACTTCTTCGCCAGCAAAGCTGTTCACTTTTTCTTCATAGGTGCGGAAATAGCCTAACAATGCAGGGCGACCAAACTCATTATTAAATGCCGCACCGCCTAAAGGCGCTTCTAACATAATATCTAAGGCAGAGGCGATGCGATTTGGTTTAGAAAGCGGTGCTTCCCAAGGTTGCTCAAAATCAGGGATCACAAGGTTAGAGGCCGAAAAACCGACCAACCCTGCTTTCGGTTTCGCACCACGACCTGTTGCACCCTCATCACGAATTTCGCCGCCAGAACCTGTCGCCGCCCCTGGGAATGGCGAAATAGCCGTCGGGTGGTTGTGGGTTTCCACTTTCATTAGGATATGCGCTTTTTCATTATGGTAGCGATATTGCCCATCTTGATCGGGGAAAAAGCGCCCTACGCTTGAGCCTTCCATCACCGCCGCATTATCTTTATAGGCAGAAAGCACATAATCAGGGGTTTTCTCAAAGGTATTTTTAATCATTTTGAACAGCGATTTTTCTTGTTTTTCGCCATCAATAATCCAATCCGCATTAAAAATTTTGTGGCGGCAATGCTCTGAATTGGCTTGTGCAAACATATAAAGTTCAACATCCGTTGGATTGCGATGAAGTGCGGTGAAATTTTCTACTAAATAATCCATTTCGTCTTCAGCCAACGCTAAACCTAGGTTCACATTCGCCGCTTCTAATGCTTGGCGACCACCGTTTAACACATCGACAGTGGTAAATTCTTTGGGTTCTTGCTGTTCAAATAATTGTGCCGCCTCTTGTTTTTCACGCACCACAGATTCCATCATTCGGTCATGTAAATGCGATACTAATTTAACCTGCTCATCCGCATTCAAAGTGCGGTCAAATTCAAAGTAATAGGCTAAACCACGCTCTAAACGCACCACTTTTTCTAAACCGCAGTTGTGAGCAATATCCGTTGCTTTTGATGACCAAGAAGAAATCGTGCCAATACGCGGGATTACAACAAAGCATTCCCCTTTCGGTTCGTGTTGTGCCAAAGTAGGACCATAATGCAATAATTCTTCTAATTCTTGAGTTTCGGTAGCTGATAATGCCGCCGATAAATCAGCAAAATGCACATATTCTGCATAGAAAGATTTAACGGGCAGATTTGCTTTTTGGAATTTTGCTGTAAGTTGGCTTAAACGGAATTCAGATAAGGCTGGCGAACCACGAAAGATTTGGAACATAGGAATATCCTTTGTAATTGAGAAATGGGTAAAATCGTGGGTATTATAAAGGAATTTAAAATTAAAAGAAATCGTTTGCGTAGGTTGATTTTACAAGAAAGCCATGATTAAACAGGGCTTAAAATTATTGAGCTTTTAACTGCTCTAAATCTTTGATAAAAGCGTTGAAAGCGACTTTTAGTGATTGCTGTTGAGCTAAAAAAATTGCTGAATTGAATGGGATAACCACTCATTATTTTCGCCAAATCCCAATAAAAATCTCCCCAGTCAAGCTGGGGAAGAAATCATTATTGTAGAAGTGAAATATCCGCCACTTGTAAGAACAGGTTGCGTAAATTATTCAAAATCGCTTGGCGATTGCGGCGAAGTGCCTCGTCTTCTGCATTAACCATCACTTTTTCGAAGAAATTATCCACCGTTTCACGCAAACTTGCTAAACGATCTAGGGCAAATTGGTATTCACCATTTGCAAATTTCGGCGCAAGCTCAGCTTGTAGGCTAATCACTTGTTCTGCAAGCACTTTTTCTTCTGTTTCCACCAATAAAGTGCGGTCAATTTCTGTTGAGATTTCACCCTCAGCTTTCGCCAAAATATTGCTAACACGTTTATTCGCTGCGGCTAAAGCTTCTGCTGCATCTAGTGTGCGGAAATGTGCCACTGCACGCACACGAGCATCAAAATCAGCAGGTTTTGTTGGGCGGCGAGCAAGTACAGCTTGAATAACATCTACGGCAATGCCTTCATCTTGATACCAAGCACGGAAACGGCCAAGCATAAAATCCACCACATCATTAACTACATTACTGTTCGTTAATTTATCGCCGAAGAGTTCGCTGCTTTTTTGCACAAGCTTTTCTAAATCTAACGGCAGTTTTTTCTCAACGATAATCCGCAACACACCTAACGCAGCACGGCGTAGTGCGAACGGATCTTTATCTCCTTTCGGATGCTGGCCAATACCGAAAATGCCCGTTAGCGTATCTAATTTATCCGCCAACGCAACAGAACAAGCTACTAAAGAATGTGGCAATGCATCACCCGCAAAACGAGGCATATACTGCTCATTTAACGCCACAGCAACTTCTTCGTCTTCACCATCGTGGCGTGCATAGTGCATTCCCATCACACCTTGCGTATCGGTAAACTCAAACACCATATTGGTCATTAAATCACATTTAGACAGCAAACCTGCACGTTTCGCTTTCGCAACATCTGCCCCAATTTGAGCGGCAATTTCGCCACTCAGTTTTTCAATACGCTCTGTTTTATCAAATAACGTGCCGAGCTGTTGTTGGAATAATACGGTTTTTAAGCGTGGTAAATTATCTTCCAAACGTTGTTTTAAATCTGTTTTAAAGAAAAATTCTGCATCTGTTAAACGTGGACGCACGACTTTCTCATTCCCTTCAATAATCGCGGTTGGATCTTGTGGATTGATATTTGATACGAAAATAAAGTGCGGTAATAATTTGCTATTTTTATCGTAAATAGGGAAATATTTCTGATCGCCTTTCATCGTATAAACTAAGGCTTCCGCAGGTACAGCAAGAAAACGTTCTTCAAATTTTGCCGTCAGCACATTTGGAAATTCCACCAATGCGGTAACTTCATCAAGCAGACTCTCTTCAATATCTGCCACACCGCCAAGTGCAGTGGCTTTTTGTTGAGCATTTTCCAAAATAATCGCTTTACGGCGTTCAAAATCAGCGATCACGCTGCCTTTTTGCTCTAAAATTTCAGGATATTGATCTGCATTTTCAATTGTAAATTCCTGACTGCCTAAGAAACGGTGTCCACGAATGGTTCTATCACTCGCCACACCTAAAATTTCCCCCTCAATCAATTCATCACCAAACAACAACGTTACAGTATGTACAGGGCGAACAAATTGCTCGCTTTTATCCCCCCAACGCATCGTTTTTGGAATAGGCAATTTTGAAAGAGCATTACTGATAATGTTAAGCAAAAGATTCTTCGTTGGCTGCCCTTCAATGACTGCTCGATGAACAAGCCATTCACCTTTATCTGTCGTTAAACGATCAGCTTGATCTACACGAATGCCGCAGCCTCTCGCCCAACCTTCTGCCGCTTTGGTTGGCTTGCCTTCTGCATCAAACGCAGCCGCCACAGCAGGGCCGCGTTTTTCTACTTCTTTACTCGGCTGAGCTGTTACCAACCCCAACACTTTCACCGCTAAACGGCGAGGTGCTGCAAACCATTCCACTTTCTCGAATGATAAACTCGCTTGGTTTAATTCGTTTTCTACATTCTCCGCAAATGCGGTTGCTAATTTTTTGAGTGCCTTCGGTGGCAACTCTTCAGTGCCGATCTCGGCGAGGAAGTTTTTTGTTGTCATTGGTTATTCCTTACAAAGATTTTACTGATATCTATCCATATCTCTTGTTCTATATTCAATGATTTTATCGGCTTGATCTAACCAATGTACATTTTGAATTAAACTTGAACAATCAATACCGCCATTTTTTTCTACTTGAGCCAACATTTCCCTAAACTCATTTTTATTTGAGAAGTTTTTAATTTCAGTTAATCTTTCATCAGTAAATGCTGCAAATAAAAATCTGTCATATGGGTTAACTGTCCCAATCGTTCCTGTTGAACACCATTGTAGCGCTGAACGTCTACCTTGGAATTCTCGTGTGATAGGTTCTCCCATAATTTGAATAACCTCACTTTCTGTCATTCCTTGTCTTAAAAATTTAGCATTTTCTAGTGGTTGCTTTGTCCAATTTTCTTCTTGTACTGGTTGTCTAATAATTGCCCCACCATTAGTATTCGGAGTTGAACCACTACAACCTGCTAAAACTAACCCAATAGCACTTACCCCTGCTAATTTTAGTAATGTTTTCTTCATATATTCATCCTTAGATTATAGTCTATTTTACAAAATCAATTAATTTATTATTCTATAATTGCATCTTTCTCACCTAGCCCCAACCATCCTTAGATAGTTTATTCTAAGAAACAAGTTTTTCTTATATCATCCCAAATACAATCTGGTTATCTCTATACTCCCCCAGCAAGTATCTCATTTTTATTGTTTTATCATTAGCCTACAATCTCGCTAAACTGTGTTATATCTAAAGTTACTTGCTCATTTACAAACAATAACGCTAGAAGCTCACATAGCCATTCACTTTGGGATCATCAATTACAAATAGCTTTGTAAAGTATGTCCAACTTAATTTTCCACGCAGTGCGTGGACAATTTCCAAATCACCAAATGTGTCTGCAAATTTAACACAATAATTAAGATGAGAACGTCCCCACCCCTTCCCAAATTGCTCTGTTAGGCTTTTAGATAAATTTTTAATCACTTGCTTGCCATATTCGGCACGCTCATTTTGTAGAATATGCTGATTGATTCGTTGCCCAATATGCCAATAAAGCAAGGTGAGTTCGGCATTTACGGCAACTGCAACCCGCTGTTTACTACTTTGAATGAGCTGGCTAATTTCACTCACTAATTGTTGTTCAGTAATAACAAGGTGTTTTTCTGCCACCATATTTAGCTTCTCTCAAAAATGTCTACAAAATTGACCGCACTTTATTTAGCAAATAACTCGCTTAATTTTTCCTTTTCTAATACAACATCACCATTTTCTAGCAATAACGCAGGAAGCCCTGCATAGCCATTTGCTTTTGCATCATCAAAAACGGCATTATTGTCACGCAAGCGTAAAAATTGTTTAAAATTGGCCAATGAAGACAATACTTCCACTGGCTCGTATTCAATGTTTAATCGTTTTAATTCCGCAACAAACGGTGCTGTATCTGGGCAAGTTTCTGCGAAAAATAAAATAGGTTTGTTCATATAAAATTCCTTAAAATTTGACCGCACTTATTTTTTGCAGCCCGGAAAACCTAATGCCTCACGGCTCGCATAATAGGCTTCAGCCACGCCTTTGGTTAAGGCACGAATGCGTAAAATATAGCGTTGGCGTTCTGTAACCGAAATCGCTTTGCGTGCATCTAATAAGTTAAAACTGTGTGCGGCTTTTAAAATACGTTCGTAGGCAGGTAGGGGTAATGGTTTTTCTAATGCCAATAATGATTGTGCTTCTTTTTCATATTGCTCAAAGCAGTAGAATAAGAAATCGGTGTTTGCATATTCAAAATTATAAGTGGATTGCTCCACCTCATTTTGATGGAAAACATCGCCATAAGTGGTTTTGCCCAATGGGCCGTCAGACCATACAAGATCATAAACGCTATCCACGCCTTGAATATACATTGCCAAACGTTCTAAACCGTAGGTTACCTCACCCGTAACAGGTTTACATTCTAAGCCACCCACTTGTTGGAAATAGGTAAATTGGGTCACTTCCATACCATTTAGCCACACTTCCCAGCCTAATCCCCACGCACCAAGCGTTGGGTTTTCCCAGTTATCTTCCACAAAACGAATATCGTGTTGTGTTGGATCAAAACCAAGCATTTTTAGCGAGCCAAGATAAAGTTCTTGAATGTTGTCTGGCGATGGTTTGATAACCACTTGAAATTGGTAATAATGTTGTAAGCGATTTGGGTTTTCACCATAACGTCCATCGGTTGGGCGGCGTGAAGGTTGCACATAAGCAAAAGCCATTGGTTCAGGGCCGATAGCACGTAATGCCGTCATTGGATGCGATGTCCCTGCTCCCACTTCCATATCAAATGGCTGAACAATGGTGCAACCTACGTTTGCCCAGTAATCTTGAAGTGCGAGGATCATTCCTTGGAAGGTTTTCACATTAAATTTTGCTGTCATTTTACGATTCCTAAAAAATTCGTTCAAAAATGTGGATTATTATAGCTTAAAACTCGCTAAAGTGCGGTCAAAATTTGGTGAGTTTTGCTAAAAAATACGGAAAGTTGACCGCACTTAGGAAAGAAGTGGATCGAAAGGCGAGAAATTTGGAGACAATAAAAATGCGATCAGAAATTCTGTAATTTCTGATCGCACTTTGCGATGAAATCATTAAATATTGCGTGTGCCTAATTGGAAGATCACCACTTCTGCTTGGCAGCTAAATGTGAAGGTGGCTTTTAGTAAGAAACCGCCTTCTACCGCGCTAATTGCGCTTTCGATTTGGCACGGTTCACTTTCTGTATCGCGCGCTTTTTGCGTTAATTGGGCTAATGCTTGTTCTGCATCGGCTTGTGTGGCATACACTTTTTCAAAAGGGGCAACCACTTCGCTATTATCTAAAATTGAGCCAACATCTAAAGTGTTGCAGCCTACGCATTCAATTGGAGTTTCGTTTTTCATTATCTTTCCTATTTATCTTGGATTAAGGGCTTAACTTTAAACCTAAATGCCTTACGGATCAAGGTTGAAAAAGAATCACTTGGGAAAGTGGGCTTATCAAGTTTGCGAAAATTGGGGCGGTGATTGTGCTGTTGGCAATCAACAAAATCCCCTAAATTTCTGCATCTAAATCCCTGCACCTAAAGCCCGAAAACTCAAGCCTATCGTTCAAATTCAACACGATTTCATCGAAAAAATCTCGCCAAATTTGACCGCACTTTAGGCGCAACGTTGATATTCTCACTGAAACAAAACAACCGCATTGGCGAATAAAAACGCAAAGTGCGGTTGTTTTAGCCAAGTTTTAAGCGAAATAATTCGCTTATGCTCGTTTGAGCGAATTACACATCATAAGTGGTTGAAGCGGTATTGCCGCCGCGACCTGTCCAGTTAGTGTGGAAAAATTCGCCACGCGGTTTATCTGTGCGTTCATAAGTGTGCGCACCGAAGTAGTCGCGTTGTGCTTGGAGCAAGTTTGCTGGCACGCGCGCTGAAGTGTAACCGTCTAAGAATGTGATCGCAGACGCCATACACGGCATTGGAATGCCCACTTCGATAGATTTAGCCACCACTTTGCGCCAATCTGCCATCGCGTTTTCTAGAATACCTTTGAAGTAGCTGTCTGAGCCCAAGAACACAAGGTCTGGGTTGGCTTCATAGGCATCACGAATATTGCCTAAGAAACGGCTACGAATAATACAGCCCTCACGCCATAAAAGTGCGGTCGCGCCATAATTAATATCCCAGCCAAAGTTTTCAGAGGCTTCACGAATTAACATAAACCCTTGTGCGTAAGAAATGATTTTTGATGCAAGTAACGCTTTACGCACTGCTTCAATCCATACTTTTTTATCGCCTTCTACTTTGCCAATGTTTTTGTTGAATAATTTTGATGCTGCCACACGTTGATCTTTAAATGAAGAAACGCAACGCGCAAAGACGGATTCCGTGATTAAGGTTAATGGAATACCAAAATCTAACGCATTGATCCCTGTCCATTTTCCTGTGCCTTTTTGCCCAGCGGTATCTAAAATTTTCTCCACTAACGGTGTGCCGTCCGCTTCTTTATAACCTAAAATATCTGTGGTGATGTCGATTAAATAGCTATCTAGCTCGGTTTTTTTCCATTCTTGGAAAATGCCTTGCATTTCATCGTAGCTTAAACCTAAGCCGTCTTTTAAGAATTGATACGCTTCACAAATTAATTGCATATCGCCGTATTCGATACCATTGTGAACCATTTTCACAAAGTGGCCCGCACCTTCTTTGCCCACCCAGTCACAGCAAGGCTCGCCTTTGTCTGTTTTCGCTGAAATGGCTTGTAAAATTGGTTTAACGTGTTCCCACGCTTCAATGTTACCACCTGGCATAATTGAAGGCCCATGACGAGCGCCTTCTTCACCGCCCGAAACCCCTGTGCCGATAAAGCGAATGCCTTTTTCAGCTAATGCTGCTGTGCGGCGGTTTGAATCAGGATAATTTGAGTTACCGCCGTCAATAATGATGTCGCCTTGCTCTAAGTGCGGTAATAACGCGTCAATAAATTGATCCACCACATCGCCTGCACGCACCATTAACATCACTTTACGCGGTTTTTCAAGTTTCGCAGCTAAATCTTCTAACGAATACGCGCCGATAATATTGGTGCCTTTTGCTGGCCCTTGTAAAAACTCATCGACTTTTGATGTAGTACGGTTATAAGCAACAACTTTAAAACCGTTGTCGTTCATATTTAAAATTAAGTTCTGGCCCATTACCGCTAAACCGATAACGCCGATATCACCTTTTGTTGACATTTAATTTCTCCTAGTTGGGTTTATATTTTCAAAATTACTATCTTGTCCTATTAGTACTATCTTTGATAGTTTTAATCTATCTTCATTTTCTGCATACCATGCTATAACCTTCTTATTCTGGGACTTCCTATCTATTTTTGACAAAATATATATTTCAGGTAAACCTATAAAGACCAAAGCCAAAAGAAAAAATTCATAAGCTACCAGTTCAACTTTATAATATTCTAAAATAAAAGGGAGCGCAAAAATATAAATTACAAAAATTAATACCAAAACCCACAAAAAACCTCCTTGATTTTTATAATTTTTATTTCTTTCATTACTGGTAGTTAAGTAACCAATTTTTCTTAGCTTTTTGAGATTGATAAAATCATAAATACCTACATTCCTATTTTCTAATACTTCTTTAACTTGACTAAATGGAGTATCCTTAAAGTATGATACCGTATTACACAACATCTCTTGTATTAAAAGAGGCTCATTATCAAATATTTTAATTTTATCAGATAAAAAGTACTTATTAATTTGTTCAAAATCCTGAATTTCTTTTTTATTAAATGTATCTATATAAAAACGTCTTACCAAATAAATTAAAGTAATAATAGAAATTATTAGACCCAAAAGCTTAAAGATCGTCTCTTGATCGAAATTTATCATAGTAATTTAAACTCTATAATATTTTTATAAAACTCTAAGATTTCACTGAAACAGTAAAATAAAATTTATAAGTATCGCCAACACCGCTGGCACGCCCTGCTTGAGCAAAATTCCTTTATTTTTCGTACTCATTGCACCATAAATCGCGGCAACAATGACACAAAATAAAAAGAAAGAAATGACCGCACTTTGTTGAATAAAAAGGGAAAAAATTATCCCTGCAGCTAGAAATCTGTTATATAACCCTTGATTGGCAAACAAAACTTTAATTTTAGGATCGTTTACCGCGCGTTCATCCAAATTAAATATTTTTCTCGCTTGTAAGCTGTCTAATGCAAACATTTCTAAATACATTATGTAGAAATGCTCAATGGCGACAAGGGTTATCAAAATATAAGCAACAATCAACATTACAATAACGCTGCCGCTTCTTTATCCAAATACCACTCCGTTACCCCATTTTTCGCTTTAATTTTTGCGGCTGGGTAAGGAAGTTGCTCGGCTGGCGTTGATTGAATTTCTTTTAAAATCTCTGCTTTTGCTGCGCCTGTAACTAAATAAGTCACGCGTTTTGCTTGTTCAATCAGTTTCACTGTTTTTGAAATGCGGATTTGTCCGCTTTCAGGATGTTTCGCAATGACGGCAAGATTTAGATCAGCAAAATTCGTTTGATGTGGGAATAAAGACGCGGTATGCCCATCGCTGCCCATACCTAAAATAATCCAATCAAAAACGCCGTCAAAAATGACCGCACTTAGCTCTTGTTCAAAGCGTTTAAGCTCACTTTCCACAGGTTCTTCGCCACGAATGCGATGAATATTTTCCGCGGGGATTTGAATGTGATCGAATAACAATTTTTGCACTTCGCCATAATTACTTTCGGGATCTTGCGGCGGCACCATTCGATCATCGCCCCACCAAAAATGCAAGTTTTTCCATTTTATCGAAGTGTTAAAAGGCGCTTGAGCAAGAGTTTTAAAGAGCAATTTTGGCGTTGAACCGCCCGAAAGTGAAATATGCACGGGGCGATTTAATTGGCTGTACAACTCAAACTCTTGGGCAATTTTCTCTACTGCATTTTGCGCAGTTGGGAAGACGATATAGTTCATAGTATTGGTTTTATCCTATTTTTTCCGATAAGACATATCAAAAACGGTATTTGAGCGTTGATGATATGTCTATTTCGTGGTTATTCAGAGTATCTGCGATTGTGGCGTGCTGAAGATAGTGATTAAACTTTTTTCTTCATTTGACCCGAAGGTTTACGCCATACACGACCTTCTCTCGCAATTAATTTATCCGCTTCTTTAGGGCCCCAAGTGCCTGCTTCATATTCATACACTCTGCCATTCGCGGCTTTATAATCTAGGATTGGTTGAACAAATTTCCAACACGCATGCACCGCATCCGTACGCGCAAAGAGCGTGGCGTCGCCTTTCATCGCATCTAATAATAAACGCTCATAAGCCGTTAATAAATTGGATGCGGAACTTAGATCGGAATAACGGAAATCCATTGACACTTCTTTGGCTTCAAAACCTGCACCCGGTTTTTTCAAACCGAAACGCATAGAAATGCTTTCATCTGGTTGAATGCGAATGATCAGTTTATTTTCAGGCGCATTTTGGCTAAACACAGGGTGTGGCGTGGTTTTAAAATGAATGACAATTTCCGTTACACGAGTTGGTAAGCGTTTACCTGTGCGGATATAAAATGGCACGCCAGCCCAACGCCAGTTATCAATTTCACAGCGTAAAGCAAGGTAGGTTTCTGTTGTGGAATCCGCTGGCACACCTGTTTCTTCGGTATAGGCTTTTTGCATTTCGCCGTTCACTTCGCCTGCGATATATTGCCCCAACACAAGATTGTGTTTTAATTCTTCATCTGTAAGTGGGTGCAAACAATGAAGCACTTTGGCGACTTCATCACGCATAGAATTGGCGTTAATAATTGCGGGCGGTTCCATCGCAACCATTGCAAGCACTTGCAATAAGTGGTTTTGAACCATATCACGCATTGCACCAGAACCATCATAATAGCCGCCACGTTGCTCTACCCCAAGGGCTTCCGCCCCTGTGATTTCTACATAATCAACGAAATTGCGGTTCCAAAGCGGTTCAAATAAGCCATTTGAAAAACGTAGCACGAGCAAGTTTTGTACGGTCTCTTTGCCAAGATAGTGATCGATACGATAGATTTGATGTTCCTCAAAGAAACGGTGAATTTGCACGTCAAGGGCTTGAGCCGTTTTGATGTCATAGCCAAATGGTTTTTCGACGATAATGCGTTTCCAACCGAATTCTTCCGTATTCAGCCCGTGCGCCGCAAGACATTCAGGAATGACGCCATATAAACTCGGCGGCGTTGACATATAGTAAAGCGTGTTACCACAGGTTTGATATTTATCATGTAACTCGTCTAAACGTGGCACTAACTTCACATAGTCCACCGCATCAGCGGTGTTAATCGCTTGATAATAAAGGTGTTCGCAAAATTTATCGAGGGTTTCACCTTCGGCGTTTTCATTTTTAATTAAGGCTTCACGCATTTTTTCGCGGAATGCGGTATCGTCCAAATTCGTACGCGCCACGCCAAGCACGGAAAAATGTTCAGACAAACGCCCGATTTTGTATAAATTATATAAAGCAGGGATCAATTTACGATGCGTTAAATCACCTGACGCACCAAAAATGACAATACAATTATTTTCTGTTTGCATAGTTTTATCTCTATTTGTTATCAGTATTTGTTTTATCTTCAAAACGATTTCACGTTTAAAATAAAAGCAAAATGTGCCTAAGGCTGGCTGTGTCTTATAATGCCCGAATTCAAGGGAAATTACCAATAGCTAGCGGGTATTAGTTTGAAAGATATTTTCCCAATTAATCTGCTCATCCGCCACCATAATAAAATCAGGGTTTGTAAAGGTTTCACGCTGATTGTAGCTAAGCGGTGCAAAAGTGCGGTCAAAAATCGTTCCGTTTATTTCGTGCAAAATCACCTGCGCCGCGGCGGTATCCCATTCGCCCGTATTCCCCAAGCGCACATAGCAATCGGCAATGCCTTCCGCCACGCGCGCACCTTTTAGCCCACTCGAGCCAAACACTTGAAATTCATAATGAAAATTTGGGTTTAAAAATGACCGCACTTTGGGGATTTTCTTTTCACTTCCCACAATAATTTTAACTGTTCCGTTTAAATCAATGTTTCGTTTAACAAGCTGAATCACACCCTGTTGCGTTTGCTTAAACGCGCCAAAACCTTTCATCGCATAATAGCTGCAATCCAGAATCGGTGCGCAAATCACGCCAAGCACGGGCTGATTATGTTCAACAAGGGCGATCATCACCGAAAATTGCCCCGTGCGATTGATAAACTGCTGCGTGCCGTCTAAGGGATCGATTAACCAATATTGCGCCCATTTTGACCGCACTTTTAGAGGCGTTTCACAATTTTCTTCCGACAACACGGGAATATCGGGGGTAAGTGCGATCAATTTTTCGATTAAAAATTGGCTCACAAACAAATCAGCTTCGGTGACGGGGGTATTATCAGATTTAGTATGAATTTTGACAGATTTAGCATAAAACGCACGGATATGTTCACCGGCTTGCTGCGCAATGGCTAGCACAGATTGAAGCAAACTATCAGAAAGGGAAACTGTCGGCATAATTGGGCTCTCGACGGGCGCTAGAAATGCGGACAATTTTAGCAGAATTCATAGCAAAAGGCGAACAGCACACGCCCTAGAAATCAAGAAAATTTTCTTCTTGCAATCGTTTGCACTGCGCTGTTATCTCTGTTATAAACAACCTTACTTGCGATTTTGCGAGAAAGCGTATTCAAAAATATCAAGGAGATAAATATGGCAATCTTAGTAACTGGTGCTTCGGCTGGATTTGGTGCGGCAACTTGTCGAGCCTTTGTGCGTGCAGGATTTTCGGTGATCGGTGCCGCACGCCGTTTAGAAAAATTAGCTGAGTTAAAAGCAGAATTAGGCGAAAAATTTTATCCATTGCAAATGGACGTGGCGGATAGCAAAAAAATTGACGCAGCCTTAGCTAGCTTGCCAGCGGAGTGGTCGAAAATTGAATTGTTAGTCAATAATGCAGGCTTGGCATTGGGGTTAGAACCCGCGCATAAAGTGGACTTCAACGACTGGCATACAATGATCCAAACCAACATCATCGGCTTGACTTATCTGACTCGTCAAGTGCTGCCCCAAATGGTAGAACGCAATCAGGGGCATATTATTAATCTAGGGTCGATTGCAGGCACATATCCTTACCCTGGCGGCAATGTATATGGCGCGACTAAAGCCTTTGTTAAACAATTTAGCTTGAATTTACGCGCAGATTTAGCGGGCACCGCCATTCGTGTTACCAATGTTGAACCCGGTTTATGCGGCGGCACAGAATTCTCAAATGTGCGTTTCAAAGGCGATGATGAAAAAGCTGCAAGCCTATATGAAGGGACAAACGCCATTCAACCGGAAGATATCGCCAATACCATTTTATGGATTTACCAACAACCCGCCCACGTGAACATTAACCGCATCGAAATTATGCCCGTATCGCAGAGCTTTAATGCGCTAAATGTCACTCGTTCCTAATACACAAAACGAATATAAAAATAGGGCAAATTTCTGGTTTGCCCTATTTTTATATTTTAACCGTAGATTTTAGTTGTGCCGACGAAAACCATAATTCATAAATTTTCTTATAATAAATGAAAATTTTTTAAATTTTGACCGCACTTTTAGCCTTTTAGGTAATCGCGTAATGCGTATAGTGCCACTAAATTGCGTGCTTCATTAAAATGTTCGTCCGCCAATAGCGCATCAATTTTCGCTAACGGCATACGCACTAATTCCAAGGGTTCAGGTTCATCGCCTGCTAATTTTGAAGGGTAAAAATCACGGGCAACAAAAATATGCATTGGCGCGTTCATAAAAGTGAGATTGGAATTTACCGTGCGTAATAATTCAAAATGCTTAGCGCCCAAGCCTATTTCTTCTTGCAATTCTCGATTGGCACTTTGTTCTGGAGTTTCCCCTTTTTCCATTAACCCTTTGCAAAAACCTAGCTCATAACGCTCAGTGCCCACGGCATATTCGCGCAGCATTAGCAGATCATCGCCATCAATCGGCAAAACCATAACGGCGGCACGGGTGGCTGGGCGGAAACGTTCATAGGTGCGATGTTCGCCATTAGAAAATTTCAGTTCTACCGCTTGAATTTCAAAAATCCGTGATTTGGCAGCAATTGAAATATCCAGAATTTCGGGTAATTGTTGGCTCATTTGGGTTCTCCCGTTTGACAAAGTTTGGAATAACGATACCATAAGCCCCATTCTGCGTTAAGGAAAAATTATGGCGAAAAACACAAAACATTCACAAGATGAAAAAGACGATGATGTGCGTCTGGATAAATGGTTGTGGGCAGCAAGATTCTACAAAACGCGAACGATCTGCAAAGAAATGATCGATGGCGGCAAAGTGCATTATAATGGTCAGCGCACCAAGCCGAATAAAACCGTGGAAATCGGGGCGAAAATCAAACTGCGCCAAGGCAATGAAGAAAAAGAGGTGGAAGTGACCGCACTTTCTGCGCAACGCCGTGGTGCGCCCGAAGCGCAACTTTTGTATCGTGAAACGGAACACAGCCTTGAAGCTCGCGAAAAAATGGCATTAGCGCGAAAAATGAATGCGATGCCACATCCTGATCGCCGACCGAATAAAAAAGAACGGCGGGATTTGTTGAAATTTAAACATCAATAATAACGGCGTTCAAGCAACATCAAGTTGGCTAAGATTGAAATAAAACTAGGAATAACAATGACATATCAACAAGACAATGACAAACTCTACCGCTACCTATTTCAAAACCGCGCCGTGCGTGGCGAATGGGTGCGCATTAATCAAACCTTTAAAGACACACTGAATACTCACCATTACCCAGCCGCCGTGCAAAATCTGCTCGGAGAAATGATGGTGGCTACCAGTTTATTAACGGCAACCTTAAAATTCAACGGCAATATTACAGTACAAATTCAAGGGGACGGTCCGTTAAAACTCGCTTTAGTTAATGGCAGCGACAATCAAGAAATCCGCGCTTTGGCTCGGGTTGATGGCGATATTCCCGATGATTTCAGTTTGCACCAAATGATTGGGAAAGGCGTGTTGGTGATTACCATTGCCCCCACAGAAGGCGAGCGTTATCAAGGGGTGATCGCCTTAGATAAACCCACCATTACCGAATGTTTAGAAGAATATTTTGTGCGTTCCGAACAGTTACAAACCCAGTTGATTATTCGCACGGGCGAATATGAAGGTCAACCTGTTGCCGCAGGTATGCTGTTACAAATTATGCCTGACGGACAAGGCACGCCTGAAGATTTTGAGCATTTAGCCACCTTAACAGCCACGGTAAAAGACGAAGAAATTTTCGGCTTAACCGCAGAAGAAATGCTTTACCGCTTATATCACGAGGAGACAGTTGAGATTTATCAACCGCAACAAGTGAAATTCCATTGCGGCTGTTCTACAGAGCGTTCTGGTGCGGCACTAATGCTGATTAATGATGATGAAATTGATGAGATTTTGGAAGAGCACAACGGCAGCATTGATATGCAATGCGAATGTTGTGGCACTCATTATTTCTTTAATAAAGAAGCGATCAATAAATTAAAAGCGCAAGCGCAGAATTAGCGCGTTTCCACAAAAAGTTAAATATTCGTTCATTTGAACAAATGAATTGTGTATTTCGTTTAAAAGTGCGGTCAAATTTGATCGCATTTTTCATTTCCTGCCGTTTTAATTTTGATTTTAGTCAAAATTTGAACAAAAAATCCCACTTTTTTCCCAAAATGCGATCCAGTTAACATTTTTTAGGTAGAAAAATGCCTAGAATAGTCGCCAATTCCCGATTTAAATTTAACTTTTGAACTTAATAGAGGTGATGTATGACTGACTTAAACAGCTTAATCAAAGAACTTAGTGACTTGGGTATTTATGATGTGAAAGAAGTGGTATACAACCCATCTTACGATCAGCTCTTTGAGGAAGAAACCAAGCCAGATTTAGAAGGCTACGAAAGAGGCGTGGTCACAAGCCAAGGCGCTGTGGCTGTCAATACGGGTATCTTCACAGGGCGTTCGCCAAAAGATAAATATATCGTGTTGGATGAAAAAACCAAAGATACCGTTTGGTGGACAAGCGATGCGGCTAAAAACGACAACAAACCAATGAATCAAGCCACTTGGCAAAGCCTAAAAGAACTCGTCACCAAACAACTTTCGAGCAAACGCTTATTCGTGGTTGATGCATTCTGTGGCGCGAACAAAGATACACGTTTGTCCGTGCGGATTGTCACTGAAGTGGCTTGGCAAGCGCACTTTGTTACCAATATGTTTATCCGCCCTTCCGCAGAAGAGTTAAAAACATTCAAACCTGACTTTGTTGTGATGAACGGAGCGAAATGCACCAATCCAAATTGGAAAGAACAAGGTTTAAATTCTGAAAACTTTGTCGCATTTAATATCACTGAAGGCATTCAATTAATCGGCGGTACTTGGTATGGCGGCGAAATGAAAAAAGGTATGTTCTCAATGATGAACTACTTCTTGCCACTTCGCGGCATTGCCTCAATGCACTGCTCTGCCAATGTCGGCAAAGACGGCGACACAGCAATCTTCTTTGGTTTATCTGGCACAGGGAAAACAACCTTATCCACAGATTCAAAACGCCAATTAATCGGTGATGATGAACACGGCTGGGATGATGAAGGCGTATTCAATTTTGAAGGCGGTTGCTATGCCAAAACCATTAATCTTTCTGCTGAAAATGAACCTGATATTTATGCGGCAATAAAACGTGATGCGTTATTAGAAAACGTGGTGGTGTTAGACAATGGCGATGTCGATTATGCAGACGGTTCAAAAACGGAAAATACGCGCGTGTCCTATCCAATCCACCACATTCAAAATATTGTGAAACCCGTGTCAAAAGCAGGCCCCGCAACTAAAGTGATTTTCTTATCTGCTGATGCTTTCGGTGTGCTACCGCCAGTTTCTAAATTAACACCAGAGCAAACAAAATATTATTTCCTATCTGGTTTCACCGCCAAACTTGCGGGTACAGAACGTGGTATCACAGAACCAACGCCAACCTTCTCCGCTTGTTTCGGTGCGGCATTCTTAAGCCTACACCCAACACAATATGCAGAAGTGTTAGTAAAACGTATGCAAGAATCAGGCGCTGAAGCCTACTTAGTAAACACAGGTTGGAACGGTACAGGCAAACGTATTTCCATTAAAGATACGCGCGGCATCATTGATGCTATCTTAGATGGTTCAATCGACAAAGCAGAAATGGGCTCATTGCCAATCTTTGATTTTGCCATTCCGAAAGCCTTGCCGGGTGTTGATCCAGCGATTTTAGACCCGCGCGATACCTATGCGGACAAAGCGCAATGGGAAGAAAAAGCGAAAGATCTTGCTGGTCGTTTTGTGAAAAACTTTGAAAAATACACAGTGACTGACGAAGGCAAAGCCTTAGTCGCAGCAGGTCCAAAAGCCTAAGTCAAATTATTTAATTAAAAATGACCGCACTTTTCAAACTGTTCAAAAGTGCGGTCATTTTTTGGAAAGTTTTTATAAAAGAAGAACACGAAGTTCAGCTTAACATTCCCAATTAGACCCAATCGCTCTCAAGCAAGGGTTCAATATCGGGCATAACACCTCGCCATAAAGTGAAAGAATGCGCCGCTTGTCCCACCAGCATACCAAAGCCGTCAGCAATATTTTTTACGCCTAAGGATTTAGCCAACGCCACAAAAGGCGTGTCTGTTTGTTTCGCATATTGCATATCATACACCGCGCCCGCTAAGCGCAAAATATCCGAATTTATCTCTGCCGTTTTGCCTTGCAAGCCAAGAGACGTAGCATTGATGACAACATCAAATCGCTGGACTGGAATTTCAGTTAAAGCCACCGCTTGAATCGCGCCATAAGGTCTGAATTTATCCGCCAACGCCTGCGCTTTCGACAAAGTGCGGTTAGAAATGGTGATATTTTGTTGTGCTTGCAATAAGGGCAGCAAAACGCCTTTGGTGGCGCCGCCTGCCCCTAAAATGAGCATAGATTGGTTGGGTTTTAACCACCCTAAACGTTGCAAATCACTCACCAGTCCCGCGCCATCAGTATTATCCGCATACAATCTGCCGTCATCTAAACGCTTTAATGTATTGCAGGCTTCTGCCGTCAACGCACGTTCACTATATTCATCGGCAATGGCGTAGGCGCGCTCTTTGAATGGGGCGGTAATATTGCAACCTTTTCCGCCTTGCTGAAAAAAGTTGTGTAGTTGCTGTTCAAAATTATCGAGATCTCCTAGCATTGCGGCGTATTCCATATCCTGCAATGTTTGCTGTGCAAAGACTTTATGAATTTGTGGCGATTTACTCTGAGCAATGGGATTGCCCCAAACCGTGTATTGATCTGTCATTATTGTTCCTATATCGTTCCTATCTAAAAATCTGCCCAGTGAGTAAATCGCGAATTTCTGAAGGTTTTTCTGCCCTGCCGACAACGCCGTCTAATACAGGAAAATTCTCACCAAATTGTGACCGCACTTCGTCAGCGGTTTTGCAAGGGGTCTGCCCTGACAAATTGGCGCTGGTTGACGTTAATGCAAATTGGGTTAAATGGCATAATTCGACAACCGCGGGATGACGACAAAGGCGCACCGCAATGCTGTCAAACTGCCCCGTCAACCATTTTGGCGTGCTTGATTTTGCCGGCACTAGCCAAGTTGTCGGGCGTGCATATTGCCCCGCCAAACGTTCATATTGGGCTTGATTGATCTTTTCCACATCAATAAAAGGCAATAAATACACCAAACTGGGTGCCACCAAAATCAAGCCTTTTTCCACAGGGCGTTGCTTCAATTCTAATAATTTTTTGACCGCACTTTCGCTATGCGGATTGCAACCCAGCCCAAACACGGCTTCCGTTGGATAAGCCACCACCTGCTGTTGGTGGAGTTTATCGGCAATTTCCGTCATATTCATATTAAGCTCGTGGCAAGGTTTCGCTCAATTCAGGATAACGCGCATTCATTTCTGCTGCCCAAGCCACTAAATTTGGATAATGCTGCGCTAAATCATAGCCAATGACTTTTTGGCGGAAAATAAACCAATCCACCACACAAACTGCGGTCAAGGTGCCGATATTTAATTCATAGCCAAAGGGCTCAATGGCTTTCTCTAATGCAGCAAAGCTCCGTGAATTACGATCTGCAATTTGCGCAAAACGGCTCACCCACCATTCCTGTTCTGGGCGATTTCCTTTTTCTATCACCATTGGCACGGTGTTTTCTAAAATTCCGTCTGCGAGATTATGCAATGCCAGCGCCGCCCAATGTGGTTTACCTTCTTTTGGAAACAAGGACGGCTGCTTGCCTTTTTGATCCAAATATTCACAAATTAACAAACTGCCAAACAACCAATTACCACAATTACGCTGCAAGGCAGGAATGCGCCCCAATGGGTTGTCCAGATTATGCGGCGAATTCGGATCAGATGAGCCAGTAACAAATTTAAACTCAATGTTGTCATCTAATTGCTGATGTTTAATCGTCACTAACACTTTACGCACAAACGGGCTTGCCATTGAATACCATAATTTCATCATCATTTTTTCCTTTTCGTTTTTATGAGATTGACAAAAAATAGCGAATATTTGCTATGCCGTCAAATGATTAAAAGTAATGCTTCTTCGTGTTTTGGTGCAAAATTTAAGGTGAATTGAAAACAAGGCTAATCACCAAAACAACTGTAATTGGTGATCATGATTTAGAAAGGGCATCAATAAAGAATGAAAAGAAACCGCAGCATTATTGCCGTTTAAATTTCTGTTTCAAATATCTGTTTACATTTTTTATTTAAGCAGAGAAAAGTGCGGTGGGTTTCAGTTTCTTTTTTAAGCACCGCCCAAGCGTTGCCACAAGCGGGGCAAGGTTGCTGCTGTGGCTTGACGGGCAAGGTGAACTTGCAATGGGGGAATCGGTTGCAACCATAAAAGGTTTTGCCTTGTCGCCCACGGCGCGCAACTAAATCCCCTTTACCGCAATCAGGACAGGGGATTTTTTCTGCGCTCTCAGTTTCTTGTTCTGTTTCTTCACGAAAAATAAAGTGACAATCAGGATAGCCACTGCAGCCAATAAACATACCGAAGCTGCCTTGTTTGAGCTGCAAATGTTTTCCACATTCTGGGCAAAGCGCGTCTAATTCTTTCAACACTTTGCTTTCATATTGTGCTTGCAACGGTTTTAAATATTCACATTTTGGGAAAGCAGAACACCCTAAAAACAAGCCTTTTTTGCCATGACGAATTTGCAATGGCGAGCCACATTCAGGGCAAACTTCATGTTGTTTCGTGCGTTGAAAAAGTGAGCAATTCATAGCCTATCCCGTTGAAAAATCTTGCTCTGATTTTACCCATTTTCGTTTATACTACACAACCCAAAACCAAAGGAATTTTTATGCTTGAACTTCTCCAAAATCCCTATTTTTTAACCGCACTGGGCTTAGCAATCCTATGCATTATTTTGCTTTTTGTGATTATGCGTAAAAGCCGAGATGTGGAAGAGCTTTCGCAAGATTTACAGAAAAATATCTTAGATTACAATCAATTAGTCGAAAAATTTGATGCATTAAGTGCGGTCAAATCGAGCCAAGATTTAGCGGTGGCACGTTTTCAAACAGCAAATAATTACTTGAACGAAGAGATTAAAGAACGGGATCTGCTCTTATCAAAACGCAGCGAAGAACTGTCAGAAACGCAAGAAAAACTCACCGCACTTGGGCAAGAATTAACCACATTTAAAATCACATTATCAGAAAAAGAGAAAAACTTCGCCGAGCAGCAGCAAGCCTTTTTACAAAGCAAACAACAGCTTACGATAGAATTTCAAAATTTGGCTAATCGCATTTTAGAAGAAAAATCTCAATCTTTTAGCCAATCAAACCAAGTTGCATTAGATGCCTTGCTCAAGCCATTTCGTGAGCAAATTGATGGTTTTCAAAAGCGGGTAAATGAAATTCATTCGGAGAATGTTAAGGGCAACGCAAGCCTAGAAAGTGAGATTAAAAAAGTTTTGGATATTGGGCTTTCGATGTCGCAACAAGCCGATAATCTCACATCCGCTTTAAAAGGCGAGAAAAAAACCTTAGGAAACTGGGGCGAAATTCAGCTAGAGCGCGCTTTGCAGCTAGCTGGCTTGGTGAAAGGCGAGCATTATGAACCGCAAGCGCACTTTAAAGATGAACAAGGCAAGCACAATTACCCCGATTTTGTGGTGCATTTGCCAGACGACAAGCACTTAATCATCGACAGTAAAATGTCGCTGGTGGCTTATGAAAGTGCGGTCAATTCTGATGAAGAATCTCAGCGCAATCATTGGCTGAAAGAACACGTTAAAGCCATTCGCAATCATATCAATGACTTATCACAAAAAGATTATAGCAATTTGATTGGTATGCGCAGCCCTAATTTCGTGTTAATGTTTGTCGCCGTAGAGCCTGCCTATATTGAGGCGATGAAAGCCGATATCGAGCTGTTCAATTATGGTTATAATAAAAACGTTATTTTAGTGTCGCACACCACGCTGATGCCGATTCTTCGCACCGTGGCAAACTTATGGCGAATTGAACGGGGCAATGCAGAAGCCCGTGAAATTAGTGAGCGCGCGGGAGAAATTTATAATCAAATCTGTTTAGTGGCGGAACGGTTGGCAAAATTAGGCAATACCCTGAGCTCTGCCAATGCGCGCTATAATGACACGGTGACCGCTCTTGTTGGGCAGCAAGGTTTGGTCGGCAAAGTGGAACGCTTTAAAGATTTATCGGCGAAAGCCAATAAAACGCTGCCTGCGGTGGAATTGCTGCACAGTGATATTGAAACTGAAAAATTATTATTTGTTAGGAAAGTAGAAAATGGAACAACCGATCTCAATCACGCCAGAACAGGCGTGGCAGATGATGAATGATGGCGCGCATTTGCTTGATGTGCGTGACGAACTGCGCTTTAACCAAGCCCATGCCAAAGGCGCATTTCATCTAACCAACCAAAGCTACGGCGAATTTCAAAATCGGGTTGATTTTGAGAACAATGTGATTGTCATCTGTTACCACGGCATAAGCAGCCTTAATGTTGGCGCTTATTTACTCGCTCAAGGCTATGACAATGTCTATAGCGTCATCGGCGGTTTTGAAGGCTGGCAAAAAGCGAATCTGCCTGTTGAGATATAATCCAAAGTGCGCATTTTGCGCTTGCGATGTTTTATTTTGAAATGAACGATGAAACAAAATGGACGCCAAATACGTCCATTTTTGCTAAAAAACTTAGCTCAATTTGACCGCACTTTTGCTTGCAAGAAACCGCAGATTAAGCCCACAATTAAACCCGAAATATGCGCTGCATTGCCCATTTCGATCCCGATAAATGGGCTGACAAAGCCAAAGGCGATCCCCACAACTAACATAGTGAAAAAGCCCTCGGGCAAGACTGTCGCTTTTGTCGAGCCAAATTTATCCACCATAAAAACAAAACCCATCACTGCATAAACCACGCCCGATAAACCGAAGAACGCCGGCCCACTAGCCCAATTTTGAACCATTCCACTCACCACTGCCGACAAGAAAAATAATCCGATTAATTTCAATGATCCGAAATGTCGCTCAATCATCCCAGCAAAAATCCACCACCAAGCGAGGTTAAACAGAATATGTAACGGCGATAAATGGACCAATGCGTGGCTAAAATAACGCCAAATTTCATGATCTTCGCCAATATCTGCAGGATAATGCGCGAATGTCATAATGGATTCATCATAGCCAAACCATTCAAAAGCAAAAATAATGGCGCAAAGTGCGGTCAAAAATACGGTAAATTTTGTTTGGCTCCAACGCAATAAATAGCCGTAAAAATTCGGTTTTTGATACTGATATTGAACGCTTTTGGTGTCCCCACTTTCCCAGCTTGCTTGCTGATAACGTTCATCAAACGGGTTTTGTAAAAAGATCTTTGCTTCATGCGTAATAGCCGCAAAATGCGGTGAATTTTCATCTAAATAAGCACAAAGCTTTGGCTCGCCTTGAGCGTTCATTTCTTCCACGAGCTTAAGATCGACTGCATACTTGCTACGAATATAATCGCGAAAGGACATGATAAATTGTGGAATATGACTTCTAATTAAGCATTGCATTTGATATAGTCCGATTATTCAAAATAAGGGATATTGTAAAACATGGAGAGAAAATGACACAACAAAATTTGCCTGAAGGATTTAGCCGTTTCAGCTGGGCATTAGCGGGTTTGTGCTTCCCGATTTTACTCTGGCCATTGGCGTTATTGCTGTCGCCAACATTATTAGAAAACCCCGCGCTCAGCAGAACTCAATCTCTGGCATTTGCGTGCTTTTTCTGGCTTTATCCCTTTGTGTTAGGCATCATTGCCCGCATTTTATTTAAACTTCATAAAAATCGACCGCACTTGGCACGGAAAATATTAATCAGTTGTGTGCTCATTTTCTGGTGTGCTGCGATCTATATCATTCTGAATGGCTTGCGTTAAATAAAACGCCTTTATTCCATAGCATTTCAACAGTATAATAAAGCCTATTTTCCACTTGCTTTAGAGACATTTGCGTTATGTTTAAGAAAATTTCACTCATTGCAATGATTGCAATATTAACTGCTTGTTCATCAGTCACCAAATATGTGCCATTTATGGGCAATAGCAAGCCCGTGATTAATCTTGATGAAGATAAAATCGATCAAAAATCTTATGCCGTTGCCTACGCTTCCACCGTGCAGACTTATAAAGGTCAACTCAGCGAAGATTACGATGTCAACTCATTTGCCAATGGCGTGAAACAATATTATGAAGGCGCAATTTTAGTGCCAATTGATCAAGTTAAAGCAAAACTCGCTTCGGGCATTGACAGCAATATACACGCTTATTATAGCGGCGTGGTATTTGCAGCGGATCTGCAAACAAACTTTAGCCGTTTAAGCCAAACCTGCTGGAGCAAAATTGATCGTCCAAGTATGACCCAAGGGATATACGATGCGATGATCGATTTAAGCAAAGGCAAAGCTCGTAGTGAAGATGATGAATACATCAGCAAAGGCAACGAGCAATTACTGCAAACTTGTAAATAATTGAAAAAAACTATGAGCAAGCTCACATTTCTGAGAAAAGTGCAGAGATTTGAGCTTGTTTATTTTTTATAATAATAGAAAACTCAAGCTGACACGTTTTAGCTAACCAACTAAAAGGAAAACAGAATGTTTAATTTACCTGAAAACAACATTCATCTTGCCGCCCAGGCTGCAACGAAAACACAGGCTATTGAATTGGCTGCAGCAGCATTAGAGCAAGCTGGTTATGTAGAAAGTGGCTATCTGCAAGGCATGCTAGGTCGAGAACAACAAACCTCCACCTTTTTAGGCAATGGCATCGCCATTCCGCATGGCACCCTTGAAACTCGCGGTATGGTAAAAAATACTGGCGTTGCCGTATTCCAATTTCCACAAGGCGTGGAATGGGGTGAAGACAATATTGCCTATGTGGTTATCGGCATCGCAGCTCGCTCTGATGAACATCTCGCATTATTACGCCAATTAACCCATGTGTTAGGCGATGAAGAAACGGCGGCAAAACTAGCAACATTAAATGATGTTAAAAAATTCCGCGCCATTTTAATGGGCGAGTCCGAAGAATTTAGCGTGAAAGCAGACACAATCAGCCTTGATGTGGACACACAAAGCTTGCTCACGCTCACTGCAATCAATGCAGGAAAATTACAAGAACAAAGTGCGGTGGAAAATGCCTTTGTTTCTGAAGTCATCAGCTCCGCCGCGTTACCATTGGCTAAAGGCTTATGGCTCACCGATAGCGTAAACGGCAACCTTAAAAACGCGATTGCTTTTAGCCGCCCTAAAGCTGCATTTGAGCATAACGGAAAATCAATCCAAGGCGTATTAACCATTGCCGCAAAAGACGACGCGATTAATGATGCGCTCACTCGCTTATTAGATGAAAATGTGCAAAACACCTTATTAAACGGTTCTAGCGAACAAATTGTCAGCGTATTGAATGGTGGCAAAGTGGAAACCGTTGCCGCATCCGTACAAGCTGCAAGTGGCGTGGCGGGCACATTTACCTTACGCAATGAACACGGTTTACACGCTCGCCCAAGTGCGGTGTTAGTGAGTGCGATAAAACCATTTACCGCGAAAATTACCGTGGAAAACTTAACCCGTGGTGGTTCACTTGTGAATGCCAAAAGCGTGATGAAAATTGTGGCATTAGGCGCATCACAAGGGCATCGCTTACGTTTTGTTGCCGAGGGCGAAGATGCACAAGCGGCTATCGAGGCAATTAGCCAAGCTTTAACCAGTGGCTTAGGCGAAGATGTGAGCTCTTTCACACCTGCGGAAGCAGATAGCATTGAAACTGTCGGTACCGCTCAAGCGCAAAGTGCGGTCAAATCTGACAAAGTTTCTTCACAAAAAAATGACGATGGTGCCATTGAAGCGATTTTCACCATTATCAATGAACACGGGCTACACGCGCGTCCAAGTGCTACGCTCGTCAATGAAGTGAAAAAATATAACGCTTCCGTTGCGGTGCAAAATTTAGATCGCAACAGCCAATTAGTCAGCGCCAAAAGTTTAATGAAAATCGTAGCGTTAGGCGTAACCAAAGGTCAACGTTTACGCTTTGTGGCAACGGGTGAAGAAGCACAAAAAGCTATTGACGGCATTGGTGCCGCGATTGCCGCAGGTTTAGGTGAATAATTGGAGAATATTATGGCAAAAGTAGCAACAATCACCTTAAACGCCGCCTATGATTTGGTCGGACGTTTAAAACGCATTGAATTAGGTGAAGTCAACACGGTAGAAACGCTCGGTTTATTCCCTGCGGGGAAAGGCATTAACGTTGCCAAAGTCTTAAATGATCTAGGCGTTGAAGTTGCCGTGGGTGGTTTCTTAGGCATCGACAACGTAGGCGATTTTGAACGCCTGTTTCAGCAACAAGGCTTAGAAGACAAATTCCAGCGTGTGGCAGGCAAAACCCGTATTAATGTGAAGATCACCGAAACCGAAGCCGATGTGACGGATCTCAATTTCTTAGGCTATGAAATTAGCGCGGAAGACTGGGCAAAATTTGTCAAAACCTCCCTTGCTTATTGCCAACAATTCGACATTGTTGCGGTATGTGGTAGCCTTCCACGCGGGGTAACACCAGAACACTTTGCGGAATGGTTAAGCCAACTCCATAGTGCAGGGGTAAAAGTGGTACTCGATAGCTCAAATGCCGCATTAACGGCTGGCTTAAAAGCAAATCCTTGGTTAGTGAAACCAAACCACCGCGAGTTGGAAGCCTGGGTTGGTCATAGCCTAAATAGCTTAGATGAAATCATTGCGGCGGCCCAGAAATTACAAGCGCAAGGAATTGCGAACATCATTATTTCCATGGGTGCAAACGGTTCGATATGGTTAACGGAAAATAGCATTGTTCAAGCGCAACCGCCAAAATGCGAAAACGTTGTCAGCACGGTGGGCGCAGGAGATTCAATGGTTGCGGGGTTAATTTATGGCTTTGTTAATGATTATTCACAAGCTGAAACCCTTGCTTTCGCCAGTGCCGTGTCTGCCTTTGCAGTATCACAAAGTAACGTGGGCGTGAGTGATCGAAAATTACTCGATCCAATTCTCGCCAATGTCAAAATTACCACGATTAAAGGATAACCTATGAATTTTTTTCTTACTCAATCCCCGACTTTAGGCAACGCTAAAGCGTTCTTGCTGAAGCAAGTCATCGCTGCCGCGGCAAAAGCGCAAAACACCCAAATTGTTGATAACGCAGAACAAGCCGATGTGGCGATTGTATTTGGCGAAACTTTGCCAAAGTTGACCGCACTTCAAGGCAAGAAAGTCTTTTTAGTTGATGCAGAACAAGCGTTATCAGCTCCTGAAAATGTGATCCAAAGTGCCTTCACTCAAGCGGTTGATTATGTTGCACCCGCGCAAAGTGCGGTCGGAATTTCAACAGTTTCGGGCGCGAAAAATATCGTTGCGGTAACAGCTTGCCCAACGGGCGTTGCCCATACCTTTATGTCAGCCGAAGCCATTGAGGCTTATGGCAAAAAAATGGGCTGGAATGTGCGTGTGGAAACGCGCGGTCAAGTGGGCGCGGGCAACCCAATCACCGCGGAAGAAGTGGCGGCTGCTGATTTAGTTTTTGTCGCTGCTGATATTGATGTTGATTTGGAAAAATTCAAAGGCAAACCGATGTATCGCACTTCAACGGGTTTAGCCTTGAAAAAAACCGAACAAGAGTTTAATAAAGCTTTTGCTGAAGCCAAGATCTATGAAGGTGGCGCGACATCTGCGAAAGCGGACAATAGTTCAGATGAGAAAAAAGGCGTGTACAAACACTTGATGACAGGCGTATCACATATGTTGCCTGTTGTGGTTGCTGGTGGCTTATTAATCGCTATTTCATTTATGTTTGGTCCGAATGCTTTCAAAGACCCAAGCATTGCTGGCGGCTTACCCGCAGCATTAATGGAAATTGGTGGCGGTGCCGCATTCAAATTAATGATCGCTGTGTTCGCAGGTTATGTCGCATTCTCCATTGCAGACCGCCCAGGTTTAGCCGTTGGTTTAATTGGCGGTATGCTTGCCACCACCGCAGGCGCGGGAATTTTAGGCGGTATTATCGCAGGTTTTCTTGCAGGTTATGTGGTGAAAGGCTTAAACGCAGCAATCAAATTGCCTGCATCTATGGCATCGCTTAAACCTATTTTAATTCTGCCATTGCTCGGCTCTGCAATCGTCGGGTTATTGATGGTTTATTTTTTAAACCCTCCTGTTGCTTCCACTATGGCGGCATTAACTGAATGGTTAAACGGATTAGGCTCAACCAACGGTTTATTATTTGGCGCGATTCTTGGCGGTATGATGTGTGTCGATATGGGCGGACCGGTAAACAAAGCCGCTTATATGTTCGGTACAGGTTTATTGGCTTCACAATTAAACACGCCAATGGCAGCCGTTATGGCAGGTGGTATGGTGCCCCCAATCGGAATGGCAATCGCCACTTGGATCGCACGCAGCAAATTCAATGCAGGCCAACGTGATGCTGGCAATGCCGCCTTTGTGTTAGGCTTATGCTTTATTTCTGAAGGTGCGCTACCATTCGTTGCCGCAGACCCAATCCGCGTAATTATTTCCAGCGTCATCGGTGGTGCATTAGCAGGCGCAATTTCATTAAGCTTTGCAATCGAATTACCAGCCCCACACGGCGGCTTATTCGTTGTGCCATTAGTCTCACAACCATTAATGTATCTCGGCGCAATCGCAGCAGGTTCTCTCGTAACTGGGATAATTTACGCCATTATCCGCCCAAAACTTACAGCAGAATAAATTAGCTAAATTTACCTAGCCCATGTTAATGCATGGGCTTTTTTATGCATAAAGTTGATGAAAGTTAAGAGAGATTATTAGAATTTGAAAAGTTAGAAGTGGGAAAATCAGTTGAATATAGCTGAATAAAACTTTTGAGTAATTTCTGATTAGAAATGTAGAGCTCATTTATTCTATATAGCAATCTTAATCAATAACGCCATATACGCTGCGTTTCAATCATTTTTGAGATAAAAAATGCAGCCATTTCTGACCGCACTTAGGTTAAATGTTTCCGTCACCTTTATCTAAATGGGCACGTAAGAACCATTGAAGTTTTTCTAATGCACGGGTTTGTGCTACAAGTAAATCTTCACTGATAGGATCGAATTCACCATAATGAGCCAATACAACACGATGCGATTCAATGTTATGTGAATAGAATTGATCGATAATTCGTAAGTGATCCTGTGCTGAAGCACGTCCCAATGGGTATTCAGGTGTTTGACGATTCGCAACCAAATTGCCAGATAATCCATTTGGTGCAACACCTAATGTCGCAATGCGTTCTGCAATTTCGTCAACAAAATCACGAACTTCATCAACTTGGCTATCAAGCATTTCGTGTACTGCGATAAAGTTAGGTCCTACAACATTCCAATGGGCGTGTTTTAGAATTAATTGTAATTCGTTCAAACCTTGTAAGCGTGCTTGCAATGCATCTGCAATTGAATGTCCCACTTTTTTATCTAAACCAGGAGCGGTAAATACTGCGTTTTTGTTTACATCTGCCGTTAATGCTGAACTTTTTTCTGTTAATGTCAAAATAGGGAAATGAATACTTTTCGTGCTCATAATTATACCTCCGATATAAAATAGTTTTGAGATTGAGCTCATTTATGGGCTGTTGATAACATTATAGGCGAATGAAATAATATGTAAAGACGTTTAAATCTAACCTTTTAATAGATAAAACCATTCATCTAATTTAAATAAGCGAAAGTGCGGTCAAAAAATCCTAAATTTTTTAAGGATGTAATGACTTCGTTAGAAAGGTAACAATGGAATTTTTATAAACGCACAAAAACAAAAAGGGTATCTTTCGATACCCTTTTTAATGCTTGTTAACGTTATTTACGCAACATCAATTATTTGATGATTTTCGCTACAACG
>NZ_QENU01000014.1 GCF_003096995.1 Alitibacter langaaensis DSM 22999 | reverse complement strand
CCAAGTAAATCTGCAGCTGAGCGAGCCGTGACTTCTAGCACAAAAAATTCAAGTAATTTTCTCTGTATAGATTTCTTTAGTTTACAATGAGTTATCTTCATTTTTGTAGATTAGCATAGTACCTAATCTACGTCAGCCCCAAAAGATATTTATTATAATTATATGTTTTGTTAAGAAATTACTTTCCTAACAAAACGTAAAGAATTGTAAAGAAGTATTATTTCAAAGTCAATGTAATACAGCATTAAATTAAACGCTTACACGACTAAAAAAATAGATAAATGACAACTATTTATAACATTTAATAATTTTTATAACGAAAATATAGAAGAAAATATCTATTACGCTAAACAATACATTAATCATATATTTGTAAATTTATGTAAAGATAGAAAACAATAAAAAAGCCGGATTAAGGGAGATCCGGCAAATAAAGGAGGGTAATTTTTATTCTTAGAATATTATCTTTCCGCTAAGGGAGAACGAAAAGACAGTGGCAGTATAATCCTAAAACCCTAGGAATGGCAATAGCTGAAATGTATCAGCAGAAGAGCTCCGATCTCGGAGTTCATTGCTTTAAATGCACTATTTCCCAAACAAAAAGCGACAATTTTGTCGCTTTAGTTTATACGAAAATCTATACAAAATATTCTAAGCTAATTAAATTGCATTAAGGTTTTTTCTAAGCGAGAAATACCCGCTAAAACGTCCTCTTTTGTGATATTCAATGCAGGCGCAAAACGTAGTACATTCGCACCAGCCACTAAAATCATCAAACCATTTTCAGCACAGGCGGTAACAAACTCCCCTGCTTTGCCATGATATTTTTCAATCAATTCAGCACCAATGAGTAGCCCTTCGCCACGCACATCAGAAAATAAATGAAATTTTTCATTTAATTTGCGTAATTCACTTTTGAAAAATTCGCCCATTTGATTAACATTGGCTAAAAATGCGGGATCAGCAATAATATCCACCACTTTCGATCCAATCGCACAAGCAAGCGGATTTCCACCAAATGTCGTGCCATGCACACCGGGGGCAAAACTTTGTGCGATTTTACTCGTCGTCATCATCGCACTAATTGGGAAACCATTTGCTAAGGCTTTCGCAGAAGTCAAAATATCAGGAGTCACGCCAAATTTCTGATAGGCATATAATGCCCCAGTGCGCCCTACGCCCGTTTGCACTTCGTCAAAAATTAATAATGCCTTATATTGATCACATAAATTGCGTAAACCTTGCAAAAAGGCTTTTGTTGCAGGAATGACACCACTTTCGCCTTGGATCGGTTCAACAATGATCGCACAAGTGTGATCGTCAATCACCGCTTTCACCGCATCTAAATTATTAAAGGGAACATGAATAATGCCCGCAGGTTTTGGACCGAAACCATCAGAATATTTAGGCTGTCCGCCCACGCTAACAGTGAACAATGTTCGTCCGTGAAAACTTTGTTTAAAAGAAATAATGTTATATTTTTGTGCACCAAAATGATCTACTGCATAACGGCGGGCTAATTTTAGTGCGGCTTCGTTCGCTTCCGCCCCCGAATTAGCAAACATCACACGTTCAGCAAAGGTATTTGCCACTAATTTCTCCCCCAAGGCGAGGGTTGTTTCGCTCGTAAACCAGTTGCTTGAATGCCATAATTTCTCGCCTTGTTCTTTTAACACGGCAACCACTTCATCATGGCAATGCCCCAGTGCATTTACGGCAATCCCGCTGGTAAAATCAATATACTCACACCCCGCTTGATCCCAAACTCGGCTGCCCTTGCCTTTAACAGGAATAAAATTCGCAGGATTATAATTTTGAATCATCACTTCATTAAATGTTTGGCGAGTATATTGGCTCATTGTATTATTCCTTATTTATTGTGTTACAGCGCTAGAATATGCTCTTTTGATTTATTATGCAATAAAATTGAATAAAAATTCATTTAATTAGCTATAACAAATTTATAAAAAGCAGCCTAATTCGTTCCACCCACTGTAATTTTTTCAATTTTGCAGGCGGGCTGTCCAACGCCAACAGGCACGCTTTGTCCGTCTTTTCCGCATACACCAATGCCATGATCGATCTCAACTTGGTCTGCCACCATAGAAATTTGTTGCATCACTTCAATGCCATTGCCAATCATCGTTGCCCCTTTTACTGGCTTGGTGATTTTTCCGTTTTCAATCAAATAGGCTTCAGACATCGAGAAAGTGAATTTCCCTGAAGTAATATCAACTTGCCCACCACCAAAGTGCGGTGCAAAAATCCCTTGTTCCACAGACGCGATAAGATCATCAAATTTGCTTTCCCCTGCCAACATATAGGTATTGGTCATACGAGGCATTGGCAAATGGGCATAGCTTTCACGGCGACCATTGCCTGTGGGCTGTATTCCCATTAAACGCGCATTCATTTTATCTTGCATATAGCCTTGCAACACGCCGTCTTTAATTAACACGTTGTATTGGCTTGGCGTTCCCTCATCATCCACCGTCATTGAGCCACGACGATTTTGTAAGGTGCCGTCATCCACAATGGTGCACAACGGCGAAGTGACTAATTCGCCAATTTTGCCTGTAAATAAAGAGCTTTCTTTACGGTTGAAATCCCCTTCTAAGCCATGCCCCACCGCTTCATGTAATAATACGCCTGGCCAACCCGCGCCTAAAACGACAGGCATTAATCCTGACGGTGCCGCAACAGCATTGAGATTAACCAATGCCTGACGCACCGCTTCTTTGGCAAAATATTGCGCGCGCATTTCCCCTTGATAGTTTTCAAAAAACCATTCTAAGCTCATACGTCCACCAACACCTGCAGCCCCTCGTTCACGCTTGCCATCCTTTTCCACTAATACAGAAATGGATAAACGAATCAACGGGCGAATATCCGCCGCGAGTGTGCCATCGGTTGCCGCCACCAACATTTCTTCATAAAGTGCGGTCAAATTCGCGGTAACTTTGGTGACATAAGGGCTTTCTGCTCGAGCCGTTGCATCGACTAAGCGTAATAATTCAATTTTTTGTTCTTTGGATAGCGTATCTAAAGGATTAATTGCCGCGTAGCGTTGTATTGCTTGCACTTCTTGGTAACGCAAGGGGGCGAAAATAGCCTTTTGGCTTGGGGAAGCAATGCCTTTAACCGCATTCGCACATTGCTGTAAATTCGCAAGATTAATTTGATCAGAATAGGCAAAGCCCGTTTTCTCGCCAGATACCGCTCGCACACCGACACCGCGATCAATATGAAAACCGCCTTCTTTAATAATGCCATCTTCCAACACCCAATTTTCATCTTGGCTAAGTTGGAAATACAGATCCGCATAATCAATCTGGCGATGAGACATCAGATTAAACGCATTTTGAAGATCATTGAGTTGCAAATTACTCGCGGTAAGTAGGCTTGATGAGACTTGGTCTAACATAAATTTCTCGGGTGAATATTTTAATTGGAATAAAAAAGTGCGGTCGATTTTATCACAGTTTTAAAAAACATTAGAAAAATTGACCGCACTTTTCGGATTTCTGCTTTAGAGATAATAAAGACAAAGTCTCGACAATAAAATATCCGCTACCACTAAAGCACTACGACTAAAGAACTACGACATCAAATTGGTCTTGGTGGTAATAGATTTCTGTTTTCACTTGCACTTGTTTGCCAATAAACACTTCCACTTCTGCCAACAAGCCGTGGCTTTCTTCGTTAATCAAATATTCCGCCACCGCAGGGCTTGCATAGACAGTAAATTGTTCGCTGGCAAATAAATGGTGAACACGAATAATTTCACGCATAATTTCATAGCAGACGGTTTCCACTGTTTTAATATGCCCGCGACCTTGGCAAGATGGGCAATCACTGCACAAAATATGCTCTAAACTTTCTCGTGTGCGTTTACGGGTCATTTCAACCAAGCCTAGCTGCGTAAACCCGTTCACATTAGTTCGCACGCGATCTTTCGCCAATGCCGTGCGCAGGGATTCTAATACGCGGTTGCGATGATCATCGGTTTGCATATCAATAAAATCGATGATAATAATGCCGCCCAGATTACGCAGTTGTAATTGCTGTGCAATGGCTTTGGTTGCTTCAATGTTGGTGTTGAAAATCGTTTCTTCTAAATTACGATTGCCAACGAATGCGCCTGTATTAATATCAATGGTGGTCATGGCTTCGGTTTGTTCAATAATCAAATAGCCACCCGATTTTAAATTCACACGTTTATTGAGCGCGGTGTTAATCGCTGTTTCTACGCCATAAACATCAAATAATGGCTGATTATTGCCTGAATACAGCACCAATTTATCCGTTAATTCTGGCATAAATTCTTCGGTGAACTCTTGAACTTCGCCAAAACACAATTTTGAGTCAATACGGATTTTTTCGATCCCTTGCCCAATAAAATCGCGCAATACCCGTTGTGCCAGTGCCAATTCACCATAAATCATTGAGCGTGTTGGATATTTTGCCTTACGTTCCAACACTTTACGCCACACACGTTTTAAAAAATCAGCATCTTGTTTTAATTCCGTTTCAGAAACCCCTTCTGCCGCCGTGCGAATAATGTATCCCCCTAATTCATCACAATAGGGTTCGACTAATGCTTTCAAGCGGGCACGTTCTTCTTCGCTTTCAATCCGCTGTGATACGCCAACGTGGCTATTTTCTGGCATAAAAACTAAATAGCGGGAAGGCAAAGTAATATCCGTTGTCAGCCGTGCGCCCTTGGTACTAATCGGATCTTTCACCACTTGCACTACAATATCTTGCCCTTCACGCACCAGCTCCACGATGTCTTTTACAACAAATTGCTTTTTCTCATTTTCATCAACGCATTCGGTGTAAGACACGATGTCAGAAGCATGTAAAAAGGCGGCTTTTTCTAAACCAATATCCACAAATGCGGACTGCATTCCCGGCAAGACACGAGTTACTCTGCCCTTATAAATATTGCCGACAATCCCGCGTTTTGCTTGACGTTCAATATGCACTTCTTTTAATTCTGCATTATCCATTAAGGCAACGCGCGTTTCATTTGGCGTGACATTGATCAATACTTCAACTGAATTCATTGTTAAAATCTCCATAAACGGCTATTAGCATAGCGAAGGCAAATAGAAAAACAAGCAGAAATCATGTAAAATGCGAGCTTTATCAAATTTATAGCTAAATTCCGTGCCAAAATCTTAAAAGTGCGGTCAAAAAGTTTGGAGATTTTAAATGTTTGGCCTCGATCCAACACTGATTACTTTTACGATCTATATCGTATTTATGATTTCAATCGGCTTTCTTGCCTATCGTTATACATCCAATCTATCTGATTATATTCTAGGCGGTCGCCGCTTGGGCAGCTTTGTCACCGCAATGTCAGCAGGGGCATCGGATATGTCGGGCTGGCTATTAATGGGGCTGCCTGGGGCGGTATATGCTGCAGGATTGGTTGAAGGCTGGATTGCCATTGGCTTAACAATCGGCGCCTATTGCAACTGGCGTTTTGTGGCGGGTCGCCTGCGCATATACACCGAATACAACAATAATGCGCTCACGTTGCCTGAATATTTTCATCAACGTTTTGGCACATCGCACAACTTACTCAAAATCATCGCAGCCAGCATTATTTTGGTGTTTTTTACCATTTATTGCGCTTCTGGCGTTGTTGCGGGTGCCAAATTATTCCAAAATCTCTTTTCTGTCTCTTATTCCACCGCACTTTGGTATGGCGCGATTGCCTCTATCGCATACACTTTTATCGGTGGCTTTTTAGCCGTAAGCTGGACAGACACCGTGCAAGCTAGCTTGATGATCTTTGCGCTGATTTTAACCCCTGTTTTTGTGATTTATAGCCTTGGCGGTTTTAATGAGTTACACATTGTGATGGCTCAAGCCGAGCAAGTCCCCCACAAAGATTTCACAGACTTATTTACTGGCACAACCCCACTTGGCTTGCTAAGCCTTGCCGCTTGGGGCTTGGGTTATTTCGGTCAGCCACATATTCTCGCGCGATTTATGGCATCTCATTCCGTCAAATCGCTGAATAAAGCACGCCGCATCAGTATTACTTGGATGATTCTTTGCCTTGGTGGCGCCATTGGAATTGGTTTCTTCGGCATTGCGTTCTTCCACGCCAATCCTCAGCTCGCGACAATAGTAAATGCTGAACATGAACAAGTATTTATCGAATTGGCTAAACTATTATTTAACCCTTGGATTGCAGGCGTGCTTCTTTCCGCCATTTTCGCCGCGGTGATGAGTACACTAAGTAGCCAATTATTAATCTCATCAAGTGCGATTACAGAAGACTTCTACAAAGGCTTTATTCGCCCGAAAGCCACAGACAAAGAATTAGTCTGGCTTGGACGCGCAATGGTGTTGGTGATTGCCAGCCTTGCTATTTGGATCGCTCAAGATGAAAACAACAAAGTATTAAAATTAGTCGAATTTGCTTGGGCGGGCTTTGGTAGTGCCTTTGGACCTGTGGTTTTATTCTCTTTATTCTGGAAACGCATGACTTCAAATGGTGCAATAGCAGGTATGCTTGTCGGCGCGATCACTGTATTTGGCTGGAAATCTTGGGTGCCAGCAGACAGCACTTGGCATAGCGTTTATGAAATGATCCCAGCATTTAGCCTTGCTAGCCTTGCTGTCGTGGTTGTTTCATTGTTATCAAAAAAACCGAGCCAAGACATTATTGAAACCTTTAACAAAGCGAATTCAGCTTATAAGGCAGCACAATGATCGATTTTCGTCCTTTCTACGCCCAAATTGCCACAACGAATTTATCGGCTTGGCTTGAAACCTTACCGTTACAATTAAAAAATTGGGAAAAAAATACCCACGGCGATTACGCAAAATGGGCAAAAATCATTGATTTTCTGCCTGATACGCCTGCAGAACATATTGATCTCAAAAATTTTGTAAAATCTGACCGCGCTTCTGCGATTTCAGACGGCGAAAAACAACGATTAATCCATCATCTAAAACAGCTGATGCCATGGCGAAAAGGCCCCTACCATTTGCATGGCGTACATATTGATACGGAATGGCGTTCTGATTTCAAATGGGATCGCGTGTTACCTCATTTAAGCCCCTTGCAAGACCGCACCATTTTAGATGTAGGCTGTGGCAGCGGCTATCATATGTGGCGAATGGTGGGAGAAGGCGCAAAAATGGTGGTGGGCATTGACCCGACAGAATTATTTTTGTGCCAATTTGAAGCGGTTCGCAAGCTATTAAATAATGATCGCCGTGCTAATTTAATTCCATTAGGCATTGAACAAATGCAACCGCTAGGGGTATTTGATACGGTGTTTTCTATGGGCGTGCTTTATCATCGCAAATCGCCGTTAGATCATTTAACTCAGCTAAAAAGCCAGCTACGCCAAGGGGGAGAATTAGTGTTAGAAACCTTGGTGGTTGATGGCGATGAACACACGGCTCTTGTGCCTGCTGAGCGTTATGCCAAAATGAAAAATGTTTATTTTATTCCTTCTGTGGCTTGTTTAATTAACTGGTTGCAAAAATGTGCCTTTAAAAATGTGCGTTGTGTCGATGTCGAAGTGACGAGTCTTGAAGAACAACGAAAAACTGACTGGTTAGAAAATGAAAGTTTAATTGACTTTTTAGATCCCAACGACCATAGCAAAACCATTGAAGGCTATCCCGCCCCTAAACGCGCAGTGATTCTTGCCAATAAATAATCCCAATTAGGTGGGCTAGCCGCCCACTTTCTTCCCTATTTCCATTGCCTTATCCAAACAGCAAATCATTCATCAAATAATTTGCGGTTGTCATCAAATTGTCATAATTCTTTTCTACACTTAGTTATGCAATCAATAACACTAACTGAAGGAGAATTGATTATGTTAATGCGTAAGATAAAGAAAACGCTTGTGATTGCTCTCACCTTAGGTGCATTGCCTTTTGCCCAAGCAAGTAGTATTACTGGTGCGGGAGCCTCTTTCCCTTATCCAATTTATGCTAAATGGGCATCTTTATATGAAAAAGAAACAGGCAATAAAGTCAACTACCAATCTATTGGATCAGGTGGTGGTCAACAACAGATTATTGCTAAAACCATTGATTTTGGCGCCTCTGACGATCCAATGAATGCCGACTTATTACAACAACATCAACTCTTCCAATTCCCTGCAATTATCGGCGGCACAGTACCTGTCGTCAATTTACCTGAAATCAAAGCGGGCGAATTAAAATTATCTGGCGAACTTTTAGCCAAAATTTTCTTAGGCAAGATCAAAAAATGGAACGATCCTGCTTTAGCGGCTTTAAATCCTAATCTGCCTTTACCCGACAAAAATATCATCGTCATCCACCGTTCAGACGGCTCTGGCACAACCTTTGGCTTTACCAATTATCTCTCTAAAGTTTCCGCCGATTGGAAAAACCAAGTGGGTGAAGGTAAATCAGTGAAATGGCCAACAGGCCATGGCGGCAAAGGGAATGAAGGCATCGCTTCTTACGTTCGCCAAATGAAATATACCATTGGCTATGTGGAATATGCTTATGCCAAACAAAATCAGCTTGCTTGGGCTTCATTACAAAATCAAGCGGGACAATTTGTTCAGCCCGCTAATGAAAGTTTTATGGAAGCGGCAAGACAAGCGAAATGGCAAGAAAAACCAGGTATGGGCGTAGTGTTAACCAATGAAGCAGGCGAAAAATCTTGGCCGATTACCGCTGCAAGTTTCATTTTGTTAAATAAAAACACGGACAATCCTGAAGTCACGAAAAATGTTCTCGCTTTCTTTGATTGGGCATTTTCCAAAGGTCAGCAAGCGGCAGAAGAATTAGACTATGTGCCGATCCCTGCTGATGTGGTGAACACAATTCAAAGTCAGTGGAAAACAGAATTGAAACAATAAAATTTATGTATTTTTCACCGCACTTTGCACCTTGTTTACGGTTAAAACAACCAAAGTGCGGTCATTTTAAATCAAATTTTGGATGCCGATTATGCTTACAGTCACTCGAAAATGCCTGAATCAAAAATGGATTGAGCCATTATTCAAGCAGGCTACTGCAATATTTGCAGGGCTCGTTTTTATTTTACTCGCCGCCATTTTAATTTCTTTAGTGATGGGAAGTTGGGAGAGTATCCAACGTTTTGGCGCAAGTTTCCTTTGGGAAACACATTGGGATCCAGTACAAGAACAATATGGCGCCATTGTGCCAATTATTGGTACGATCATCACGGCATGTATTGCCTTATTTATTGCTGTACCGATTTCTTTTGGAATTGCAACCTTTCTCACCGAATTAGTACCAGACTGCTTAAAACGCCCCGTAGGCATTGCGATTGAAATGCTCGCAGCCATTCCTTCAATTATCTACGGGATGTGGGGGCTATTTATCTTCGTTCCCCTTTTTCAAGAACATATTCAACCCGTGTTGATTGAGCATCTAGGCGAACTGCCTGTTCTCGATCTACTCTTTTCAGGCGCACCATTCGGCATTGGTTTATTTACCGCTGGATTAGTGCTTGCCATTATGATTATTCCATTTATCTCATCAATTATGCGCGATGTGTTCAGCGTTGTTCCACCAATGTTAAAAGAAAGCGCGTATGGCTTGGGTTCCACCACCTGGGAAGTGATATGGAAAGTTGTTGTGCCATATACCCGCACAGGTTTAATCGGCAGCATTATGTTGGGTTTAGGGCGAGCGTTAGGTGAAACAATGGCAATTACTTTCGTCATCGGTAACGCATTTCAGTTGCCTACTTCCTTGTTTTCCCCCTCAACGTCTATCGCTTCGGCTATCGCTAATGAATTTAACGAAGCGGGTGGATTACAAAAATCGGCACTAATGGAATTAGGTTTATTGCTTTTCGTGATCACCACGACCGTATTAATCATTTCCCGATTAATGATTTCGAGAATGCAACGTGTACAAGGAAAATAACATGAAAACAAACAACACTCGTTTTTATTGGCGAAAATCCTGCAATAAATTGATGCTAGGGCTTGCTTATGTTGCCGTTGTTTTCGGTTTATTTTGGTTATGTTGGATTTTATTCACACTCATAACCAAGGGCATTCCCGCATTATCGTTAGATTTATTCACTCAATCCACGCCTGCCCCAAACGAAAAAGGGGGATTATTAAACGCCATAATCGGGTCTTTTTTCATTGTGGGAGCAGGAACGCTAATCGGCACACCAGTGGGCGTATTAGCGGGGACTTATTTGGCAGAATATGGTCGTTACAGCCGTTTCGCCCAAATCACTCGTTTTCTTAATGACATTTTGCTTTCTGCACCATCCATTATTATCGGTTTATTTGTGTACAGTTTATATGTATCGCAAGTGGGGCATTTCTCTGGCTGGGCGGGGGCATTGGCACTTGCGTTGTTGCTCGTTCCAATTGTGGTGCGTACCACAGATAATATGTTGTCACTAGTGTCAAATAATTTGCGAGAAGCCGCTGCAGCGCTAGGTTGCCCGCAATGGCGTATCATTATTATGATTTGTTACCGTTCCGCAAAATCTGGGATTCTCACGGGTGTACTCTTAGCCGTTGCCCGAATTTCAGGGGAAACTGCACCGCTATTATTCACCGCACTTTCTAACCAATTTATGTCTTGGGATATGAATGGTCCAATGTCGAACTTGCCAGTGGTCATTTACCAATACGCAGCCAGTCCGTTTTCTGACTGGAATAACCTAGCTTGGGCAGGCGCAACCTTAATTACACTCTTTGTGCTTTGTTTAAATATTTTCACCCGAGTTTTCTTTCAACATAAACAAAAATAACAGGTTAATATGATGAATTTAGACACTAAAATTGCCGTACAAAATCTCAATTTTTATTATGGAGATTTTCACGCATTAAAAAATATTAATTTGCGTATTGCCAAAAATAAAGTCACCGCGTTTATTGGGCCTTCTGGTTGTGGCAAATCCACCTTATTACGCTGCTTTAACCGTATGTTTGAGCTTTATCCAAACCAAAGAGCCACGGGCGAAATCAATTTGGATGGTGAAAACTTGCTCAATACGCATACAGATATTTCACTTATTCGCGCCAAAGTTGGTATGGTTTTCCAAAAACCAACACCGTTTCCGATGTCTATTTATGACAATGTGGCGTTTGGTATTCGTCTATTTGAAAAATTATCTAAATCAGAAATGAATGATCGCGTGGAGTGGGCATTAAGCAAAGCCGCATTGTGGAACGAAGTGAAAGACAAATTATACACCAGTGGGGATAGCCTATCAGGTGGGCAGCAACAGCGTTTATGCATTGCACGAGGCATTGCCATTAAACCCGATGTGTTATTACTCGATGAGCCTTGCTCCGCTCTCGATCCCATTTCTACAATGAAAATTGAAGAATTAATCAGCGAGTTAAAACAGGATTACACCGTTGCAATGGTCACGCACAATATGCAACAAGCGGCGCGTTGTTCTGACTATACGGCATTTATGTATTTAGGCGAATTAATTGAATTTGGCGAAACCCAACAAATTTTTGATAAGCCAAGAGTGCAACGTACAGAAGATTATATTCGTGGAAAAATGGGCTAATTCCTTTTACAATCACCGAGAAAAATGTGCAAAATAACACACTAAAGATTTGTAAAGCACAGTAAAGTACACTAAAGTGCGGTAAAAAATTTATGATTTTTTGACCGCACTTTCAAGGTATCAAATCAAAGGGAGCTGGCATTATGACGAGAAAAATTCTTGTGGTGGAAGATGAGCGAGCAATTCGTGAAATGATCGCCTTGTTTTTATCGCAACAGCATTATGATGTCATCGAAGCGGGCGATTTCCAAAGTGCGGTCAATAAACTCAAAGAAAATCCAAAACTCATTTTATTAGATTGGATGCTGCCCGGGCGTTCTGGTGTTCAATTTATTCAACATATCAAAAAGCAAGAAAATTATTCCGCAATCCCCATTATTATGCTTACCGCTAAAAGTGCGGAAGAAGATTGTATCACTTGCTTAAATGCAGGCGCAGACGATTACATCAGCAAACCTTTTTCACCGAAAATTTTGTTGGCTCGCATTGAAGCAGTATGGCGGCGAATTTATGAACAACAAAGCCAATTAATCCAAATCGATGAACTCTGTTTAGATGAAAATGCGCAACGGGTCTTTTTCCAAAAACAGGAAATTAGTCTAAGCAGTACAGAATTTAAGTTATTGCATTTTTTTATGACGCATCCTGAAAAGGCCTATTCCCGCGAGCAATTATTGAACCGTATTTGGGGCGATGATTTAGAAGTGGAAGACCGCACCGTGGATAGCTATATCCGCCGTTTGCGCCATAATTTAGAGCCATTTCAATGTGATCGTTATATTCAGACCGTGCGCGGCACGGGTTATCGTTTTTCCAACCATTTCCGAGATGAATCATGAAGAAAATTCTAAACTTTGTTCTTGAAATCACCCTTGCTAGTGGTATCGCTTTTTTGTTCAGCCTATTTACAGCCAATTTTATTGCTTGGTTTGCAATCCTTACGGTGCTTCTGCTCGCTTGGCACCATTCGACCGAATACCGCTTGCTGAAAGCCTTAAATCCCAACAAAAATGATGAATTCAAACTGCTCCAATTAGAAAATTTGTCGCAAACAGAAGCCTATTATCGTACCAAAACGAATAAAGAAAAACGCGCTAATTTGCGCCTGCTTTCTAAAGTGAATAAAAATATTCAATATTTACCTGATGCGATGATTGTTTGCCAACAAAATGGGGATATTTCGTGGTGTAACCCGATGGCGCAGAAAATGTTTGATTTTTATTGGCATAAAAAAATACAAAAAAATATTTTTAATGTGATTTTTTATGAACAATTTAAACATTATTTTGCGCAAGCTAAGAAGCAACGCCCACTTATCTTATTAACCCATAACGAACGTTATATTGAAATTAATTTAAATCCTTATGATAGTCATAATGTGTTAATTGTTGCGCGTGATATTACGGATATGATCTGTTTACTTCATTCTCGGCAAAAATTCTTAAGCAATATCAACCATGAATTGCGCACTCCATTAACGGTAATGCAAGGCTATTTAGAAATGTTGGCAGATAATGACCCTCAAGATCCTATCCAGCAAAAAGCCATTCAAGCGATGCAAGAACAAAGCCAGCGAATGGGGCATTTATTACAACAGCTTAATTTACTCGCCAAAATAGAAACGTCGTCAGATAAGGAATTTCAACCTTTTGATATGTCGGCAATGATTAATTCATTAAGAAAAGATACGGATATATTAAATAGTTATAATCATCACATTGAATTTGATATTCAACCCGCCGTGATGATTCTGGGAAATGAACATCAGCTACGAAGTGCGGTATCCAATTTAATTTATAATGCAATTAAACATTCTGGCGAACATTGCCACATTCAAATTCAATGGCAAGCCTGTGAGCAAGGAATGGTGTTTAAGATTACGGATAATGGCATTGGTATCTCCGCTCAACATATTCCACATTTAACCGAGCGTTTTTACCGTGTAGATGAATCGCGTAGCCATTTAACTGGCGGAAGTGGATTAGGGTTAGCTATTGTGAAACATACTTTAGCGCAATATCAATCACACCTAGAGATTCAAAGCACCGAAACGAAAGGCAGCTGCTTTTCTTTTGTCATACCGCAACGCTTTGTTTTATAAGCCGTTAAAAAAGCGTTTCGCTGAAAAAATGAGTTTATTTGCTAGACTCTAACGCCGCTTGGGATTTTTCGTCCATTTTGACACTAATGTTGTGATCAACCACAACATTCATATTAATGGTGATCCCTTCTTTTGGCGTATCGAGCTGAATTGTGGGTGTGCAGGCGGTTAAAGCGCATAAACTCAACGCTAAAAAGTGCGGTGAAAAAACGCGATATTTTGAGCGCATTCGGCTTTCCACTCCTTTGCTTAAAAGTAGCAAGACATACTGAGTACATTTCATTTTCATTGTTCCGCCCGTTGGTAAAGTCGATATTCAAGATTTTGTTCAAACTGCGAGCCATAGTCAATCATATTCCACAGCTCAAACATATTTTCTTTATGCGTATAATTCAATGTTATTGGATTGTGCGTTTTTTTATCAGGATTATAACCTATCACTGTTGCGGCGAGTGCCATTTCCCCTGTCGGCATAAGATCAAGCTGCGCATTAAAGGAATTCAAATTCATATTTTTGATCACATCAACCAAAATACTTTCTGTCCATCCACCCGCTTTCAAACCTTTTACCACTTTCTCATCTAACTTAATATTCAAAGGTCCTGCTTGTGTGATTGAGCCGTGACAAATTAAACAGGCTTTATGATTTAACCAGAAAGGCAAACGCGCATTCACACGTCCGCGCATATAAATCTGATTATATTGTGCCATTTGCAGTACTTTGGCTAAGTCAATCCGTTGCAAATTCAACACCGCCGCATTCTTTTGCGGAAAACGTAATTCATCCACACTGAGATTGCCGTCAAATAAATCAACATTCACATTACTCAATATTAAAGGTTTTCGAGCATTGTTAGGATAATTGCCATGCACATTAAACTTCGCCCGTTGCATAGTCAACGCCCCCATACGAATATCATCGGCATAAAATTCAATTTTATCATTGGCGTTAGCTTGCAATGAAAAATCGTGATAATGCAACGGGAAGTGGATTTTTATGCCTTCAATCTCGCCATCGGGTAAGGAAATTCTACCGTTCGACACCGTTAACGCCCCATCCATTGATACGCCTTTTTCATTAATCGCGAAATTGGTTGCGCCTTTAATCGAGCCTTGGTGAATAACCCAATCCCATTTTTGTGGAAACAAGGTTTGGAACACATCCGCAGACTGCTCTTTCCAAGCAATATTGCCTGTTAATGCTTGATTTTCATAATGAGCGAAAACATCTAACGGTCCTAAGGTTCCTGCCGTTAATGCGCCAGCCGCATTGAAATTATTGATACTTTTACCGTCTATCCCTACACCAAAAACAGGATGAACAAAACGTCCACCATAATCAAATTCAATCCAATCCGTTTTAGCCTGCGCTAAACCCCGAATTTTCTCCGCAACGTAATCCCAACGCAAACGATCTTTTAATTGCAACGAAAGCGGCGCCATTTTCACGCCCGCAGTATGAATATTTCCCGAAGTAACGGTTAGCTGATTCAATTCAATATGATCATCTTGCCAAAAGCCGACACCGTTTATTTTCACGGGGGTTTTTAAGGCTTTCCAGATCATATTGCCTTGAATATCCCAATCCCAACGGTTTGCCGCACGCATTTCTGCAGAACGCAATTTTTGCTGTTCGTCACGCAAATCGAACACCGTTTTAACCCCAGCAATAAATTCATGTCCATAACCGTCCAATTTCAAATCCAGTGCGTCAAACTGTGGTGTATTGCCTTGCAGCGTGGCTTGTAAACGCCCTTCTAAGCCGTAACGCCCGACAATCACATCATCTAACGGCAAACGCAAATGCACTTTTGAATCAGGCTGGATATTATCCATTTTGAAAAGGGAGCCTTTACTAAAAATTCCCCAAGGCTCGCTAAACGTGCCACGAACTTTATATTCTAAATTGGTGTGCGCAACATTGTCGTTATAGCGTAAATCACCGATTGTTTTCAGATCAAACTTCAACGAATCAAGCTTCTCGCCACCGCCAATTTCACCGTTTTTTCCCGAAATCACAATCTCCCCTTTGCCGTATTTACCAAAGGTTTGCAAAATAATATTCAAGTCTGTTTTCAGCGGTAGCCAAGCGTTCTCTGGCTTTTGAATATTCAACCCCAAGAAGCCTTTAATTGGCTGATAGCCATCAAATGTCCAATAAAGTTTTCCCCAAGTAATCTCCAAACCGTTTGGGGTGAAAGTGACGGGCACATCCAATAGGGGCTGATTTCGGACTAAATCTTGCGCATTAATTTGTCCCTCTTCGCCATTCCAACTTAGCTGGGCATTGCCTTTTTTAACAGGGAGCGCCGCATTATTCCAATCCAGTTTGAGCTCGCCTTGTTGCGGCAACGCCATGAGATCATTATTCAATTCAGTACTGAACTGAAGATGATAATCTTGCTGTTCTGTGGGCTGATAATCTGTTTGTCCCTGCCATAAAAATTGTCCATTTTGCGGCTTGAGATAAGAATTATGCTGAAAAATGACCGCACTTTGTGCCTTGCCTTGTAAGGCAAGAGCCAGTTGACCGCCGTCATAACGCACATTCGCGGCAATATCACTATTAAATAACGATTGTAATTGTCGCTGAGTGATGCTCTCTGTATTTTTAATTTGCAGATGGGCGATAGAAAATTCACTGGTTGGAATTGAAGATAAAAGTGCGGTCAAATTAACAGAAGTTTTATTTTGATCATCAGTGGGCAGTTGGCGTAAACAATCATAATCTAACACCGCGTTCTCAATATTGAGATGGCGCAATTTCCACCAATTCAGTTCAATTTTCTGGAAATCGGCAAGAGTGCATTGCGGAGATTTGAGCTGAAAACCCGCCAGTTGCAAGCCTGTTGGGTGAAGCACCCATTGTTTAGGAAGATGAATAGAATAATTCGGGGCTAAAAAACGATTGGCAAGTTGTTCAATTTGAGCAGGTGAAAACCACCACGGCAGGGAAAAAATACCTGCCGCGATGAGTAAGATCACGCCTAAAATTGTTCTAAAAAGCCAACGTTTCCACATAAATTCAATCTATCACAAAACTGCTGACTTTACGACAAAGGAAATGGAGAAAAATTCCCTATTTGCGCAAACATTCTGCGTAACTGTCTGCGGTGAATTGCATAAAATTCCCATAGGCATTTTTGCCAAGAGAAATGCCATCCCCCATTGGGTCTAAACGCCCCACATGCACGCCTGTGTTTTTGCTTAAGGTGTCGATCACTTTTGGCGTAAACTGCGGTTCAGCAAATATGCAGGAAACTTTATGCGCTTCGATTTCTTCTTTGATATGCGCCAATGTTTGTGCACCTGGTGCCACCAATGGATTAATCGTGAATGCACCCGTTTGCTTCAAGCCATAAGCATCGTTGAAATAACCGTAGGCATCGTGAAATACGTAAAAACCTTTATCTTGGTACGCCGCCAATTGTCCTTTAATTTTTGCGCTTTGTTCGTCTAAAGTGCGGTTAAAATTCGCCAAATTTTCTGTAATTTTTGCTTTTTGGCTAGGGTATTTTTCAGCTAATTTATCGGACAATTGCGCTGCCGCCAATTTGCTGATTTCTGGGGAATACCATACATGCCAGTTGATGGTTAAGCCATTTTCATCCACTTCATGATGATGTCCGTCATGGGCATGATCGTGGTCATGGGCGTGATCATGCGAATGCTCATGGCTTTCGTGTTCATCATGATGATGGTGTTCAGATTTCGTCAATAATTCTTTCACACCTGTAATATCGGCAATCGCTAGCACATTTTGTTGATCCACTTGATGAATACTTTTCTCTAAAAATGCATCCACATCTTTGCCGATCCAAAAAATAAGCTCCGCCGATTTTAACTTTTGCACATCTGAAGGTTTTAAATTGTAATCATGAGGTGATGCTCCTGTGGGCACAATAATTTCTGTATCGGTTACGCCATCAGCAATTGAGGAAGCGATAAAACCCAGCGGTTTGATTGATGTGACTACCGTGGCTTGCGCTGTGAATGTCGCGCCAAGCAATGCCGTGCTAAGAATACTGGTTGCCAAAATTGTTTTTTTAAAGTTCATCGTTCTTCTCTCTCATTAAAAATAAGAATCGGATAAATTACTCTAAATAAAGAGAAATGCAATAAAAAGGCGTAAATTTTCTTTACGCCTGAATGGTTAAGCTAGAAGAAGTTTATCAATGACCCGCGAAACGGCAAAAAAACCAAAGGTGGCGGTGATCATTGTGGCGGCGCCGAACCCATTTGCGCAATTCATTGTCGCGGAAATTTCACAACCCTCGCTCATTTTGGGGAAAATTAACGGTTGTGTGGAAAACACACAATCCACGCCAAACTTGCGTTTAGGATTTTGGCTGAAATAATAATCCTTGCGCAAAATTGACCGCACTTTGGCGATGAGCGGATCTTGAATAGTCTTTGTTATATCGGCGATCTGAATTTGGGTCGGATCCGTTTGTCCACCAGCCCCGCCAATGGTGATCACTTTAATTTTATGGCGTTTACAATAAGCGATCAGTGCCGCTTTGGTTTTCACGCTGTCAATCGCGTCAATCACATAATCGTAACCGCGATCGAGATAATCGGCGAGATTTTCACTTGATAAAAAATCATCGATAATTTCTACATCACATTCGGGATTAATCAATGCCACACGCTCAGCCATAACTTCGGTTTTTAACTTGCCGACATTGCCTGTGAGTGCGTGAATTTGGCGATTGATATTGGTAACACAAATATCATCCATATCAATCATCGTGATTTTGCCGATGCCAGAACGTGCCAGCGCTTCCACCACCCACGAGCCCACGCCGCCAATGCCAATCACGCAAATATGGGCTTGACGCAAACGAGCTAGCCCATCTGCGGTGTAAAGACGACCGATACCACCAAAACGTTGTTCGTAATTATCAATACGCTCAGTCATTAACGTAGCACCCAAACCCGTCCATAATGTTTTGATAAGCCCGAAATATGCCCTGCCTGATCGCCAACACCGCGGTATAAATCAAAGTGATGTTGGTTGACTGCGCCGCCCACATCTAATGCCACCATAAGATGTAATTTATGTTCGCCAGTCCAGTTGCCGTTATCATCAATTTGCGGCACTTCCACCAACAATACCGAGCCCAATGGCACTAAATTGCGGTCTGAAGCGACCGATGCCATAGGCACTAATGGTACGCCTGCGGCACCTTTTACTTTGCCAGACGGATCGCGTTTGAAAAAGACATAAGAAGGATTGCGTTCTAATAATCCTTGCAAGCGTGATGGATTACGAGCTGCCCAATCACGAATGGCTTGCACTGACATTTTTTCTTTAGGAATCTCGCCGTCTTCGACTAGCAAACGTCCAACTGCGGCATAGGGAAAGCCATTTTGCCCTGCGTAGGCTAAATATTGTAGCTGGCCATTGCCATAATCCACATAGCCACTGCCTTGTACCCCAAGCAAGAAGTTATCAATCATAGAATTGCTGTATGCTAGCTCTAAGCCTTGTCCTGCCAACGCCCCTGCATAAATTTGTGCGCGGGTAAAACGTTTATTGCGCGGCATTGCATAAATAGGCTGATCAAATTCCCCTTGTTTGCTTGCGCGCACTTTGATCACAGGGGAATAATATCCCGTCATCAATACATTTTGGAAACCATCCATCCCAGACATCACTTGTGGGCGGATACCATAATTAGCCAGCTCATTGACATCAGCCCCAGCAATCACCCATTGTTGGATTTTGCCGTAATTTTCTGCGAAGTTTGCGGTGATTTTTCCTGAATAAGCACGCACATTTGATAGCTGAGTGAGAAAATCGCCTTGGTTAATAATGCCACTGTGATTATCAATGGTTGAAACCGTTGTGAAAGGATTGGTGCTGTAACTACGCCCTTGATATTTTGCCCCCAATTGCATCATTTCAGCTTGCGTGGCTACCGCGGATACACAGTTATTTGCCGTTTTTTTCACAGGCGACGATGAACAAGCGGCTAAAACGAGTGCCGACAATAATGTTATCGCTTTAACAGTGAAGTTCTTTTTGATCATAATTTACAATTCCCCAAATCCCGAATAAAAAATAAGCCGCTATGATACCTAAAAACCGCCTACCGCCCTAATGTTTTTTATGCATTTTCTAGCATTGGTTCAAACCAAGCTTTAACCGTTTCGAGCATATTTTGCCAATCCCATTCTTTCGTTTGCATAAAAACGCGCGCCCAATACACATCGCCATCAGAATAATAACCATCGCCTTGCGCAAGCGCCGATAAAACTGCTAAATTTTCCACCGCACTTTCAGGGGTTAATTTCAACCAGCAGCTAAGATTATCCGTTGGGACGAGTTGAATCTGATGCACGCCCTGCACATAGCTTTCCACATACATTTGTAACAACTCAAGTGCGGTCGATTTTTCCACAGTTTTAAAGCGATGGGCTGATATTCCTTTCTCTTTCGTATAAAAAACAGGCGATTGCTTACGTTCAGTCGTCGCCACTTGCCATAAATAACCCAGCCAATTTTCAATGCGGAAGCTGTCTTTCAGGCTGCCAACTCGCCATGTTACTCGCTGTTTGTCCTCACCGAATAGCTGATCTAACGCGCCGTGTAACAAAATTTCCCCTTGGCTCGTTGGTATAGTCAGCTCATGCCATTCCGTTTGTGGCGGCTGGCTAATATATTGCTGCAATACTTCCTGAAACGGTGCCATTTCTGACCGCACTTTTTGCTCGGTAATGGTCGCAAACTCAGCACGCGGCATAATTCCCTTGAGTTTTTGTCGTTGGAAAAAATGCGCCAATTCAGATTGTTCATAAGGCAGCATTTCGCCTTTAAGATTGTATTTATCCAAGCCCTCTAACGTAAAGTTTTCGCTGTCGGAAATCAGCGTTTCGTCATCCCGAAAATACACACCTAATTGTCTTTCAAAGAAATATCGCACAGGGTGGCGCACAAATTGCACCAATTGAGAAAATTCAATGCGCTCTATTTTTTCTGTGGCACGATGCTCGAATTGCGTTGCAAAATCGGCGATATGCAGGCGTTGAGGATTCACCAAAGGCAACCATTCTTTCGCAAAAGTGCGGTGCGTTTGGCTGAAGTTTTCGGGGCCGAAAATCGTCATGCTGTGCTGTTGCACCTGTAATTTCCCTTGCGCTAAGTTTTCATTCACATAATCTAACAGCTGGCTCACCAAGACGGAAGGTTCGCGCGCTTGATTGTCTGTAATCGAGCGACCAACATAGCTGATATACAAATATTGTTGGGCGGCAAGCAAAGCCTCAAGGAATAAATAACGATCATCATCGCGGCGGAAACGGTCACCTTTCTGGCGATGATATTGCATTAAATCAAAACTATTCGGGGTTTGCTGGCGGGGATAATCTTCGCTGTTCATTCCCAATAAACACACCACTTTGAACGGAATCGCGCGCATAGGCAATAAGGTGCAGAAATTCACTTTACCCACTAAAAATTTTTGGCTATTGTCATTGTCGTCTAAACGCGCGGTCATCACTTCGGCGATCACATCAATGCTGATCGCCTGTTCAAAATGAATCTCAGCCAACAAATCCGCTAGCTGCTGAATCGCCTCTTTGATATACAACAAGGTATCGAAATTGGATTCGTTCGGGGCAAAAAAATCATCCACAAGTGCGGTCAAAATAAGCTGCCATTTTTCCATACAATGCTCGCCTTGCAAATCTTGGTGCCATTGTTGCAAACGGGCTAAAAATGCGGCGAGTAATCCCACCAGTTGTCCCTTAAGTCCATAAGCATTATCAAAGCCCAAGCTTTCTTGCCAGATGTCATTTTCTTCACGCATGGCAAAACCAAGCAGCATACGTTCAATGCCAGCCTGCCACGCATTAAAATTGCGCATTTCGCCCTGTTGTTCATTTAAACCGAAGCGAATTTCCGCATCTTTAACCCAATGACGTATCGTTTCTAAATCCTGCAGGCTGATGTGAAACTGCTCACGAACAGCGGGAATATCCAATAAAGCAAGCACATCTTCTGCACTAAATTGACTTTCTTTCAAGCGAAGTAAAGATAGGAACGTGGCAAGTAGCACGTCGTTTTCAGAGAGCTTGCCATCCGAAATGGAAAAAGGAATGTAACGCAAATCACTATGGCGTTGATATTGCCCAAATACCGCTTGAATATAGGGCATGTAACGATCAATATCCGCCACCATCACCACAATGTCTTTGGGCGTGAGATCTGGATGTTGTTGAAATAATTGCAACAAATAATCGTGTAAAACTTCCACTTCACGCATCGGGCTGTGGCAGGAATGAAAGCTCAAAGTGCGGTCATTTTCAGCATAATTTAATAATGCTTGCTGATTTGGCGTTAAATTGAGAATACGATTTTGCAGCTGTGTCAGCAAGGTGCTTCCGTCTAGTTCAGTAAAAAATTGAATATCTTGCCCGTTGATTTGGCTTAATAAATAGAAAAAATCGCGCCCTAATTTCCCCCATGTTGCTAGCAATGGATGCCCAACTTGCAGCAATTCATTGTCTTGCGTACGTTCTGTGTTTTTTTGCGTGTCTGATAAAAGTGCGGTGAATTTTTCAGGATTTTTCCATTCTGTTCGTTGCTTTAAACTGAGTTTCTGTAAAAAGGTAGGATCAACAATATCCCCCCAATATTCACGGCTTGGATTGTTAAAAAATAAATGCACATCACAATGTGCAGCCATCGCCACAAGGGTTTCTAAATAAGTTTTCGGCAACGCAGAAATGCCAAACACAAACAAGCGTGCAGGCAAATTTTTAGGGCTACGATTTTTTAGCAATGCCAAATAATCGTTATGCAAATTGGCGCGATGTTGGATCGTACGATCAGGAAAATTCTGTTGAATCTCAGCCACTAAGGCGCGCCATAAGTCCCCTTGCCAATGAATGGCTTGCTGAATTTGTTGCAACAATTTTTCATTATTTGCAGCTTGTTGGGTGCGAATCTGCTGAAAAATAGCGTCGTCATCGACTCGCTCCCAAGCCGCGATCCAATCGGGGCGATAAACCAAATATTGGTCAAATAAGTCGGCAATTTTAAGGGCTAATTGATAACGTTTTTGTTGTTCTGATTGCGTGGATGAACGCAGATAGGCATTAAGTTGTGGCACATTGGCTTGCGGGATCAACGACATTAAACGCCACGCCATTGCTTCTTTTCTAAACTGGCTTTGCTGCGCCACTTGCGGCAGATTATCAACATATTGTTGCCAAATAAAACTCGCGGGTAACGGAAAGTTAAGGTTGGCGGCGATGCCTGTTTCTTGCGCGATTTGCAATTGCAACCACTGTGCCATGCCTGGGCTTTGCACCATGATAGTTTCAGGCTGAAAAGGATCATGATTGCCTTTCTTCATCAGGTGTAACAGAATGTCTTTTTGAACGTCTAAATCGTTCGAGTGGTAAATATAAAACACGGCAATCTCATCCAATAACAACGGCTAAAGTGCGGTTATTTTCCGAGAGATTTTCTTCATCTGCAAGTATTTTATAGGGTTATTTTTCCTGCGGGATAGCGGACTGTTATTCGTTCAGCGCATTCAATGGAAAATTTGATCGCATTTTGGTGCAGCTGATTTTCGCAAGGCATACCTAAAAACCGCCGTTGTTTTTGATTTTCTGCGATTTGAATGGCTTGGTAACGTTGATAAATTTCCACCGCACTTTTTCGCTGTTGACTCGCCCATTGATTGATCGCAAGGAAAATGCCGCTGAACAACGTAATCACTATCAGCAAGGTTAACAGGCTCATGCCTTTGAATTGATTAAGGGTTGAAATCATACCAACTTTTCTCCGCCCGCTGCCATTGACTATATTGTTGAACGACTTGGTTGACCACATTTTTGTTATACACGATAGCGATGTCTTGTTCTGGCAACAGCTGCCCTGCTGTAATCACCGTTCCCATAATTTTGCCTTTTCCTTTTATCTGTAAATTGCCCTCGGCGACAATCACGGCGGTAATATTTCCATTGATATTCCATTCCGTTTGGCTGCTATCAAACCAATAAAATTCGGCATTTTTGTCCGCACTTTTGGCGAAATTTGGAGCATTCAATTGCGATCTAAATAAAGAAATATGCGAATTATTGATATAGTTATGAAATTCTTGCGCTAAATTTCCTTTCTTCGGTGCTTTTTTAAATAATGCCTTGCGTTCACACCAAAGATAATGCTGATTATCATCCGGGAAATTCTCTAGCTGAAATTCTACCCGATAAACATTTTCGCTTATCTCCAATGGCACCGCCGCACAGGCATTACGCTTCGCCTGCTGGCTGATTTCTTGTAATGCACTACTTTGCTCCACATAATGCTGACGGTGCGCCGTTAGTGCGGAATGTAAACGTAGCATATCATCGTCAAATAACATAAAAATCAACAGCGTAGAGCTGAGCAACATCAGCAAGGTTAATGTCATCACACCACGATACAGCTTCATTGAAATGCTCCTTGATTCAATAAGGGCACAATGATATTGGTTTGATAACGAATATCAGGCAGCGATTTTAAATAGCCCGCTAAAATAATCTCAATTCCTTGTCGATTGGCTATCCAATTGAATTCAAGTTGGCTAATGGCATAGTCTTTTTCATCTAATAAATCCGTCCAACCGCTGGCATTGCAGGCAGGCTGCTGCAAATAACTACGGCATTGTTCTTGGCTGCAAGTCTGACTAACGCTATTTTTATAGGTTTGGCGGCTTTCAATCATATTTTTGTTTAGGCGGTAACCAAATAATTCTGTGCCGATTTCCGATGTGGCATTTTTGCCTTTATTCACACAAGTCTTGCCTTTATTTTTTGAGCCGATACAACCATTGGCATTAATATCGTAGAAAAATAATAGACAACTATTCTCTGGCTCATTATCCGCTTGCTGAATGGTGATACTGGTGCCTTGCTCATCTTGTTCAAACAAGAACAAATTACTTTGCTGCAAGTTTGGCGCTAGAGCGCGAAATCCTGCACGCCGCACATCTCGCCCTATGGTCTGAATAATCCGCTGCAATTCGGCTTGTAATTGCAATTGCGCTAGCACTGTTTTATTTTGTCGTTGAGTATGGCTGTAAAAAGCAATCATCACTAACATCAGAAAAGAAGAAAGAGCGAGACTGATGATTAAACTGAGTAAAGTTTGCCCTCGAAAAAATTTCATTCATTCGCCCCTATATCTGAACGGCAAGCGCTCAACGATTGATAATCCTTGAGTCGTAATGTGCCAAGATTAGAAAAAGAAAAAAGAGTGCGACTTTCCCCTGCCTGCAAAACAAAACATCCAGAGGGCGAGGTATTGCGTATGCCGTTAAATTTAGTGATCTCCGCAGGGAAATATTGCTTAGCCAGCAGCTGAGTTTGTTCGGGGAAATAAGGCTGATAAAAATGTGCAGTCGCAGATTTTGGGCAAGTCTGCGGTGTTAAGCAATCACATAGGGTTTCAGTTTTACGCTGAGCAGTGATGCACCAATAATGAGGCGTGCGCTGTTGGCTTGCCATAATGAGCCAAATGTCTGATGAATTTTCTACTCGAGCCTGAATTTGACGCAAAAAGATATAAAGCTTTTGCTGCTCTTTAGCTAAAATCATTTGTGTATTGGTTTGCTGCCAAGTTGGGAATGTGAAAAGTGCGGTCAAACTGATGATAAATATTGCGATCAACATTTCCAATAAGGTAAAACCTTTAACCATAAAAAATTTCCTCTATTTTGACCGCACTTTACTTGCCGTTAGCAAACAAAGAAAGTCAAAAGCAGGATTTTTGGAATAAAGATCACGAAATTAAGGTCTGTATCGGTGCTTTTTACTGATGATTAGCAAACGAATAAATATTAGATGATAGATGAAAAATAAATAAGAGAAGAAAATTTTATCTACGCTTGAAATAAGATGGTGGGTCGTGAAGGATTCGAACCTTCGACCAATGGATTAAAAGTCCACTGCTCTACCGACTGAGCTAACGACCCATAAGGGAGATTAAATTTAAGTGGTGGGTCGTGAAGGATTCGAACCTTCGACCAATGGATTAAAAGTCCACTGCTCTACCGACTGAGCTAACGACCCGCAAGGGATATTTAAATTTAAGTGGTGGGTCGTGAAGGATTCGAACCTTCGACCAATGGATTAAAAGTCCACTGCTCTACCGACTGAGCTAACGACCCACAAATGTTGCCACAATAATGTGTTGCAACGGGTGCATATAATACGGATTTAAATTTAATAATCAACAACTATTTTGAAAAAAATTGACTGATTGAGTGAATAGTCAACAATATCAGAAAAAACTTGATTAAATCTGACCGCACTTTTGTAAGACGCAAAAATAAAACAGGCCCCAAATGGAGCCTGTTGCACTAATTCATAGCAAGTCAGAAATTAGTATGCTAATACTGCACGACGGTTTTTAGCGTATGCTGCTTCATCGTGACCTAACACTGCAGGTTTTTCTTCACCGTAAGAAACAGTTGAAACATTGTTAGCACCTTTAGCTGCTAAGTATGATTTTACTGCGTCTGCACGACGTTGACCTAATGCGATGTTATATTCTGGAGTACCACGTTCGTCAGTGTTACCTTCAACTAAAACTTTAGCTGCTGGAGTTGCTGTTAAGTATGCAGCGTGCGCATCTAAGATTTGAGTGAATTCACCTTCGATGTTGTATTTATCAAAACCGAAGTAAACTGTGTTGTAACGTTGTTGTAAATCTTCAACAGAGTAACCACCGAACTGTTGAGCGTTAGCACCTGCTGTGCTGTTTGCATCTTTGTCTGATGAGCTACATGCTGCTAAAGCTAATACTGGAGCAACTAATAATAATTTTGCTAATTTCATTGAAAATCTCCTTAGAGTTTCTTACTTAGTTAAATAAGGTGACCAAGCAGGGAATTTAACTTGCCCATCACTTCCTGGCAACCGAGCTTTAAAGCGTCCGTCTGCGGACACCAATTGTAGCACCTTTCCTAGTCCTTGGGTAGAGCTATAAATAATCATGATTCCATTAGGTGAAATGCTTGGACTTTCATCTAAGAAAGTTGAGCTTAACACCTGGCTTGAACCTGTTGCTGTATCATATTTAACAACATTATCACCAGAAACCATTACTATTGATTTACCGTCAGAACTCATCTGGCCGCTATAACTACGACCACCGCCTACTAATGTAGCACCACCGCCTGACGCGCTCATTGAGTATACTTGCGGTGAGCCGCTTCTATCGGACGTGAACAAGATACGACCATCAGGTGTCCAGCTCGGTTCGGTATTATTACCCGCACCACTAGTCAACTGTGTCGGTTGTCCGCCATTCGAATTCATTACATAAATATTCAACTGTCCATCTCTACCATTTGCAAAAGCAAGGCGTGAGCCGTCTGGAGAGAACGCTGGTGCACCATTATGACCTGGGAATGATGCAACAACTTTACGTTGACCAGAAGCTAAATTATGTACAACTAATTGTGATTTTTTATTTTCAAAAGATACGTAAGCCAAACGTTGACCATCCGGTGACCATGCTGGTGACATTAATGGCTGTGAGCTACGAGTTACAATAAATTGGTTAAAACCGTCATAATCCGCTACACGCACTTCATAAGGTTTAGAGCCGCCATTTTTTTGTACCACATAAGCGATTCGTGTTCTAAATGCACCTTTAATTCCGGTCATTTTTTCAAACACTTCATCACTCACTTGGTGTGCGCCCCAACGGATCCATTTAGGCTGTACTGTAATTGAATTTTGAGCCAAAACAGCACCAGCAGTACCCGACGCGCCAATAGTATCAACTAATTGATAAGCAATGTTATAACCTGCACCAGATGCAGATACTTGTCCAACAACAATGGCGTCAATACCTAATGCAGACCATGCATCTGGTGTCACTTCGGAAGCAGAGCCTGGTTGTTGTGGCATTTGACTTACAGGTAAAGGATTAAATTTCCCACTATTGCGTAAGTCTGCAGAAATAATTTCTGCGACATCCGCAGGGACTGAACCATTGGTTTTAAAAGGTACTACTGCGATTGGTCGCGCACCTTCTACACCTTCATCAATGACGATACGCACTTCATCATCTGCTTGTGCAGTATTAATTGCAAAAAACAATACTGCGAATACACTCATTATACGAGCAACTAATTTCATTTTTACCACCTATTGGGGTTATTGAGTTACTGTGAATTCTATTTTAAGTCGAAACTAATAATAGAAGATTTATATTTGTTGTAAATGTCATCTGATGGTGCCGCTGGCACTTTTTTCGTTCTTGCAATCGCACTCAATGCTGCTGAACAAATATCATCAGGGCCAGACACACGTTGATAACCAGTGATTGTTCCATCACGAGATAAATTAATGCGAACATCACATACTTTACCTCTCAAACTTGGATCAACTAATAAACGGCGCTTAATTTCTTTTTTAATCAATGCCCCGTATTGATCCCCAGTTTTACCTCCATCACCAGCACCTAAAGCAGCACCGCTGCCTTTTGAGCCTGATTTATTCGCATTACCACCTTTCGATGCACTACCGCCACCTACAGAACCAAATAAATCATCTAATGCCGCTTGGTTTGCTTTTGAATCTGCTTTTGCTTTAGCTGCGGCATCGGCTTTTGCTTTGGCCTCTTTAGCGGCTTTCTCTTTTGCTTCTTTGTCTGCTTTGGCTTTTGCTTCTTTTTCAGCTTGCGCTTTAGCTTCTGCTGCCGCTTTCTCTTTGGCTGCCTGTTCTGCTTTTGCCTTGGCTTCTTCAGCCTTAGCTTTAGCTTCACTTTCCGCTTTTGCTGTGGCTTTCTCTTTAGCGGCTTGTTCTGCTTTAGCCTTAGCTTTTGCTTCTTCCTCAGCCTGTTTAGCCGCGGCTGCTAAACGTTTTGCTTCCGCGTCTGCTTTCAATTTTGCCGCTTCAGCAGCTTGTTTCGCTTTAGCTTTGGCTTCTTCTTTCGCTTTTTCTAAAGCCTGCTGACGTGCCTTTTCAGCCGCTTCTTGTTTTTGCTGTTCTAACTGTTTTTGTTGCTCTAATTGTTTTTGTTTTTCAAGTTCTTGTTGGCGTTGCTGTTCCGCATTTTCTTGCGGTTCAGGTTTATCTTCAACAACAGGCTCAGGCGTTTTTTTCGCTTTATCAGTAGAGCCTTTTTTTTGCTGCTGCAAACGTCCCCACTCTTGCGCTGCTGAACCAGTATCCACCATTACGGCACCGATGACATCGCCATCACCTTCTCCACCCCTCATGGTGTCAATGGTTTTCGTGAAAAACGAACCAATTATCAACAACCCAAACAAAATAATGTGCAAAACAATTGAAGTTAGTACCGCACTTGTCTCTTTCTTTTGTCGTTGTGTTGTCACAATGCATCCTTGATTACTAGGATCTAAAATTAAATCGGATCTGTCATCAATCCGACAGATTTAATACCAGCCAAATGAAGTAAATTCAAAGCTTTAATCACTTCTTCATAGGGTACATCACTTGCCCCACCGATTAAAAATAATGTATTCGGATCTTTGTCAAATTCAGCCTTGGTCATTTGGGTTACCATTTCTTCGGTTAAACCTTCTGTTCGTTCACCTTCGATAGAAATAGCATATTGCCCTACGCCTGAAACCTCTAAAATCACGGGCACTTTGTCTTCATTAGAGACATTTTGGCTTTCCACTGCATCAGGTAAATCAACCTGCACACTTTGGCTAATAATCGGAGCTGTTGCCATAAAAATCAGTACAAGCACAAGTAACACATCCAAAAATGGAACGATGTTAATCTCCGATTTGATGTTTCTGTTTTTATTACGGCGATACGCCATATTAAACCTCGTAAAACACGTTTAAAATGAACCGCACTTTTCATTCTTAATCCAAAGTGCGGTCAGAAATTTAATTATTTTTTGCAAAAACTTGGCGTTGCAAAATAGCGGTAAATTCATCAATGAAGTTACCATAATTTTGTTCTAATTTATTCACACGTAAATTTAAACGGTTATACGCCATTACCGCTGGAATCGCTGCAAATAAACCAATCGCTGTGGCAATTAAAGCCTCGGCAATACCTGGGGCAACCATTTGTAATGTTGCTTGTTTTGCACCACTCAATGCCATAAATGCGTGCATAATCCCCCATACCGTTCCGAATAAACCAATATATGGGCTCACTGAAGCAACAGTTGCAAGGAAAGGAATACGACTTTCTAAATCTTCCACTTCACGGTTCATTGCTAAATTCATCGCACGCGTACTACCTTTAATAATGGCTTCAGGCGCATCCGCATTTACTTGTTTCAAACGTGTAAATTCTTTGAAACCAGAAAAGAAAATTTGTTCGCTGCCAGTTAATACGGCATCTCGGCGATTAGACAAACCTTCATATAATTTATTTAAATCTTCGCCAGACCAAAAACGATCTTCAAAAGTTCTTGATTCTTTCAATGCGCTAGTCAGAATGCGGCTGCGTTGAATAATGATTGCCCACGAAATGATCGAGAACGAAATAAGAATAAGGATAACAATTTGAACGACGATACTCGCCTTTAGAAATAAATCTAAAAAGTTCAATTCAGCGGTCATGATAACTCCGAGAACTAATTTAAAAATGCGGCTTTAATTTCCTTTGGAAGCGCCACAGGTTTCATTTTGTTAAGATCAACGCAGGCAACCTTTACCGTCGCTGTACTTAACACAGTTTCAGCTCGTTTTAAGAACTGTGTAAATAAAATTGTCGCCCCTTTTACTTCTGTTATTTCCGTGACCACGTCTAATAGGTCATCAAGTTTAGCTGGAATTTTATAGTCAATATTCATCGATTTCACTACAAAAGCCAATTGACATTCATTTAACAATGTCTGCTGCGAGAAGTTTAAGGTGCGTAAAAATTCTGTTCTTGCTCGTTCATAAAAGTGCAAATAACGTGCATGATAAACAACACCGCCAGCATCCGTATCTTCATAATATACACGAATGGGAAAAACAAATTCCTGAGTTGCCATAGCTTACATTGCTCTTTTACTTACGGATAAAAAACCTGCCTATTTTAGAGCTAGTCTATATTATACGCAATAGCTCGAATTCAAAATAATTTATAAAATTTCAAGATTTTCTTAATAAATAAGGGGCTTTTCAGCCCCTTAGCGCGGTCAGATTTTTGACTATTTTGAATCAAATCCACCTTTATCTTCAATTTTCTTAGTAATGGCAACGCTTGCCCAAATTGCAGCTAACACGCCCACTACCCAAATTGCATAATACATAAATTTATCCTCACATTAGTATAATGAGTTTTTGTTTTCTTCGATGAACTCTGCGTCCAAGCGACCAAACATTTTTGCGTATGCCCAAATTGTGTAAAGCAATGAAATCACTACAAATACAAGTGCGAAACCTAACATTAAGGTTAAGGTTAATTCACTTGATGTAGAATCCCACATCAATAAACTCATTTCAGGATGAGAAATTGATGGCATCACAAATGGGAACATGGATACTGCACAAGATAAAATGACACCAATCATCGTTAATGATGAGAAGAAGAAAGCAAAACCAGATCGATTTGCTTTTGATGCCATAATATTGAGTAACGCACCAACGATAACTAATGCTGGGATAATGTATAACACTGGCATTTCATTATAATTGTTAAACCACGCACCGACTGCAGTTTCCACCGTTTTGCCTAATGGTGAAGATGGTGCGAAATGATCAATTTCACTGGTTACAATATAGCCTTCTTTGAAAAGCAACCAAACGCCTGCTAATACAAACAGAACTAAGGTAACCAATGCACCAACTTGTGTCACTGTACGAGCTCGATTACGTAATTCAGCAGTCGTTTTCATTTGCAACCAAGCTGCACCGTGTGTAGTCAGCATAGCAAAACTAATTAAGCCACAAAGCAATGCAAATGGATTGAGTAATTCAAAGAATGAACCTGTGTATTTCACTTGCATCAAGTCATTGAACTCAAATGGAACACCTTGTAATAAGTTACCAAATGCAACACCAAATACTAAACTTGGTACGAAGCCACTGATAAACAAGCCCAAGTCCCATGTTTTACGCCATCTGTTGTCGTCTAATTTTGAACGATAATCAAAAGCGAGCGGACGGAAAAATAATGCCGCAAGTACTAAAATCATCGCAATATAGAAACCAGAGAATGACGTAGCATACACGATTGGCCACGCTGCAAACATTGCACCACCCGCAGTTAATAACCAAACTTGGTTACCATCCCAATGGGGAGCAACAGAATTAATCAAAATGCGTTTTTCAACTTCTTTTTTCGCCATAAATGGAAGCAGGTTAGCTACCCCCATATCAAAGCCGTCTGTAATCACAAAACCGATAAGAAGTACGCAAACAAGCACCCACCAAATAAAGCGTAAAAATTCATAATCCAACATAATAAACTCCTACTATTTAGTTGATTGCTCGAAGTAGTAACGACCTGTTTTTAATGAACTTGGTCCAAGACGACCAAATTTATACATTAAATACATTTCTACCACAATGAATAATGTGTAAAGACCACAGATTAAACCGATAGAGAACCAAAGATCACCCACACTTAATGATGAGTTAGCTACGCCCACAGGTAATATATCTGTAATCGCCCACGGTTGACGACCATATTCAGCCAAGAACCAACCGCACTCAATCGCAATCCAAGGCAATGGTAAGCCCCATAATAATGCTTTGAGTAATAATTTGCTGTTTTCTGTTTTGCCACGTAGGTTTTGCACAAACGCACCAAACATTAACATTAAGACTAAGCCGCCCACAGCTGCCATTACACGGAATGACCAAAATACAGGTGCAACATTCGGAATACTATCTGCAGCTGCTGCTTTCACTTGAGCATCTGTCGCATCAATAACTTTATCCGTATAACGTTTTAATAATAGACCGTAGCCTAAATCTTGACGTACATTTAGGAATTCAGCTTTGGTTGCTTCATCAATTTGACCCGCTTTTTTCTGTGCGCGCAATTCTTCTAACAATCCATAAGCAACCATACCATTACGCACACGTTCTTCATTGCGTGCTTCAAGGTCAGTTAAGCCCATATATTGTGTATCTAAAGAACGGGTAGCAATAATACCACCTAGCATCGGTACAGAAATTTCAAAATCATTTTTACGTTCAGCTTGGTTAGGAATCGCGATTGCATTCCATGAAGCTGGCGCAGGTTGTGTATGCCAATCCGCTTCCATTGCAGCTAATTTCACCGGTTGTGTTTTAGCCACATCATAACCAGATTCATCACCCATAATCATTACCGCAATAGAGGCAATAAAACCAAATGTTGCAGCGATAGAGAATGAACGTTTAGCAAATTCAAGATCACGACCTTTTAAGATATAGTATGCGCTGATCGCCAATACAAACATTGCACCAGATACATAACCGCCTGACAGCGTATGTAAGAATTTACTTTGAGCCGCATGGTTCATCCATAAATCCATAAAACTTGTCATTTCCATTCGCATGGTTTCAAAGTTAAATTCTGAGGCCACAGGATGTTGCATCCAGCCATTCGCCACTAAAATCCACATCGCTGATAAGTTAGAACCAAATGCCACACAGTAGGTAGCAAGTAAATGTTTACCTTTTGATAAACGATCCCAACCGAAGAAGAATAAACCAACAAATGTTGATTCTAAAAAGAATGCAAGCAATGCTTCAATCGCCAATGGCGCACCAAAAATATCGCCTACATAGTGAGAATAATATGACCAGTTAGTACCAAATTGGAATTCCATTGTAATCCCAGTGGTCACACCTAGGGCAAAGTTAATACCAAATAACTTACCCCAGAATTTAGTCATATCTTTATAAACTTGTTTGCCCGTAACAACATAAGTGGTTTCCATAATCACTAAGATAAATGAAAGACCAAGCGTCAACGGCACAAACAAAAAGTGATATAACGCAGTTAATGCAAACTGCAGACGAGAGAGTTCTACTACGTCTAACATCTCGTAACTCCTTGTAAATGCTACAAGCCATTGATTACTATTGTAACCACCCCATTCACACAACATTGTTGGCTAAAACAAATTGTGTGACACCAACGAATTATCTTCACAAAAACCGCTTAAAAAACGATTGCTATCAAAAATAACTCAATATCGGTACGCATTCTACTACTATTTGTAGGGATAAAAAATAGTAAAAAATGTTACCAAGATCACATTTCTAGAAATTAAATCAAAATCAAAGAAATAGACAAAATTGACGAAAATTGATCTGGCGCAAATTATACGTTTTTTGCGCCAATTTACAACAAAATATCTATGCATTCTCAGCAAAAAGCTAGACAACAATTGACAATTCTGCTATTTTCGCGAAAGTTTTTTGTAATTTATTGCGCATTGGCAATTTTAAAGGTTTTATATAATTAGTAGCAGGGATGTAATGATGTTAAAAATAAAGAAAATATTAACCGCACTTTGTGCCGGTTTAACGTTAGTCAGTATCAATGTTTGTGCGGCAGATAAAACTGCAAATGAAAAATTACCGCAACAATGCCAACGTTTATTTAGTGCGGCTGAGCAATTAGTAACCGAAGCGAAAAACCAGCCGGGTACGCATACACAACTTAATAAAATTCAAAATAAGCTAAATCAAAGTAAAAAACAAATTTTAGAAATGGAAGTTGCAACGCAAATCAAGAGTTGTGACCATGGTTTAGCCAAACTTTATGGTTTACAAAAAGACCAAGAAGAAACAAACTAATTTTTGCATAACAGAAAAAATAAAGGGTGCTTTCAAGCACCCTTTTCTATTCGTTGAACTATAAATTTGATATTTATGAATTGGTTAATTTCTGCAAACCAAAATGTCGATAAGTATGCGAAGTCGCAACACGTCCCCGAGGGGTACGTTGTAGAAAACCTTGCTGAATTAAATAAGGCTCTAATACATCTTCGATAGTCTCGCGTTCTTCCCCTATCGCAGCGGCTAAATTATCTAACCCAACAGGACCACCATCAAAACGTTCGATGATAGAGCTTAATAATTTGCGATCTAAATAATCAAAACCCGCTTGGTCAATATCTAGCATAGCCAGCGCTTCTTTTGCGATTTGCTCAGAAATCAGCCCACCATTTTTCACGTCAGCGTAATCTCGCACACGCCGTAGCAGACGATTCGCAATACGCGGGGTTCCTCGGGAACGGCGAGCAACTTCATGGGCGGCTTCATCAGAAATGTCTAAATTTAGACAGGCGGCACTTCGGGCTACAATGGATGTGAGATCATCCACAGAATAAAATTCTAAACGCTGAACAATACCAAAACGATCACGCAGTGGCGATGTCAACGAGCCCGCTCTAGTCGTGGCACCAATCAAAGTAAAAGGCGGTAAATCTAATTTAATGGAACGCGCGGCTGGCCCTTCACCAATCATAATATCGAGCTGATAATCTTCCATCGCAGGATATAAGACTTCTTCGATGGTCGGCGAAAGTCGATGAATTTCATCAATAAATAGCACATCATGGGGCTCAAGATTGGTGAGCATTGCGGCCAAATCCCCTGCTTTTTCCAACACAGGGCCTGAAGTCGTACGAATATTCACCCCTAATTCGTTCGCCACAATATTCGCCAATGTTGTTTTTCCTAGCCCTGGCGGACCAAACACAAGCAAATGATCCAAAGCATCTTGGCGCAGTTTCGCCGCCTGAATAAATATTTCCATTTGCGACCGCACTTGAGGCTGCCCCACATAATCAGCCAGTAATTTAGGGCGAATTGCGCGGTCAACCGCTTCGTCATCAAGGCGAGCCACGCCGCTAATTAATCGATCTGCTTCAATCATAGTTATAACGCCGCTTTTAACGCTTCTCTAATAAGCTGTTCACTGGTTAAGCCTGCTTTTGCTACTTTCTTAATCATTTTTTCTGCATCGGTGGCTTTGTAACCTAATGCTAGCAAGGCGGCAACGGCTTCATCACTCGGTGCTTCAAGTGCAATTGGCTCAATATTCGGTGCGCGAATAGATTGGCTTTCCACAAAGAAATCGGGTTGCTGCACGCCTTTAAATTTGCCTTTTAATTCCACTAATAGACGTTCTGCCGTTTTCTTGCCCACACCAGGGATTTTGACAAGTTTAGATAATTCTTCACGTTCAATGGCATAAGCGAATTCGTGTACCGACATGGCAGATAAAATCGCCAACGCTAATTTCGGCCCAACGCCATTGGTTTTGATCAACTCGCGGAATAAAGTGCGGTCAGTTTTTGTCGAGAATCCAAAAAGCAAATGGGCATCTTCTCGCACAACTAAATGGGTGTATAAAGCACATTCTTGCCCTGCTTCGGGCAAATTATAAAAACTCGTCATCGGCAGCAACAATTCGTAGCCTACACCTTGCACATCAAGCAAAATTTCTGGGGGTTGTTTTTCGATAAGTTTTCCGCGTAAATGACCGATCATGCTGTGATCCTAATAAAAAAATTTCCGCTATCATAGCGGAAAAAACTGAATAAAACAACAGCTAAACCTTTAATCGAAAACGTCCTCTGCTGTAACGAGTACGCAAAAGTGCGGTCAATTTTTCTTGCGTTTCTGTCGGTTTAGCGGTGCGCGAAACTTGTAAGCTATGCTGCATACTATGCGCATGTGTGATTGCAATCGCCAGTGCATCTGCTGCATCGGCTTGGGGCTTGTCGGATAATTTCAAAATACGCGTGACCATATCCTGCACCTGCAGTTTGTCTGCCGAGCCAATTCCAGTGACAGTTTGCTTTACCAAACGTGCTGCATATTCAAACACAGGTAATTCGTGATTGACCGCAGCCACAATTGCCGTGCCTCGTGCTTGCCCCAATTTTAATGCGGAATTAGGGTTTTTCGCTAAAAACACTTCTTCAATTGCGAACATATCAGGTTGAAACTGAGTAATAATCTCGGTTACTCCTGCATAAATCCGCTTTAAGCGCGTTGGCATATCATCCGCTAATGTGCGAATTGCACCGCTGCCAAGATATTCTAACGAGCGACCACTCTGGCGAATAACGCCATAACCTGTTACTCTTGAGCCTGGGTCAATTCCTAAAATAATGGTCATAATTTTCCCAAAAAATAGGCAGATGTTATGACATCTGCCTGACTTTCATTTATGAATGATTATTTATTTAAACGATTTGTTGCAGAGCTATTTACACTACATAATTTTGCTAAGATTTCATCTGAATTTGCACCTTTAGCGGAGAAATTACCACCATTAATAGTTGCAATATTTTTTGGTGTTAAGCCAACATCGACCTTCCAAGTATATTTATCCGATTGGAATGCGGTGAAATCTTTATCGTTATCATCACGAATCAAGCTGGCAACCAGCGCATTTTTACCTTTGCCTAAACGTACATTGACTGCACGCGCTACATTATTTTCAAATGCATAAGTGGCAACTAAGGTTTTACCGTTCATGCAACGATAACTAGCTGATTTGCTCTCTGTCGCTAGTTTTTCCACAGTGACAGCTGCTTTACCATCAATGCTTTTTGCCATATTTGCAGCTTGATCATTAGCACGCGCTGCCGCTTGCTCAAGCGCTTGTGCTTCTTTCGCTTTTGCTGCCGCAGCCGCTTCTTCAGCGGAAGTTGATGAACAGGCAGCCAAAACTAATGTGGCAACTAATGCAGGAACAAATTTCACTAATTTCATATAAATCTCCTTTTTAGGGAATAAAACTTATTGCTATAAAAGCATTTTTACCTTACCACAAAAAAGAGAGATTGCAAAATTCTACAATAATGCAGCTACTTCATCACTCATTTCACCATTATGATAGACGTTTTGTACATCATCACAATCTTCAAGACGGTTAATTAAGTCGAGTAATTTAGGCGCAGTTTCTGCATCAAGTTCAACCGTTGTTGATGGAATCATGGTCACTTCAGCTTCGTCAATTTTAAAACCAGCAGCTTCAAGTCCATCACGCACGGCACCTAGCTCTTCCCATGCGGTATAGATTTCAAATGAACCATCATCTTGTGGTTGAATATCATCTGCACCCGCTTCGATCGCCGCTTCTGTTAATGCATCTTCATCGGCTTCAGCAATTAGAATTAATCCTTTTTTACTGAATAAATAGCCCACTGAACCTTCAGTTCCTAAGTTGCCACCACATTTAGTAAAACTTGGACGCACTTGGGAAATGGTACGGTTTGCGTTGTCACTTAAACATTCCACCATCACAGCTGTACCACCTGGGCCATAGCCTTCATAGATTCGGGTTTCCATATTGGTGTCATCGCCACCACCGACACCACGCTCAATCGCTCGGTTGATGGTATCGCGCGTCATATTGCTTGCGAGTGCTTTATCCACAGCGGTACGCAAACGTGGATTTGAAGCGGCATCTCCACCACCAATTTTGGCTGCTGTCACCAATTCACGAATTAATTTAGTAAAAATTTTACCGCGTTGCGCATCTTGTGCTGCTTTGCGGTGTTTAATATTTGCCCACTTACTATGGCCTGCCATTGTTAATTTCCTTTTTTGTGACTATTATTTTCTTTGATTTATCAAAGAAAACAACGAAAGAAAGGCACTCTACTTTGCTCATTTCCTAAAATCATTTAACAAGCTCAGCAGAAAATTTATCCGCTCACATTGCCCAGACAATATAATTTTCTCTGCAAATTAAAGGATTTTCAGCTAGCAAAAAGAGAACCCATTGCTACATATTAAAGTGCGGTTAAAAATAATGAAATTTTTGACCGCACTTAGTTAAAATTTATTTTCAGCCCTAAAGGACTAAACGCTGCATAAGATAAACGACTTAGCGCACTAAACAGCTTATGCATTTTTCTCGATTAAATATGTCCGAATCGCCTGTGCGTTATTAGGCGATTTGGTTAACTCCGCCGCTCGTTCGGGTTCTAGCCATTGATATGCCAAATGCTCCGTTAATAGGGGAATGCGTTCATTCGGCAAACCGAGTAAGAACCAATGCTCTTTGCTGTGAGTCACGTTCGGCGCGTATTTATACCGAAAATGCGGGAAAATTTCAAATTCAACAGAATGATGACAATCCATTAATGTGAAATTTTCCGCTTCAATATCCCAGCCTGTTTCTTCTCGCACTTCTCGAAGTGCGGTCAAAAATGGCGTTTCTTGCTGTTCCAAAGAGCCAGTTACCGATTGCCAAAAATCTTGATCATCTTGGCGTTGTAACATCAATACTCGCTTGGTATCCAAGGCATAAATCACCACAAGAACAGAGTGAGGATTTTTATACTGCATTATAATAAATTCGCGCTATCAGCTTTGGCTCACAAGAAGGTATTTCACCAATAGCGCAGATCTCATCATTATTCTTTCTCGGTTTTCACCACAGAAATGGCTAATTCCGCCAATGCTTGCTCATTGGCATGGCTTGGCGCTTCTGTCGTTAAGCAGGCTGCTGCCGTTGTTTTCGGGAAGGCAATTACATCTCGAATATTGTCAGTGCCTGTTAACAACATTGTTAAGCGATCTAAACCGAAAGCAAGCCCCGCATGTGGTGGGGTGCCGAATTTTAATGCGTCTAATAAGAAGCCAAATTTTTCACGTTGCTGTTGTTCATCAATACCTAAAATACGGAACACAGTTTGCTGCATTTTCGGATCGAAAATACGTACTGAACCACCACCAACTTCATAACCGTTGATTACCATATCGTAAGCATTTGCCACCGCAGCTGTTGGATCCGCTTCTAACTGCTCTGGGCTAAAATCTCTTGGCGAAGTAAATGGATGGTGCATTGCGGCTAAATTACCTTCTTCATCACGCTCAAACATTGGGAAATCGATCACCCAAAGTGGCGCCCACTCGTCTAAACGCGTTAAGCCTAAATCACGCCCTAATTTCAAGCGCAGTGCGCCCATTGCATCAGTCGCAGTTTGCCATTTATCGGCACCAAAGAATAAAATATCGCCAGTTTGCGCTGAAGTGCGGTCAAAAATCGCTTTAATTTTTTCTTCAGTTAAGAATTTTGCGATTGGGCTTTGTACGCCTTCAAGACCTGCATGAATATCGTTAATTTTTAACCAAGCTAACCCTTTCGCACCATAAATGCCGACAAATTGCGTATATTCATCAATTTGTTTACGCGTGATGCTTGCGCCGTTTGGCACGCGAATCACAGTTACACGGCCATTAGGATCGTTCGCAGGCTCTGCAAACACTTTGAAATCCACGTCTTTTACAATGTCAGCCACATCCACCATTTCAAGCGGGTTACGCAAATCTGGCTTATCAGAACCAAAGCGAGTCATAGCTTCTTGCCAAGTCATTGTTGGGAATTGCCCCAAATCTACGCTGAGTTGATCTAACCACAAACCACGAATCATACGTTCCATAATTTCGCGCACTTCAGGGGCGGTTAAGAAAGAAGTTTCCACATCAATTTGAGTAAACTCAGGTTGACGATCCGCGCGTAAATCTTCATCACGGAAACATTTCACAATTTGATAATAACGATCAAAGCCAGACATCATTAACAACTGTTTGAACAGCTGTGGAGATTGTGGTAACGCATAAAACTTGCCTTTGTGAACACGGCTAGGCACGAGATAATCGCGCGCACCTTCTGGGGTTGCTTTGGTCAGCATTGGGGTTTCAATATCTAAGAACCCGTTGTCATCCATAAAACGGCGCACAAAACTGGTAATTTTCGCACGCGTTTTTAAACGTTGCGCCATTTCAGGACGGCGTAAATCTAAATAACGGTATTTTAAACGCTGTTCTTCTGTATTATTTTGGTTGAAATCAAGTGGCAAAACATCTGATGCGTTGTAAACGAACAAGGCTTTGGCAACCACTTCTACTTCGCCAGTCGCCATATTTTTATTAATTTGATTTTCAGGGCGAGCAATCACTTCCCCTTTGATTTGAATACAAAATTCATTACGCAGATTCGCCGCTTGTGTTAAAGCGTCTTGATATTTAGGATCAAAGCAAACTTGCACAATCCCTTCACGATCGCGCATATCAATAAAAATCAAACCACCTAAATCACGGCGGCGGTGAACCCAGCCACTTAGTGTGACTTCTTGTCCGATGTTGCTACGGTTTAGTGCACCGCAATAATGAGAACGCATCATATCTTCTATTCCTTAAATAACTTGCAAAGTTGATATTAAATAACCGCTGAATTATAGCGGAAATTTACGGTTGATTGAACTGTTATTCAGATAAGAAAGTGGAATTTTCAATTTATTCAGAATAATTTACCTTTTCTCACAAATTGGCGGCATTCGCATTTTGCGAATAGAAAGGCTGAGAGAATGGCTGCCCTGTTAAACAAGATTTATTTGAGAGATCCCAAAACTTCTTCTAAAATAACCGCACTTTTTTGTTGATAACAAATAAATAACGAATAAATTATGAGTAAAGATACTATTTTTGCGGCGCCCATTGAAAAACTAGGCGATTTCACTTTTGATGAAAATGTTGCCGAAGTATTTCCAGATATGATTCAACGTTCTGTGCCTGGTTATTCCAACATTATTACCGCCATTGGTATGTTGGCTGAACGTTTTGTCACCGCTAATTCAAACGTCTATGATCTTGGTTGTTCACGCGGTGCGGCAACCCTTTCTGCCCGCCGCAATATCAAACAACCAAATGTCAAAATTATTGGCGTAGATAATTCGCAACCTATGGTCGAACGTTGTCGTCAGCATGTCCAAGCATATCACAGCGAAATTCCTGTCGAAATTTTGCTAGAAGATATTCGCAATATTCCCATTGAAAATGCATCAATGGTGATTTTGAATTTCACCTTGCAATTTCTCCCACCCGCTGATCGCACGGCGTTGCTTGAGAAAATTTATAAAGGATTAAATCCCAATGGCGTGCTGGTGCTATCCGAAAAATTTCGTTTTGAAGATGAAACTGTCGATAATTTACTCATTGATTTACACCATCAGTTTAAACGCGCCAATGGTTATAGCGAATTAGAAGTCAGCCAAAAACGCGCCGCCATTGAAAACGTTATGCGCATCGACAGCATTAACACCCACAAAGTGCGGTTAAAAAATGTCGGATTTTCTCACACGGAACTATGGTTCCAATGCTTTAATTTTGGCTCAATGATCGCGGTAAAATAAGGGGGTTAGATAACAAGCCCCGTTCTAGCACAAAGCAGTAGCACCTTGTCATCAATATGCCTAAACACAAACTGTTTTATAAATAAGCAATCGTAGCGGCAAAGATGCGTTTTTAGCCAAATAGGCGTTGATGAATTTCTTGAACCCGCTGTTTTTCTTGTTCAAGAAGTAAGCCATTTTGAGCATAAGCTAAATCCATTTCAGCCTGCGCTTTCGCACTCTGGCGTAAGGTATCTGCAGAGGCATTTTGCCATAGTGCGTGTAATGTTTTTTGCATTCGGATATGGATCTCCACCATACTTTCGCCATCTCGACTAATTGGGGAGAAAGGCTGCGTGATAAAATCCCCTTCATTTAAATTTAACATTGCCAAATTCGAGTATGTGATCTCTTGCTTTTCTCGCTGTGTTTCAAGCAGTAATCGCATCAAAATAGTCATCACTTTAATTGCCGTGCCAGGATCATTTACTGCTGGAGATAAGGCTCTTTGCGCCACCTCACTTAATACAATTAAGCCAAATTTTGGATCTTGCGCATAGCTTCGATTACGCTCAAACACAAAACCTTCAGCAATTTGTGCTAATTTCTCTTCATCTACACAATCCGTATAAGCAATTGGCATATTTGTGTGCACAAACTTTCCCGGGCGTATCGCAATCTCTATTTGGCAATCATTTTGTTCAGCAAAATTTTGTAATCCTTGCAAATTGATATGGCTGAGATACCCCGTTTTTATGGCGTAAATAGGTTTTTGAAGTGTGATATCTGTAATCCCCTTGGCGCCCATATTCGGATTTTCCCAATAATCTACCAAGGCTTGGTATGATGCTAGTTCAATCTTTTCTAAGGTATTATCTAATCGCCCTAATTGTGATAACGCACGAACCCAATTAATCAGCGTATAAATGAGATAAATCAGCACCCCAATTGTACCTACAAAAAGCACAAAACGCCCAGCTTCGTTATAGTAGCCCATGCCAAGCGTAACCTTGGCCACTAAAGCATAAACAAAGGCAGAAATAAAACTCGAAATCGCCACGCGAGTGGTGTTATCCCCCATCACTAATTCCGTCGAACGAGGCGTTGCACTATTCGATGCGGAAGCAAAAGCCGAAACCATAATCGAAAGCGAAAAAGTGCTCACCGCTAGCATACTGGAAGCCACAATACTTAAAATATCGTTCACTAGCGTTTCACTAATATTTGGTAAGGCGCCTAATGGTAAATCTCTATTTTCGATTAATGTTGAAACCAAGGCGAGAAAAACAGCAAAAAATGCCCCAAATACTGGCGTTAGCCACAATCCATTTGACGGTTTTTTCAACCATAATACCAAGGAAAAAACTTTATCTTTAATATTCCACATCACCATGTCCCTTATTTGAATATCATCCTTTGCGAATTTATTTGAGAATAACAAATGTTTACTATTTATTACAGCCCAAATTGTGTATTTAGTATCTTAATCTAAATAACATTTTTAGTCGTTATCTAAGGCACTCTCAAATAATTTATTTTGCATTTTGGGTGCGAAAAAATTAAATTATGCCTATTCAATCAATTCGTTAGGAGAATTATTTATGAGAAAAACCTTAGTTGCAGCATTATTGTTAGGCGCATCCTTAGGGGCACAAGCACTGGATATTCGTTTTGCCATGGAGCCGAGCTATCCACCCTTTGAAATGACCAACCAAAAAGGGGAAATCATTGGCTTTGATGTAGATGTGGCAAATGCGATTTGCAAAGAAATTCAAGCGAATTGCTCATTCCAAAGCCAACCGTTTGATGGATTAATCCAAGGATTAAAACAAAAACGATTTGATGCAGTAATTTCAGGTATGGGCATTACTGAAGCTCGTAAAAAACAAGTTTTATTCAGCGAACCTTATTTTGCAAGTTCAGCTGCTTTTATTGCGAAAAAAGGAACTGATTTCGCTAAAGTAAAAAATATAGGTGTTCAAAACGGCACTACATACCAAAATTATGTGAGCAAAGAAAAACCAGAATACCGAATGAAATCTTATGCATCCTATCAAGAAGCTATTTTAGATGTGCAAAATGGACGTATTGACGCAATTTTTGGCGATGTGCCTGTACTCGTTGATATGATTACCAAAACGCCTGATCTTGAGTTTGTTGGCGAACGCATTGATAATCCAACCTATTTCGGTAATGGGCTTGGCATTGCAACGAATTTGAAAAACCAACCACTTGTTGATGAATTAAACAAAGGTCTAGCTGCGATTAAAGTGAATGGAGAATACCAAAAAATCTATGATAAATGGATGGCTGTGCAGTAATAAAAATATCTAAAATTTGACCGCACTTTGATTTTCTCTTCAAAAGTGCGGTCATTTTTGTTTAAATTTTTTAGGGCTGACGTAGATTAGCCCTAAATTTCACACCATTTTCGCAATGTTTTTAGCTGCATTTTGGGTGTTCCAAAGTTAAACCGAAATTCACATTCC
>NZ_QENU01000013.1 GCF_003096995.1 Alitibacter langaaensis DSM 22999 | reverse complement strand
GGAATGTGAATTTCGGTTTAACTTTGGAACACCCAAAATGCAGCTAAAAACATTGCGAAAATGGTGTGAAATTTAGGGCTAATCTACGTCAGCCCCTAAAAATTAGGTTGTAATTTACGCAAATAAACTTACCCTTTGTAGTTATATGTCGGTTGCGTATAAAAAAACTTGCAAATCAAGGTTTTTCTACTAAAATTCACCGCGGAAAAGTGACGCAAACGATTAGCGATTAGAGGCGGTCATTTTTCTACCCGTTTTTTTATTCATGGAGAAATAGAACATGTCAGCGATGTTTTTTATTCAATTTGCCATCGTACTTTTATGTATTTTGGCAGGGGCTCGAGTCGGTGGTATCGGCTTGGGGGTTTTCGGTGGTTTAGGTTTAGCCATCTTATCATTCTGCTTTGATCTAAAACCAGCAGGCTTGCCAATTGACGTTATGTTCATGATTATGGCGGTCGTTTCTGCAGCGGCGGCAATGCAAGCCGCAGGCGGTTTAGATTATATGATCAAAATTGCGACGAACATTTTACGCCGTAATCCTAAGTATATTACTTTCATCGCGCCAGCAGTTACTTGGACATTCACTGTGTTAGCGGGTACAGGCCACGTTGCATATTCTGTTTTACCTGTGATTGCGGAAGTGAGCCGTCACAATGGCGTGCGTCCTGAACGCCCACTTTCAATGGCGGTAATCGCGTCACAATTTGCTATTGTCGCTAGCCCAATTGCTGCGGCGGTTGTGGCAGTGGTGAACTATCTCGAACCACAAGGCATCACATTAGGTAATGTCTTATCCGTTACCATTCCTTCTACTATTTTAGGTCTTGCCCTTGCTTGTGTATTTGTAAACAAAATGGGTAAAGAATTAAAAGACGACCCAGACTACCAACGCCTTTTACAAGATCCAGATTATGTGAAAGAAAATCATACTGATGTTGATTTAACTGACGCACCATTAAAACCAACCGCAAAATTATCTGTAGGCTTATTCTTATTCGGTGCATTATTAGTGGTTCTTATGGGGGCAATGCCTGAATTACGCCCAGCATTTGATGGCAAACCAATGAGTATGGCACATACCATTGAAATCGTTATGTTGACAATCGGTGCGTTAATCATCTTCTTCTGCAAACCAGACGGCACAGAAATCACCAAAGGCTCTGTATTCCACGCAGGTATGCGCGCAGTTATCGCGATTTTCGGTATCGCATGGTTAGGCGACACATTAATGAGCGCACACATTAGCGAAGTGAAAGTGCTCGTTTCTGATTTAGTTGAAACCGCGCCATGGGCATTTGCTTTCGCATTATTCGTATTATCTGTACTTGTCAATAGCCAAGGTGCAACAGTGGCAACCTTATTCCCACTTGGTATTGCATTAGGTATCCCAGCGCCAGTATTAGTCGGGGTGTTTGTTGCGGTAAATGGTTACTTCTTCATTCCTAACTACGGTCCAATCATCGCTTCAATCGACTTTGATACCACAGGCACAACACGTATCGGTAAATTTATCTTCAACCATAGCTTTATGATCCCAGGCTTATTAAGCATGGTATTCAGTCTTGTATTTGGCTTATTATTTGCCAACATCTTGCTTTAATTTTTATGGTTATCAAAAAGCCCCGTATCAACGGGGCTTTGTTGTTTGTATGGTTTGAACTAGTTTTTATCTAGATCCAAATCCGCTTTATATTCAATGCGTCTATGATCTTTTAACTCAATCGACACATCTAGCTCTTGGTCACCACGCTCAAATTTTAAATCTGCATCGTCATGTTCAATATCACTTTCTTCTAAATGAAAACCGTGACTACGCGCGTGTGAGATAACTCTTCTCGCTAATGCAGGCACACTGGTATGGCGGGCATCTAAACGATATTCCACTTCAAATTCACCCCCACCTTGGCGATCGGCTTTTACTAATTTTCCGCCAAAGGGTCTGTAGATCTCGCTAGGAATATGGGCTGCCATGGCATTGGCAGAAAACAAACCAATGACCCCTGCGATCAATGCTAATTTAGAATTAATTTTCATAATGTTCCTTTTTTAATGATTGTTAGCACTCAGTCTTTGAACTTTGAAGGGATGAAAAGTTCCATTTAGCAAGAAAATTGGCAGAGAGAACAGTGAGCAGTAAAAGAAAAGTGCGGTCAAAAATAGAGAAGTTTTTGTATGAGAATTAGGATTGAGCCTGACTAATCAACGCCTTGTGTTCTTTGATTATGCTCATAAACGGTTGAGCAAAGCGCTCCCATTTGATTGCGCCGACACCACTAATTTGTAGCATTTCAACTTTGCTGGTTGGCATATAGCGCGACATTTCTTGTAAAGTGGCATCGCTGAATACGATATAAGGCGGAATATTTTCGCGATCAGCAATTTGCTTACGCAGAAAACGCAAGCGAGCAAACAGATCTTTATCATAATTGCTCACAGCCGTTCTTTGTGGGGCGGATATGGTCGCAATCGCAGAAAGTCGCGGGGTGGCAAGTTCTAATGGAATATCGCCACGAAGTACAGGGCGTGCGCTTTCAGTGAGCTGCAGTTGAACGCCCACTTCATTCATCACTTGATTAATCATCCCAAGGTGAATAAGTTGGCGAATGACAGATTGCCAATATTCTTTGCTTTTCTCTTTGCCGATGCCATACACGCTCAGCTGATCGTGTTGATGTTCACGGATTTTCTGATTATTAAGCCCACGCAGTACGCCAATAATATACTGCACGCCGAAGCGTTGCCCTGTGCGATAAATTGTGGAAAGAATTTTTTGCGCGTCAACCAAACCATCATATTTTTTCGGCGGATCTAAACAAATATCGCAGTTGCCGCAAGGCGTTTGCCGATTTTCACCAAAATAATTGAGCAGCACCAAACGGCGGCAAGTCTGGCTTTCAGCAAACTCGCCAATGGCTTCCAGTTTATGTTGTTTAATATCTCGGAGTGGGCTTTCAGGCTCTTCCATTAGGATTTTATGCAACCAGCCATAATCGGCGGGCTCATAAAATAACACGGCTTCGGCAGGCAAATCATCACGCCCTGCGCGCCCCGTTTCTTGATAATAGGCTTCAATGCTGCGTGATAAATCAAAATGTGCCACAAAGCGCACATTGGATTTGTTGATCCCCATTCCAAACGCAATGGTGGCAACTACCACTTGAATATTATCCCGTTGAAAAGCATGTTGTACGCGTTCGCGCTCGCTAAATTCCATACCTGCATGATAAAACTCCGCAGATACACCACGTTTGCGCAGAGCATCTGCTACTTTTTCCGATTTGTTGCGGCTGTTGCAATAAACAATGCCACTTTTGCCTTTTTGCGCCACCACGAAGTTACACAGTTGCTCCATCGGTTTGAATTTTTCCACAAGGGTGTAACGAATATTCGGGCGGTCAAAGCTGCCGATATATAAGTGCGGTCGATTTAAGCGAAGATTTTGCAGAATGTCTTGGCGTGTCGTGCTATCAGCCGTTGCTGTCAACGCCATAATCGGCACATTAGGAAAGGTAGATTTTAGCCCGCCAAGTTGAGTATATTCAGGGCGAAAATCATGCCCCCATTGGGAAATGCAGTGCGCTTCATCAATCGCAATAAAACTCACGTTGCAAAGCGAAATAAACGAGAAAAAGCTGTTTGTCATCACTTTTTCAGGTGAAAGATAAAGCAATTTCAATTGCCCCGAAATGGCTTTATTTTGCACCTGTTGTTGTTGCTCGAATGTTTGCGTGGAATTTAGATAGTCCGCTTGAATGCCATTGGCAAGCAGTTGATCCACCTGATCTTTCATTAAGGAAATCAGCGGGGAAATCACTAGCGTTAAACCTGAAAAACATAAAGCAGGGATTTGGTAACAAAGGGATTTTCCATTGCCCGTTGCCATTACCACAAGGCTGTCTTGCCCGTTGAGCGTTGCATTAATGGCGTCTTCTTGCCCCTTGCGAAAATGGTGATAGCCGAACACTTGTTGTAGCACGTCAAGTGCGGTCAAAATTTGCGAAGTTTTGACCGCATTTGCGCTATCTTGCGTAGGGGGCGTAGTTAATGGGGGCATTAAATAAATTCCGCTTTAAATAAATGCCACTTTCTCGCCATGGGCGGCACAAGCCTCAGCTAACGCTTGCCAAAAGTTGATGCCTTGCCCATTCAGCCAATCATTGCCATTCCAAGCAAAATGCAAGCCGCCTAAACGGCTCGCAAGCCATAATTCCAGCATTGCCTCTTGTTTGTTGATTACGATTTGAGAGCGGTTATCAAACGTCATGGTAAACACCGCGCCTTGGCGTTCAAAATCAATATCCGCGCCTTGTTCATCGCACTGTTCTTCAATGCGATCCCACACTTGTTCTATATTTTGATGAAATTCTACAAGATTCATAATTTGCCTTAATTATTTAGCTGCTTAATTATTTGGCTACTTAGCTATTTAGCTATCGAGTTCAATATCGGGTGGAAATTATAAAAGGTTTTCCGTGAAGAACCAATGCTAAGTTGGAAACTTTCCGCCGATCAGATAAAATCCCTACACAATTCCCAAAAAGAGAGAAAAAAATGACCGCACTTTATCCAACGTGGCAAGCCCCACACAACGTAAAAGCATTGATGACAACGCGTCTTGGCGGCGTGAGTGTTGCGCCTTTTGATAGCTTTAATCTGGGCGCGCACGTTGATGATGACATAAGTGCGGTTAAACAAAATCGAGATTTGTTGGTGGAAAAATTTGCGTTGCCACAATATCCTTTGTTTCTCAATCAAATTCATAGCACAAGGGTGCTGTCCTTGCCTTATTCGGGCGAAGATTTCAATGCAGATGCTTGCTATTCCAACCAACCCAATCAAGTTTGTTTAGTGATGACGGCGGATTGCCTGCCCGTATTATTTAGCTCAACACAAGGCAATGAAGTAGCGGCAGCGCATGCAGGCTGGCGTGGGCTTTGCGATGGGGTATTGAAAGCCACGGTGGAAAAATTTCAATGCCCCCGCTATGAAATCATCGCATGGTTTGGCGCCGCGATTGGCTCAACGGCATTCCAAGTGGGGGAAGACGTCGTGGCGCAGTTTGTGGCGAAAGATCCGCTCGCTAAACAGGCATTTATTGCAGACCCAAATGCACAAGGCAAATATTTAGGTAATCTTTACCAACTGGCTACACAACGCCTAAATGCCTTGGGAATCACAAAAATCAGCGGTGGCGAACATTGCACTTATAGCGAAAAAGATCACTTCTTTTCCTATCGCAGAGAAGGCAAAACAGGGCGAATGGCAAGTTTAGTGTGGTTTGAGTAAGGTTTGTATTATTGTGTTCGTAGGGTTTACGGGCAAGTATTTAGATCAAGAAAAATAACAGACCGCATAAAAGTGCGGTCTGTTTTTTGTTAATTTATGCTGGCAAGCCTTGTTTTGCCAATGCGGCTTTCACACCAGGGTTTTCGCCTACACGTTGATAGAAAGGCTCTAGGTGAACTAATGGGCTGTAGTCTAAGCCGATGGCTTTACACCAGCGCAATTCTACATATAAATAGGCATCTGCCACAGAGAGCTGTTCGCCTAAGTAAAGGTGCTGGCTTAGGTATTCGTTGGCGACAGCAAGCAAGGTTAATACTCGTTTAGCAGCCTCTTGGCGAATGGTGTTTTTTAGCTCTTCATTGCCTTCCAAATAAGCGGGTGAATGGAAAAGTGGTCCGAAAGCCGTGTGTAAATCAGAATTACAAAATGCCAGCCATTTCATCGCTTTTGCTTTGTCTTGAACGGTTTTGCTGCCGAATAATTTTGTCTCAGGGTTTAAGCTGTCTAAATAACTTAAAATCGCGACATTTTGGGATAACGCAAAATCGCCATCCACTAATAACGGCACAGCGCCGAGCGGGTTTAAGGCTAGGTATTCTGGCGATTTAATCTCTTCATGCGTTGCTTCAATGGCGGCATAAGGTTTGCCAACCCATTCAAGAGCAATGTGTGGCACAAGTGAGCAAGCGCCTTTTAAGTAGTAGAGTTTCATATTTTTTCCTTCTAAGGTAAGAGATGTTCGAGTTGCCATAAGTTTTCATAACTTTCACGTTGGCGGATTAGATAAGCTTGATCGCCATCCACCATCACTTCCGCTGTGCGTGGGCGTGAGTTGTAATTTGAGCTCATGCTTGCGCCATAAGCACCAGCAGAGCGTTGGGCGATGTAATCCCCTGCGGCTATGGCGAGTTCACGCTGTTTACCTAAGAAATCAGAGGTTTCACAAATTGGGCCGACCACATCATAGACGGCTTTTTCGCGTGCTAAAGTGTGGTCAATTTCGACAATATTCATATAGGCTTCGTAAAGCGCGGGGCGAATCATATCGTTCATTCCCGCGTCAACAATCGCAAAATTACGGCTTTCATTGGTTTTTATGTATTCCACTTTTGTCACTAAAATCCCCGAATTGGCGGAAATTGCGCGCCCAGGTTCGAGAATAATTTCGAGATCGTAGTGTTTTAATTTTGCTAATAGAGCTTTGGTATATTCTGTTGGATGCGGTGGTGTTTCATCGGTATAAGTGACGCCTAAGCCGCCGCCCAAATCTAAGTGGTGCAAGTGAATGCCGTCTTCTTTGAGCTGTTCCATTAAGCGAATTAAACGATCGGTGGCATCTAAAAACGGTTGTAATTCAGTAAGTTGCGAACCGATATGACAGTCCATTCCCACAACTTTTACGTTGGCGAGACTAGCGGCTAAACGATAGACTTCGCGCGCTTGTTCTACACTCACGCCGAATTTATTTTCTTTTAAACCAGTGGAAATGTAAGGGTGGGTTTTGGCGTCCACATCGGGATTGACGCGCAATGAAATCGGCGCGATTTTGCCTAATTGCCCCGCCACATCATTAATGCGGTGTAATTCAGGAATGCTTTCTACATTAAAGCAACGAATCCCGACTTCTAAGGCGCGAGCAATTTCTTTTTCGGTTTTTGCGACACCAGAAAAAACCACTTTAGATGCATCGCCACCTGCGGTCAATACGCGTTCAAGTTCGCCTTGCGACACAATGTCAAAGCCCGAGCCTAATTTCGCCATCGTTTGCAAAATGGCAATGTTAGGATTGGATTTCACCGCGAAGCAAATCAAATGCGGATGTTCCCCAAAGGCGTTGTCGAAGGCGTGCCAGTGGCGTTCTAAGGTTGCGCGCGAATAAATATAAAGTGGGGTGCCGAATTGTTGTGCAATTTGGCTGACGGGCAAGTCTTCAACATAGAGCTTGTCGTTTTGATAGTGGAAGAAATCCATGGGTAAATCCTATTTTTGCTGTGTTTGATTTTGCGTTTGTTGATTTTGTATTGGTTGCTGAGATTGTTGGTTTTGCTGTGGCTCTTCTGCTGGGAAATAAAGAGGGCCTTTGACGCCACAAGCGGTTAATAGGCTCAAAAGTGCGGTCAAAATTGAAAGAGAAATGATTTTTTTCATAATAAATTCCTAAATAGCGCAATGTGATAAAATTCTACACTATTTTTTTTATCCGTGGGCAAACAATAAATGGGAAAATAAAAAGAAGAACAATATTGTTCTTCCTTTTAAGCGGTAAATTATGCTTTTCTTGGTTTGTAATATTTCATTGCTTCCGGCAATAAGCGTTGTAAATTGGCTTGGCGTGATTCATCACTTGGGTGAGTGGAGAGTAAACCGCCACCGCCAGAACCTGACGCAGCTTGCATTTTTTTCCATAAATTAGGCGCAGCTTGCGGGTTGAATCCTGCTTTTGCCATCAGTATTAAACCCACTTCGTCGGCTTCTGTTTCATTGCCGCGGCTATAAGGCATATCCACGCCGAGCGCCATACCAGTGCGGAATAAGCCCCCTGTGTCAGCCCCCAATGCAACTGATGCCGCCACATCGGCAATTCCGCCAATAATCGTGGTCATCGTGCCTAAGTTTTGTGCCGATTTGCTGTGTTCTTGCAACGCATGCGCCATTTCATGCCCCATGACTACCGCAATTTCATCATCGGTTAAGTGTAATTTATCCACTAAACCTGTGTAGAACATCATTTTTCCGCCAGCCATTGCCCACGCATTGAGTTCTTGGCTTTTGACCACGGTTAAACGCCAATTGAATTTTTGCCCTGTTTGGTTTTCTTTATCCGCATAAGGCACCATAATGCGGAAGACGTTTTGAATACGTTTCGCGGTAGGCGAACTATTGTCAATCAGATGGCTATCTTGCGCCTTTTTCACCATGGTGGCGTAGTTGTTTTCCGCTTGTTGGTTCACTTCTGCGCTAGACACACAGCCCACTAGCAGCGCAACAAACAAAAGTGCGGTCAGTTTATTTGTTATTTTCATTGAGATTCCCCTTGTAACAAAATCTGCATTCAATGGGCGGATTATAATGCCAATTAGTTGGTTTTGCTAGAAAGTGCGGTTAGAATAGCGTAAATTTATGTTGTCAAAAGCACCACAATTCATTCACAAAAGCTGATTTTGTGACCGCACTTTATAGAGAAAATTATGAGCAAAATTCCTGTTTCTGTCACCATGTTAGTGAAAAATGCAGAAAAATATCTGCACAAAGTATTAGCCACGTTGGATAGGTTCGATGAAATTATTTTATTAGACAATGGCTCAACGGATAGCACGTTGGCGATTGCCGAGCAATTTGAGAATGTCCGCATTCATTTTCATGAATTTAATGGCTTCGGGCCGATGAAAAATTTAGCGGCGAGCTTTGCGCGCAATGATTGGATTATTAATATCGACAGCGATGAAGTGTTTCCCGCTGATTTGGTGGAAGAAATCAGCCAGTTAGATTTTGCTGATATTAACAAAGTGTATGCGATTTCGCGCATTAATCATTATCGTGGCAAGCCGATTAAAACCTGTGGTTGGTATCCAGATTATGTGAAACGTTTATATCATCGCACACAAGTGAATTTTAATGATAAACAAGTGCATGAAGGCTTGGAAATGCCCAAACATGTGGAATTAGTGAAATTGACGCACACGTTTAATCATTATTCCTTCGATAGTGCGGTCGGTTTAATCAATAAAATGCAGCAATACACCAGCCTGTTTGCCGAGCAACAAAAATTCCGTAAACGGGCGTCTATTGGCGCTGCCATTGGGCATGGTATCTCGGCATTTTTCAAAAATTATATTCTAAAACGTGGATTTCTCTCGGGGACGGATGGTTTTGTGATTAGTTTCGCCAATGCCAGTGGCGCTTATTATAAATATGTAAAATTAGCCGAGGCAAACCAAGCGCTAACCACTTCATTAATTATCACCACATACAATCGCCCTGATGCCTTGCAATTGGTGTTGAATTCAGTGCTTGCACAGCGTGTATTACCAGATGAAGTGATTGTGGCAGATGACGGCTCAACCGATGAAACCAAAGCGGTGATTGACGCCTTTAGCGCACGTTGCCCCGTGCCAGTAAAACACGCATGGCAACCTGATGACGGCTTTCGTTTAGCGGAATCCCGTAATCGTGCGTTGGCTATGGCGACCAGTGATTATATTGTGATTATTGACGGCGATATGGTCATGCACCCTGAATTTATTGCGGATCACAAAAAAGCGGCGAAACGTGGCGTTTATATTCAAGGTGGGCGCATTGTGTTGCCAGAACAAAAAACTGCGGAATTATTGACCGCACTTGATCGTTATCGCCCATTGAAATGGTATGAAAAAGGCTTGGAAAAACGCTTTGAAAAACGTTTTTCGGCTATTCATTGTCCGCTTCTTGCCCATTTCTTGTTGAACAAAGAAAAACGTTATGCCTACAAAAATATCCGTGGCTGCAATATGGCATTTTTCCGTGAAGATGCTTTAGCGATTAACGGTTTTAATAATGCATTTGTCGGCTGGGGCAGGGAAGACAGCGAATTTGTGGCGCGCTTTTTCAATAATGGTGGCAAAATTGCAACCATTAAATTCGCTGCCATTGCTTATCATTTGTGGCACAATGAAGCCGAACGTGCATCATTGCCCGAAAATGATCGCTTGCTAGAAAATGCCATGAAAAACGGGATTATCCGAGCAGAAAATGGGGTGGCGGAAATCCATAAAAACGATGAATAATGCGTTTGCCGTGATGAAATGTTCAACAAGCGCAATACCGTTTTTTTATTAAAAAATTAGGTGAAATTTGACCGCACTTTGTTTGCGGTCTGCTCGCTTAAACCAACAGATAAAACTTGATTTTTAGCCCGATAAATGTATAATTCTCGGGCTTTTTGTCTATATATACAGAGAAAAAAGTAAGCATTCCTGCACCGATAATGCAGGTTTTCTTTTATTATTAAATACTTAGAGGAAGGTTATGGTAACCATTCGTTTATCTCGTGGCGGAGCTAAAAAACGCCCATTCTATCAAATCGTTGTTGCTGACAGCCGTGCACCACGTGACGGTCGTTTCATCGAACGCGTTGGCTTTTTCAACCCATTAGCAGCAGGTAATGCTGAGCGTTTACGCATCAATTTAGAACGCGTTAACCACTGGGTTGGTCAAGGCGCATCTTTATCAGATCGCGTTTCAACATTAGTGAAAGAAGCACAAAAAGCATAATTTCCCTAATTTAAACGATTTATAGGTGAATAATATGGAACAACAACGCATTGAAGTAGTCGGAAAATTAGGCTCCACATATGGTATTCGTGGTTGGTTGCGTATTTATTCATCAACAGAATACGCGGAAAGCATTTTTGATTATCAGCCATGGTTCTTAAAAATTAAAGGACAATGGCAGCCCACAGAATTAGAAAGTTGGAAACATCATAATCACGAACTGATCGTCAAGTTGAAAAATGTTAATGATCGCGAATTGGCACAAACCCTTGCGAATGTTGAAATTGGCGTGGATTTGTCCGTTTTTCCTGAATTGGAAGAGGGCGATTATTATTGGCATGATTTAATTGGCTGCCAAGTGGTGAACTTACAAGGTTATACCATGGGGACAGTTGCAGAAATGATGGAAACGGGATCTAATGATGTGTTAGTCGTGCGTGCAAACGCGAAAGATGCTTTTGGCAAACAAGAACGTTTAATTCCGTTCTTGTACGAACAAGTAGTTAAAAGAGTAGATCTCACCACAAAGACGATTGAAGTGGATTGGGACGCTGGTTTCTAATCTCAGGTATGCGGTTGCGCTTTGGTCTTAACATTTTGGATTTAAAATTATGAAGTTAGGGATCGTCACCCTGTTTCCTGAAATGTTTAAAGCAATCACCGAATTTGGGGTTACAGGACGAGCTGTTAAACAACATCTCCTTGATGTGTGTTGTTATAATCCGCGTGATTATACTCACGATAAACATAAAACCGTAGATGACCGCCCTTATGGCGGTGGCCCAGGTATGCTGATGATGGTGCAACCTTTGCGTGATGCCATTTCTCATGCCAAAGCGGAAATAGGAGAGGGGGCGAAAGTCATTTATCTTTCGCCGCAGGGACGTAAGCTAGAACAAGCTGGTGTAAAAGAGCTGGCACTAAATGACAAAATGATTTTAGTGTGTGGGCGTTACGAAGGCATTGATGAACGATTGATTCAAACTGAAATTGATGAAGAATGGTCAATTGGGGATTACGTTCTAACGGGTGGGGAATTGCCTGCAATGACATTAATTGATGCTGTTGCACGTTTTATCCCTGGCGTGTTAGGCAAGCAAGCCTCCGCAGAAGAAGATTCTTTTGCCGAGGGATTATTAGATTGCCCGCATTATACCCGCCCTGAAGTGTTAGACGGTTTGGCTGTACCTCCTGTGCTGATGTCGGGCAATCACGAAGAAATTCGTAAATGGCGATTAAAACAATCGCTACAACGAACGTGGTTACGACGCCCTGAGCTACTGGAAGAACTAGCTCTGACTGACGAACAAAGGAAAATGCTCGCCCAGATAAAATCTGAAACAGCATAATCAGTTAATACTAGTTAATTTATGAAGGTTTAAAAATGAGCAACATCATTAAACAACTCGAAGATGAACAATTAAAACAAAACGTACCTAGCTTCCGCCCAGGTGACACATTAGAAGTTAAAGTATGGGTAGTAGAAGGTTCTAAAAGACGTTTACAAGCATTTGAAGGCGTCGTTATCGCAATCCGTAACCGTGGTTTACACAGCGCATTCACATTGCGTAAAGTGTCTAACGGTACTGGTGTTGAGCGTGTATTCCAAACTCACTCACCAGCAATTGACAGCATCGCAGTAAAACGTAAAGGTGCAGTTCGTAAAGCGAAACTTTACTACTTACGTGAACGTTCAGGTAAATCTGCACGTATCAAAGAACGTCTTGGCGCATAATTTAGAATTAGCGCACAAAAAGGCTCGGATAATTCCGAGCCTTTTGTTTTTTTATTCAATAATATAATCAAGAGTTTGGCTAACTGTTTATTATTTTTCTGAAAAATCTGACCGCACTTTTGTATGATTTGTGATCAGCTTCAGATTTTTCTCTGATAATCTCTGCTAAGATTCGCTTAGATTCTCTTCAAAAAGGAGTTTATTATGAGCGGTATGTCTTTGATTATTAGTTTTGTGATCGCGATTATCATCATGATATGGATGATCGCCAAACTAAAAGTTCATCCTTTCCTTGCTTTAATGTCAATTTCCCTTGCTTTAGCCTTAATCGCTGGCATTGATTTAGCTAGAATTCCAGGAATCATTGGTGATGGATTCAGTAGTACTTTTAAAAGTATCGGGATTGTGATTATTTTCGGTGCAATTATTGGTACGGTTTTGGAAAAAACAGGTGCGGCATTTAAACTGGCTGATATTGTGGTAAAAGCAGTCGGCAAAAAACGCCCTGAACTTGCAATGTTGATTATGGGTTGGGTAGTTGGTATTCCCGTATTTTGTGATAGCGGTTTTGTAGTATTGAATCCAATTCGCGAAGCATTACGTCGTAAAATTGCAGCAAATCCTGTTGGTATGGCTGTTGGTTTAAGTGGTGGGTTGTATGCCGCACATGTCTTTATTCCTCCAACACCGGGGCCAATTGCCGCAGCTGGGGCGGTTGGCGTTGGCAACAATTTATTACTCGTGATTATTATGGGAACGATTGTGTCTATTCCTGTTTTAACCGCAACCTATTTCTTTGCGAAATATATTGGTAAACGTGTAGAAATTGATGAAGGCGATGCTGATGCAGTGATTGCACAAGGTTATGACGAATTAATTCAGCATTACGGTCAATTACCTAGTGGCTTTTTAAGCCTTGCGCCGATTTTAATGCCGATCGTATTTATGGCATTAGGGTCTATTGCTAAAATTATCGGAATTGATGGAACGCTCGGCGTGGTGATTCAATTTTTAGGTAACCCAATTATAGCATTGGCAATTGGTGTATTTTTTGCAATCTTATTGCTTGCGAATACCAATAAATTAGCTGAATTTAATGATTTAACTAATGAAACTTTAAAAATTGTAGGCCCAATTCTCTTTATTACTGCTGCGGGTGGCGTATTGGGAAAAGTGATTACAGAAGCGGATTTTGTAGAGTTTATAAAACAAAATGCACAAGTGATCAGTGTGGCCGGTATTTTCTTCCCATTCGTAATTTCAGCGATTTTGAAAACGGCACAAGGTAGCTCTACTGTAGCGATTATCACCACCGCTTCAATTATGGGGATGTTTACTAGTGAAGAAAGTTTGATGGCTGTGCTAGGTTTTACCAGTGAGATTGCTGCTGCATTGGTTGTAATGGCAATCTCTGCTGGTGCAATGTGTGTTTCACATGCTAATGACAGCTATTTCTGGGTAGTAACAAACTTTACCAAAATGACAGCGCAACAAGGTTATCGTACACAAACTACAATGACCTTTATTATGGGGATTGTAGGAATGTTGACAGTATATGTGCTGTCGTTAATTTTGTTATGAGCTCAATTGGAAGTGCAAATCCTCTGGTTTTATTGATTTAATGAAGAAAAATCAGGAGAGATAAATTCTGTTAGTAAAAACAAAAAAGTGCGGTCAAAATTCTTTATATTTTTTGACCGCACTTTTTATGTTATGAAATTATTTATTCTTCATTTAATTCATCAAGATCCAAGGCTTCTTGAGAAAGAATAATGCCGGTTAAATCTGCGTAAATATAATCTTCTGGGAAGAAGGTGACGCCGCCGAAATTAACGGGGACATCACTTTCGCCTTGTGTTGATTCATCGGCACCCACAGGAATTGGGGCAAGAGCTTGGATGCCAATATCAATATTTTCTAGATCGGCAATTTGGCGGATGGCGCCGAAAACAATAATGCCTTCCCAATGATTGTCAGCGGCAAGTTGTGCTAAATCTGCATCAATTAATGCGCGGCGAACTGCGCCGCCGCCATCGACAACAAGTACGCGTCCTGTGCCATCTTCACTAAGGATTTCTTCAATTAAGCCATTGTTTTCAAAGCATTTAACGGTGGCCACTTTGCCATGAAAAGTGCTAATACCACCAAAGCTGGAAAAAATAGGCTCCACCACATCCACTTGGTCGAGATAAATGTCACAGAGTTCAGATGTATCAATACGCATAGGAAAGTCCTTTTGTTAATTTGACTAAGGTTAGTATAGTCCTGTTATGCCAGTATTAGCAAGCCTAAACTAAATAAGGCGGTGCTGAAAAGTGCGAGCATCGACATCTTGCCGAGCATCGGGCGCAATGCGATGGGATCTTTATGCACATAAACAAAATGGGCATGTTTGGCTAATAGCACGGCGATTAAAGCGATGATGAACAGCAGTTGTGGTTTGTACTGAATCGCAAAAATAGCGTAACAAATGACCGCACTTGCTAATAAAATGCAATGATATTTGCGTCCATTTTCCGCACCAATGCGCACGATTAATGTGTTTTTTCCTGCTTTCTTGTCTTGTTCAATATCGCGTAAGTTATTGATATTTAAAACAGCCGTAGAAAGAAAACCGCAAGCCGCGGCAGGCAGGAAAATATCCGCACTCAGACTGTGCGTTTGCAGATAATAAGTGCCACAAACCGCCAGCAAGCCAAAAAACAGAAAGACGGAAATATCGCCAAGCCCGAGATAGCCATAAGGTTTTTTCCCCACGGTATAAGTGATTGCCGCCAAAATCGCCAATACGCCTAATATGCCGAAAGCGATCAGATCATTGACGTTTTCGTATGCCAAGGCAATGAGCGATGCACCAGATAGAAAACTGGCGATAACGGCCGTAATTAACCCTTTTCGCAATTGCGCAAAGGTTAAATCGCCTTGCTGGATTCCACGCAACGGGCCAATGCGTTCGGCGGTATCAGAGCCTTTTTGATGGTCGCCATAATCATTGGCAAAATTAGAGAGAATTTGTAATAGCGTGGCGGTGAGCAAACATAATACCGTGATCGCGGCGTTAAATTTACCGTTCCATTGGGCAAGCGCAGAGCCCGTTAAAATAATCGCGACTGCCAATGGCAAGGTTTTGGGACGAGCGGTTGAAAACCACGCTTTAAAAGTTGGATTAGCCATAAATTTTCAAGATATATTAGAAATTATTGTGATGATTTTCCACCCGATACTCTTTACTCAACGCAACGTACAAAATCTTTGCGATTTGTCAGCGCACTCAAGAGCGGTTTCGGGTATGATTAAAGCACGAATTTTAACATAGAAAAAATACAATGTCTGATTTGAGCCTAACCCCCATTGCAATTATTCACACTCCTTATAAAGAAAAATTTTCCGTGCCACGCCAAGCGAATTTAGTTCAAGATGGCACAGGCATTGTGGAATTGCTTGCGCCTTATAATGTTGCTGAAGCGGTGCGAGGATTAGAGCAATTTTCCCATTTATGGTTAATTTTTCAGTTCGATCAAATCCCAACGGGAAAATGGCAGCCGACCGTTCGTCCGCCGCGTTTAGGCGGAAATCAGCGCGTTGGGGTATTTGCTTCTCGTGCGACACATCGCCCAAATCCGCTAGGATTGTCTAAAGTTGAATTAAAAAAAGTGGAATGTTCACAGGGGAAAGTGTTATTGCATTTAGGCTCTGTTGATTTGGTTGATGGCACACCGATTTTTGATATAAAACCTTATCTCGCCTATGCGGATAGCGAACCTTCAGCCCAGTCTGGTTTTGCTCAGGATAAGCCTTCCTCACATTTGAAAGTGGGCTTTAGCCCAAAAGCGCAAAGTGCGGTCAAAAAAATTGAAGAATTTCTACCGCACTTTCAACGCTTTATTTGTGAAGTGTTGCAACAAGATCCGCGCCCCGCCTATCAGCAAGGCAAAATTTCAGCGCGGGTTTATGGCGTACATTTGTACGAATTTAATGTACGTTTCCAATTTGTCGATACAGAAAATATACAAGTGATTGATATTGAAGAAATTTAGAGAGAAAACGATGTTTCAGATCCAACCAATGTTGCCCCATCATTATGATGAAGTGTATGCCCTGTGGCAGTCGATGGCGGGCGTGGAATTAAATCCGTTAGACGATAGTGCGCAGGCGATAAGCGATTTTTTGGCTTTCAATCCCAATTTGAATTATATCGCGATAGCCGATGAGCAAATTGTCGGCGTGATTATGTGTGGTTTTGACGGTCGCCGTGCCACGATTTACCACGCGGCGGTCAAGCCAGAATTTCAAGGCAAAGGCATTGCGCGTGCCTTATTGCGCGTTTTAGAAACCGCGTTGCATAGCAAAGGCGTGACGAAAGGGCGATTATTAGCCTTTAAACATAACGCAGGCGCGACAGAATTTTGGCAGCGCACGGGTTGGACATTACAGACCCAACTGAATTATTTTTCTAAGAATTTTAATTAAAACTATGCTAAAATTCACCGCACTTGAAACCAGATAAATAGAATATGGCAAACGATTACGATCAAATTGTGTTATCCCTTGCAGGGGTGTGTCAATCTGCAAAATTAGTGCAGCAATTGGCACATAATGGGCAGGCGGATTTAGATGCTTTTGAAACTTCGCTATCCAGTTTATTACAAACGCACCCAGAGAGTGCGATTGCTGTTTATGGGGGCGATGCTGGAAATTTAAAACTCGGTTTAGCCACCTTGCTTGAACAGCTTGAGGGAAAAAATGTTGAGCTGGCACGTTATTGGTTAGGATTGTTGGCACTTGCTGGCAAACTAGCGAAAAATCCCGAAGCGAAGAGCGAATTAGCACGCCGTATTCAATATTTACCGACTCAGCTTGAATTCCACGATCTATTTGATGATGAAATCATCGCCATTATCGCCGCAATGTACACGGATCTCGTTAGCCCTTTAGGCAAGCGTTTATTGGTGCAAGGCAAACCGCTTTATCTATCACAAGAAAATATCCAAAATCGTGTTCGTGCTTGCTTGCTCGCAGGAATTCGTTCTGCTTTGTTATGGCAGCAAGTGGGCGGGACTAAATGGCAAATCCTTTTTTCGCGCCGTAAGATTTTGAATGCGGCACAACATCTTTACAATTCACTTTAATCGGAGTAAATCCTATGCAACTCAATGCGTTAACAGCAATTTCCCCCATTGATGGACGTTATCAAGATAAAGCAACCGCACTTCGTGGCATTTTCAGTGAATACGGTTTATTAAAATTCCGTGTTACGGTGGAAGTTCGCTGGTTACAAAAACTCGCCGCAACGGCAGAGATCAAAGAAGTGGCGGCATTATCAGCACAGGCGAATGAATATTTAAATCAGCTCGTAGCTAATTTCAGCATTGAAGATGCACAACGAATTAAAGAAATTGAGCGCACCACAAACCACGATGTGAAAGCGGTAGAGTACTTTTTAAAAGAAAAATCCACCGCACTTCCAGAATTAGCCGCCGTCAGTGAATTTATCCACTTTGCTTGCACTTCGGAAGATATCAACAATCTTTCACACGCTTTAATGTTGAAAACCGCCCGTGAAGAGGTGATTTTGCCTGAATGGCAACGTTTGATTGATGAAATTACACGCCTTGCGAATGAATATAAAAATATCCCATTATTATCACGCACCCACGGTCAGCCTGCTTCGCCGTCAACGGTGGGCAAAGAAATGGCAAACGTGGTATATCGCCTACGCCGCCAGTATAAACAATTGCAACAAATTGAAGTGTTAGGAAAAATCAATGGCGCGGTAGGGAATTACAACGCACATTTGAGCGCTTATCCTGAAATCAACTGGCACCAATTTAGTGAAGAATTTGTGAGCTCATTAGGGGTAACTTGGAACCCGTACACAACACAAATTGAACCCCATGATTACATCGCTGAATTCTTTGATTGTGTCGCACGTTTCAACACCATTATTATCGATTTCGACCGTGATTTATGGGGCTACATTGCGTTAAATCACTTCAAACAACGCACTATTGCGGGCGAAATTGGTTCATCAACAATGCCGCACAAAGTGAACCCAATCGATTTTGAAAATTCAGAAGGTAACTTGGGGCTTGCTAATGCTGTTATGGCGCATTTAGGGCAAAAATTACCTGTTTCTCGTTGGCAACGTGATTTAACGGATTCCACTGTGTTGCGTAATTTAGGCGTGGGGCTAGGCTATTGCTTGATCGCTTATGCGGCAACGCGTAAAGGTATCAGCAAATTAGAAGTGAATGAACAACATTTACGCGATGAGCTAAACCAAAACTGGGAAGTGTTAGCCGAACCTATCCAAACAGTAATGCGCCGTTATGGCATTGAAAAACCATACGAAAAACTGAAAGAGTTAACCCGTGGCAAACGTGTGGATGAGCAGGCTATGCGTGAATTTGTGGAAAAACTCGACATTCCAGCCGAAGAAAAAGCGCGCCTTCAACAATTAACGCCTGTGACCTATATCGGCGCGGCAGTGCAATTGGTCGAAAAATTGTAATTTCTGACCGCACTTTTATGACAAAACCCCATGCCAATCGCATGGGGTTAATTGAACTAAGCCGCTTTGCGGCTTTTTGTTTAGCCTGTTTAAATGTGCTCAAGCTTAGCTAAGTGCGGTCGAAATTTACAGATTTTCCACCGCACTTGTGGCTTTGCGGCGTTTGCCAATGTTTTTTGTATCTTTATGGCGCAACTTCGTTTTTTTCTTTTGCTCCGCTTTTTTCTTCTCGGCTAATTTTTCTTTTCTACGCGCTTTAGCTTTTTTCGAGATCGTTTTTACTTCACCGTCTTTAGGCGGACTCGTGCGAGGCTCTAAGCCTTCGATGACACGAGGTTTCAGCAATTCTTCAGTGTAACGTTTGATTTTCCCTAATAAGCGATAATCATGCCCTTCCACAAAAGACACCGCCGTTCCCTTTTTGCCCGCTCGTGCTGTGCGACCAATGCGGTGCAAATAGGTATCTGCGCTGTAAGGCAAATCAAAATTCATGACATGGCTCACATCTTCAATATCAATACCACGGGCAGCTACGTCCGTTGCCACTAACACGGTCACAATGCCATTTTTGAGTTTATCAATGGCATTGTTTCGCTGTGTTTGCGCCATTTCCCCTTCAAGATAAGTGGAACGGATCCCGCGTTTGCGTAAGGTTTCTGATAATTCGCGCACATCTTCACGGCGGCGCACAAACACGATCCCTTTGCTGATTTGTTCATCGACAATAAAACGGGCAAGCAATTTGGTTTTATGCTCTACGCTGTCCGCATGATAATACCATTGGTTGATTTTCTTGCGCTCACGGCGACTTGGCTCGGCATCAATCTTAACGGGATTTTCTAAAATACGATTGGCAAAATCGGTGAGTAACTCGCCTTCCAAGGTGGCGGAGAACAACATAGTTTGTTGGCGCCAGCGTGTTTCCACGGAAATTTTCTCGGCATCTTGCCCAAAACCCATTTGCAACATGCGATCGGCTTCATCAAAAATCAGAATTTCTACGGAACGGCAATCAAAGTTTTCTTCTTTGATGTATTGCAACAAACGCCCCGGTGTGGCGACCACCATATCTTGGTTTTTGTTAAAAATTTCACCGTGATTTTGATACGCCACGCCGCCTGTGATGGTGGCAATGCTGAGTTTGGTAAATTGCGCAAATTCTTCAGCCTGTTCTGCCACTTGCATCGCCAGTTCGCGGGTTGGCGTTAAGACAAGAATGCGTGGCGCACCTGGTTTACGGCGTGGATAATCCAATAAATGCTGGATAGCGGGAAGCAAAAAGGCGGCGGTTTTGCCTGTGCCAGTCGGTGCAGAGCCTAGCACATCTTGCTGCTCCATTGCGGCAGGGATCGCTTGTTGTTGTATCGCTGTGGGGCGGTCATAGCCTTTTTTCGCTAAAGCCTTTAGCAATTCGGGGGCAAGATCAAAATCATCGAAAGTCGGTTGGGACATAAAGTTCTCTAAGAATAGGGTAAAAATTAGCGAAAATTATACCGCACTTTGCGCCCTAATTGGGGAAAAGTGCGGTCAATTTTTCGTAAGATTTTTGACGATATGCGATTAAGCAATCGTCCACAACAAAATGGCGAGTAATTGTGGCGAGATAATCCGCAAAAACATCACCAATGGATAAACCGTTGCGTAAGATAAAGCGGAAGCGCCACTTTCTTCTTTAATTGCGTTGGCAAAAGCTAGGGCGGGTGGATCGGTCATTGAGCCTGCGAGCAAGCCGCAAATGCTGAGATAGTTCATTTTTGCATAGAAACGGGCTAGCACACCAACAATCATCAATGGCAAAAAGGTGATAAGTGCGCCGTAACCCATCCATTCCACGCCACCGCCATTGACGAGGGTATCGACAAAGTTGCCACCTGATTTTAACCCCACCACCGCAAGGAAAAGCACGATGCCAATTTCACGCAGAGCAAGGTTGGCACTTGGCGGCATAAACCAATAGAGTTTGCCGATAGAGCCAATACGCGCCAAAATCAGCGCAACCACCAATGGACCGCCCGCCAAGCCGAGTTTTAATGCGACGGGAAAGCCCGGAACATGGAATGGAATAGAGCCTAACAAAACACCAAGCCCAATCCCGATAAACACTGGTAGCATTTGCACTTGTTGCAATTTTGATTGTGCGTTGCCGATAATGGAAATCACGCGATCCATCACATCGGCATTTCCGACAATATGTAACACGTCGCCGAATTGTAAGGTTGAATTTGCGGTAGGCACCAATTCCACCCCAGCACGATTTAGGCGCGAGATCATCACGCCATATTTTTGATGGATTGCAAGGGCGCGAATTTTTTTACCGAGCACTTTTTCATTTGTTACCACCACACGTTCAGAGCGAATATGCCCTGTATTAAGGATATTGGTTTCAATTTCAACTTCTTTCCCAACAATTAGGCGTAATTTGTACAAACTTTGTGGATCGCCGACTAAATGGAGCAGATCCTCTAGGTGAATTTCAGTTTCCGCTTGGGGAACACTAATTTCATCTCCACGTTTTAAACGAGTGCAGACCACATCTTTACTGCCTTCAAAGCCGAGAATTTCTTTTAGTGGCAATCCATCTAAATTTGGGTTAGCCACCACGATATTGATTTTTTTTAGGCTTTCTTTATCTTTGCCTGTTTCCCGATCAAAGTTTACCGCCTCATCGTCAATTTTTACTCGGAAGAACAAGCGCACCAACCACATACTCAGTAAAATGCCACAAATACCAAATGGATAAGCGATTGCATAGGACATTCCCATGGTTTCTGTAAGATTTGTCATTCCTAATTCGGCGAGAATTTGTTGCCCTGCACCAAGAGAAGGCGTATTGGTTACCGCGCCTGAATAAATCCCTAAAATGATATCTAATGGCACATCGGCAAATTTGTGTAATAGGGCAACGATGATAGAACCTAGTAATACGATCAAGGCAGCAAAACCATTGAGTTTTAACCCTGATTTTCGTAATGATGAAAAGAACCCCGGCCCCACTTGAATACCGATGGTATAAACGAATAAAATCAAGCCGAATTCTTGAATGAAATGGAGCGTATGCGCATCTAATTGGAGCCCATATTGATTGGTGAAATGGGCAACTAAAATCCCACCAAACAACACGCCACCAATACCAAGACCTACGCCTTTGATTTTCCAATGGCCGATCCACAACCCGAGTACAGCAACGAGTGCGAGCAGGCTCATTGTGATTGCCACATCTGACATAAATACCTACCTTGGGTGATTAAGAATAAACTGTTTTGATTATAGCAATCTGCGCTCAACAGCCAATGATTAAGATCAAAAAGTGTAAACTTAGTCACATTTTTCTTGCACAATCATTCATTTTACCCAACAATAGCCGCTCGTTTTTTAACTTATTCGCAAATTTAATGAATTATTCTCAAGAATTATTAGACTCTTTTTTATGGATAATAAAAGCTATTGGTATCACGGCGGTTGTTTTTTCATTGGTGGTCTGGCTATTAGTGAAAACCACCCATTGGGGACACCAATTTTGGCTACTGGCTAAAGACTATCTTTCACCCAAACGCAGTTTAAAACCGCTGATTTATTTTACGGTGATCGTGTTCTTTAATTTGCTTTCTGTCCGCTTGGATATTTTGTTTTCCAACTGGTATAAAGCCATGTATGACGCCCTGCAAAAAATGGACGCGAATGTATTTTGGTTGCAAATGGTCGTATTTTCAGTGCTCGCCACCATTCATATCGCCAATATTTTGCTGACTTATTATTTAACCCAGCGTTTTATCATTCAATGGCGCACGTGGCTGAATGAGCAAATGGTAGAAAAATGGATGGCGCAGCAAGCCTATTATAAATCGCAATATGTGTATAATCAGCTTGATAACCCCGATCAACGTATTCAACAAGATGTGCAATCTTATGTGAGCTCATCAATTGGTTTTGCCACAGGCGTGATTTCATCGGTGGTATCCATTGTAGCGTTCACCCAAATTTTATGGGATTTAGCGGGCCCTATGACCATTGCAGGCGTCACTGTGCCGCACGCTATGGTCTTTCTGGTGTTTATTTATGTGCTGATCACCAGTATTTTTGCTTTCCGCATTGGTCGCCCATTAATTAAATTAAATTTCTTAAATGAACGTTTAAATGCGAACTACCGTTATTCTCTCATTCGTGTGAAAGAATATGCGGAAAGCATTGCCTTTTTCCGTGGCGAAAAAATGGAAAAAAATGTGCTATTTCGCCAATTCGACCATGTGATCGATAATGTATGGAAGATGGTGTATATGACATTGAAATTATCGGGATTTAACGTGATGATGACGCAAATTTCGGTGATCTTCCCGTTTATTATCCAAGCCTCACGCTATTTTAGTAAGCAAATTCAATTAGGCGATTTAATTCAAACGGCACAATCTTTCGGACGCGTGCAGTCTGCCTTGTCTTATTTCCGTAATGTGTATGATGATTTTACTGGCTATCGCGCTGTTTTAGACCGTTTAACAGGCTTCCACACAGCGATTAATCAGGCAACCCAAACTGCTAATATTACGATCAAACCGAGTGAAAGTGCGGTCATTTTTGAACAACTTTCCGTGAAAAAACCGACAGGCGAAACGCTGATAAAAGATCTGAATTTAAACTTGCCTCAAGGCTCAACGGTATTAATCAAAGGCGCGTCAGGCGCAGGCAAAACCACCTTATTGCGCACCATCGCAGGGTTGTGGTCGTTTTCAGAAGGAACAGTATATTGCCCGCAACATAATGCCTTATTTTTATCGCAAAAACCTTATTTGCCACAAGGTCGTTTAATTGATGCCTTGTATTATCCCGAAGTCGCGCCCGCTGATGTGGATTTAGCTGCAGCGGCACAAACCATGCAAAAAGTTCAGTTAGGGCATCTTGCCGATAAATTAGAACAAGAAAATGACTGGATGCGCATGCTTTCTCTTGGGGAACAACAACGTTTATCCTTTGCACGTTTGCTGTTGCATAAACCCGTGGTAGCATTTTTAGATGAAGCCACTGCAAGTATGGACGAAGGCTTGGAAGACGCGATGTATCGCTTATTGCGCGCAGAGCTGCCAACAACAACTATCATCAGCGTTGGACATCGTTCAACATTGCAAGTGCATCATCAACAACAACTGATCATCAACCCAACGGATCAAAGCTGGCAGTTGATTTAAAGTGCGGTCAATTTTTCGATTATTTTTAAGCACGGACTTCGGTTCGTGCTTTTTTATTTATAAGTAAAATTAAGCTATAATCGACCGCACTTTTAATCGAATAGAGAAATATTATGGCTCAAATTGCTGCAAACCCACTCGTTCTTGTGGACGGTTCATCCTATTTATATCGCGCTTTCCACGCTTTCCCGCCGTTGACAAATTCACAAGGTGAACCAACAGGGGCAATGTATGGCGTGCTGAATATGATAAAAAGTTTGATCTCGCAAGTTCAGCCAAGCCATATCGCCGTGGTATTTGACGCAAAAGGCAAAACCTTTCGTGATGAGCTATTTGAGCAATATAAATCCCACCGTCCGCCGATGCCCGATGATTTACGGCAGCAGATTGCGCCCTTACACAATATGATTCGCGCTTTAGGCATTCCCTTGTTATCCATTGAGGGGGTAGAGGCAGATGACGTGATTGGTACATTAGCGTTGCAAGCATCGGCGCAAGGCAAAAAAGTGCTGATTTCCACTGGCGATAAAGATATGGCACAGTTGGTCGATGATAACATTATGCTGATTAATACGATGAATAACAGCTTGCTAGATCGTGATGGCGTGATTGAAAAATATGGCATTCCGCCTGAATTGATCATTGATTATCTCGCCTTAATGGGCGACAGTGCGGACAATATTCCCGGCGTGGCAGGCGTTGGCGAGAAAACCTCCTTGGGCTTATTGCAAGGCATTGGCTCAATGACTGAGATCTACGAAAATTTGGAAAAAGTGGCGGATTTGCCGATTCGTGGTGCCAAAAAGTTGGGCGAAAAACTGTTGGCGGCGAAAGCGGATGCGGATTTATCTTATGTGCTGGCGACAATCAAAACGGATGTTGCCTTGGATGTGACGATTGATGAATTGACCATTGGCAACGCAAATAATGATGAACTCGCTACGCTGTTTGGGCGTTATGAATTTAAGCGTTGGCTAAACGAAGTGCTCGCTGGGAATAGTTCCGTCACCAATCCGATGGAACAAGCAGTTAAAGTGAATCATTATCAAGCGACCCCGTCTGTCCCGAAAACGGAAGGCGCGCCAAAAAACTTCCCGAAAATTGACCGCACTTTGTATGAAACAGTGACCACTCAGGCACAGCTTGACGCGTGGATTAAAAAAATTCAGCAGGCAAAATTGGTTGCGGTAGATACCGAAACCAATGCGCTAGATGCAATGCAAGCGGAACTTGTGGGAATTTCTTTTGGGCTAGAAAATGGCGAAGCTTGCTACATTCCATTGGCGCATCAACATCAAGTGGCGAATGAGAGTGGCGCGGCGCAAGCAGACTTATTTGCAGAACCCACTGCGAGTGCGGAACCCCATTGGGAATTGCTGCCCGAACAATTAGATAAAGCCCATTGCCTTGCGCAATTAAAGCCACTTTTAGAAGATCCTGCTATCCAAAAAATAGGGCAGAATTTCAAATATGATCAGCTGATTTTTGCCAATAACGGCATTTTTGTGCAGGGTTTAGCCTTTGACACAATGTTGGAAAGCTATGTGCTAAATAGCACGGGTCGCCATAATATGGATGATTTGTCGGCGCGTTATCTTGGGCATAAAACCATTGAATTTGAAGCATTGGCGGGTAAAGGTAAAAATCAGCTCACCTTTGACAAAATTGAATTGGCGAAAGCCGCTGAATATGCCGCAGAAGATGCGGACATCACAATGAAACTGCACCAAACCCTGTGGGCGGAATTAGCGCAGACGCCAGAATTGGTGACATTATTTAATGACATTGAGCTGCCACTAGTGAATGTATTAGCGCGCGTGGAACGCAATGGCGTGCTAATTAATGCTGAGGCATTGTTGCAACAATCGAAAGAAATTAGCGCCAGATTGACCGCACTTGAGCAACAAGCTTATGAATTAGCAGGAGAAAAATTCAATCTTGCGTCTCCAAAGCAGCTGCAAGAAATTCTGTTTAATAAATTAGCTTTGCCTGTGCTACAAAAAACACCAAAGGGCGATCCTTCCACGAAAGAAGAAGTGCTGGAAGAATTGGCTTTGGATCACGAATTGCCTAAATTGCTGGTGGAACATCGTGGTTTGTCGAAGCTCAAATCCACTTACACGGACAAATTGCCACAAATGATTAACCCCAAAACTGGGCGAGTGCATACCTCTTATCATCAGGCGGTTACCGCAACAGGGCGTTTATCTTCTAGCGATCCAAACCTGCAAAATATCCCGATTCGTAACGAAACAGGGCGCCGCATTCGTCAGGCATTTATCGCCCGCGAGGGTTACAGCATTATTGCCGCGGACTATTCACAAATTGAATTACGCATTATGGCGCATTTATCGGGCGATGAGGGGCTAACCACCGCCTTTGCGCAAGGCAAAGATATTCACCGAGCCACCGCGGCAGAGATTTTTGGCTTAGCCTTAGATGAAGTCAGCAGCGAACAACGCCGCAGTGCCAAAGCGATTAACTTTGGTTTGATTTATGGTATGTCGGCTTTTGGCTTGTCTCGCCAGCTTGGAATTTCTCGTGCCGATGCCACAAAATATATGAATCTTTATTTTGAACGTTATCCAAACGTACAACGCTTTATGCACGATATTCAAGAAAAAGCCAAAGCTCAAGGCTATGTAGAAACCTTATTCGGGCGCCGCTTGTATTTGCCAGAAATTAACTCCAGCAACGCAATGCGCCGCAAAGGGGCGGAGCGAGTGGCGATTAATGCGCCAATGCAAGGCACGGCTGCCGACATTATCAAATTAGCGATGATTGCCATTGATCAAGAAATCGCGGGTAACGATGAAATCTCCATGATTATGCAAGTGCACGATGAATTAGTGTTTGAAGTGCGGTCAGAAAAAGTGGAATTTTATCGCCAGCTGATTAAACAAAAAATGGAAAACGCCGCTCAACTTGCGGTTCCATTGATCGTTGATGTGGGCGTGGGCGAAAATTGGGACGAAGCTCATTGATTGTCTAAATGAACGAAAGGCTTGCGTTGGCAAGCCTTTTTTGTGTGATTGTTGTTTGGACTAGGTAAAATTCAGTTCTAACTCAATTTCAATCAGCGCTTTTTGTTCCATGCGTAATTCATTCAAAATCAACGGATTGTTGGCGAGATAATGATGCGTAAAGTTTAGCTGCCACAAAGTGCGGTCAGTTTTTAGCGAAATTTCAGCGCAAGTTTCTGTGGCTTGGCGCGGTTTATTGAGCAGCACTGCCAAACGCAACAAGCGGATCAGCGTGAGCACATCTTGTGGCGTGTAACGCGCAAATTGTCCAATTTCATCATTATGAAAGTGATGAATTTGATGGCGCACTAGCGTGGCGAGCAGACGTTGTTGCTCTTTGTCAAAACCCGGCAATTCCATATTCGATAGAATATAGGCGGAGTGTTTTTGTGAATTTTTGTGATTGATGACAATGCCCACTTCGTGCAATAACGCCGCCCAAAGCAAAATTTCTTGCATTTCTTCGGCAAATTCACTGGCTTGCCAATCTTGAAATTGTTGCGCCAAACGCACCGCACTTTTGCTCACACGTTCTGCTTGCGGACGATCAATATTAAACTGTTCGGCAAGCCCTTCAGCCGTGCGTTGACGAATATTGATCACTTGGAAATTTTTATCCAAATCATACATCACACCTTCACGCAAGGCTCCATCGGAATAACGCATTTGAGCAATATCAAAGGTATCAAATACCGCGCTCAGAATTGCTAGCCCAGGCACAAACACATCTGCGCGTTCATCGTTTAGCCCTGGAATTTTGAGTTCATCAAAATGGCTGAATTTCAACGTGCGTTCAATCAAAAAATCTAAGCGCCCCGCAGTAATGATACCGTCTGGATCTAAGGTGGCGGCGATCACTTGATGCACGGTTTTAATGGTGCCTGATGAACCCAAAACGTGTTGCCAGTTGAGAGATTTATAGGGTTCAGCCAAATCAGCAATGTGCGATAACGCAGTGCGGCGAGCTTGTTCAAAACGCTGCGGAGTAATTTCGCCATTCTCAAAAAAATGCTTGGCAAAACTCACACAGCCCATATTTCGACTGTTGGCAATCAGCGGTTCAAAATTGTCGCCGATGATCATTTCGGTGGAACCGCCGCCAATATCAATAACTAATTTTCGCCCGCTTTCAGGTTGAGTATGAGATACGCCTGCGTAGATCATTTTGGCTTCCGTTTCGCCCGCAATAATATTAATGGGGTAAGGGAAAACTCGCTGTGCTTGGCGCAAAAATTCATCATTATTGACCGCACTTCTTAGGGTGTAAGTTCCGACCACGCTCACATTTTCAGGGTTGAAACCTTGCAAGCGTTCACCAAATAAAGCCAGACAATTCACGCCACGAGTGATCGCTTCTTGGTCTAAGACATTATTTTCGTCTAAACCTTTGGCGAGTTGCACTTTTTGTTTTAGGCGCGAGAGAATTTGGATCGAACCGTTGACAATGCGCGCCACAATCATGTGAAAGCTGTTTGAACCAAGATCGATCGCAGCAATTTCACGCATATTCGGATTTTTTTCAAGCGAAAGTGCGGTCGCTTTTTTGATTAAATTTTCGTTATTCATAATAGTTAAAATTTAAAACTCAAATTGATAAATGAGATCAACTGTTTGATTTGTGCTAGAAATTGATTGTAAAAATAAACGCGGCAACAAGCGATAGCGCAGTGTGATCTCAGCTAAACCATCAAATAAACCAACACCGTATTTAATTTGGAGATCTTTGGTCAAATTGCCGCTGACCACCACTTTGGAACTGTCGCCAACGCCTGCAGTGCCGACATTGAGATCGGAAATACCAAAGACTTCGCCAATTTTCCCCACTGCTTTGCCGCTTTTGGCTAAGCCCATTCCGAGCAATGCCGCGCCAATCGAACCGCCCGAGCCCGCTTCGCCACTATTTTCAAGGGAGCGACCTGTTAACAGATAAGCCAAGGCTTGATCCTGTGGCATACTTGGCTCTGAGAATACCGTAACTTCAGGGGCATCTGCAATACCAATGACTTTCACGCCCGCAATAATGTTGCTATCTTCCATTGCTTCTGGATTACGGATGGCTTCAATATTGAGCATTGGGTTTGATGGCATACCCGAAAAGCTGATTTGCCCTTTGCGAATGAGTAAATCTTGCCCGAATGAAGCATAGCGCCCATGTTTTAAATCAATGCCGCCAAATAAGCCCAATTTCCCTTTTGCTTGTTTCACGAGCAATCGCCCTTCTAAATTGCTATTTAGCCCATAGGCATTGACGGTAACATCATCGCCAATGTGAATTTGTAGATCGGATCGAATCATTTGTCCGTCTTGTGTTTTCGTAGCTAAAGGCAGCAATGCCTGATCAGTTTTTTCATCTAAAATCACTTCATCGCTACTTGTGGTCACCGCACTTTCAGGCAAACTTTCTATGGCAATTCGCCCCCATGGAATATCAATTTCCCCAGTTAAATCTAAGACTGTTGGCGTGGCTTCCATTTTCACATCAGGGCTAACTTTGAGTTTCGCCATTGATGGGATATTGAGATAGAACTCATGGGCTTTGGCGTGTATTTGGGTGCGCCAATCATTGAGATCTTTCCAACTCGCGTTGCCGTCTAAATCTAAACGGCTTTCAGGCGTAGTAATATGCCCTCTTAGGGTAGAGCTGTTGCCATGAAATTGTAAGGCTAACTCACCGTCATTAATATCAAAAGGCATCGCGCCAATTACCGCTTTGGTGTGATTGATATTGAATGAACCGTTGATCAATAGCGCGTTTAAACTGCCTGCGAAATTGAGATTGGCATTCACATCTGCTGAAACTTTTTCTTTATTTGTTAGCAGTTGGTTTAGAACATTTAAATTTAATCCCGCAATTTTTAGTTTGCCGTCTAATTTACGCGCTTTCGCAAGATCGGTAATTTTTACATCCGCATTGATATTGCCTTGATCTTGGATACGAATATCCGTCTTCGCATTGAGATTATTATCTGCAATTTGTGCATTAAGGTTTAGGCTCGGCACGGCTAGTTTAAAGGTGCGATAATCTATTTTCTGCGCATAATTAATATTTTTGCCATTGACTTGTAGATCTAATTTTATGGGTTTATCCGTGTACCACGCGAACTTTCCTTGGCTTGTGAGCTGCCCTTTTAACAGCTCATTTTCCGCTAGCTTATTCACTAAATTGAGATCTAATTTTTTCAGATTAAACGGAATTTCACCACTCTTGCCCGCATTAAAGGCTTGTGGAAAACAAAGCTCAATATCTGGATTATTCCAACAATGGGCGGAAATATTGGCGTTCACTGCTTTGTTGTCATAACTCACGCTAAACTGATTATTTTTAATTTCGCCCACTGGTGATTTTATATTGGTTTGGCTGATTGTGCCGTTCCACACTTGCGAAGTGCGGTCAAAACTTCCCACTAAATCAAGATTGGCAGCCACAGGCTCACCCTGTGAGCGGAGCTGTAATTTATGGGCTTTTTCATCGCCATTGGCTGTTAAGCTGATAGATTTTAATTCCACATTGTCAGCATATTTGAAACCTTCCGCATTGATGTTCAAATTGCCTTGTATCAATGGCAGAGAATCAATTTTGCCTTTGGCGTTGATTTTGCTGAGTTTGAGATCTTGGAATTGGATATTTCCGCCATTGAGATCTAAATCAAGATGCGGCTCAGTGATTTTCCCTGTTAGTATGGCTTTGCCATTTAAAGATGCGGTTAAATCTGGTAATAAACCGCGTAAATTAGGGGCTTGGACATCAAGATGAAAATCTGATTTCTCACTTAATATACCTTGTGCGGTGATTTTATTTTCGCCATAAGTGAGCAATAAATTAGGCACATTCACCAGTTCTGTTCGGCTCGATGTGAACACACCTTTCAAGGTGAGTGGGTGTCGGCTTACCGAACCATTAATATCTAATTCAGGAACGTTAATCGACCAGCCGTCGTGATTGACCGCCCCCGTTGAAGCCAAATTGCCCGAGAGTACAGCAGGGAAATCTTTCACAAAAGCACCGAGATTAATTTTGTCTAATTTGACCGCACTTTGCCAGCTGATACCCTCTTTCCAATTGGCGTTGCCACTCACATCAGCTTTTCCGTCTAAGGCTTGAAGATGAAGTTTTTCAATATTGGCTTGGTAGAGTTTGCCCGCGGCGGAAAAATCTAGCTCGCTTTTCGGCACGCCCATTCCTTCAGCTTGGGCTTGTAAACTGGCATGATAATCTAATAAATCGCCCGTCACGTTCAAATTGAGATTTTTCACTTTAAGTGGATCATTGCCAGAAAAAGGATATTGTAACGCTTGGCTGGTTAGGCTGATTTGTAGGGGCGTTTTTTCTTTGTTGAGCTCCACTTGCCCTTTCAAATTCGCATTAATTCCCCCTTTGGTATTGAGTTCTAGCGCGGCAACATTTTTCAGTGAACCTGATAGAACCAAATCCGCTGTGGTACGTGGGAATAAGAGATCCTTATCTGATTTTATTGGCGCAATCTCCGTTTGAAGATGAATATTCAGCGGCATATCGCCATCAAGTTGCATTGTGCCATTGCCGTTCACATTGCCCAACGAACTGGTGATGGCCATCGTTTTCAATTCAGCATTATAGCCATTCACATGGGCTTGCAGTTGCGCCTCTGGGATCGTGATCTGTTGTGTGATTTTATTATCCACTTCCGATTGATAGCGCATTTCTTTGATTTGCAGATCTTCTATGTGCATATCAAATGGCAAGGTAATTTCCTTAAGATTGCCCAAAAGCGCAGGTGTTAAAGTTTGCTCAAGGGCATTCCAATCAATAGGTGTTACGGACTGCGCTTTCTCTGCTGCTTGTTTTTGCTGCTGTTCAAATTGCTCTTTGCTGAGTGCAGTTTCAACGCGGAAATGCTCAATTAGCGTAGGCGCTAATGTCAGCCCAGAATTATTGTTTAAACTGACCGCACTTTGCAATTTAGCGAGCGTCAATTGCTGCTGATCGGTTTGTACTTGCGTCTCTTCAACAGCGATATTTTTCACCTTAACAGAAATCGGCAAGCTTATGCGTTTCATCGGGCCACTTTCTTCTTTCTGCTCTTGTGAAGGGGGGAGCAAAGCGGTGTTTACCGCAACATAAGTGCGCTTAATGCTGGCATCTTCGATACAGATTTCACGGTGAAGTAAGCAGCCAAAATCCAATTGTAAGTGCGCATTCGCTACATTGACATCCACGCCATCGGTAACAAATTTCACGTCTTTTAGCGTTAAACCATTTTGTAATTTGCCACTCACTTCACCAATGCTCAAGCCGTCAACCATATCATCCACTAAACCTAGCGCCCATTTGGTGCCGCTTTCCGTGCTGATAATGCCTACTGTTCCAGCAAGTGTTGAGCCTAGAAATATGCCAATAACCGCTAAAGTGCGGCGAAAAATTTTCTTATTTTTTTTATTGTTGTTATTTTGAGTTGGCTTTGTCGCGGAGGAAACTTTGTCATTTTTGACCGCACTTTGTGTTTGGTTTGGATTATTCATTGTCATCGTTTTATCCTATAATTCCGCGCCTAAGCCAATATAAAATTGAATATTTTTGCTGTCATCTTTATCGCGCACAGGGGTGGCAATATCAAATTTAATTGCGCCCACAGGCGATGCCCAACGAACCCCCATACCAGCGCCATAACGTAATTCATCGGTTTTGTATTGATCGGCGGCAAGACCTGCATCAAAGAAACTTGCCCACCACCAGCCATCAACCACTTGATACTGATATTCCAAAGTCGCTGTGGCTAAACGTGAAGCGCCCAGCAGCTTGCCATTTTTATCTTTTGGCGAGATTTTTTTATAACCATAACCACGCACGCTGCGATCGCCGCCAGCAAAAAAGCGCAAGGCAGGGGGGATGCGATTAAATTCACTGGTATGCAAATAGCCCAATTCCGCTCGCGTTAAGAAACGGTGATTATGGGCAAATCGTTTGATCCAACCTGCGGTAGCACGAACACGATAGAAATTCACATCTGATGTCCAGATCTTATTCCCTAAATCGACGGTTAAGCTCAGCGTATCGGCGCGATCAGGAAATGAACCACCGCTTAAACGTGAACGACTGATGGTCGTGGTCGGGTAGAGCAACCACGTTTTCTCACTGGTATTTGCTTGGGTAAATTTGTCGTAACGTGCTCGCACACCCACAGAATATTGCCAACCAGTGGGATTATTCCAATAGCGCAATGCTGCTGCCGTTGCTGCCGTTGACTCGGTGTCAATATCAGTATTATTTTCTTTCTCAAAACCCACTGCGTATTCGTAATAATAATTCAACGGGTTTTCTAGTAGCGGCATTTTGTAGCTGGCTTCAAAGGTTTGTTTGGGCGAAGATATATACAAATTGGAATGCACGCTATGGCCGCGGCTATTAATCCATGGACGCGTCCAGCCAATTTTCGCATGTGGACCTAAATCCGTAGAATAGCCCACCCCAAGTTCCATACTGTGTTTCTTTTTGGGATACATGAGCACGTCCAAATCGACCAATTTGCTCTTTTCATGCAAGGTTGGTTTCACCATGACAGATTGAAACCAGCCAGAGGAGGAATAATCACTGGTCATGGTTGATATATCATTAATCAGATATTCATCGCCCGATTTGATTTTTAGGATATTACGCAAATAATCTTCGCGAATTTGAGCGTGCTTAAAGGAAATATTGCCATAGCGATAACGTTCGCCACTATTAAATACCATATACCACCAACCTTGATTCGTTGATGGCATCACTTGTAACTGATGGACAGGAAAGTCGGCATCAAAATAACCACGTTGCTGTGCAAGTTTTTCTAGCGAATTTTTATAATTATCGTAGGCTTCATGTTCTAAAATAGCGCCTTTTGGGGGCACTTTTTTATCAAGTTTCTGAAATTCGGGATCAGTCGTCGCTGCCCCCGTCAGTTTAATATCCGTGCCTTCGAGTTTAACAGGCTCTCCCACATCAACAGTGGCAACAAGAGTCGGCTTTGGGTGAGTTGGTTGCAGTTGATAAAACACGCGGCTATTGTAATAACCAAATGGGCGCAAGGCTTTATCGATATTTTCAGTTAATAAATGCTGATGATGTTCAGAACCGTCAAATTCATCCTTGTCTATCGTTTGTAAATAAATTTGGACGTTATTATTGAGTTTTTCTTGATGAATGCCTTGGATTTTCACATTCACTTTAGGGATCGCACCTGAAATTTCTTGCTCAGAATTGACCGCACTTTTAGTGTCATTTTCAGTCTGATCTGAAATTGTCTGTTCGCGGTTTTCTGCGATGCCTGTTTGTGCTTCTTGAGCAGCTATCGCAGAGCCAAATCCCAAAGCCCCAAATGCTAGCAAAATACCAGTGAGTCTGGTGGTTAATTTCATCTTTATTCTCAATAATAGCAAGTCAAAATTATACGTATTCTAACGGGTTTATTCTCTTTTTTCCACAGGCAGGAAATTGGTAACAATGTCGCTAAGATTGAAGTTTTGGGGTAGAAAACTGATGACAATAAAAAAGCACGTTAATTACGTGCTTTAGGAATTATTAGAAGCGTGGTTTACGTGCCTTTCTGCTCTAAATATAGCACTGTCGCGGCAACACGAGAGTGTACATTCAGTTTGCGCAATAAATTACGGATATGCACTTTTACGGTTTCTTCAGAAATAAAGAGTTTTGCCGCGATTTGTTTATTGGATAAGCCTGTGGCGATTTGTTGCAATACATCCATTTCGCGTTCGGTCAAGGAATCTAATGGGCCTTGGATAGAATGGCGTTCGATTAATAGATTTTTAATGCTGTCACTGAGAATAACTTCGCCATGGGCAATTTGTTTGATTTGATTGAGCAAGGTATCAGGCTCAGTATCTTTTAATAAATAGCCGTCAGCGCCTGCATCAATTAAAGAAAAAATGTCATTTTTCGCATCAGATACAGTTAAAATCACAATACGCGCGTCCACGCCTTCTGTGCGCAATGCTTTTAATGTGTCTAAACCCGATAAACCTTTCATATTGAGATCTAACACAATGAGATCAGGTTCTTTTTCTAGGGCAATCGCAATGCCGTCATTGCCGTTACCGACATCGCCGATGACTTCAAAATTTTCGTCTAATTCAACTAATTGTTTAATGCCGCGACGCATAAGCGGGTGGTCGTCAATCAACAATACTTTGGTTTTATCTGTCATATTAAGTTACCTATTTGGGTTAGGCTGGCTATTATAGACTAATCAAAGTTTAAATTCTAGGCGTTAGAGATAACGCTGGAAAGGGGTGATTTTGGTCTGATTATCAATTTGTTGTAGGCGATAAAATTGTGGGTAGTTGAAGTCACGCTGTACGATGCCATAGGGATTATTGCCATTTTTATCTGCCGTAGCATAGATGTGATTGATTTCACGAATTTTTTGTTCTTTTTCGCCATCACAATTGCGATAAACTTCAATACGATTTTGCTCATCTAAAATATAGACGTTAAACAAACCATCAACGGTATCTTCAAAGAAAAATTGCAAAAAACCTTCGCTGGCAAACGCATCTAGTTCTGCGGGGTATAATTCTTTATTGGCTTTGCGGATTTGTTTGATATTAGAACGCTTAAAGTGCGGTTCATTTTGCGCGAGTTTTTCGTGTAAATCATCGCCAAAGTCGCGATATTGAGGAATATTGCTTTGTTGAAACTCTTGCAAACTAATGCCGCGATCTTCAAAGAAAAATTGCCAGTTTTTCCCTGCCACACGCAATAAGTTGTGGATTTTTGACGGTGGCGTGTTGCCAGATTGAATGCTGATACATTTATTAATTAAGGTGGAAACGGCTTCTGCCAAGGTGCGGCGATAGTTTTCGCTATAACTAAATACATGTACAGAGCGTGGCGTGGTGGAGCCACGGTGGATTTTATTGGAAAGCACTTTTAAGGCTAATAAAATCGCGTTTGCTCCTTCAAAATGCAGGGTTCGTACCTCGTTCCATAAATTGCGATAAATTAAGTCGATACTGCCGACAAGGCTGCGTTCATCTGCACCAAAACTGAATAAATCGCTTTGTTTTACGTCATACCCAACGGGCGCTAAATTTTTGGTGGGATCCGAAATTAAATTCACTGCAACCAACAATTGACGAATTTCACAGGGGTGGTTCAGTTCTTCATTTGTTGGTGGTGGCACTTTTACTGGAAAGGTATTCGCCAGATCCGCGATAAATTCATTTAATACTGTTGCATCAACATTGTCACTATGGATATGCACCCGAGTTTTAGGGGTGAGCAAGGTATTGAAATATGCCCAAGCGACTAATTTGTGTAAATTGGGATTGTATTCAACATGGCGCGGTTGCAGAAAACAGCTCATATTGGGCGCTTGATTTAATAGATACCAACCTGCCTTGTGCGCTTGATTTAATAGATACCAACCTGCCTTGTGCGTTTTGGTTGTTTTCGGTATTTCAATAAAAGTTAAATCGCTTTCGGCTAAATCATTAGACAGCTGCGAATTAATCAGCATCACTTTGCCCGGCAATTCCTCGAATGCGGTGTAGATTTTACGGGTTAGCACGCTAATATCCTGCGGCATAATGCTCGCATTCACATTATTCTTCCGTGCGAAATGGATTAAATGGCGATAACTTAACATCAACATTTGTACCACCATATTGTAAGATTTTTTCACACGGCGGATTTTCCAGAAGGGGCGTTGTTTCAAATCATCAATGGTTTTTTGATCCCACCCCCATTGTTGAGTGAGTTCATTCAGCAAGTCAAAACGCCAGTTGCTACCCCGATAATACCAGAGATCTTCCGTGGCTTTCATATAGAAACAGCGGCGCACGAAATCAAGACGTTTGAAATCTTTATGATAAGTGAGATAGGCTGTAACGCGCTCAAGCATTTCTAAATAAGAATCGAAGTGATGATCTTCGGTATGATCCATTAATAAATGGAATTTAAAATCAGAAGAAATTAACCGCGTATTCGGATATTCCCAAGAATAGGCCTCTAATAATAGAATTTTAATCGTGGATTTATAGGGGGAATCAATTCCTTTATATAATTGCCATAAACTCGTGCCAAAATATTCATTGGCGGAAAATTTCCCCAAGCCACCAAAATCCACCCATTCTTGCGGATCGATCTCTTTATTTTTAATCAGTTTTTCTACTTCGTCTTCATAAGCGGTTTCATCTTCCACTAATAAATGAAGCCATAACAACGGTTTTCCCGCAAGGCGAATGACGGAACGATAAAACTCGTCAAGCAATAACATATATTGAGCTGAACCGCTATTTTCTTTGGTCATCGCTTCTGAATAACGAAAATCCCGAAAACGCATTTCATCCATAAGAAACAGGTTCATATCAATATCAAACTGCTTTGCCCATTTCTCAAGTGCGGTGACTTTTTGTTGTAATTTGTCTAATTCTGTGGGGCTCAGATCTTCACGGTGGCACACCCAAATATCTAAATCGGAAGAGGTTGTTTGCGAAATAGAGGCAATACTGCCCATCACATAAACGCCATTAATGGCTAAAAAAGTGCGGTCAATATTGGGAATAATTTGGTAAATCGGCGTATTAGGAAAGAGATTATGAAGATATTTACGTTGATAGTCGTTTAATTTGAAATCAAAGATGCCGAAAGGTGCATCATGGATGAACCCTGGTAGATTTGGGTGATTGCTGTGTAACAACAATGAAATGAGTTGAAAAACATGCCGAAATTCTTCTGTCGCGCCTGATAGCGCACGCACCGTGCGATAACGCTCAAGATCTGCAACTTGTTTCCGTGCAAATTCGATATCGTACTTCAAAGGACTACCCGATAGAATAAATCACGCTCGTTAATCTAGCATTTTGTGTTAGGGAAAGCAATTGACAGAAATCAAGGAAAGTACAGTTAAATTTTGCCGGTTTTTCTAAAAATTATGATAGGATAGACACATTTATCAATAGTTAGATCAATCATTTATATGCAAAATATGCTCAGAATCGCCACTCGTCAAAGTCCATTGGCATTGTGGCAAGCGAATTTCGTGAAAGACCGTTTAACAGAACTTTATCCCGATTTAACCATTGAACTGGTGACAATGGTGACCAAAGGGGATGTGATTTTAGATACCCCGCTGGCGAAAATTGGTGGCAAAGGTTTATTTGTAAAAGAACTTGAAAATGCGTTATTAAACGGCTCGGCGGATATTGCGGTGCATTCGATGAAAGATGTGCCGATGCAATTTCCTGAAGGCTTAGGTTTAAGCGTGATTTGTCAGCGCGAAGATCCTCGTGATGCCTTTGTGTCTAATAAATTTTCAACTTTAGATGAATTGCCACAGGGCGCGATTGTGGGAACGTCAAGTTTGCGCCGCCAATGTCAATTAAAAAAATTGCGTCCTGATTTACAAATTCAGTCTTTGCGTGGCAACGTGGGAACGCGTTTGAGTAAGCTAGATAATGGCGATTATGATGCGATTATCCTTGCTTCCGCAGGCTTAATTCGTTTGGGATTAAAGGAACGCATCGCTTCGTTTATTGACACCGATATTTCGCTGCCTGCGGCTGGGCAAGGCGCGGTTGGCATTGAATGCCGTGTGGATGATCAGCGTGTGCAACAATTGCTTGCCCCTTTAGCGGATGCGGAAACCACCGCTTGCGTATTGGCAGAACGCGCAATGAATAACCATTTGCAAGGCGGCTGCCAAGTGCCTATTGGTGGTTTTGCTGTGTTGCATAACGATGAATTACATTTGCGCGCTTTGGTGGGCGCAGTGGACGGCTCTCAGATTATCCGCGCGGAAGGCAAAAGTGCGGTCAAAAATGCCGAAGTTTTAGGCGTGCAAATTGCCAAACAGCTGTTGGCACAAGGCGCAGATAAAATTCTGGCAGACGTGTATAAAGATTAAATGACAATGAATAGGTAGCCTATGGCGGTATTAGTGACACGCCCTGATGAACGTGGGGCGCAGCTAGTCGAAATGTTAAATAAATCCGGCATCGCCGCAATTCATTTGCCCTTATTCTCTATTTCTGCAGGGCGTGAACTAAATGAATTGCCCAATAAAATTAATCAGCTAAATGCGGGCGATATTATTTTTGTTGTGTCTAAAAATGCGGTCAAATTCGCCGCAGAAACATTGAAAAGTATCGGTTTTCATTGGCGTAATGATGTACAATATATCGCAGTTGGGCAAAGCACGGCGTGCTGCTTGTCTTCACTGTCAGAGCAAACGGTAATTTATCCCTTTGCGCAAGAAAATAGCGAAGGGGTGCTAAATTTACCCCAAATGCAACAGTTGCATGAAAAGACGGTGTTAATTTTACGCGGAAATGGTGGGCGTGAATTGTTAGCCGAGCAAGCAAAGGCGCGTGGTGCAAAAGTAGATGTGTTAGAATGCTATCAACGCATTCCTGTGGCATACGATGATAATATTGCGCAAGTGGATTTATGCAAACGATCTGGTGTCGAAAGTTTAATTGTTACCAGTTTAGCCATTTTGCAGGCTTTAATTGAATTTGTGCCGCCAGAAGAACAGAACTGGCTAAAAGCTTGTCGGTTAGTCACGGTGAGTCGCCGCATTGCAAATTTTGCGATAAAGTGCGGTTGGAAAAGCGAAAATATTTTAATTTCAGCAAGGGCAGATAATGCGAGCTTGGTGGAAACCTTAGTCACAACGAGAACATCACTCGATTAAGAAGGGCAAGACAATGAGTAATAAAAAGGATCTTCAAACTGACGCAGTGGAAACTGAAATCAGTGCTGAAACAACAGATAATGGCGCGAAGCAAAATGCTGATAGCCAGAAGACAGATAAGCAAGCGGAAATTGCGCAAGAAAAATCTGTGGATAAAACCGAAACTGTGGTTGTGAAAAAAGGCGGTTCTGGTCTCGCATTTTTATCGTTGTTAGTGGCATTGGGCGTTGGCGGTGCAGGTTATTATTTTGGTCAGCAAGAAGTCGAAAGAATTAATCAAAAATTCACCGCACTTGAAAGCCATATGGGGCATACCATTTCTGAAAAATCAGAGATGGCATCTCAAAACAGCGCAGAAATGCCAAATGTTGAAAAAGAATTAAGCCAATTGTCTGATATGGCGGCAAATTTGAAATCAACAGAAGACAAAGTTTCTGCCTTGGAAATTTCACTTTCTGATAAAGAAAAAGCGTTGGCGGCATTACGAGATGACGTCGCTAAACTTGGAAATAATGCAACTGCGCAGCCAAATGATTGGCTTTTATCGGAAGCGGATTTCTTGTTGACAAATGCGTTGCGAAAATTAGTGTTAGACAATGATGTGGATACCAGTATTTCATTGCTTAAAATTTCTGATGAAGTGCTAGCGAAAGTGTCAGATCCTGCGGCGAAAACGGTGCGTGTGGCGATTAATAACGATCTCAAACAATTATTATCGCTAAACCGTGTTGACCAAAATACATTAATGCAAACATTATCGCAGCTTGCCAATAGTGTCGATGAATTGGTGGTGATGAATGTGAATTTTGGTGATGAACCCGCCGCAAATAATGACAAAGTGTCTGATGATGTGATGGATTGGAAAGCGAATTTAGAAAAAACGGCAAGATCGTTTATGAATCACTTTATTCGCATTACGCCGCGTACAGATAGCGCTTCCCAAGCATTGTTAGCGCCGAATCAAGATATTTATTTGCGCGAAAATATTCGTTTACGTTTACAGATTGCGATTTTAGCGGTGCCACGCCAACAAAATGAGCTTTACAAACAATCGCTTGAAACCGTAGCGGCTTGGATTCGTAGCTATTTTGACACGAATACTGAAGTGGCAGCGAATTTCTTAAAATCGCTAGATGAATTGGCGGATCAATCTATTTATGTTGATGTGCCAAATCAACTTTCAAGTTTAATTGCTTTAGATAAAGTGCTTAATAAACAGCCACAAGAAGTTCAAAAAGTGGAAATTTCTGCAGATAAAGCATTAACAGAAGCAAACCAAGCAGCAGCGCAAGAAATTAAGGCTGAGGACAAAGCGGCAGAGAATAAATCTGATGACAAAGCAGCAGAGAAGAAATCTGATGACGCTGAACCCGCAGCCACGGCACCAGCTGATGAATCTCAAAAAGCAGAACAACAATAAGGACGCCAATTATGTTTAGATCTTTATTTTTGATGGTTGTATTGCTTGCGGGATTGATAGCAGGCCCTTATCTTGCAGGCAAACAAGGCTATGTGTTAATTCAAACTGAAAACAATAACTACGAATTGTCAGTGGTCTTATTAGTGGTGATTTTCGTTATTGGCATGGCAATTGTTTATAGCATTGAATGGTTGTTGAGACGTTTCTGCCGATTAAGCAACAGCACCTATGGTTGGTTTAGTCGCCGCAAACGTGTGAAAGCGCAAAAACAAACCCTTGAAGGGTTAATGCGTATGAACGAAGGCGATTATTCTAAAGCGGAAAAATTAATTGGTAAAAACGCCAAATATTCTGATAAGCCAATTCTGAATTTCATTAAAGCGGCAGAAGCTGCGCAGCAACGCGGCGATGAATTTGCGGCGAATAAATATTTGATGGACGCAACGGAATTAGCGGGATCTGATAATTTGGTGGTGGAGCTTGCTCGTACACGTATTTTATTGCAACAAAATAAATTACCTGCTGCGCGCAGTTCGGTTGATAGTTTATTGGAATTAGCGCCGAAGAATCCTGAAGTCTTGAAATTAGCCGTAGAAATCTATCGCAAATCAAAAGCATATAGCGCGCTAGATGATATTTTAGAATCGGTGGACGGATTATATACCGAGGCGGAGTTTACCAGCCTAACACATGAAGTGAAAGACGGTTTACTTGATGAAAAAATGAATGAAGAGGGCGCTGATGGTTTATTGGCGTGGTGGGATGACCAGCCGCGTAAACGCCGTAATGACAACTATGTGCGTATCGGTTTAATTCAGCGTTTGATTGATTGCAATGATCATGAAAGTGCCTATGAGCTTGTATTGGACACCTTCAAAAAAGTTGAAGGGGACAAAGCGCTCAGCAGCGCTTTATACGGTCAAATTACACGTTTGCAGCCAATGGATAGCCATAAATTAGTGAAATTATTGGAAAAACGTGCAAGCCAATCACCAGAAGAGGCCGAAGGCTGTATTCATCGAGCGTTAGGTTATCTCTATGTTCGCGCTGATGATTTTAACAAAGCAAGTGATGCATTCAAGAAAGTCTTAGCCCATAAAGATAAAATGAAACAATATGATGCAACAATGGCAGCCTATGTTTTTGAGCAGATTGGCGATGTTGTTGCGGCGAAAGCAATCCGTGAAGATATCTTAAAATCTGCTATGGCGATCACGGAAAATGAAAAAATAGCAGAAAATTGACCGCACTTTAGTGATCAAATACTGTAATTTAAAACGGTTCCAAAATATTTTTGGCACCGTTTTTTTATGTCTATATAAAAAGAGGATATTTACATAGAGATAAATTATATAAAATTTAATAATTTCTTTGTTTTGTTAAATTTAATTTAATGTTATTTAAGTTTATCAAAATATTTGCTAAAAATAGTTGCTATTCTTTTATGTTTTGTTGCATATTGTAATCAAGCCGAACGCAGTAGAGTTTGGTAATAATTATAAAATTGTAAACATCAACATAAAGAGGAATGCGCCATGTCTCAAGTAGCATCATTAGAAGAGTTCTTAGCATCTGTTGCAAAACGTGATGGTAACCAACCTGAATTTTTACAAGCTGTTCGTGAAGTATTTACTTCAATCTGGCCGTTTTTGGAAGCGAACCCACAATATCGTTCACAAGCGTTATTAGAGCGTTTAGTTGAGCCAGAACGTGCAATCCAATTCCGTGTGGCTTGGACTGATGATAAAGGTCAAACACAAGTAAACCGTGCATTCCGTGTGCAATTCAGTAGTGCAATCGGCCCTTACAAAGGTGGTATGCGTTTCCACCCATCAGTAAACCTTTCAATTTTAAAATTCTTAGGGTTTGAACAAATCTTCAAAAACTCATTAACAACATTACCTATGGGTGGTGGTAAAGGTGGTTCAGACTTCGACCCTAAAGGCAAATCAGACGGCGAAGTTATGCGTTTTTGCCAAGCGTTAATCGCTGAATTATACCGCCACGTTGGTCCAGACACAGACGTGCCAGCTGGTGATATCGGTGTAGGTGGTCGCGAAGTTGGCTATCTTGCAGGTTACATGAAAAAATTATCTAACCAAGCAGCGTGTGTGTTCACTGGTCGTGGCTTATCATTCGGTGGTAGCTTAATTCGCCCAGAAGCAACAGGTTATGGCTTAGTTTACTTTGCACAAGCAATGTTAGCGGAAAAAGGACAATCATTCCAAGGCAAAACTGTGTCTGTATCAGGTTCAGGAAACGTTGCGCAATATGCAATTGAAAAAGCATTACAACTAGGTGCAAAAGTTGTGACTTGTTCAGACTCTGCGGGCTATGTTTACGACCCAGAAGGTTTCACAACTGAAAAATTAGCGGCATTATTAGAAATTAAAAATGTGAAACGTGGCCGTGTGAAAGACTATGCAGAACAATTCGGTTTACAATATGTTGCGGGTGAACGCCCTTGGGGTGTGAAAGTGGATATCGCACTTCCATGCGCAACTCAAAATGAACTTGAATTAGCGGATGCAGAAAAATTAATCGCAAATGGCGTACAATTAGTGGCTGAAGGCGCGAATATGCCAACCACAATTGAAGCAACAGATGCATTCTTAGCGGCAGACGTGTTGTTTGGACCGGGTAAAGCAGCTAACGCAGGTGGCGTGGCAACGTCTGGTTTAGAAATGGCACAAGGTTCACAACGTGAATACTGGACTGCAGAAGTCGTTGACCAAAAATTACACAACATTATGTTAGACATTCACGCTAACTGTAAAAAATATGGTCAACAACCAGGCAAAGCGAATATCAACTATGTCGTTGGTGCGAACGTGGCAGGCTTTGTAAAAGTGGCTGATGCTATGCTTGCACAAGGTGTTTACTAATCTTTGAATTAGAAAACAAGATAAAATTTAACCGCACTTTGTTGTTCTTTTGAAAAGAATCGCAAAGTGCGGTTTTTTTGAGTAAATTTTTTATTAAATAATTCTTGAGAATTGCTGTCTTCTTGCCGCTTGACGGGAATAAGTATCAAAGCAAAGGCAAATATTGCGGATCAATAATCGCCCTGATGAAGAAACCACAATGCCTTGTTCGTGAATTGTGACCAAGCCATCTTCCGTTAGCGGTTTGAGCAGTGCTAAGTCTTCTGCGAAGTGAGTGCGGAAATCAATGTGATATTGCTGTTCGATTGGCGCAAAATCTAATTTGAAATTACAAATTAAGGCTTTGATAACATCGCGGCGCAAACAATCTTCTTCGCTTAATGCTAAGCCTTTATGCAAGGCAATGCCTGTTGCATCCACATCAGCATAATAATGTTTTAATTCTTTTTGATTTTGTGCATAGGTATCGCCCAATAAACTGATCGCAGACACGCCAAGCCCCAATAAATCACATTCTTCCTGTGTTGTGTAGCCTTGGAAATTACGGTGCAATACCCCGTTATCTTGCGCGATGGCAAGCTCGTCATCAGGTTTGGCAAAGTGATCCATACCAATAAATTTATAACCTGCGTTACCCAAGGTTTCGATTGTTTTTTCTAAAATTGTCAGCTTAATTTGCGGCGCGGGCAACTGTTCATTTTTAATTTTAGCTTGTCCCGCAAAACGGCTTGGTAAATGGGCGTAGTTAAATACACTGAGTCGGTCTGGATTGAGTTCAATCACTTTTTGCAAAGTAAACATAAAACTTTCCACGGTTTGCAATGGCAAGCCATAGATCAGATCCAAATTGGTCGATTGAAAACCTAGCTCGCGCGCACGTTCTAATAATTGATGAATAAAATGTTCATCTTGCTCGCGATTCACCGCTTTTTGTACTTCTTTATTAAAGTCCTGCACGCCCATACTAATACGGTTGAAACCGATTTTTTTGAGATGATTGAGCATTGAAAGCTCAATTTCGCGGGGATCCATTTCAATCGAAATTTCAGCATTTTCAGCAATGTTGAAATGCGTTGTGAGCATTTTCATTAAACGCGCCGATTGCTGTTCTGATAAATAAGTTGGCGTGCCGCCGCCCCAGTGAATTTGGGTAGCGACACGATTTTTAAATAATGGTGCGCGCGTGGCGATCTCTTTCTCTAAAAAATCGAGATAAATATCTGCTTTGTGCTGGTGGCGAGTAATCACTTTATTACAGCCGCAGAAATAGCATAATTTATGGCAAAAAGGAATATGCACATAAAGCGACAGCGGGCGATCAGGATAACGTTCTGCCGCCGCTTTGAAATCCTCATTAGTGTAATTTTCATGAAATTCTAATGCGGTAGGATAGGAGGTGTAACGTGGTCCTGATTGATTGTATTTTTGGATAAGATCGAGATCGAAAGTAATATTGTTCATGAGTTTTTGGTTATCGCTAAGAGTAAGGAGCGTATCGGCTCGCCAAAAGTGCGGTCAAAATTTAGCATATTTTTATATCTTCTAACAGCAACAAGGTTTCTGCTTTGATTTGATCTTCGAGTTCAACCTCTTTGCTTTCACGCTCAAGATCGAGTTTCATACGCACATTTTTCTTCAAATTTTTGCGTTCATCATGGGTCGGCATTTCTTTGATCACATCATATAATGCCCACATCGCAGGATAATCATTTAAACGTTTTTGCCCCAACGGTTCAAGCAACATTCGAAGACGCAACACGCCTTCGGAATGGTTACATTCGCCGCAGTGCATCGCACGCGCAATAATCTCAATGCTTTCTTTCAGGCGAATAATTCGCGCTTGTTTGGCTTGCTCGAATAACTGCTTTTGCTTGCGTAATTGGGCGAGCAGATAGATGGTGTATATGCCCATAGCAACTAAAATTAGCGCGGCGATAACAAGTAAAATGGTAGTCCACATAAACGCTTATCTAAATTGGTTAATATCAATTTTCTCGAAGGTATTGAGTAAATCATCTTCGCCCTCTTCATCTTCAATGCCTAATTCATCCATTAATTCGGCGATACGATCTAAACATTCATCGACAAATTTTTGATCGTCCGCACTAATGGCTTTCCCTGCATCAAGTTGATCGAGCAAATCATTTAAACATTCGTTATTTTCAAGTTGCTCCAGTTCTAATTCTGGTGAAAGTGCGGTCGGTTTTTGCTCAATTTTAACTGGCGGAATTTGCTGACCTTTCTCTGGCTTATTCACGAACTCTACCACCAATGGCACTTTCTTACGGCTGCCAATGCGCGGATCTTTTTTCTCTGCCGCTGTCTGCTTATGATTAGCTTCCGCAGCACTATGGCGAGAACCTGAATCCAAGCCCTTATGTTTACGCTTACGTTTTTCTTCACGCGCTTTGGCGTCTAATTCATAACGCGTTAATTTCTTACCCGAAAGCGGTTTGCCCTCAGGTTTTTTATCGGTTTTGCGCACAGGCATAGTGTCGGTAATACGACGGGATTTTTTTTGTCTAGACATAATAAAATGGGGTTTTAGCTAAAATTGACTGAATTGTAACATAAAAGCCCTTGGATTTATGAAATTTTCAGCATGGGTGAATAATTGTTACACTTAAATTTAATCTCGATCTTTCGATATCTTTAACCTTAGAACAAGGCGAAGAGCATTAGAAGGGGGGCGCTCAGTTTTCTTATTATGTAATGGAATAGGATGAAAATATAACAGAAACACGGGGAAATATTGCTTAATGGCAATATGATAGAAAAATTTTTGAAAAAATGACCGCACTTTTTGCTAATTAATGACTCACTTTAATAAATTATTCGCGAATATTCATTAAGAATACCCACTGCGATAATGGATTTGTCAATGGGGCTATTTAGCAGGGCAGCTTTCACCGCCCATAGTTATTTATTTTATGTTTAATACATTTAGAACTGATATTTTACATTGGCAAAATACACGCGTCCTTCTTCTGCATAACCTTCAGCAAGGTAATAGTTTTTATCAAAAATGTTGGATACACCTGCATCAACGGTGAAATTGTCAGTGAACGCATAAGTCAGTTTCGCATCAGTCGTGCTAAATCCTGATAATTTTTCATATTTGCTATCTACTTGACTATAACGCCCTGATTCTGCACTTTGGCTCACATAAACGGAAAGGTTTGGCGTAGCTTTCCAATCGGCATAAGCAAAGAGTTTGTGGCGGGGTAAATCCGTGATCACAATGTCACGATGACTATTTTTCGCACGAATATAGCTATAATTTGCGCCTAATGTTAGTTTATCGTTCACGAATGCGGTGATACTGAGTTCTGCACCTTTGTGCGTTGCTTTGCCAACATTTTGATTTTGCTCGGTATTGCCGCCAATATTCACTGCTTCAATAGCATCTTTTATGCGGCTATAAAATACAGCCCCTTCAACGCTTATTTTATCGGCGAAAGAGCGGTAGTAACTCAATTCAAAATGATCCGCAATTTCAGGGTTTAGGAATGGATTCGGCGCTTTAGGGTTTCTTCCTAAACCGCGAGAATAGCGTTCTTTCATTGTTGGCAGATGTGTTTTATGGGCATAACTGAAACCTAATTCATCGTTTTGACTAAAATTATGCGCTAATTTCGCTTGATAATTTAACGCATGTTGCGAACCCGTTTCAAAATGATAAATGCCTTTCAATGGGCTACTTGCACTCAATCGTTGATAGTTTTGTGCTTGTACTGCATCTTTGTAGTCATAACTTAGCCCTGTTGTCAAACGCGTTTTTTCGCTGAAACGATAAGTGTCTTCTAAGCCCACGCTGTAAGTACGATCTTCATTACGAGCAACAGGTTCGCCGTCATTATGCTCACGGTGCACATCAAATTTATATAATGCCGAAAGTTTTAACTCGTTATTTTTGTGAGTTTTCGCACCAAATTCTAAACCTGCGCCATAGGAGTAATCCCGATAATGGCTATTAAATGAGCTGCCTTTCTTTTGTGTTTTGAAAGTCGGATCGTCAAATGCGGAGAGATCATTTTTAAACGTATCGTGAAATAATTTGCCATTTAGATAATATTTGCCTTGTGCAAATTCGGTATGAGAAAGGAAGTAAAGGCTTTCCTTATCCCAAGCTGGCCAGCGCCATGCTCGAGGCGTTCCCTTGCCTGTATAAAGCGGTTGTTGTTTTTCACCTTTTTGTGTGGTGTAGGAAAGGGTATATTCATCGCTTTCATTTGGGGTATAACCTAATCGTACGCTTAATTTGCGGTCACGACTTGTAGAATTTTCTGCACGTCCACCATCTTCATAAGTCGTTGGTTTAAAATGATGGGAAAGTTGCATACCTTGACGTTCTACAAAGCTACCGCTGATTTGAGCATAGAATTTTTCTTGCTTTGCACCTAAGCTGAAATAAGGTTGATTGGTCGCAGTATGCGCATTTTTACCAGATTGATAACCATAGCCGATCACTCCCTCTAGTGGCTGGCTTGGCTTGCGGCTGACTAAATTAATCGCACCACCCATAGTATTGGCGCCATATAAGACTGAACTTGCCCCTTTGGAAATATCCACTTTCGCAAGGTCAAAAGTAGTAAAACGCCCCAAATCCATCGTGCCATCATAAGGCACATAAACAGGGATGCCGTCAATAAATACTGGCACTCGACGAGCATCAAACCCCCGCACCATCACATTTTGTTCTCCTCTTGCACCGCCACGATGAAAAGAAACACCAGGTAAGATTTTGGCGACTTGTGCGACATTTGTAATTTGATTTTTGCGGAGTTCTGCCTGATCAGCTGTTGCAGTGCTAATATCCGTTTGGTTTGCCACCACTTCAATCTCGCCAAGTTGGAAAACTTCGGCATAACTTGGCGTGCAAGCGAGCGCTATTGCCGTACATAATAATGTTTGGGGCTGACGTAGATTAGGTACTATGCTAATCTACAAAAATGAAGATAACTCATTGTAAACTAAAGAAATCTATACAGAGAAAATTACTTGAATTTTTTGTGCTAGAAGTCACGGCTCGCTCAGCTGCAGATTTACTTGG
>NZ_QENU01000012.1 GCF_003096995.1 Alitibacter langaaensis DSM 22999 | reverse complement strand
ATTAACTTTGTTCAGCACTTTAAGTTTCTGTTTTAATTTTTTTCAAAACGAATCTTACTCGTGCCCACACAGATTGTCTGATAAATTGTTAAAGAGCAAATAAATTGGTCGGCGAGATAGGATTTGAACCTACGACCCACTGGTCCCAAACCAGTTGCGCTACCAAGCTGCGCTACTCGCCGATAATGGGGTGGCTAATGGGATTCGAACCCACGACAACTGGAATCACAATCCAGGGCTCTACCAACTGAGCTATAGCCACCATTGTAGTTGTTGTTTGCATTGTCTCTGGCGCGCTCGACAAGATTCGAACTTGCGACCTTTGGCTCCGGAGGCCAACGCTCTATCCAACTGAGCTACGAACGCGTGTTTAAGTTAATGCGTCGCAACGGGGGCGTATATTAATGATTTCCCCAAAGCTTGTCTAGCACTTTTTTATAAAAATTTGCATTTATTACATTGTTCGGCGTTATTTTGTGCAAACTGTCGAAAAACTCACAAATTTTTGTCTAAATTTTAATTCAAACTTTGATTTTTCTTTTCTTCTAACGCTTCCCAACGTAAGAAAGCATTTTCTGATTCTTGTTCTTTTTCAGCTAATTCTTGTAATTTGGCTGCGGTATATTCATGAGATTGTTGAAAAAACTCAGGTGAACTCACTTCTTCTTGAAGTGCGGTCAGTTTTTCTTCTAATTCTTCTAACAATTGCGGCAATTGCTCAAGTTCTCGTTGTTCTTTATAAGAAAGTTTCACTGTACGTTGGCGAACGGGCTGAGAAATTGGCTTAATTTCGACCGCACTTTCTGTTGTTTTTGGGTTTTGCGCTTGTTGTTCGGCGGCTTTAATCGCTAACACATTTGCCTGCTGCTGTTTGGCATCAAAAAAACCACCTACATATTTATTTAAAACGCCATTGCCTTCAAACATATAACATTCGGTTGCTACATTATCAATAAATTGTCGGTCATGGCTGACGATAATCAAGGTGCCTTGATAATCCGCAAGAATTTCCTCTAGCAATTCTAATGTTTCTACATCCAAGTCATTGGTAGGTTCATCAAGAATGAGCAAATTATTCGGTTTTAGTAATAATTTGGCTAATAATAAACGGTTACGTTCACCGCCAGAAAGCGCTTTTACTGGCGTCATTGCACGTTTAGGCGGAAATAAAAAATCTTGTAAATAGCCTAATACATGGCGTTTTACCCCATTGACTTCAACATCTTGTTTACCATCGGCGACATTGTCCATCACTGTTTTTTCAGGATCAAGATCGATTCGGTATTGATCAAAATAAGCAATATCAAGTTTAGTACCGCAACGAATCGTTCCCGATGTAGGATTAAGTTGCCCGAGTAAAAGTTTAATAAAGGTGGTTTTGCCACAACCATTTGGCCCGACTAAAGCAATTTTATCACCGCGTAAAATTGTGGTGCTGAAATCAGAAAGTAATTTTTTACCTTCGATTTCATAATTGGCATTTTCCACTTCAAACACAATTTTCCCTGAACGGCTAGATGTATCCAATTGCAACTTCGCAGCACCAAGCACATCACGGCGTTGGCGGCGTTCTTCTCGTAAAGCTTTTAACGCTCGCACACGCCCTTCATTACGGGTGCGGCGCGCTTTAATTCCTTGGCGAATCCAAACTTCTTCCTGCGCCAGCTTTTTATCAAACAGTTCATTTTGTAATGCTTCTACACGCAAGTTTTCTTCTTTTGTGGCGAGATAGGTATCATAATCGCCAGAATAAGAAACTAGCTGTCCACGATCTAAATCCACAATGCGGGTTGCCATTTTGCGAATAAAAGAGCGGTCATGGGAAATAAAAACAATGCTGCCATCAAATCCTAATAAAAATTCTTCCAACCATTCAATGGCATCCACATCCAAATGGTTAGTCGGTTCATCAAGCAATAACACATCTGGCGCACACACTAACGCTCGAGCTAATGCCGCTTTTCGCAACCAGCCGCCTGATAACTCTGATAATTGGGTATTCGCATTAAGATCTAATTTGCCCAGCACTTCTTTTATTTTATTTTCAAATTGCCAACCATTTTCGTGCTCTAATTTCGCTTGGACTTGTGCTAACTGGGTTAATGCGGTATCGCTGTACTCGGTTTCCAGTTGGGTGGAAATGCGGTGATAGTCTTTTAAAAGCGCAGAGAGATGCCCAATACCTTCAGCCACATAATCAAAAACATTGCCTTCGGCGTGGCGTGGGGGATCTTGTTCTAAGCGGGAAACGATCAAATCACGTTCAAACTGCAATTTGCCGTCATCCATAATCACATCGCCAGCTAGAATTTTGAGCAATGTCGATTTTCCTGCGCCATTGCGACCCACTAAACACACTCGTTCATTTGGCTCAATGTGCAGTTCGGCGTGATCTAATAAAGGTGCATCACTAAAAGAAAGGTATCCATTGGTTAAACTAATTAATGCCATGATTTTCAAATTCTGTCGTAAAAATTGTGCACAATCTTATCATTTTTTGATGCAAAAGTGCGGTCAAAAAATAAGAAATTTTTTGACCGCACTTTGAGATGATGAATTTACGCTTTTGGGGTGAATTTTAATAATCGATTGGCATTCGTTGCCACCGTAATCGAAGAACACGCCATTGCTGCGCCCCCGATCATTGGGTTTAATAACCAGCCAAACAGCGGATAAAACACACCAGCGGCGAAAGGAATACCTAAGCTATTGTAAATGAAAGCAAAAAATAGATTTTGTTTCATATTGCGTAATGTTGCTTTTGATAAACTTAACGCATCTGCCACCGCATGTATGCTATGGTGCATTAAGGTTAATTCGGCAGTTTCAATGGCAATATCGCTGCCAGAACCTATCGCCATGCTAACATCCGCTTGGGCTAAGGCAGGTGCGTCATTAATGCCGTCCCCCACCATCACTACTCTTCGCCCTTGCTGTTGTAATTGCTGAATAGCTTGGGCTTTGGCATCAGGTAATATCCCCGCAATCACATGATCGATCCCCACTTCATCGGCAATGGCTTGCGCGGTTTTCTCTTGATCTCCTGTGAGCATCACTAAATGATAGCCTTGAACTCGTAAACGTTGTAACGCCGCTTGGCTATCATCACGCAATGGATCGCGAATTGCAAAAATCGCCGCCAGTTGGTTTTCCACAGCGAGAAAGACAACAGTTGCACCTTTCTCACTTTCTTGCTGGAACTGGCTTTCCGCCTGCGCTGTTGCCACGCCAAGCTGTGTCATTAAAGTGCGGTTGCCTAGGGCAAGTTTTTTGCCATTTAATCGCCCTGTCACACCTAAACCTTTTAAGGTTTTAAACTCAGCCACGGCATCTAAATGTTCATTATTCAGCGCCAAAATAGCTTTTGCTAAAGGATGGTTCGCCCCTTGCTCTAAAACTGCTGCAAAACGCACCGCACTTTGTTGAGTGGTTTCGTTATAGGTATAAAGTGCGGTCACTTTTGGCTCACCTTTTGTAAGCGTGCCTGTTTTATCAAAAACCAGCGTATCTGCACTGGCGGCTTTTTGTAAAGCATCGGCATCACGCACCAACACGCCTAGCTCTGCTGCGCGCCCCACACCTGCAATAATAGACATTGGCGTGGCCAAACCTAAGGCGCAAGGACAAGCGATAATCAACACAGTTGTTAGCACGATGAAAGAATAAGAAATTTCTTTTGTAACGAAATACCAAATTAACGCTGCCAATAGTGCTATTGCTACGACAACAGGCACAAACACGGCAGCGATTTTATCGACTAATTGTGCAATTTGAGGTTTGCTGTTCTGCGCCTGACGAACTAGCTTAATAATATGGGCAAGCGTGGTTTGGTTGCCAATTTGTTCTGCGCGGAAGAGTAATGAACCATCGGTTACTAAAGTCCCCGCACTGATTTTATCCCCTACATATTTCTGCACTGGCAACGGTTCGCCTGTTAGCATACTTTCATCAAGCCATGCGCTGCCTTGGGTGACGATACCGTCCACAGAAACACGATCCCCCGTTTGTACACGTAAAATCATGCCTTGTTTAACTTGCGTCAAAGGGATTTCTCTTTCACCTTGTTCATCAGCAACCCGTGCGGTTTTAGGCGTGAGATCAAGTAAATGTTCCAACGCTTTGGAAGAATGTTGTTTGGCTTTGACTTCCAACATTTTCCCTAGGTTGATCAAGCCAATGATCATCGCACTGCTTTCAAAATAGAGATGACGCTCCGTTTCTGGGAAAAAGTGGGGGAAAACCGCGACAGACATTGAAAATAGCCAACCTGCGCCTGTTCCCAACGCCACTAAGGTGTCCATAGTGGCTGTCTTTTTCAGTAGATTTTTAGCTGCACGTTGGTAAAAATGCCCGCCTGTGAATATCATGACAATGAGCGTGATGACACCGACAATAATCCAAGCCCCTTGGTTTTCCGAGTTGACTTGGGTTTGTCCGCCTAACAAGCCCCAAAATAACAAGCCGAAACCGACAATCAAGGCAACAAAAGATTGCCATTTTCGTTGCCGAATTTCCGCTTGCGCCTGAGCTTGCTGTTTTGCTCGGCGTTCTGTTTCATTTTCAATAAGCTCAGCCCCGTAACCTGCATTAATCACCGCTTGTATCAAGCCTTGAGGCTCAGCTTCACCTGTCACAAATGCCATTTGCTCAGCTAAATTCACTCGAGCCTGTTGAACATTAGGTACACCCTGTAACGCACGTTCCACTTTTAATACACAAGCCGCACAACTTAAGCCGTCTAATAGCAACGAAACTGTATTTTCAGCTGTCATATTTTCCTGATTTTCATTCACTACCACCACAGGTGCAGGTTCCACCACTGGTTGTGTTGGTAGTTCAGGCTTTGGGCTTTCAGTGGATAACTGAGCGTCAAATCCTGCATCTATAATGGCGGCAATCACAAGTTGCGGATCCGCAGAACCATAAATCTTAGCGGATGTTTTAGTCACGTCAAAAACATCGACATTTTCCACCGCACTTAGCGCTTTTTCCGTTGCTTGAATACAATGCCCGCAATTTAAACCACTTAATGCCAATTCAAAATTCGGCTGCGCAAGTTGAGCTTGGTAACCCGCATCGATAACGGCATCAATTAAGGTTTGCGGATTTACATCGCCAACGACTTTCGCAAAGTGTAATGTAACTTGCACACTTTCTACATTAGGGATTTTTTCCAACGCTGTGGTTACTGATTTCACACAATGCCCACAAGAAAGATCTTGTAAAGCTAAAATAGTTACGCTCATATTTTTCTCCTTGTTTATTAACTTCGCTTATCATAAACCTTACCCTAAGGATAAGGTCAATCATTTTTTCAATGGAATGAATAAATTCGGCGCCACAACATATCATCCCCAATCATCACACGCATCATTTGGATTTTTCTCAAAATACGGTTAAAATGACAGCCTTTTTTATTTATTCAACGGACAAAAAATGACTCAAAAACAAGAACGCCAAACTTGGTCTAGCAAACTCACTTATATTATGACCGTTGCAGGTGCGACCGTGGGATTTGGCGCAACTTGGCGCTTTCCGTATCTCGTGGGCGAAAATGGAGGCGGTGCTTATGTACTGCTTTTCTGCGTGGCTATGATTGTGATCGGGATCCCGATGATTTTAGTTGAAAATGTGATTGGTCGCCGTTTACGCGTAAACTCGATTGATGCATTTGGCGATAAATTACAAGATAGAAGCATTTCAAAATGGTGGAAAATTATCGGTTATATGGGCTTGCTCGGCGCCTTTGGCATTATGGCATATTATATGGTGCTTGGTGGTTGGGTGATGAACTATATCATCAGCTTGATTAGTGGCAGCCTTGACATTTCAGCTCCGATTACTAAAGACACCGCTAAACAATTCTACGATCTCAGCATTGGTAATAGTCCATTACAAATTTTGCTTTATACCTTTATTTTTGTTGCCGTCAACTATGTGATTTTAGCCAAAGGGATTATTGGTGGAATTGAACGTTCGGTGAAATTCTTAATGCCACTGCTCTTTGTTTTTCTTATTGGCATGGTGATTCGCAACGTTACCTTGCCAGGTGCAATTGAAGGCATCGTCTACTATCTCAAACCTGACTTCAGCAAAATCACCGCAGAATTATTCATTAAAGTGTTAGGGCAAGTTTTCTTTGCCTTGAGCCTTGGTTTCGGTGTTTTAATCACGTTGTCGAGCTATCTTAGTAAAGAAGAAAATCTAGTTCAAACTGCCGTTATTACAGGTTTCACCAATACCATCATTGCAGTACTTGCAGGCTTTATGATCTTTCCATCATTATTTAGCTTTGGTATCGCGCCTAACTCAGGACCTACATTAGTATTCCAAAGTTTACCGATTGTCTTCTCACACTTGCCGTTTGGTACGCTGTTTGCCGTTGTGTTCTTCAGCTTATTATTAATTGCCGCATTAACCACTTCCATTACTATTTACGAAGTGATTATCACCGCATTGCAAGAAAAATTGCGTATGCGTCGTGGCAAAGCGATTTTATTGACGCTTGGTGGCATTTTCATCTTAGGTAACATTCCATCAGTGTTAAGTGACAATCTACTAAAAGATGTGCGCCCATTTGGTATGAGTATTTTTGATGCCTTTGACTACATCAGCGGAAATATTTTGTTTTTATTGACCGCACTTGGCTGTTCAATTTTTGTGGGATTTGTTTTGAAAGATAAAGCAAAAAAAGAATTATCGCCAACCCCAGATTCCCTAATCACAACAGTATGGTTTAACTATGTTAAATTCGTGGTGCCAGCAATTATTATCGTGATTTTCATCAGTAACTTTTTGCTATAACCCAACTAGGCACAGAAACGAGCCTAATTATTTCATTATAGAAAAACCTTATTTGCCGATAATAAAAAACCCGACTTCGTGTCGGGTTTATCTTTATGCCATTATTTCAATGTTTGGATTTTCTTAATCACATTGCTCGTTGAGCAGCCATTTTCAAAGTTCAATACTTTAACATCGCCCCCATTTGCCCAAACTTCTTTTGAGCCCGCGATGTCTTCGGGTTTGTAATCGCCACCTTTCACTAGCAAATCTGGCAGAATTTCGCCAATTAAACGCTGCGGTGTATCTTCATCGAATGCCACGAGCCAATCCACAGAAGATAACCCAGCTAACACCGCCATACGACTCGCTAAATCGTTAATTGGGCGAGTTTCGCCTTTCAAACGTTTTACTGAAACATCGGTGTTCACGGCAACAATTAAGCGATCGCCCAATTTGCGCGCATTCTCTAAATAAGAAACGTGCCCTGGATGTAAAATATCAAAACAACCGTTCGTCATCACAATTTTTTCGCCACGATCTTTGGCTAATTTGACCGCACTTTTAAGTTCAGTTTCCGTCATAATGCCAAAACCCGTTTCAGTACGGCCGTGAATCGCATTTTCTAATTCCACTGTAGAAACAGTCGAGGTGCCTAATTTACCGACAACGATACCCGCTGCCACATTGGCTAGATAACAAGACTCTTCCAATGAGCGACCGTCTGCCAAAGCGGTGGCGAGCACAGAAATAACCGTATCTCCCGCCCCTGTTACGTCATAAACTTCTTTAGCTTCTGTGGCTAAATGGAATGCGGGCTGATTCGGGCGTAATAATGTCATCCCTTTTTCTGAACGCGTCACTAAAAGTGCGCTCAATTCAAAATCTGCGATCATTTTTAACCCTTTCGCCACAATATCGTCTTCACTCTGGCACTGCCCTGCAACGGCTTCAAATTCTGACATATTCGGTGTGAGCAATGTTGCGCCACGGTAACGTTCAAAATCTGTTCCTTTAGGATCAATCAAAACTGGCACATTCGCTTTTCGGGCAATCTGAATCATTTTTTGCACATCGTTTAAAGTTCCTTTGCCATAATCAGACAGCACCAAAGCACCCACATTTTTGACCGCACTTTCTAGCTTTTTAAGAAGATCTTCACTTTGAACATTATTAAAATCTTCTTCAAAATCAAGGCGTAATAATTGTTGATGGCGAGAAAGAATGCGCAATTTTGTAATGGTTGGGTGGGTATCTAAACGCACAAAATCACAGGTTATTTTTTGATTTTCTAACAAATGAATCAACGCTGAACCTGCTTCATCATTTCCAGTTAATCCTAATAATTCAACAGGCACATTAAGAGAAGCAATATTCATTGCCACATTGGCAGCACCGCCTGCACGTTCTTCATTGTCTTGCACGCGCACCACCGGCACAGGCGCTTCTGGTGAAATACGATTCGTTGCGCCAAACCAATAACGATCGAGCATAACATCGCCTAATACTAAAACTTTTGCATTGGGAAAGTGTGCTGAATATTGAGCCATTTTTATTTTCCTAATTCTATTATCTAAAAAATTATTGCGATTTTATCACAGCCATACTGTCTTTGGCTTAATATTTAGTGAAATTTACGTTAAACTAGCCGCACTTTACGAGAATTATCACTATGTCTAAAAATCATTTGCCACAATTTGAAAAATCTTATCTTTATCCCAAACATTGGGGATTTTGGCTCGCTGTGGGTTTGTTTTGGCTTATTTTATGCTTGCCCTATCCTGTTCTGCGCAAAATCGGTTTAGGCTTAGGCTGGCTATTTTCTAAATTAAGTGTTGGTAAACGCCGCGCTAAAATCGCACGCCGAAATTTGGAATTAGCCTTTCCGCAAATGCCTGAGACAGAACGCGAAAAAATTCTACAAGAAAATTTACAATCTGTGGGCATGGCAATTATCGAAACGGGTATGGCTTGGTTTTGGTCTGATCGCCGAATTAAGAAATGGTCCACCATTGAAGGCATTGAACATTTAAAAAATCACGCCAAAGATGGCATTATTTTGGTAGGCGTGCATTTTCTAACCCTTGAAATTGGTGCGCGTATTGTTGGCATTGAGCATCAAGGCGTTGGTGTTTATCGCCCAAATGACAACCCAATTTTTAACTGGCTACAAGTTTGGGGGCGTTTGCGTTCGAATAAAGACATGGTGGATCGCAAAGATTTGCGCTCAATGATCCGCGCCTTAAAGCACGGTGAAACAATTTGGTATGCGCCTGATCACGATTATGGTCGCAAGAATGCGGTGTTTGTGCCGTTTTTTGGGGTAAAAGATGCGGGCACGACTTCAGGCACGTCTTATTTACTGCGTTCATCGCCTAATAGCAAAGTCGTTCCCTTTGCACCATTGCGCAAAGCCGATGGTTCTGGCTATCATGTCAGCATTTCGCCTGCGGTGGATTTTTCTGATTTAGATAATGCCACTGATATTGCGATTCGGATGAATCAAGTGGTTGAAAAAGAAATTATGAAAGGCGTGAGCCAATATATGTGGCTGCACCGCCGTTTCAAAACTCGCCCAGATGCGCATTCGCCAAGTTTATACGATTAAACATCTACTTTATCAATTAAACATCCACTAGAATCAAAATTGCCGCATCGCCACCCCATTCTTTAGGGGCTTGATGCAAAGCGCGCACTCTTGGGTGTTGCACCAGCCAACGTGGAATTTGCTTTTTCAGTGTGTAAGTGCCGTAGCCTGTCATAATACTCGCGCAATACACATGTTCATCAACACAAGCCTGCAATAAACTGGCTAATTCCAGTTTCGCTTGTTCACGCGTTAAACCATGCAGGTCTAAAAATAATTCAGGCGAGAAATCGCCTCGTCGTAGCTGTTTCAGCAAATAACTGTCTTCATTTTCTCGCAAATATTTGACCGCACTTTCTTCATCTAACAGCGGCTCATATTCATCGGAAAAGTAAAACAGCGTGTCTTGTTTTTCTCGAATTTCACGCTGCTCTGATTTTTTCTTGGTCGTGATTTGTCGAGGAGGCACAAAGGTGTTTTGTTGCATTTTTTTCGTGCCTTGGACATTTTCGCGAAATAAGGCAATATCTTCTTCGTTTAACATTCTGCTTTCCTTTAAATTTCACGTATAATAGCACAAATTTTTTCCCATAAGGTGTTTCTATGACTACACATAATCAAGAACTTATTGATCTGATCAGCTCAGATGATGTTCCTAACAGCCTACAAACCATTAAAGATTTTTTACGCTGGACATACAGCAATTTTAATCGTTCCGATATTTATTATGGGCATGGTCAAGATAATCCATGGGACGAAAGTTTGCATTTGATATTAACTGGCTTGGAACTGCCAATGGATTTACCCAATGATTTATTTGATACCCGTTTAACCTTATCCGAAAAACAATTATTAGTCGGCTTAGTCACAGAACGATTAGCCAAACGTGTTCCTGTTGCTTATTTAGTGAATAGTGCATGGTTTTGCGGGCTCGAATTTTATGTGGATGAAAGAGTGATCGTGCCACGTTCGCCGATTAGTGCATTAATTGAAGAACGTTTCCAAGGTTTGTTAGAGCATAACCCTAAACGCATTTTAGATCTCTGCACAGGCAGTGGTTGCATTGCTATCGCTTGTGCCAATATCTTTCCACAAGCTGAGGTCGATGCTGTTGATCTCTCTTTTGATGCGCTCAACGTAGCGGAATTAAATATTGAGCGTCACGGTATGCTTGATCGCGTATTCCCGCTACAATCAGATTTATTCAACAATCTTATTGGCGAAAAATATGATTTAATCGTCACCAATCCGCCTTATGTGGATTCAGAAGATTTAACCGATATGCCGGAAGAATTTCATTTTGAGCCCGAACTCGCTCTCGGCTCTGGCGCAGATGGCTTGGATATTACCAAACAAATCCTTGCGAAAGCAGCCGATTATTTGAATGATGATGGGCTATTAGTCTGCGAAGTGGGCAATAGCATGGTGCATTTAATTGAACAATTCCCTGAAGTGCCGTTTAATTGGGTTGAACTCAAAAACGGCGGCTTAGGAGTTTTCGCCTTAACCAAAGCGCAACTAATGGAATATCGTGATTTATTTGCTTAGCTAAAACAGAAAAAGTGCGGTCAATTAACCGCACTTTTTTGTCGATAACAATTGTAAATAGACAGACTCGAAATTAACTTTCTTTCACAAATTTTACGCCATTTTCAATTTCTGTGCGTAATGCGGGCAACATTTCATCGAGTGCAGCCTGTTCAAATGCGCTTAATGGACCAATTGGTAATAATTGATCCACGCCGTCTTTGCCTAATAATAATGGTTGGGCAAAGAACGGTGCATATTTGCCATCGCCTTCTACATAAGCGCAAGTCACCACATTTTCGCCTTGTGCTGCACGCACTAATGATAGCGCAAAACGCATTGCGGCATATGCCATAGAAAGTGTAGCAGAACCTGCTCCTGCTTTGGCTTCAACCACTTCAGTACCTGCATTTTGAATGCGGGTGGTTAATGATTTCACTTCATCATCGCTAAACTCAACGTGTTGCACTTGTGATAATAATGGCAAAATAGTTGTGCCAGAATGTCCACCAATCACACTAATGTAATTTGGGCGCAATTCGGTATTTTTTAGCTCGGCAATAAAGGTTTCTGAACGAATCACATCTAAGGTTGTTACGCCAAATAATTTACGCTTGTCATAAACGCCCGCTTTTTTCAACACTTCTGCTGCAATGGGTACGGTAGCGTTTACAGGGTTAGTGATGATACCAATGCAAGCTTTTGGACAAACTTGTGCGGCTTTCGCTACCAAATCACGCACAATGCTTGCATTAATATTGAATAAATCTGCGCGAGTCATGCCTGGTTTGCGAGCTACGCCAGCGGGAATTAATACAATATCCGCGCCTTTTAATGCTTCGCTAGGATCTTCTCCCGTAAAACCTTCTACTTTGACATCGGTTGGAATATGGCTAACATCTTTTGCCACACCTGGAGTGGACGGTGCAACATCATATAAACTCAATTCGCTCCCCGCGGGAAGATTAAGTTTTAATAATAAAGATAAAGGTTGACCAATACCACCGGCAGCGCCTAATACTGTCACTTTCATCGTAGGACTCCTCGATTTTAAAAAAGTAATAACTTAAATTGGGTATAAGTGTACGGGCTATTATCGCGAATTTCAAATGTGAAAGTTCATTTTTGCGATCTAGCGCAAATTTTTGGCGAAAAAAGCAATTAAATAAATTTCTATTGCATATTTCTGAATTTTTATGCAAAATTCATGCATTATTTATGCATTTATCTTGAATTTTTATGACTGGAAAAACCAATAACTTACTCTCTGCTTTCAAAGATTTACTTGCCCAAGAACGTTTTGGTTCGCAAAGCGAAATTGTTACTGCGCTGCAGGATATGGGATTTAGCAATATTAATCAATCAAAAGTATCGCGAATGCTGACTAAGTTTGGCGCAATTCGTACGCGTAATACCCGTATGGAAATGGTCTATTGCTTGCCTAATGAACTGAGCGTGCCGAACACGAGCAGCCCGCTGAAAAATTTAGTACTGGATATTGATTATAATGATTTGCTAATTGTGGTGAAAACCAGCCCTGGTGCGGCACAGCTTATTGCTCGCTTGTTAGATTCAGTGGGAAAAGCAGACGGTATTTTAGGCACCATTGCGGGCGATGACACCATTTTCATCACGCCAACAAAAGGCACATCCATTGAACAGCTCATTCGCAACATACAACAACTTTTTGAAAATTCACTGTAAATGAACATTTTCATCACTGGGGCAACAGGTTTTATCGGCAAGGCATTAGTCAATAAATGGCTTGCTGATAACCACCAAATTACCTTGCTCTCTCGTAATCCCGAACGAGCCAAATCTCAGTTTCCACAGCCCGTAAGTGCGGTCAAAAATTTAGATATTTTTGAACATTTCAATGACTTCGATGCTGTCATCAATTTAGCTGGAGAACCTATCTTTGATCAGCGTTGGACAAACAAACAAAAAAGCAAGCTTTGGCATAGCCGTATTGATTTAACTGAAAAACTGACCGCACTTATCAATCAAAGCCAAACACCGCCAGACTGTTTTATTTCTGCTTCAGCCACGGGGTTTTATGGCGATGCTGGGGAAAATCTTTTAACCGAAAATTCAGCTGCGAGCCAATGTTTTACAGGCCTATTGTGTCAAGCGTGGGAAAATGCAGCGAATCAAGCCCATACCCGAGTTTGTACAATTCGCACAGGAATGCCACTGGCTCGGTCGGGTGGCGCATTGGGAAGAATGCTGAAATTATATCAATGGGGGCTTGGGGGAAAATTAGGCAACGGCAAACAATTTATGCCTTGGATCGCCTTGCAAGATATGGTTGCTGCGGTGAATTTCTTAATGCAAAACAACCAATGCCAAGGGGCATTTAATATGAGTTCGCCAAACCCAATCCGCAATCAAAATTTCAATTCAATTTTAGGATCTCAGCTAAACCGACCGCACTTTGCCCACGCGCCAGCATGGCTTTTACGTCTATTATTAGGCGAACGCGCCAAGTTAGTTTTAGACAGTCAGCGTGTTTATCCTGAAAAATTACAGCGTGCAGGATTCCAATTTCAATTTGAAGATTTTGAGCATTGGTTAGCCACTGAACTGAAATAAAAAAGCACCTTAAGGTGCTTTAATACGCAACAATACGCTACGATAACTGCTTATAGACTTTCAACGCATAAGCATCTGACATTCCAGCCACATAATCACAAATGATCCGTTTTTTGCCTTGCTCTTCCGCATTGAGCCAACGGTTGACCGTATTCCGCGGCAATAAACGTGTTGGATCACTGTCGAAAACTTGGAACATTTCAGTGAGAATGCGCTGCCCTTTGTACTCAATTCGCTGTGTTTCTACATCTCGAATCACATATTTGAATACAAAATCTTTGAAGATATTTAGCACACAAATCACATCATCTGGCAACTCGGCATTATAACGCAATAATGGGTCATCAAAATCGTCAGTGATTTTCCAGCGCACGTGGGTAATTAAATAATTCACCAACGCCCCGATGGCATTTTTGCGTTCATAATGATAATTAGAAAATAGCTTTTTCGTGAGTTGTTCCACATTAGCACGCATCCAATCTGAAGAGCACGATTTCAGTTCATCATAAGCCACTTGCCATAAATTAGGCGTGATCATCCCCACTACGATAGCATCTTCTAAATCATGCACGCCGTAAGCGATGTCATCTGCCAGTTCCATAATACTGCAATCCAATGATTTAAAACGTGTTTTCAAAAACTCGCTCGGATTTGACCGCACTTTGGCAAAGGAGGTAAACAATTTGCGGTCAGACTCAGTTAAAGGCTGCAAAAGCCAATTCATCATGGCTAAATCATCTCGATATAAGCCTTTACTCGGACGCCAATCTGCAATTCTTAAATTATGGGGATCCGTATGCGCTGGCAAATTCAGCGCGGCATATTGCGGAGAAGCTTCGTCTAAAATAGAGGGATATTTCACAAGTCCCAATATGGTGCGGCGAGTTAAATTCATGCCAGCATTGGGCGTATAAGGCTCTAGTTTGGTGATGATCCGAAAGGTTTGTGCATTGCCTTCAAAACCACCATGATCTCGCATCATACAATTCAATGCGGTTTCGCCACCGTGCCCAAAAGGGGGATGTCCAATGTCATGGGCAAAACATAAGCTTTCAATCAGATCGGTACTGGGTAACAGCGGCTTTAGCTCTCGTTGTAAATCCAGCTTGTTTACGGCTAATTGCTCCGCAAGTGCGGTAAAACTTTCCGCAAATTTTAATTGAGAGGTTAAGCTGCTGCCGATTTGTGCCACTTCTAAAGAATGGGTTAAACGGGTGCGGAAAAAATCATTTTCGCCCACGGCGTGGATCTGAGTTTTGGCTTGTAAGCAACGAAAAGCGGCGCTGTGCAAAATACGTGCGCGATCTCGGCGAAATGGAGGGCGATGGTCTTTTTCGCGTGGTTCGTCAGCTAAAAAACGGGCTAACCACGCTTGGTTTAACAATAAATTCATAGGGCAAAATAGATCAATTTAAATACCAATGGGGCAAGAATTGAGCTGATAATACCACATAGTACCAAGGAAATTGAACTATAACTGCCTGCTTTTTGATCCACCTCCATGACGGTAACCGTACCTAAAGCGTGGGACATCGATCCTATCGCCAATCCCATGGCTTCATGATTTTTAATACGCAATTTTTTCATCACCAGATAGCCGAACATAGAACCTTGTAATCCTGCTAAAACCACACCCACAGCAGCTACGGCTGGCACGCCACCTAGATGGCTAGAAACTTCCATAGCAATAGGCGTTGTCACGGATTTGGAAATCACGGTCGCCACAATTTCAGGATTCGCCCCCAGCAACAATGCCATAATTGCCCCTGATGCCATCGCAAAGACGGAAGCGATAGTGGTGGTGAGCAACACCGCTTGCCAGCGTGCAGCAATTTGGCGTAACTGTTCATACAGTGGCAGCGCCAAGGCGACAACACTCACGCCAAGCAAATTATTAAGGGGCACATTGCCTTGCATATAGGTATCATAAGGAATATGCGTGATCAACAACACGCCCACTAAAATCAACACAGTTAGCACAAAAGTATTCAACAACATCGATTTCAAGCGTTTATTAATTTGCAACGCCAAAAAAAATGCCGCAATTGTTAATAAAGAAAAGCCATAAATCATACCATTTACTCCTTATTACGGCGTTTAGTCACTTTTTTGCGCAAATGCTTAAATGAGCTAAGAGAAAAGAGATAATCCCCCAACAAGCCCACCACCACAAGGGTCACCATTGAGCTAACCATATTAGGAATGAGCAAGGCTTTCGCTTGGGAAATTAACAGATCCGAATATTTCATGATGCCTACACTCACAGGCACAAATAAAATCGCCATATAGCGAATGATCAAACTCGCGCCGAAAAAAATCCAGTTAACGCGAATAATTTGGGTGGTTAAACAAAGGAAGAGAATGAGCAACCCTACAATACTGCCGGGAATACCGATGGGAACAAGATGCACGACCCACTCGCCAAGATAGAGCATTAAGTATAAAATAGCGAGCGAGCGAACCAATTCAAACGCTTTTTTTGATAACTCTGGGATATTCATAATTCAACTTTTTTTGAAATTTTGTATAAATATTTTACGCCAAAAATATCAGAAATATTAGCCTTAATTTGTAGAAAACTTGATATAAACTAATAAATATGTGGAAAAACGCTCTCCTATGCAGCCTGCTTGCGCTCTTTTATACAAACTTTGCGAATGCTGACCGCACTTTAAATTGCTTGGTGGTGCGTATTTCTGATGGCGATACGCTAACCTGTTTAACCCAAGAGAAAAAGCAATTACGGGTTCGACTTAGTGAAATTGATGCACCAGAGCGCCGACAAGCCTATGGTAATCAATCTCGAAAAGCCTTGAGTAAACTTGTATATAAACGCCAAGTGCAATTATCTATTTCGGGTTATGATCGCTATTACCGCACGCTGGCGACCGTGTTTAACGCCCAAGGGCAAAATATAAACTTAGAAATGGTTAAAATGGGGATGGCATGGGCATACGATCAATACGTACAGCATGATGAATATATTCAAGCGCAACAACAAGCAAAACAACAAAAAATCGGGCTATGGCGAGATAGCCACCCCATACGCCCAAGTGAATATCGCAAACATAAAAAACATCAATAAAGAGAAAAACAATGTTTTACCCAGAACAATTTCGCCAACAATTTCCCTATTTTAAACAAAAAGATGCCGTGGTTTATTTAGACAACGCTGCGACAACCTTGAAACCCCAAATATTAATTGATGCCACCAGCGAGTTTTATGTCTCTGCTGGTTCCGTTCACCGTAGCCAATATGATGCCAAACAAACCGCACTTTATGAGCAGGCGCGCTCTCGAGTTCGCCAATTCATTAATGCGGAAAGTGACAACGCCATAATTTGGACGAGCGGCACCACACAAGCCATTAACACCGTGGCAAATGGGCTAATTCCCCACATTCACGCAGGCGATGAAATTATTATCAGCGAAGCAGATCACCACGCAAATTTTGTGACATGGCATGAAATTGCCCAAAAGTGCGGTGCAAAAATTCATATTTTACCGCTGCTGGATAATTGGCTCATTGATGAAAATGCTCTCGTTAGCGCGTTAAATGAACGAACAAAACTCGTGGCGTTTAATTTTATTTCTAATGTGACGGGTACAGAGCAGCCCATTAAGTATTTGATTCAATTAGTGCGCCAACACAGCCAAGCCCTGACATTAGTGGATGCGGCGCAAGCGATTAGTCATGTGAAAATTGATCTACAAAAACTCGATGCGGATTTTCTCGCCTTTTCTGCGCACAAAATCTACGGGCCTAATGGCATTGGCGTTTTAGCGGGAAAATTGGCCGCACTTGAACAACTTCAGCCCTTACAATATGGCGGGAAAATGGTGACAGACGTTTCAAAAGATGCAATTCATTTCGCCCCTTTGCCCTATCGCTTAGAAGCGGGCACGCCGAATATTGCTGGCGTCATCGCGTTCAATGCTGTATTAGAATGGCTAGCACAATGGGATTTCATTCAAGCAGAAAAACACGCGATTGCCCTTGCTGAACAAGTCAAAGTGCGGTTAAAAAATGATAAAAATTGTCAATTATTTACCAGCCCCGAACCAAGCAGCGTAGTGAGTTTTGTGTTTAATGGCATTGCTTCGTCTGATCTCGCCACCCTGTTAGCGGAACAAAACATTGCACTACGCACAGGCGTTCACTGCGCAATGCCTTATCTCTCTCGTTTAGGCGTGCCAAACACATTAAGATTAAGCTTCGCGCCTTATAACACAGCAAGAGAAGTCGAATTATTTTTCCAAGCATTAGAGAAGGCATTGGCATTATTAGATTAATAATTCTCCAGATTGAACACCATTCTCCGCTTTAAATCAAAATCATTTTCGATTAGAATAAGCGCCCATTTGTTTTAAGCGCATTTAATTTAGGAGAGTTTGTGTTTATTGTTGAAAATGCTACCTTTAAAATTTCTCAACGCACCTTATTACATCCTATTTCTGCGCGTTTTGAACGAGGAAAAGTCTATGGTTTGATTGGGCATAATGGTTCTGGTAAATCAACGCTAATCAAACTCCTCGCCAAGCAAAATCCCTATTCTTCTGGCAAAATTAGTTTTGACGATAAAGACATTAACAGCTGGCCGCAGCGTGAATTTGCCAAGCATGTGGCTTATTTGCCACAACAGTTGCCGCAATCCACCAATCTTATCGCCCGTGAACTTGTGGCTATGGGGCGTTATGCTTGGAATGGCTTGTTTGGGTCACACCCGAAAAAAGATCAGGAAGCCATTTCACAAGCGTTTGCTTTCACTCATACGGAACAATTTGCAGATCAATTTGTTGACACGCTTTCCGGTGGAGAGCGTTCTCGTATTTGGCTAGCGATGCTATTAGCGCAACAAAGCCAATTTTTATTACTTGATGAGCCCTTAGCCGCGCTAGATATTGCGCATCAAGTTGAAGTGATGGAATTGATACATAAACTCGCCCATGAACATAATTTGGGCATTATTATTGTGATCCACGACATCAATCTTGCAGCCCGTTATTGCGATCATTTAATTGCATTACACGGTGGCAAACTACTTGCTGAAGGCAATGCTTTCGACATTGTTAACTCGCCTAAATTAAAAGAAATTTATGGCATAGACCTCACTGTCATTCCACATCCCAAAACCCAACGTCCTGTGAGTTTTTATTAATGTATAACCGCATTTCTCACTTTATTTTGACCGCACTTTTTATGTTATGCAGTAGTTTTTACGCATCAGCAGAACAACAACATGAGAAGTTTGCTACGCTGGATTGGACAGTGGCGGAAACCTTATTAGCACTAGGGGAAAATCCTGTTGCAGTAGGCGATAAAAAAAGTTATACGAAATGGGTAGCATATCCAGAATTACCTGACTCCACCATTGATCTCGGCGTGCGTATGCAGCCTAATTTGGAACTGCTGATTCCATTTGCTCAAAATGCTGAATCTAGTCAGCTCATTTTTATTAATAGCTCGTTCTATACATCGGCAACGCCTATGCTCAGCCAATTTTCTCGTAAAGTAGAAATTGTGGATTTTTATGGGGAAGGCTATATTTGGCGCCATGTTATAGAAGCGACTAAAAAAATCGCGCAGCTTATTGGGAAAGATAACGCCTTTGAGCAACTTATCGCCAACTATAAGCAAAAAATTGATGAAATTCGACCGCACTTACAAAGCTTAATGCACCGCCCTATTGCCTTGGTGCAGTTTATTGACACGCGCCATTTGCGAATTTATGCGCAAAATAGCCTATTAGGTGCCGTTTTGTTTCAACTTGGCTTTGAAAATGCATGGAATGGTAGCCATAATCAATGGGGATTTGAAACCATTGATATTACCCAATTAGCCAAATTACCCACAAATACGCGTCTTGTGGTCATTAAGCCTTATCCTGCCAATGTAAAACACGATCTTAAATATAATACCCTATGGCAGCACTTAAGATTGTCAGCCGATCCCGTGGTGCTCCCTGCTATTTGGACATTTGGTGGCATTCCATCGGCACAACGTTTTGCTGAAAGCTTAAAAGAGAGCTTATTAAATGGAGGGGAAATATGGTAACTCGCTATTTGATTATTCTACCATTCTGCTTATTTATCGCACTATTTATAGGCTTGTTAAATATACAAATTCCTTCGCAATTTAATATTGCGGATTTATTTTTACCAACGGAAAATTTAGATCTACTCTTAATTCAAAATTATAGTTTGCCACGTATTGCAATGGCAATTTTATCGGGTGGAATTTTAGGTTTTGCCAGTTTATTATTGCAACAAGTAATGGCGAACCCTCTGGCTTCAGACAGTACGCTAGGGATTAATAGTGGCGCCCAATTTGCGTTATTTCTAGCCACCATTTTTGTGCCTGATTGGTTAGACAATGGCGCAAACTTAATTGCGATCTGTGGGGCAGCGCTCAGTTTAGTTCTCGTGCTCACACTGGCTATGCGCAAAACCATGTCGCCATTGATTATAATTTTAGCAGGCTTGGTGGTGAATCTATATTTTGGCTCATTTTCAGCCTTAATGATGTTGTTCTATCCCGAAGAATCCCGTGGTTTGGCGCAGTGGGGTGCGGGTTCATTAGTGCAGGAAAGTTGGTATGATACGATCAGCTTAATCAGCTATGCGATCCCCGCTTTTATCATTATCGCTATGCTGATTCGCCCACTTAGCATCCTTTCTCTCAACGATGCAAATGCCAATAGCCTTGGCGTGCCAGTGGGTAAATTACGCATTATTAGTGTGCTCATCTCTGCGTTCTTAATCGCAATTGTGGTATCCAAAGTTGGAATGTTAGGTTTTGTTGGGCTTGCCGCTGCCACTATCATACGCCAAATGAATGTTCGCACCTTAAAAGCCCAGCTGAGCGGTGCATTCATCATCGGCGCATTATTGCTCTCGATAACAGATCTATGCTTACAATTACTCGCCCATTTTAAAAATATCAACTTGCCTACTGGCGCTGTCACCTCTGTGCTAGGAACGCCATTATTATTATGGCTCATGTTCCGTGCATTACCACAATCTGGGCGGTTGCAAGAAACGGGCTCGGCAAAATTTTATCAATTTCGACCGCACTTTACGTTGGTCATTTTAGCAAGTTTACTGCTTGCGATATTTATTAGCCTTTTTGTCGGTCAAGGCAATCAAGGCTGGTATATGCTTCACTTCGATTCGCGGGAATACCCCATTTTAGCATTGCGCACACCGCGTATCTTAACGGCATTATCTGTTGGCATGCTGTTGGCAATTGCTGGCGTCATCTTACAACGTCTCACCCAAAATCCAATGGCAAGCCCAGAACTGCTGGGGGTGTCATCTGGTGCATCAATGGGGATTTTAGCCGTAATCTTTTTATTTTCCGCCCAGTCCAATCAATGGTTTTGGATAGCTGGCATTGTTGGCGCGATCATTGCTCTGTTTATTTTAGCCGCGATCAATCAACGCAACGGTATGCTACCCGAGAAAGTATTACTCACGGGGATAAGCCTCTCTGCATTATTTGATACATTGCAACGCATTGCCATTGCCAGTGGCGATCCCCGTGCGAATCAATTAATCGCATGGACATCAGGCTCCACGCAATATATTCAAACGGATTTTGCCCTATTTTTTATGGTGATAAGCCTATTGCTATTGGCGAGCAGTCTGATTTTCAGTCGTTGGTTAGACATTTTGTTATTGCAAGCGCCAATGGCACAAGCATTAGGGTTAAACCTAAAACAAACACGTTGGACTTTAATTATTTTTGCTGCAATTTTGACCGCACTTGCCACGTTACTGATTGGCCCACTTAGCTTTATTGGCCTACTCGTGCCACAAATTGCAACATTTTTAGGCGTGAAGAAAGCACGCCACCAACTATTATTGTCCGCTTGCCTCGGTGCATTAATTATGGTGCTAGCAGATTGGCTAGGTAGACAAATGATATTTCCTTATGAAGTACCAGCAGGCTTAGTGGCAACGCTAATTGGCGGCACTTATTTTTTAACCATGATCAGAAAAGTTTAATTTGCTCTTTCTTGATTTTTTAACCTACTCCTTAGAGGATTATTTATGAAAAAAATATTTTTCAATACTAGTATTGTCAGTGTATTAGCACTGACATCCGCCGCCGTTATGGCTGACGAGGTCGAACAACTTGACGAAATTTCTGTTGTCGGCTCTGTGGCTAAATCGGGCAAAGTAGACTATATGACCCCGAAGTCAGTAGATGTGATTACAGAACAACAAATTGCTGATGAAAATGCACAAAAAGTAGATCAAGCATTACGTTATCAAGCGGGAATCGTAACTGAGCCCTATGGCGGCGATAACGATACGGATTGGTTTAAAATTCGTGGTTTTGATGCGTCAATGACTTTAGATGGCACGGCACTAGGTAAAAATGGGTTCTTCGTATGGTTACCTAACACCTATGGTCTGGAAAGCCTTGAAGTGGTGAAAGGTGCAGATTCCTTCACTTATGGGGCGGCAGAAACAGGTGGGCTGGTTAATTTAGTCAGCAAACGCCCCACTAAAGATCCGAAAGGTGAAATCAAACTCACGGCAGGAAATAAAGATGAACGTGGCATTAGCTTTGATGTCAGCAATAAATTAGCCGATAATTTACGTTATCGTCTTGTCGCTGATTATAACAAGCGTCATGGTCAAGTGAATGGCACTTGGTTAGAAAGTTATTATCTTGCACCAAGTTTCACTTGGGATATTTCTGACAAAGCCTCTTTTACCTTGCTTGCCAGCGTGCAAAAAGATGTGGGCGTGCCAGTTAACCCATTTTTACCCGCTTATGGTTCATTGATCCCAACCGTGAATGGCACCATTCCTCATGGCGTAAATTTGGGCGAACCTGATCAAGATTATACCGATCGTAGTCAATATTCTATCGGCTATGAATATATCAATAAATTTGCCGATGGTTGGACATTTGCACAAAACTATCGCTTTAGCCGTTTGAATATCGATCAATATAACACTTTTGCTTACAGCTCCGATGCGCTTGCAAATGCTTACCGTGGGTATAGTTATACTGTCGGTCATACAACCAATCACACCATTGATAACCGCATAAGCAAAGTCTGGAAAATTGGTGAAGTAGAAAATACCACCACGGTAGGAGTGGATTACCAATATTCTGATACTAAAGGGATAAATAATGGCTTTGGCGCAGTAAATGCCATTAATATGTTCCACCCCGTGTATAACCAGACACCATATAATCCAACTGGCACAGATTACAACTTAAAAACGATTCAACTTGGTTTATATGCGCAAAATCAATTGCGTTATAAAAACTTATTATGGAATGTTTCTGCTCGCCATGATAAAGCCCGTGCAAATTCTGTTGCCAATAGCGCCAATACCAGTTATCACGTTAGTCATAATTCCTACTCAACGGGCATTATGTATCAATTTGAGAATGGTTTAGCCCCTTATGCGAGTTATAGTGAATCATTCCGCGTCTCTGCAGGTAATGACGGCTATGGTAGAGCTTATCGCCCTTATGAAGGTAAACAATATGAAGTGGGTTTAAAATACCTACCAAGTTTTGTTAATGGCACATTCTCTGTTGCTTGGTTTGATTTAAAAGAGAAAAATACGCTCGTCACAGATCCCTCTAATATTTCAATACAAGCGGGTAAACAAACTAGCCACGGTGTTGAAGCTCAGGCAAATCTTGAATTTAACGATAATATTTCAGGTCAATTTGCTTACACTTACACCAAAGCAGAAACTGATTTAGCCTATAATCAGACAATCCGTAGCGCACTCATCCCTCGCCATGCTTATTCAGCAAAATTAAATTATCGATTCACTGATAATGTATTAAATGGGCTGACTGTTGGCGCAGGTGTGCGTTATACAGGCTCAACCGTGGACGAACAATATTATAAAGGCTATAAAGTCGGCAACTATACCCTTGTTGATCTTTCTGCTAAATATGAGTTTGCGAACAACTGGGTGGCTCAGATCAATGTTGATAATCTATCAAATAAAAAATATCTTGCGAGTTGTAGCTACTACTGTTATTACGGAGAAGGACGTAAAATTACTGGCAACTTAACCTATAAATTCTAACTTCTTCGTTTATTTTGAAGGGCAGTCTTTATCGCTGCCCTCTTTTTTTATACAATTTCTAAAATTTTGACCGCACTTTATTCTTAAATATGACTATTGAACAAATCAAAGCTGCCCCGAATTGGGAAGAAAAGTATCGCTCTCTCATTCAATTGGGCAAAACGCTGCCTGTTCCGGCAGCGGATGAACTCCGTCATTGGCAGCAAATTCATGGCTGTGAAACCAATTTATGGGTAAAAATCTCGCTAAAATCTGACCGCACTTTACAGCTACAAGCTTATAGCGAGGCACGTATAATGAATGGTTTGTTGATGATTTTAATGGAGCAAGTCAACGGGAAAAGCCTTGAAACACTCACTAGCTTTAACATCACGGATTTGTTTAGTTCTTTGGGCATTGCGCAACGTTTAAGTGAAACACGTCTAAATGGCTTAAAACAAATCGAACAGAAAATAAAGGAATTGGCATGACAACTCGCCGCACTTTTTTAACGCTAGGTACAGGGGCTGCCATTGCTGTCAGCTTGCCTAACTTCGTTTTTGCAAATCAACAAAATTTACCGATAAAATTGACCGCACTTTCTCAAATATTCGGCGATGGGGCAAAATGGGTGGGCGTTGCCATTGAGTTTGAACAGCCGCTCAAGGCGGAAGATATTCCAAATCAACGCTTTCAGGTGCAAGATCGACACATTCTCGGGCTTTATGTCACCGATAGTTTTGAGAATGGCGCCAAAAGCGAAGGTAAATTTGTGGTGTTAAATTTAGATCCTGATGATGCCAACGCAAATCTCGTTCAAACAGCGCCTTTAACGCAGAGAGAAGCGCAAAATTACCAGATTGGTGAAAAGAAAGAAAATGCGCCAAGCTTAAAATCGATTTCGCAAAGGGCAACGATTAATGGTTTGACATTATTCGTTAGCGACACTAAAACCGCAATTATGGATGAATTCAAGCAAGAGAAATGGACGGATTCTGCAACGGGAAAAACGATACGCTATAATTTGTTTACGCCGAACAATTACGATCCCAAACAGAAATATCCATTAGTGTTATTTATGCACGATGAAGGCATTACTGGCACAAAAACGAAAGTGGCGTTATATCAAGGATTGGGCGCGATTTCGTGGGCGTCTCCTTCAGATCAAGCAAAGCACCCTGCCTTTATTCTTGCGCCTGAATTTGATGAAATTGTCGTAGATGATAAGGGCAAAACCTCAGATTATTTAGAGACAACGATTAATCTGATTAAATACCTAAGCACGCAATACACCCTTGATGAGAATCGTTACTATAGCACGGGGCAATCAAGTGGTGGCGCCTTATCTATGGCGATGAATGTGAAATATCCTGATTTCTTTGCCGCAAGTTATTTAGTTGCTTGTCAATGGGATAATAACGCTGTTACGCCAATGGCAAAAAATAAGTTGTGGATCACGGTTTCGGAAGATGACCATAAAGTCTTACTCGAACAACGTTCTCTGCTTGATGTGTTAGAAAAAAATGGCGCTAAAGTTGCTCGAGCCAGCTGGAATGCACAGTGGTCTCAAGAAGAATTTCAGCAAGCGTTTAATCAGCTCACGAGTGTAAATGCTAATGTATATTTTGTGGTGTTTGAGAAAGGATCTATTTTTACTGATAAGAATGAAAAAATAGAAGAATCCGCACATCGCAATACATGGAAATATGCCTATTCTATTGAACCAATTCGCGATTGGATTTTTGAGCAACGAAAAAATTAGCTATGACATAAATGAAAATAGGGCATCGTATTTTTGTACCATGCCCTATTTTTTGTTTTGCTCTTAGCTATTTTGCAGTGAAGCATTAATTGAGCGTAATACTTCTGCTGGATTTTCTGCTTGTGTAATCGGGCGCCCAATCACTAAATAGTCAGATCCTGAACGCACCGCCGCTGCTGGTGTCATCACTCGACGTTGATCACCAAATTCAGAACCAATTGGGCGGATGCCTGGTGTCACTAATTTAAAATCTTGACCCAAATTTTTACGCAAAATTTCAACTTCTTGCGGAGAACAAACCACGCCATCCAATCCCGCACGTTGCGCTAAATGAGATAAACGGATTACTTGCTCAAGTGGTGAAGCATTAATGCCAATTTGTAATAAATCTAAATCTTCCATACTGGTTAGCACGGTGACGGCAATAAGCAATGGCGCATCTTTGCCATAAGGTTCAAGAATTTTTTTCGCCTCTTCCATCATTGCTAAGCCACCTGAGGCATGCAAATCCACCATCCATACACCAAGATCAGCCGCAGAGCGTACAGCTCGAGCAACAGTGTTTGGAATATCGTGGTATTTTAAATCTAAGAAAACATCAAATTTACGTTCATGTAGTTGTTTCACAAAGTGAATACCAAGGCTTGTGAACATTTCTTTGCCCACTTTTAAGCGGCAAAGGCTCGGATCAATTTGATCCACTAAGCTGAGTGCTTCTGCTTCTGTTTCGTAATCTAACGCAACAATAATTTTGCTATCCATGTTGTTTTCCTTTTATATTTGATTTTCAATTCCACGAATTGGTTTGATTTTTTCCCATTGGCGACAAGAAGGGCAGCACCACATAAGTTTATGCGTTTGGTAACCACAATTTGTACAACGATATTCAAAGCCTTGTCGAATCCGCTCGCCTACCATTCTATGCAACAAGACTAAGCTATCTTTGGCTCTTCCCTCTTCGGCATCTTCAACTTGATATTGAATAAAGCGATGAAAGAGGAACATATTAGGATGTTGACCAATTTGTTGATACACTTTGCTTTGTGCACTGGCACGGCTATCTTGTTGTTCGATCAAATCAGCCAAAGCTAAATCAACACTGGCATTACCACTGGCTTGACTTGCTCGAATCAAAAATAACTCAAAATTATCAAGTTGCCCTAAGGCTTGATAGCATTCTTTCAACATTGGTAAGGTTTCGCCAACAAAATCGGGGTTTTGTGTTAATACATTTTCCAAAATTTTGACCGCACTTTGGTAATCTTTTTGCTCAATGAATTTCTCGCCTAGCATCATAGATGCACGAACACAGCTCGGCGAAACCGTTAAAGCTTGCTGTAAAATCTGTTGTGCATTCTCTTTACTATCTGCCGGCAAAGTGCGGACAAATTCGCAATAGAATTGCGCTAATTCGATATTGTCATCTTTGGGCGATATTTTGGCTAATTTTTCGGCGACATTAACGGCTTTTTTCCACTCTTTGGTTTTTTGATAAATAACCGCAAGTTGTTGCAACGCACCTTCGGCAAAATCAGGTTCATCAACTAACATGATATAAATAGCTTCGGCGCGATCAAAAAAACCGACAGACATAAAATCTTTCGCCAATTGCTGTTTTGCCAACAGTTTTTGTTCAAAGGAATAGTTAGGACTGCGGTCAAGAGCTTGATGAATGCGCAATGCACGATCCACTTCACCTCGCGAACGGAAAAGATTACCCAGTGTTAATTCAGCTTCAAATTGTGAACTTTGTTCAATTTCATTCTCCGTTTCTTGTTTTTGTAGCATATTCAAAAACAAGTCAACCGCTTTTTCTGTTTGGTTAGATAAAAGAAAATTGACCCCCGTCACATAATCACGAGAGAGCTTATTACTGATATCTTCCTGATCCTTTTTGGCACTACGATGCCCCATATACCAACCATAAGCCGCAGCAATTGGTAACAACAGGAAGAGCAACTCAATCATTATTAAGCAGCCTTATTGAGACTTGTAGTAAGTTCATTTACCTGTTGGTTCAGGCGTTTTACTTGGCGTGTTAAAGCAATATTTTTAATTTTAAGTTTAAGATAAAAAATACCCGTAATTAACCAACCTAAAATCAATCCAACCCCAAAAAGAATAGCAACTAGCGTAGAAAGTTTAAAATCACTTTGTGCAAACATATAATTGAATGTAATGACCTGATCATTATTAGCGCCCACGGTGATTGCCACTAACACGATAGCGAGTACGATGATAAAGCCGAAAATATATTTGAGCATAGTGCTGTTCTCCTAATACAAATTTTCACCATTATGCCAAAATTCCAAACAAAAAACGACACTTTAGGGTGTCGTTCTTTGAATAATTTCATGTTTATAGAAATATAGAAAAGAATCGCGGCTAAATATCTACACGCTCTTTCAAATCTTTACCTGCTTTAAAATGCGGTACACATTTTGCTTCTAATTTTACACTTTCACCTGTTTTAGGGTTACGTCCTAAACGCGGTTGGCGAAAATGTAATGAAAAGCTACCAAAACCACGAATTTCAATGCGCTCGCCTTTTTCCATGGTATCTGACATTTGTTCTAAGATTTCTTTTACTGCATTTTCTACGCTTTTTAATGCAATAGAGGGATTGCGTTCACTTATCGCTTCAATTAATTCAGATTTAGTCATAACAATATCCTTTATGTTTTGCTGTTTTTAATAAAACAACGTCATTTCTGACCGCACTTTAACATAGTTAGTAAGCAAAAATCACGTTGTTTTACTAAATATCGACTATTTAATAAACAACTGGCGAGCCCAAACTCGCCAGTTTTATTTATTCAAGAACGAATAAATTATTCGCCTTTAGCTTGAGCAAATGCCGCTGCCATTGCGTTTGGAACAGCAATTTCTTCTTGTTTGCTATTCACTGATGCAAGTGCTGCTGCTTCTTCTGCTTGATCTTTCGCTTTCACTGATAAGTGAACAATGCGAGCTTTACGATCTGAACCAGTATATTTTGCTTCAACAACATCGCCAGCTGCAACTTCAGATACTAAATCTGCTGCACGGATATAGCCTTCAACGCCACCCGCTAATTCAACTTTAGCACCTTTGTTATCTGCTTCAACAACAGTTGCTGATACTACAGCACCTTTTTTGTTCATCGCAACAAAGTTATTGAACGGATCATCTTCTAATTGTTTGATACCTAAAGAGATACGTTCTTTTGCAGAATCAACTTGTAAAACAACAGCTTCTACTTCATCACCTTTTTTGTAGTTACGAACCGCTTCTTCACCTTGAACATTCCAAGAAATGTCAGATAAGTGAACTAAACCGTCAATACCACCTTCAAGGCCGATGAAAATACCGAAGTCAGTGATTGATTTGATTTTGCCTGAAACTTTATCACCTTTGTTGTGCGTTTCTGCAAATTGTAACCATGGGTTTGGTTTGCATTGTTTTAAGCCTAAAGAAATACGACGACGTTCTTCATCGATTTCTAATACCATAACTTCAACAGTATCGCCTAAGTTAACCACTTTTGAAGGGTGGATATTTTTGTTTGTCCAATCCATTTCAGATACGTGAACTAAACCTTCAACACCATCTAAAATTTCAACGAAACAACCATAATCTGTTAAGTTTGTTACTTTACCAGTTAATTTGCTGTTTACTGGGTGATTTTCAGCGATTGCAGCCCAAGGATCTTGACCTAATTGTTTTAAGCCTAATGAAACGCGAGTTTTTTCTTTGTCAAATTTTAATACTTTAACAGTGATTTCATCGCCAACATTAACAACTTCGCTTGGGTGTTTCACACGTTTCCAAGCCATATCAGTGATGTGTAATAAACCATCAACACCGCCTAAATCAACGAATGCACCGTAATCAGTCAAGTTTTTAACAATACCTTTTACTTCAGCGCCTTCAGCAAGATTTGCTAATACTTCATCGCGATCTGCTGAGCTTTCTGATTCGATTACTGCACGACGTGAAACCACGACGTTGTTACGTTTTTGATCTAATTTGATCACTTTGAATTCTAATTCTTTACCTAAAAGATGATCTGCATCACGCACTGGACGAGTATCAACTAATGAACCTGGTAAGAATGCGCGAACGCCGTTTAGCTCAACTGTGAAGCCACCTTTAACTTTACCGTTTACTAAACCAACAACGCTTGCTTGTGCTTCGAATGCTTTTTCTAATTCGATCCAAGACTCGTGACGTACTGCTTTTTCACGTGAAAGTTTAGTTTCACCGTAACCGTCTTCAACAGCGTCTAAAGCAACGTTTACCACGTCGCCAACTTTAACGTCAACTTCGCCCTGTGCATTAGCGAATTCTTCAGCTGGGATACGCGCTTCAGATTTTAAACCTGCGTCTACGTATACGAAGCCTTTTTCGATAGCAACAACAGTACCGTTGATGATTGAACCTAAACGTTGAGTTTCAAGGGTTTTTAATGATTCTTCAAATAATTGAGCAAAAGATTCTGACATATTTAATCTTCTTTAAAAGTTAATAACATCCACTCACAATCCGTCATAAGTGGGGTTGATAATAAAGTTTATTCATCCGTGAATAAACGAGTTAAATCTAAAATACGATGAGATTAATTTAACGCACGCCTATTTTTTACTTTCGATAAATTGCAATGCTTGCGCAATAACTTCGTTAATATCAAGTTCTGTGCTGTCAAGCAACAATGCATCTTCAGCGGGTTTTAATGGCGCAACTGCGCGATTTCGGTCGCGGAAGTCTCGTTCTTTAATCTCGGCGAAAATCTGGTCAAAGTTACCATTAATTCCTTTACTTTGCAACTGTTTAAGACGTCTTTTTGCACGCTCTTCTGCGCTAGCATCTAAAAATAGTTTGGCTTGTGCATTAGGGAAAACCACCATTCCCATATCTCGCCCATCGGCAATTAAGCCATTTCCTTGTTTTGCAAAGTCTTTCTGCAGCTGCAACAGCGCCTTTCTCACCCCAGGGAATACAGCAACTTTTGACGCTGCGTCCGCAACCTCTTGAGTACGAATTTGCGCACTCACATTTTCGTTATTCAGTAAAATTTGTACTTCACCATTTTGCGGTACAAACTGAATATCCAAATGGCGGGCTAAATCGGCTAACGCGAATTCATCGTCTAATTTGACCGCACTTTTAAGGGCCGCTAACGCCGTAACACGATAAATCGCGCCACTATCTAATAATGTATAACCCAATTTTTCTGCCAATGCATAGCATAGCGTGCCTTTGCCCGCGCCACTTGGACCATCCACAGTAATAATCATATTTCCACCTATTTTTTAGCTAATTCATCAAACCCTTGCGCCATAACATCAAACATTTCATAGCGCTTACGATACATTGAACGTTTTTTACTCTGAATTTCTTCTAGTGGTTTGCGCTCAACGGCTAAAGGCAATGCCCAATAACCTTGCGTATTTAATACTCCATCATTTTCCTGCCAAAATTCATCATAATTAAAGAGCAATTTTGAATGGTCATTCCAACGATATTTGGCTTGATTTTTATGGGCAATTCCTACTAATTCGCAGCCTAAACTTTGAGCCAAATTTTTAAAGGCATTCACTAACATATACATGGGTCGCATACCGTGTAATTCTTTGGTTGCGGCTTTCACTAATTCTTGCGCATCGTCAGAATTTGGCCCTTGAATAGAGGCGATCAACAACTGATTATTCGGCAAAAATGTGAATGACGCATCATATACTGAACGCCCTTCTGCATTTTTGATATTTAATGAGAAAAAACCCTCAAAAGGATCAATGACATTAATATTTAAATATACCGCCCAATTTTCGGTGAGTTGAGCAATTAAGAGAGAACGCTGTTCCACTAATTGACAACAACGTTGCTCGCCCAACTTTTCCACTGCGCAATCCAAGCTATATTGAATGGCGTGTAAACGTTCATCAGCAGAAAAACGACGATCACAAAACTTCTGCAACAAGGCATTTACACGATAATAATTCTGCGTAAAGACTGGCTGCCATAAACTATTTTTCGTTAGATATTGCTCAAATTGGGCAATACGGCTGCGATGTAATAAAGTATGAAAATGATAACGAATGAAAGAACGTACTCGTTTTCCAAAACGGCGCTCTCCAGCATACATCTGATGAAATGAAGGGAATGAAAATGAACTCACGAAAATCCTGTTGTCTAATTGAGCTGAACTCTTTAAAATTTGCGAAATTATACTAAAACTGACCGCACTTTGAAACCACTAGGACAAATATGAAACACACAACGCTTTCTCTTGCATTATTATTTTCTTTTGTTTCATTTTCAGCCAATGCCGATCTTGAACAACAACGCCAAACGTATCAAAAAATTAATGAATTATTAGCGCTTTCACAAAGCGACGCCACACAAAAAATTGCCAATCAATTATTAACGACACTGTCAGACTATCCGCTCGCTGCTTATGCTGAAGCAGCATTATTAAATGCGAACAAAGCGAATTTAACCTTGGCAGACATTGAGGCTTATCAACAAAAAAATCCGACTTTGCCATTTGCTAACAGCTTAAAAAAAGAATGGTTAAAACAGCGTCAACAAAATCAAGATTGGAAAGCGATTATTGAAAATGCAGGAAAATTGCCGTTAGATCAGGGCTCGCAATGCATTTTAGTGCAAGCCAAAGCCAATATGTTAGCGACACAGCCCACAGAAAATAATGCTGAAAAAGCTGCCGAAAATACGCCCCCTATCACACCTAAATTACAAGATGATTTAGCAACAATTTGGCTAACTGGGCAAAGCTTGCCAAGCCAATGCGATCCTTTGCTCGATCAATGGCATGAGCAAGGTGGTCTTACCCCTGAGCTAGCCAAACAGCGTGCGGTATTAGCCTTTGAGCAAGGTAACACCGGTTTATTGCGTCATTTGGAAAATCTACTCACAGATAAAAAAAATAAAGATTGGGTGGCTGATCTCAATCGTGTTTTAGCGGATCCAAGCAAACTTAACGATGAAGATAATCAGTTTTACATTGATATTATCCCGAACAAGCCTTTGGAAAAACGTGTGGTGCTTGCGACTTTCCCTGCCTATGTAAAAACCTTAACGGAAACACAGGTGCCTGAGCCTGCCAAATATTTCGCAAAATTTGAGACTTGGGCAAAAAGTTTTGAGCTCACGGCAGATCAACTAACGGAATGGAAAAAACTTTATTTATCTCAATTTTTTGACAGCGAAAATGCGGAGTTTAAACAATGGCGTGACGATCAACTTGTCGCATTGAAAGATGATAAATTAACAGAACGCCGTATCCGTATGGCTATTCGTGAAAAAGCCGATTATAGCGCGTGGCTAAACTTGATTTCCGATGGCTATAAAGCGAAAGAAGAATGGCAATATTGGATTGCACAAACAGCAGATAAAGCAAAATCTAAAGAAATATTGACCGCACTTGCCAAAACCCGTGGCTTCTACGGCATGTTAGCCGCCAAAGATTTAGGCTTGGAATACAAACCTGAAATGCAAAAATTCACGATTCCAGCCACGAAACAGGGGCAAGCTGCACCAGCCAAAATCACCGATACATTCAAAACAGAATTGGCACGCATTGCAGAACTGCGCTATTTCAACGATAACGCTAATATGAACAGCGAATGGAATAATTTATTGAATGCTGCGAGTTTTGAACAAAAATTGCAACTTTCCGAATATGCCTCACAACAAGGTTGGTATGATCTTGGCGTAGAAGCGACAATTCAAGCGAAAGCTTGGAGCTACATTAGCTTACGCCTGCCAAATGCTTATACCGATTGGTTTGACGTAAACCTAAATGATAAAAAAATCAACCGCACTTTTGCGATGGCAATCGCACGCCAAGAAAGTGCATGGCGACCAGCTGTTGTTTCTTCTGCCAATGCCTATGGTTTAATGCAATTATTACCTAGCACAGCCAAGCTCACTGCGGGCAAAACAGGCTTGCCTTTCACAGATAACAAACAATTATTTGAACCCTTTAATAATATTATGCTTGGCACTGCACATTTGCAGGAATTACAAGACAAATATGGCGACAACCGTATCTTAATTGCGGCAGCTTACAATGCTGGCGCGCAACGTGTAGATGCGTGGCTTGAAAAATCCGCCGGCAAATTGACTATGGCGGAGTTTGTGGCTTCCATTCCATTTTTTGAAACCCGCGGATATGTGCAAAATGTGTTGGCTTACGATACCTATTACCAAATTTTGCAACAACAGCCACAACAATTATTTTCACAACAAGAAACAGATCGGTTATACTAATCGCACTAGTTTAATAGTGTAGGAGAGATTATGTATATCAGTCGTAATATGGATCATTGGGGCGCTTTTATTGAAACCTTGCGCAATGCCTTTGCGGAAGGTAAAGAGCAAGAGCTGCTCACACTTATTCTCACACCAGATGAACGAGATGCGGTGGGATTGCGCTTACAAATCGTATCCCAATTGTTAGATAAAAATGTGCCACAGCGTGAAATCCAGCAAAATCTAAATACAAGCGCGGCGACAATTACGCGTGGTTCAAATATGCTGAAATTGATGGAACCCGATTTTCTCGCTTGGGTAAAAGAACAAATCGATGCGAAAACGCAAAAATAGTTTAGTTAGCTTAAAGATTCTCCGTGCTTTTTTTCGGTTAAGCACAAGCTTAGCACGAAGAAAGTGCGGTCGATTTTTCGCACGTTTTTTAATGGTATTTTTTGCTATTACCCTATTTTTTCGCTTTGTTCCCATTCCCTTTTCAGCCTATATTGCCCAACAAAAAATCAGTCATTTGCTGCAATTCGATTTCGATTACGATGTACATTATAATTGGGTCAGCCTTGATAAAATTTCTCCCAATATGCAACTGGCGGTCATCGCTTCGGAAGATCAAACCTTTCCGAGCCATTGGGGATTTGACTGGAACGCGATTGCCAAAGCCTTTGAACACAACGAAAAATCCAAACGTATTCGTGGCGGTTCAACGATTAGCCAGCAAACAGCGAAAAATCTCTATTTATGGCACGGGCAAAGTTGGATCCGTAAAGGGCTAGAAGTGCCCGTAACGCTCAGCCTAGAGCTGTTATGGTCAAAAAAACGTATTTTAGAAGTGTATTTAAATATTGCTGAATTTGGAAACGGCATTTTTGGTGTCGAAGCGGCGAGCCGTTTTTACTTCAAAAAATCCGCCAAAAATCTGACGCCATCTGAAGCAGCGCTCCTTGCTGCGGTGTTGCCTAATCCCATTATCTACAAAGTTAATGCGCCGAGCAATTTAGTTAAACGCAAACAGGCTTGGATTATGCGCCAGATGAATGGACTGGGAAAAGCGTATTTAAAGCATTTATAAAATGGCTTGTGCGGCTAATTTTTATCTAATTTAGCCGCCGTAAAATCACAGTATGAATAAATATTTGTTATCCACTAGGAAATTTTATGCTTAAGCGATCACTTGGGGCAATTTACCCTATTTTTATCTTCTTCATCACCAATCTTATCCTGCTATCTTGCAGCCGCGTTCTTTTAGGATTATGGCAAAAAGAACGTGTAGATTCCGTTGACGGCTGGCTGCCAATGCTGTTGCAAGGCGTTCGTATTGACGTTTCTGCACTCTGTTGGTTATTTGCCCCCCTCGTTATTATCGCCCTCTTTTTAGGCGGAAAAAATGCGCTAGGAAAAGGCGTTGATTTCATCGTTCGTTTAGGTTTAACGGCATTTAGCACATTCATTATCTTCATGGAAATTGCCACACCGCCATTTATTGAAACTTACGACACTCGCCCTAACCGCCTTTTTATTGAATATTTAATTTATCCAAAAGAAGTATTTAATATGCTGGCTAATGGGCATTTAGTGGCGCTGATTGTGACACTCATTTTCACCGCACTGAGCGCTTGGGTATTTTGGAAATTCGCTAAAAAACTCAGTCAAAACTTATCTTATTTCTCTTGGAAATGGCGCCCTGTTGCTTTCTTGCTTATTGGCGGCCTGATGTTTTTAGGCGCGCGTTCAAGTTTGCAACATCGTGGCATCAATCCATCTATGGTGGCATTTTCATCAGATCCACTAGTTAATGCGCTCACACTCAACTCGGGATATTCAGTGATGTTCGCGCTGCAACAACTGAGCGATGAAGAAAATTCCTCTGAAATCTATGGCAAAATGGACTTTGAAGAGATTATTAAGACCCTTAAAGACGTGCGTGGCCGCCCTGAGTCTGACTATATTTCTTCTACGCTGCCAACACTCACAACAAATCACGCCACTTATCAAGGCAAACCCAAAAACATTGTCATTATTTTGGAAGAAAGCTTTGGCGCACAATTTGTTGGCACGCTTGGCGGAAGACCATTATCCCCAAACTTCGACAAATTAGCCCAACAAGGCTGGTTATTTGAAAATCTTTATGCCACAGGAACACGCTCAGTGCGCGGAATTGAAGCCGTGACAACAGGCTTTACGCCAACGCCAGCCCGTGCAGTGGTAAAACTCACAGGCGCACAAACTGGCTTTTTTAGCATCGCAGACGTGCTTAGCAAACAAGGCTACAACACTTCATTCATCTACGGTGGCGAAAAACATTTCGACAATATGGCAAGTTTCTTCTACGGTAATGGATTCCAACAAATCATTGACGAAGGTGATTATAAAAACCCTAAATTTACCAGCACTTGGGGAGTGAGCGATGAAGATCTTTTCGACAAAGCGCATGAAAAATTCACCGCACTTGCCAAAGAAAATAGTCCATTTTTTAGCCTTGTGTTTACCTCAAGCAATCATGACCCATTCGATTTCCCAGAAGGGAAAATTGAACTCTATGAACAGCCGCAAAAAACACGAAATAATGCAGCGAAATACGCCGATTATGCGCTTGGGCATTTCTTCGATCTGGCGAAAAAATCTGATTATTGGAAAGACACCATTTTCTTAGTCATTGCTGATCACGATTCTCGTGCTGGCGGTGCGGCTTATGTGCCAGTAAATAACTTCCATATTCCTGCGTTAATTTTAGGCAATGGCATTCCAGTGCAACGGGACAATCGCTTAGTCAGCCAAATTGATATGCCAACAACCTTGCTTTCTCTCGCGGGTATTAACGCAAACTATCCAATGTTAGGCTATGACTTAACCAAAGAAAACCCAAATCGCGCCCTAATGCAATACAACAAAGTATTTGGCTATATGCGCGAAATCAATGGGCAAAAAGAGCTGGCTATTTTGCAAGAGAAAAAACCGATTGAAGGGTTTAAATACGACACCAAAAACCAAGTGTTAATTCCTACGGATATTCCCGAAGAAATGAAAAACCAAGCTTTAGCCTATGCGCTCTGGGGAAGCATTGCCTACAAGGAAAAACTGTATCGCTCTGAACCACAAAACAATGCCAAATAAAAACTAAGTTTAGAAAAAGTGCGGTCAAAAATTGTGAAGTTTTTGACCGCACTTTGTGTTTATATCGAACAGTATAGATTATCCCAAGATTTTTGAGATTGTTCTATCCATTTTCTTGCGCCATTGTTTTGCGATCGCTTGCTGCGTAATCGCTTTACCGCGCCCGTTAAACGCTTCTTCTTTCGGTAACTTTTCTACACGACAAGCACAGACTTTATACTCAGGAATACGCGCATATTTGTCTAACGCTGCATTAGTTAGATAATTGGCATTACCATCAGCAAAATGGAATGGCATCCAACACTCCCCTTTATTGGTTTTGTCTGATACACGGGCTTCAGAAGTAATCGTGCCACGGCGAGATGTAACTCTCACTCGTTCGCCATCCTCAATCTCAAGACGTTGCGCATCGGCAGAATTAATTTCAATAAAGGAATGCCCTGCAATTTCCATTAATCCTTCCGTACGACTGGTCATCACAGCAGTGTTGTAATGATACAAAATCCGTCCAGTACTCAGCATTAGCGGATATTCTTTATCTGGCAATTCTTGTGCTTCTTGATATTCCGTTGGATAGAACCACGCTAAGCCTCTCACAGGTTTTCCCATATGCATAATTGGCGTACCAGGGTGATATTTATCCGTACAAGGCCATTGTAAAGATTGAGTAGGTTCACTTTCTAAGCGAGTATAACTCATACCTCTGTATGATGGGGTGAGCGATGCCATTTCATCAAAAATTTCTGATGCGGTTAAAGTAGGTTGGTTATAGCCCATGCGACGCATTAATTCACAGATAATATCTGTATCTAAACGCGTATTGCCTGGGATAGTAACGGCTTTACGTACACGTTGCACGCGGCGTTCTGTGTTAGTGAATGTACCATCTTTTTCCGCATAAGAACGACCTGGTAGCACAACATCAGCTAAAAGGGCTGTTTCAGTCATAAATAGTTCTTGTACCACTAAGAAATATAGACTTTTTAATGCCTTAATCACATGATGGGTATCGGGATCGGTTACTACGGGATCTTCACCATAAATATACAGACCTTTCACTTCTCCTTTAATCGCTTTGGGAAAAATATCAGTAGCATGTGTACCAAGATGGGCAGGCAAACTAACGCCCCAAGCTTTCTCAAATTTTGACCGCACTTCTGGATCTAGCACTGATTGATAACCTGGGTATTGATTAGGTGATGCTCCCATATCACAAGCACCCTGTACATTATTCTGTCCACGTAATGGGTTTACCCCACAACCTGAGCGTCCAAGTTTACCCACTAATAATGCCATATTAGACATAGACATCACGCCTTCCGTGCCAGTGGAATGCTCTGTTACGCCTAAGCAATAAATGATCGGCGCTTTTTTCGCTGTTGCATAAATTCGTGCTGCTGCGCGCAAATCATCAGGATCAATATTACAGATTTTCGCCACTTTTTCTGGCGTATAATCCTTCACAATTTTTTTCAACTCTTTAAATCCTTCAGTATGCTCAGCGATATATTTTTCGTCTAATAAACCTTCTTTGATAATGACATGGCACATACCATTGGCAAAAGCAATATTAGTACCAGGACGAAGTTTTAAATGCAGATCAGCTTGTTTTGTTAAACCAATATCACGAGGATCAACCACAATTAATTTAGCGCCATTGCGTACGGCTTCACGAATTTGCATACCCACTACAGGATGTGCTTCTTCAGGATTTGATCCCACCAGTAAAATCGCATCAACATCATGAGTAATGTCATAAATTGGGTTAGTCATTGCACCTGATCCTAAGGTTTTTGCCAACCCCTCCACAGACGCAGAATGGCATACACGTGCGCAATTGTCCGTGTTATTCGTACCGAAACAAGTACGCACCATTTTTTGCACCATATAAATATCTTCATTTGGCGAACGTGAACACGCAAAGCCAGCTAAAGAATCTGCGCCGTGCTGACGTTTTAACGCCATAAATTTAGAAGCAACCAAATCAAGTGCTTCATCCCAACTTGCTTTGCGGAATTTTCCTGTCGCACGATCCTTAATTAGTGGATCAGTTAAACGATCACCAGAATGAACAAATTTATATGAACCGAAGCGCCCTTTTACACATAGACGCCCTCCATTTGATGGGCCATCTACAGCTTCAGCACCAACTAATTTGTTGTCTTTTACTAATAAATCATATTGACAACCAACTGCACAATGTGGGCAAGTTGTACGAACACGGCTAATTTCCCAAGTGCGGTAAGATTTTGCTTCTTTTTTATAAATTGCACCTGTTGGGCAAGCTTCTGCGCAATTACCACAAGATTCACACTCAGTTTCTTTCCAATTGATACCAAATGGTGTTTCAATAGAACGGAAAATACCACGAGAAGTTAATTTAATTGCATCACATCCACTCACATTGGTGCATGTGCTAATACAACGTTGACAATGAATACATAAATCAGGGCGATAGCCTAAAAATGGATGATCTTCTACATGAGGAACTTCAATACCTGGTAAACGGAAATTCGGAAATGTTGATTCACTAATACCACATTGATGAGCTACATTTTGTAACTCACACGCACCATTTGATGGGCAAGAAAAGCAAATTAAATTATGGTGCGATAAAATCAGATCTAATGCCATGCGGCGAGATTTGACAACCCTATTGGTTTTAGTTTTGATGACCATACCGTCTTGCGCCAAAGTATTACAAGATGTTGGCAATTTATCATAACCATCTATTTCTACTACACATAAACGGCATGAACCAATATCACTGACATTTTTTAAATAACATAACGTAGGAATATCTACACCAACAGATTTTGCGGCCTCAAGAATGGTTGTTCCTTCTTCTACTTGAACATTAATCCCATCAATTTTTACATTAATCATAAGTCACGCCCTCCTTGTAGTACACCACAACCAAAATGATCACAACGCAAACAACGTTCCGCTTCTTGCATTGCTTCTTCATGGGTATAAGGATTTTCAACATGGTCAAAATCACATTTTCGAATATATGCTGGACGTTCGGTTGTATTTGCACGACCAATTTGCATACGCACATTAGCTTTTGGCACCGGTGCTTTCGTCTCGCAAGGAAATTCATGATGATACCCTAAGTATTCATCAATATTATGAGCAGCAACTTTACCTGCAGCAATGGCTTTTATAGCTGTTGAAGGCCCTGTTGCACAGTCTCCTCCTACAAATACGCCATCCATATTAGGCACTGCCGTAGTAAGCTCTGATTTGAAGACTCCCCAGTTTGCTTCCATACCAAATTTTTCAAATGGCACACTAATAATATCTTGCCCTACAGCAATCAAAATCACATCACAAGCAATAGTAAATTTAGGCTTATTAACAGCAACAGAACTTGGACGACCACCATGATCATAAGGGCCAGTCATTTGCGGTTGTACAGTTAACCCCACACAATTTCCTTGCTCATCGGTTTCAATTTTTACTGGCGCGGCAAGAGTAATTAACTCAATACCTTCCATAATCGCCGCTTCAATTTCTGTATGAAGTGCGGTCATATCATCTTGTCTTCTACGATATACAATACGAACATCTTTAGCTTTACAACGTACAGCTGAGCGTGCAGCATCCATCGCTACATTTCCACCGCCAATCACAACAACAACTTTATCGGTATAATCAGGGATAATGTCATTCCCAATGCCGTCTAACATTTCAACTGCAGAGAAAACATTGTTTGCATTCGCACCTTCTATACGCAAGGTTTTACCTTTTTGAGCCCCGATACCAACAAACATCGCATCATGTGATTTACGGATCGTTTCAATAGCAATATCCTCCCCAACCATCACGCCATATTCCACATTGATATTACCAGCCGATAATACCGCATTGATGTCTTGATCAAGACGATTTTTAGGAAAACGATAGTTAGGAATACCATAGCGTAGCATTCCCCCCAAAGCCTTTTGACGTTCATAAATGGTGACTCTATGTCCCATTTGAGCAAGAAAATAAGCACAGGTTAGTCCCGCAGGCCCCCCTCCAATGACAGCCACTTTTTTTCCCGTATCAGGTAAAGGCTGCGGCACTTTTACTGTATCTGCAGCTACTTGATCCACTGCGTATTTTTTCAAGCCTCGAATATTGATAGCATCGTCAATTAACCGACGACGACAACGTTCTTCGCAAGGATGCTCGCAAACCAACCCACAAGCGGTTGGTAATGGATTATCTTTACGAATCAGATTAATCGCATCAGCATAATTACCATCACCTATATGCGCAATATAACCAGGAATATCTACATGAGCAGGGCACATATTAATACAAGGAATTTTTTGACCAATACTTGAAGAACAAGACTTATTTTTTATATGACTCTCATATTCTTCTTTAAATTCTTCAATACTATCAAGAATCTCAAAGGCTGGCTGATAACCAATTGCACAGTCAGAACCATCTCGTACCATTTCAGCTAATTCATGAATTTGGCGCATCGTATTTTCATCTGCTTCGCCTGCCAAAATATCGCGCAATAGGAATGAAAGATGGGGAATGCCATCACGACAAGGCACACATTTACCACAAGTTTGGCTCATAGATGCACGAAGTGATGCATATTGCACGACTAATGGGCAGGTACCTGGTGGAAAACTTTTTACTTTGCTATTAAATTTATTAATCAGCACACCAATTTTAGTGTCGTAGTTCTCCTCTGGTTGCAAATAATATTTAGCCATATCAAATCACTCCAACTGTATATAAATAAAATGAAATGAGAAAAAAGTAATAGATTATAGAATAATGATTTTCCACCATATGAATAGTACCTATCTATAAATAACCTTATTAAAAATGCATGTATTTTGATCTAAATCATTTCTTCCTATTTACAACGATATTTTAGGTAGATTTCTATTCTTATTTTTCCCTACTCACCGAGTTACACGCCTTTACAAAAATTCACGAGTTTAAATTTCCCTTAAAGTGCGGTAGAATTTGCCTCCATTTTTACGGAGCCTGTTTATGCGTTTGTTTATCGCCGAAAAACCTAGCCTTGCGCGCGCTATTGCCGATGTGTTGCCAAAACCGCACACGCGTGGCGATGGGTTTATTCGTTGTGGCGACAATGACTGCGTAACATGGTGTGTCGGGCATTTATTAGAACAAGCCGAACCCGATGCTTATAATCCGATTTTTAAACAATGGCGGTTAGAACATTTGCCTATTGTGCCTGAAAAATGGCAGCTAATTCCGCGTAAAGAAGTGGCGAAACAGCTTAAAACCGTTGAAAAACTGATTCACCAAGCGGATGAACTGATCAACGCGGGCGACCCAGATCGAGAAGGGCAATTGTTAGTTGATGAAGTGTTTAGTTACGCCAATTTAAGTGCCGATAAACGAGATAAAATTCAACGTTGTTTAATCAGCGATCTCAACCCAAGTGCGGTGGAAAAAGCGGTTAAAAAATTACAGCCTAATCGCCACTTTATTCCCTTAGCAACATCCGCACTCGCACGAGCCCGCGCAGACTGGCTTTATGGCATTAATATGACGCGCGCTTACACCATTCGCGGACGTCAAGCTGGCTATAATGGTGTTTTGTCTGTTGGGCGTGTGCAAACCCCTGTGTTAGGGTTGATTGTGCGCCGTGATTTAGAAATTGAAAATTTCCAGCCTAAGGATTTTTTCGAGGTCATGGCACATATTCAAACGCAAGAAAAAACGCCGCAAAAATTGACCGCACTTTGGCAACCAAGCAAAGCCTGTGAAGATTATCAAGATGATGACGGGCGTGTGCTTTCGCGCGCTCTCGCTGAAAACGTGATAAAACGCATCACAGGGCAACCCGCTGAAGTCACCGCTTATGAAGATAAGCGAGAAAAAGAAACCGCGCCATTGCCTTATTCTCTTTCTGCATTGCAGATTGATGCTGCCAAACGCTATGGTATGTCCGCGCAAGATGTGCTAGACACCTGCCAGAGCCTTTATGAAAAGCATAAGCTCATTACCTATCCACGTTCTGATTGTCGCTATTTGCCCAATGAGCATTTTGCTGATCGCGAGAAGGTGATCGCAGCACTTCAAGTGCATTCAACCCAATATCAGCCGCTGCCAAGTGCGGTCAATATTGAGCAAAAAAATCGCTGCTGGAATGATAAAAAAGTCGAGGCGCACCACGCCATTATTCCCACGGCGAAAAACCGCCCAGCGAGCCTTAGCCTATGGGAGCAAAATGTTTATAATCTCATCGCGCGTCAATATCTGATGCAATTTTGCCCTGATGCCGAATATCGCAAAAGTAAAATCACCTTTAATATCGCTGGCAGATGTTTTATCGCCCAAGCGCGCAATTTACAAACCGCGGGTTGGAAAGCACTTTGGGGCAAAGAAGACGATGACGAACAATTAGATTCGCCCTTGCCAGTGGTAAAAAAAGGGCAAATTCTCTTGTGTGAAAAAGGCGAAATCATCAGCAAAAAAACACAGCCACCTAAACCCTTTACCGATGCTACGCTATTGTCCGCAATGACGGGAATCGCTCGTTTTGTTCAAGATAAAGAATTGAAAAAAATCTTGCGTGAAACTGATGGTTTAGGCACAGAAGCGACCCGTGCAGGCATTATTGAATTGCTATTTAAACGCGGATTTCTTACTAAAAAAGGGCGCAGCATTCACAGCACTGAAGCAGGACGAATTCTGATCCAAGCGCTGCCTGATGTAGCGATACAGCCCGATATGACGGCACAATGGGAATCACAACTAAACGCGATCAGCCAAAAATCAGTGAGCTATCAACAATTTATGCATCAACTCACTCAAATGTTGCCCGATTTGGTGCAATTTGTGAATTTTTCAGCATTACGCCAGCTCAGCCAAGTTGCCAATAATCCAAAACCGCCGTTCACAAAACGCAAAACTAAAGCAAGCAAAACAAAAAGTGCGGTCAAATCTGAGCAAATTTCTGAATAGATTTTCAGCAAACGAGCAAAAACTCCTTGCTAAGCATCAAAATATTAGGTAGTATTCGCTCCGTTTTTATTCACAGAGAAAAAGATAATGTATAACGTTTTAATATTTGTTTACTTGCTCGTTGCAATCGTCATGGTTGGCTTTATCTTGATTCAACAAGGTAAAGGTGCCGATGCAGGCGCATCATTCGGTGGTGGCGCATCTGGTACAGTATTTGGTTCTGCAGGTTCAGCAAACTTTTTATCACGTACAACAGCGATTTTAGCAACAATTTTCTTTGTGATTAGTATTGTATTAGGGAATTTAAATTCTCATCATGGCAATGTTGAACAAGGTAAATTTGATGATTTATCTGAAACGGCTCAGCAAATTCAACAACAAACTGCGCCTGCGCCAGTAGAAAATAAAAACGCAGATATCCCACAAAATTAATACAAATTAAAATCAAATAACGCTCTGGTGGTGGAATTGGTAGACACGCTATCTTGAGGGGGTAGTGACCGTAGGTCGTGCGAGTTCAAGTCTCGCCCAGAGCACCATTTGACTAAATTTAGCTCAACACAGCTAAACGAAAAAATCTGATAAAGCCTGTAAAATCAACGTTTACAGGCTTTTTTCTTATCTTAGCTTAACGTATCTAAACATTTCCTATCGCAAATTTTAGTTACACGTTTAGTTACACGATTTGAAACGTGTTACTATAAATTATTCTGTGTCTAACATCTTGTAAGATCAAAATATGGCTAGAACAACCAAAGCACTAAACAAAACTCAAATAGAAAATGCTAAACCAAAAGACAAAGAATATATATTAGCTGACGGTAACGGGCTAATTCTTAGAGTGAAACCTACAGGATCTAAAATATGGATTTTTAACTACATATCCCCTATTACGAATAAAAGAACAAATCTAACTATCGGGCATTATCCTGCTCTATTACTTTCTGACGCGCGGGCAAAACGTGAAGAATATCGTTCTCTACTTGCGAAAGATATTGATCCACAACAAGAAAAAATACGCATTCAGCAAGAACATGAAAGCCGTCTGAAAGATACCTTTCGTTCTGTTGCTGAAAGCTACTTCAGCGGTATTTACAAAGAAAAAGCTAAAAATCTAGAAACACGAAAAAAGAATTGGGAACGCCTAGAAAATCATATATTCCCTTACATTGGTGATACACACGTATCAGAAATAAAAGTTAAAGAATTAGTAAGCATTTATGAAAAAATAGCAGATAGAAGTAACACACTGAAAAAAATACATCAGCTTGTAAGTGCCATTATGGATCATGCTATTACGCAAGGCATTATAGAAAGCCATAACTGTAGATTAGCTGTAAAGAATTTTCATATAAAATCATCTACTCCCCACCCTACGATTAAATCTGATGAATTGCCTAAATTATTTCAAGATTTGGCTAACGCCCGCATAGAAAAGAAAACTTATTTACTAATTTGTTGGTCTTTCTTAACAGCCCTGCGCCCCAATGAAGCCGTTAATGTTGAATGGTCTGAAATCGATTTTGCTAATAAGCTATGGCATATTCCTAAAGAGAAAATGAAAGGGAAAGCAGATAAAAAACGCCCGCATACTGTGCCGTTATCATCTCAAGCAATCCAATTATTAGAAGTGATGAAAATATTTTCAGAAAATAGCCCTTTTGTTTTTGTGGGTCGTTCATCAAATAATAAACCCATGAATAAAGCCACAGTAAACGTAACTTTAAAACGAAACGGCTATAAGGGTAAACTCACTCCCCATGGAATACGCGCTTTTATAAAAACATTCTTAGCATCTAAAAAAATTGAACGTAACGTATCTGAAACCGTTCTTTCTCATTTATTGGAAGGTGGGGACGAATTAGAAAATACTTACAATCGCTATGATTATTTAGAAGAGCGAAAGCCTGTAATGCAGCTTATAGGTGACTATTGCGAACAATGCGGAATGAACTTAAATTTCTAATTAATGCTTATAAAAAAACTTTTTTTATCTTTAACTCTTCATCTCTTCACCTTTGGATATTTTTCATTATAAATCAATAGGTTAATCGGTGATCAGTTGGGTTTAACTCTTCACCAACTCTTCACCCAAAGGGTGAACAGTCATAAAAAAAGCGGGATTTTAACCCGCTATTTTTAATTTGATACCTCATTCCGAAAGTTATCAAAATCCTTGTAATGAACATTCGTTCGCACTCCTGTTTTAGTAGATTTCTTTATAAAATCATATTCATTCCCATGTTGTTTTAAGGCTTGTTCAATGCCCGTTACAAAGTTTCTTAAGCCTAATTCACTGATATTCATTGCCCTTGTGTAAGCTAAATAAGCGGGGTAAAGATGCGTTCTGATTCTATCAAGCCCCATATTCGCCACGCCAATAAAAAGCCCATTCATTTGTTCTGTAGTGTAGAAATACCCGAAGAAGTCTGTAAGTGGGTCGGATAACTTTTTCACTTCTAAGGCTTCTTGGCTATTCATCTGCGCCATTAAAGCTTTTTTTGCGTCTGTTGGTTCAGAGAATGTATCAAGCACTTTACGAATAATTCCGCCTACTTCAAGAGTGATTTTATCCATAAAATGCGGATCGCGTTCATCTTCAGGAACACTCTTTTTGAAGTCAAAAATCACGCGTCTGCGATTAATACCGCCCGAACGTTCGGTAAATCGGCAAGGTTCGTTATTTATCAGCATAACTAAAGCCGTGATTTTCGTATTGAACGGATCTTTATAGTTATAACGTACTCTTACTGTATCACCGCCACTAATTGCTTTTAATCCGCCACCATCTCCGCCATATTTAGCTTGTTCAGCGCAAATAATCAGCATTTTATTTTCAAGCCCTGCTAACCCCCGTTCATCATCAAAATTTTCTAATTTGCTAGATGCAGTATTTTTATCACCAGCTAATAGCGTTGCAATACTCGCAAAAACAGATTTCCCGCTACCGCCTTTCCCCGTGATTTCAAAGAACATTTGCCAGTTATAGCGATTTGTTAAAATCGCATATAACACAGCTAGAATGTTTCTCGCCTTGTCTTTGTTACCATCTGATACAAACGCCAGCCATTTATCAAAGTGCGGTGTATTTGTTGCTTGTTCATCATAATTATGTGGAATATAAGCCGTTAACCAATTTTGGCGATTGTGCGGTTCAAATTCCAATGTATTACGGTTTAGTACGCCATTATCAAAAGCGATTAAATCGCTAGATGTTTCACCCATTCGGGGAAGTTGGGCTTTTAGCGTGTTGATTAAACGATCTATTGTGTTATCACTATAGCCTAGTTCGCTTTCATCAAGAAATTTGACCGCACTTTCTTCTAAATCATCATTTTCTAGCTTATTCCATATTTGGCCGTTATACGCATAGATTTCACGGCTACCACGCTGTAAAGCCATATCTAAACCCAACCACTTTTGAAAGGCTCTTGATTTTTCATTAGTAGGGTCCTTTTCCTTGATTTTAGGTGTATCTACTGACATTTCAGCTAATACGCGTGTATCATCTTCAGTGCGCAAGCGTTGAATATGGCTACTCCAATTATCAAGTAAATCAAGTTCACTCGAAAGCAAAGATACAATTTTAGCATTCGTATTTTTCGCAATATTTAAGCAAAGTTCGGTCTTTTGATTGCTCGTAAGCTCACCACATTGAATAAATTTAATTGCGCTTTGCTCTTTATCTGCTATGCGTGTTTTCGGGATATTCTCAAGCGTATCACCCGCAATAATCACGGGTGCTTGATCGTAAGGATTAATACGCTTTCCTGTGCTAGTGGTGAATGTATCAATTTTTAAGCCGTCTACTAGCAACCGCCAGTGAACGCTATCACCCTTGCCCCATACATTCCACGCGTCCGCACCTACTAATACAATCAAATCAGAATAGTGCTGTTTATTCCACGGTTCTTTTAAAAATGGTGCGTTAGTGAATTTCATAATATGCCCCCGTTGTTGTACCGTGTTCAATCATAGCAAGGCGTATTTCAATCATCTTTTGAATAGCTTGTAAATCGCTAACTAACGTAGTTACTAGCCCTGTTTTTAACATTCCATCAATCAGTTCATCATTAGAAACTAAATTTGCTAATTCATCAGGATCTAGGCTTGGCGGTGTTGGCGCAAGAGCAAGTAAATGACGTGAAATAGTTGTTAATTCATCATAGAAAATCTTTAACGAACCAGCATTTTCAGCGGGATAATCTATAAACTGTTCGCCCAACGTTTCCATCACCGCACTAAAATAGGGATAGGGCGAATTATTGGTATGCTGAAGCATGTTTTCATAAGCAATAGAAATCGCCTTAAGTTCTACCGCGTTCAATTTTGAATAATCGAGTTCTTTATTCATGTTATGCTACCTTTTGAATTTTTAGTCCTGCGCTTACCGCACGTTTAATAGATTTCAGTGCGTCCGCTGCGCCTTTTAAGTGTCCGTTGTGAATGTAGTCTTTAGCAAAATTTAAGTATAAATCTGCGTCTTTAATCGCTTTGACTAATTGCTCCCATTCTGGCAAACGTTCATCTTCAATCCGTTTTTGCTTACGTGCGGAATAAGGTTTTCTTGCTCTACTCATTTTTGCCCCCTTTCACAATCTCAACTTCTAGTACATCACGATAACTAAAATCATCCGGATTAGATTCAATATAGACTTTGATTTCTTCTGCCCGGGCAAGAATCACGTCTTCATCACAAATAAACGTGTGCCCGTCTTGATAGTGTAGGATTACGTTATACATGGCTTTCGTCTCTCATGTTGTTAAGGTGATAATCTGCATTACTTGCGCTATTTCGTAACGAATTGAGCAAATAAGCGTTTGCTTGAATTAATCCGCCTAGTTGTCGCACAGTGCTGTTGTCTAAGGCTTTATTATTGAAATTCTGCTTTTCTTCATCAGCAAAATACCCTAAATGTTCCATCATCTTGCCTATGGCAAATAAACCATATTCAATCGATTCGCATAGATTTTCGCTTTCAGTGCGGATAGTTTTTAGCCTTTCCTTGCTGGTGTCGTCACTATCGACTTTTTCAAATAGAATGTTTTGAATAGCATTGTGATTAAGCATAAACCACCCCCAACACAACAAAGAAAGGGGCAATTTTGGCGCGTGCTTGTGCTAATGTATCGGCATTAATACGCACGGTGTATTTTGGAAAGGCTGAATAGTGTTTTGCGGTATTGCGTAAATCTGAACGGTTTACGGCTTTGAATAGGTAGATCATGGCTGATAACTCCGTATGAAATTTTGAAGAAGTTACCACGCTGAAGTTTCCAGGCTTAGGGTGGTAACGTGTAACGGGCTGGAAAACTGCGACATACGGAACACAGCAAAGGGCGAAACCTTTCCCGCTACACGCCACCATTGAGAGAAATTTACAAAATCCAATTTTGGATTTTGTGATTTCATATGTTGGAAAAATATAGTCAAATTTGACCGCACTTTCTTTAGGTGTGCGTAAGCTACGAACAAAAAAAGCACGGTTCAAAGGCGTGCTACTGTTCGCCGTATGTAAATAGTTCGAGTTTCCAGGCTCGGCAGTCGATTTTGCGACTGCGTGGAAAGAATAAAAAATTTCACCGCACTTTGTAAAGAATTTTTGTTGTGAAATATTTTCACATTCTTTATAATATATTTGATTTAAATTCATTTAATTCCTCTTCATGGATTTAAATTAAAGGCAGATACTGCACTTATTCAATTCGTTCTAAGCGTAATCAGCCGTTAGTTTAGGCATAGCTAACGGCTTTTTCTTTAGGTTTAGTTGCTCTTTAACGTTAAGATAAAATCGGATAACGCTTTTAGAAAATCGGGCGATAACCATAGAAAAAAAGCAATAGCGACGCCAATCCCACAAGACTTAAAAAAGAATTTTAAGCCTGTCGATATTTCTAACCCCGCTTTATCTGCGCCTGTTTCGCTCATATTTTCCCCTATGTTGACTGTTGTTAATAAATTGCTAATAAATCGCACAATGCTATAATTTGGTTGTGATAGGTTCGCTCTATGTGGACTTAAAAGCTCTGAATGATTGGTTATTCTGGGCTTTTTTCTTTTCGCCATTTACTTTCCTTTATGACTTAAAACGTGAATACGCATACTTTTCTTCATGCTGCGTAAGCTCGCCACCTTTCGCTTTATAAATCGCTATCACTTGTTTTAACTGCTCAAGATTAGCGATTTCATAACGGTAGTATTGCCCTAGACCGTCTTTTGTTTTCTCTCTCGTGCGTTTCACTTTTTCGGTTAAATGATTACGTTCAAGGTCACTGATATAGTTACGGGCTGAAGTCATATTCATTGAATAACCATCAATGCCGCTTACACTTGATACAATCAGACGGTGTATCACTTTTAAAAATTGGCTTGGTTTTCTTGCTTCGTTCATCTTCCACCACCTTAAGCACGCGCGGCTTTTTGTTGTTCAATCCAGTTATTCACTTCTTCTAAATCCCATCGGATAAAGTTTTGAGAAAAGCGGATCGGTTGTGGGAATTGATTAGCTTTAACAAGTAAATTCAATTTTGTGCGCCCAAAGCCAACGACGGCACAAGTTTCTTTTCCAGAAATCAGTTTTTTAGATTGGGTTTGAGATTGGTTCATAAAAATACCTCTCGTTTGTTTAACTGTGTGAAACTTTGTTTAGTTTCGTTGAGTTGTCTAGACGAGAGGTATTTAAAAGGATTTTATAAAGTTTGAAAAATCAATAACTTACTTATGCTAATAAAAAAGCAACTTATCATAGTGAATAAGTTGCTTATCATAGTGAATAAGTTGCTTTTGATCATTCTGTTCTTATTTCTTAGGCTGAAAAGGTCTGATCCAGCGGATTATTGTTTGAATAGTTTGTTGTAGTTCTAACTTGTCTTTTAATTGATAAGCCATGTTTTCTTGTGTGATAGTCGGGTCTTTTTTCCATATATCTATGGCATATTCTTCAGCCTCAATCTGTTCAGGCTTTTTAGATTTTTTAGGGGGCTGACGTAGATTAGGTACTATGCTAATCTACAAAAATGAATATAACTCATTGTAAACTAAAGAAATCTATACAGAGAAAATTACTTGAATTTTTTGTGCTAGAAGTCACGGCTCGCTCAGCTGCAGATTTACTTGG
>NZ_QENU01000011.1 GCF_003096995.1 Alitibacter langaaensis DSM 22999 | reverse complement strand
CCAAGTAAATCTGCAGCTGAGCGAGCCGTGACTTCTAGCACAAAAAATTCAAGTAATTTTCTCTGTATAGATTTCTTTAGTTTACAATGAGTTATCTTCATTTTTGTAGATTAGCATAGTACCTAATCTACGTCAGCCCCTTATTTTAAGCTGCTAGGCGCTTTAAAGGCTTGCGCAGGGTTAAAAATTTCTTCATTTTTGAACCGTACTTTTTGTGGCTGCAAAGAAAGTGGCAGCGTGCGTTTTTGTGCCACAATCGCATATTGCGAAGCAAACCATTTCACTTCGTGGCGCAGTGGAAGCGGTTGCACCGCTAAAATCTCAAACCCCAACAATTCCAACCAATCTAACACACGCCATTGGCAAAATTGGCGATAAGCAAAATGATTTAAATGCCGTTTAAAGATCAATTTGCTGCAAGGGCTAAAAAGCGAAAGGAAAAGATAGCCGTCATCACTTAACACACGCGCCACTTCGCGCAATAGTTGATGGGGATCTTGGCTGAAATTCAAGGTTTGAGCCAGCAAGCAAGCGTCCACCGTGCCATCGCCAAAAGACAATTCTTGCAAACTGTCTTCAATCAGAATCATTCCTTGCTGTTGGCAAAGTGCGGTCAAAATTCCGTGCGTTTCTGGCGTGATCAAAACTTGCTGACAGTCGGTTTCACAGCGAATTTCCGCACTCAGTCCACCAAATTTAAGCAAACGCCGCCCTAAAATTCGGGGAAACCAATTTTCAAAATAGGCAGAGAGTAGGGTAGAATAAGCCACACCATTTGGCAGTTGTTGCCAGCTGGTGGGCAGGCTCAAAGAATGGGGATATTTTGCTCGCCATTGTAATTTCATCAAACTCACTCCAAGGATCTTCTATGTTAACGCCAATTCCTGCACTCAATGATAACTATATTTGGGTTTACGCACGAGAAAATTGTTCTGCCATTGTGATCGATCTCCCAGAAATAAACCGCTTAATCCCTTTTTTACAACAACACAATTTATTGCCAGAAGCAGTATTGCTCACCCATAACCACGTTGACCACGTTGCTGGCGTGCCAGCATTTAAACAGCATTTTCCCAATGTGCCGATTTATGGGCCAAAAGAATGTGCCGTCAACGCAACTCATATCGTCCACACAGGCGAAATTCGCACGCCCCATTATCATATTCAAATTATCCCAACGGGCGGACACACAGAACAGCATTTGAGTTATCTTGTGGACGAACACCTATTTTGCGGCGATGCCTTATTTTCCGCAGGCTGCGGACGGGTGTTTACAGGGGATTATCAACAAATGTTTGAAAGTTTACAACGCCTAAAATCCTTGCCAGATAGCACAATTGTCTGCCCCGCCCACGAATACACCTTAGCCAACTTAGCCTTTGCGCAAAGCGTATTAAACAACAAAAGTGCGGTCAAAAATCAACAAATTTTGATAACACAACAGCGCGAAAAAAAACAACCCAGCTTGCCCACCACAATGGCATTAGAAAAACATATCAACCCATTTTTAATCGCCGACAATCTGCCTCAATTTATCGAATGGCGCAAAGCGAAAGATCGGTTTTAGCGAGAAAGTGATTTGTAAATACCAAAAGATGTTTATGCCACTAGGGGGTTCAATAGGCATTGCCTCTTATTTAAATATGTAAATTGTATTGTTAAAAAATCGACAAGCGTAATTTTCCTAAGTATAATCCGCGCTCTTAATTTTAAGGTGCTTAAAACGCACTTATTTTTATGGGCGTCATGTTTTACAGAATGTGTAGAACAGGGGAGCAATAATACTAAATCTAGGGGTAATTAAATAGTGAACAGTATTTACAAAGTTATTTATAGTCAAGCATTAAACACATTCGTTGTTGTCTCAGAAATCACGCGTGGAAAAAGCAAATCAAGCAAAGGCAGCAGTGAAACAGTTTCAAACAATAAATTCAAAAATATTTCATTTTTTCTCACCGCACTTTCTGTTGCAGTATTAGCAGGAACGGGGAATGCTTTTGCAGCACAAGATGCAGTTTGTGGGGCTGATGGAGAAACAGTTGTTAATAATAATACAGGTGAAGTTGCATGTGGTTTTAATGCTCATGCTAGTGCAGATCAATCCATTGCTGTGGGGCAAAATACCATTTCTACTGCAATAGGCGATATGGCAATTGGGACAGGTGCAAAAGCAGATGGTACAACTAACAGTAATCGTGGAGTATATAACAACGGCACGGTTAAAACTGAAACAGCATCTGCAGCATTGGCTATCGGCGCAGGAGCAAGCGCAACAGGGCGTAATGCAATGGCAATTGGTGCAGGGGCGCAAGCTTCAAATACTGGTTGGATAGCTATTCCAGCTCAAGCTCGAGCAGATAACGTTGCTATTGGGGCAGCTTCCTTAGCCAATTACGGTGGTGTCGCAGCTGGTTTTAAAGCAACTGCTTCAGGTAGTGGGGCAGTATCAATCGGGATTGGTTCAAACGCTCCAGCGATAAATATGATTGCTATTGGTAATGGTGCAGGTTCTTCAATAAGTTCTAATACTAATGGTATCGCTATTGGTTTGGGTGCAGGGGCAAATTGGCAATCTGGTACGGGTTCAGTAGCAATAGGTGGGGGAGCTGGTACGTATAATCGAGGTAATACTAACTACTCTATGGGTGCTAATACAGGACAATATGTAGATGGCGCTGATGACTATTCGTTTGGTATTGAGGCTGGTCGTTATGTTAAAGGAAGTCAAAATACTGCTTTTGGTTATGCAACTGGAGCGATTGTGAATGGTAATAACAACTATTCCTATGGTAGAGGAACAAGAGGCACATTAACCTCTGGTGATAATAGTGCTGTTGCTGGGCAATGGGTTAACGGTAATGACAACTTATCTATGGGAACAAATGCAGGTCAGCATATTGGACAGATGGATGCCAAATTAGAAAACAATGCTGTTGTCTTTTCTAACGCTACCAATAAATCTAACCGAAACATTGCCTTAGGTTTTGAAGCAAATAAATTTAGCTATGATGAACCTCTCATGACTAGCGACAATATCGCACTTGGTACAAGTAGCAAGGCAAGCGGTGGGGATGCTATTGCGCAAGGTTCATCAGCAACCGCATCAGGAGATAGCTCAGTTGCTTTGGGTAAAGGTGCGCAAGCTACAGGTAATAGTGCAATTGCTCAAGGGGATGCAGCTCAAGCATCGGGTAGCTATGCTATTGCGCAAGGTGCTAATTCATCTGCCACAGGTGTTAGTGCTATTGCATTAGGGCAAGATGCAACTGCCACTAAAAATAGTTCAGTTGCGCTAGGTCAGATGGCTCAAAGTACAGGTGCACAGGCATTTGCAGGTGGTTATGATGCCCAAGCAAGTGGTGCACAAAGTTTGACTATTGGTTCATCATCACGCGCATCTGCACAAGGTGCAGTGGCTTTAGGTTGGAATGCTAATGCGAGCAAACAATCTGCTGTTGCGTTGGGAAGAGATAGCACAACAGATACTAGTGCTCAAACTGTTACTCAAGGTAAGGTTGGCAATATCATCTATGGTGGCTTTGCAGGAACAGTTTCAGGTACGGGCATGCAAGTATCTGTAGGTTCAGTAGGCAATGAGCGCCAAATTAAAAATGTTGCCGCAGGAGCAATTTCATCAACTTCAACTGATGCAATTAATGGTTCCCAACTTTATGCTGTGGCAAACGAATTTAATAACATTCCAGTTGTTTATACTGATGCCGAAGGCAATAAATTAGTTAAAGCTAATGATGGACAATATTATTCTCCAAGTGATGTTGGAGCAGATGGAAGTCCAAATAGTGGAGCTGCACCAGTAGCTAATATCGTAGCTTCTGTGCAAAGCGCAACTGGCTCAACAACTACGCCAACTACACTTGCTAATGTGGCCGGTAATTTAGAGGGGGCAAAAGCAGGTACTACAGCTCCCACAACTAATGCTGAGGCACCAACTAATACGGATGGTATTAAAAATAATGCGGCAACCGTTGGTGATGTGTTAAACGCAGGTTGGAATTTGCAAGGTAATGGCAGTGCAGTGGATTTTGTGAAACCGTATGATACGGTGAATTTTGCTGACGGTACAGGAACAACGGCATCAGTTGAAAATACAGACGGTAAAACCTCAACAGTCAAAATTAATGTAAAAACGACCGCACTTTCAACAGATAGTGATGGCAAAGTTACAGCAAATGAAACTGGGAATAGTTTTGCCACTGCCGAAAATGTAGCAAATGTGATTAATAATGTGGTTACCAACACAACTTCACAATTTGCAGGTGATAATAGTGATGTAACTGTAAAACGTAAACCAGCAGAAACTTTATCGATTAAAGGTGGTGCTGATGCAGATAAATTATCCGATAACAATATTGGTACGGTAGGAAATGCAGATGGCTCAATCACTGTAAAATTAGCTAAAAACATCAATCTTGGCGATGATGGTAGTGTTACCACTGGCAACACAGTAATTAATACAGATGGTTTCAAAATTAATAATATCGATCCTAACAAAATTGTCAGTGTTACTTCTTTAGGTTTAAACAATGGTGGTAATCAAATCACTAATGTTGCGAGTGGTTTAGGTAACACCACATTAGAAAATGCGATAGGTAACGTGTTAACTAACGCAGTGAATGTGGGTGACTTAAAAAATGCGGTCAATAGCATTACACAATCACAAAACGGTGGCGGTTTTGGTTTACAAGATGTGAATGGCAACGCTGTGAAGAAAAATCTAGGTGAAACTGTGATTGTAAAAGGTGGACTTGATAGCAATGCTAACGCAGCAGCGACTAATATCCGTGTTGATGTGGAAAACGATGCGGTTGTGATTAAAATGGCACAAGATTTAAAAGATTTAAATAGTGTGACAATTGGTAGTGGCAATAATGCAACCACTTTAACCAGCTCAAGCAATGGATTAAGCGTGGGTGGAAATAAAATAACGAATGTTGCAAGTGGTTTTGGTAATAAAACAGAAGCTGAGATTAAACAAGCAATCGCCAATGGTACTCTTTCAGCAGATGAAAAAACAAATGCCGCAAATATTGGTGATTTATTAGCTGTACAAAATAATGTGACTAATGTAACCAGTAACTATCAACAGACTTTAGGTAAAGACTATGTTGATGAAACTGGTAAATTGACCGATAAAGGTAAAGAAGCCTTAGTTACCTATGAAGTTTCTGGACAAAAAGAAAGAGAAAATAACTCTATCATTGAGTCTATTGTTCAAGTAAAAGAACAGGGTACTAAATATTTCCACGTGAATGGTGGGCAAGCAGTTACAGGTACTAGAACAAATACTGAAGATGCGAGTGCTTCTGGAGTAAAATCTACTGCAGTGGGCTATCAAGCTAGTGCGGAAGGAGAAAATGCGATTGCAATGGGGAATGCATCTAAAGCAACAGGTAAAAATAGTATTGCTATTGGTACCAGTAATGTTGTATCAGGTGAAAATTCTGGAGCAGTAGGTAATCCAAATACTGTTAGCGGAAATAGTAGCTATGCAGTGGGTAATAATAATAAAATTACTACAAATAGCACTTATGCTTTGGGTAGCAATATTACGAAAACTACTGATAATTCTGTATTCTTAGGTGATAACGCTTCATCTAATGGAGTGCATACAACTGCAAATGGTGGAAGTTATACCTATGCAGGAGCAAATGATGCGAATGTCGCTGGAGGCAATAATGTGAAAGGTGTGGTTTCTGTTGGTAATGCAAATGAAACACGTCAAATCCAAAACGTTGCTCCTGGTGTTGTTTCAAAAAATAGTACTGATGCAGTTAATGGCAGCCAGCTTTATGATACACATCGTGTGATTAACAATATTGGTCAAGATATGCATAAAATGAACAAAGATTTACGTGCTGGTATTGCTGGAGCCGCTGCATTAGGCATGCAGGCGCAGCCTACGCGAGCAGGTAAATCAATGATTTCTCTTAGTGGATCAACTTATCGAGATCAAAGTGCGATGGCTTTAGGGGCATCTCGTGTTTCTGACAACGAAAAATGGGTTGTTAAGCTTGGTGCATCGGCTGATACGCGTAAAAATTATATTGTCGGTGGAGCTGTTGGATACCAATTCTAATATGTTTAATTAGACATACTATATAATCATAATAAACCTACGATTTTTCGTAGGTTTATTTTTTATATAAAACACAGCTAAATCTGTCCGCACTATTTTTTCTCTCGCCAATAAGTGGCAAAGCGGGGTTTGCCCGAATTTGTTAAACCGCGGTATTTGTAAGTGATGACGCTTCCGATTGGGGGCGGATTGGTTCGCTGTTTTAGGGTAAATCCAGAGCCGATTTTGAAGCGTCCACGTTGATTTTCACAGGTGAGTGAACCGAGAACATTGGCGAATTGCCCTTTGCCTTTATGGTGTTCAATAACCGTACATTCTTCATCAAGTGCGGTCTTTAATTTCAAAATTTGCGTGCTACGTTTGCCAAATTCATAAGGCGCATTGGGATTGCGAATGACGACACCTTCCCCGTTTAAACCTTCTATTTCCTTGAGAAACTGCTGAATATGTTGTGGGCTTTGGATTGGCGTTTGTTTGATGATTTTAATATAAGGCGTAGGGTGCGTTTTGAGATAATCTTCTAAAACGGCTAATCGTTCAAATAAATTGCCCTTTGCCGTAGGCACATCAAAAACGTGTAATGCTAAGCTTTCCCAGCCTTTGTCTTTTTGCGAACGCACAATGCTAGAAATTTTTTCAAATTGCCCACGTTGTGAAAAGAGTTCACCATCAATAGCAAAAGGGGGAAAATCTCGCAGAAAATAATGTGGCGGTGTGAGAATTTGATTTTGCCGCGTATAAAGTTGCGAACCGTCCCAATACCCACGAATGCCATCAAGTTTTTCGCTGATTACCCAACCTGTTACATCTTGCTTTTCGTAGTGTTGTAATAACATTAAATCTGGCGGATTTCCGACCGCACTTTGCAGGCACAATAAATTGAATAAAAATAATATTGCTGTGAAAAAACGAGTGTGCATAATCCTGTCCTTTTAGTTTAGTGCAGAATTATTGGCATAATTGGCAGGTATTAAGCAATTTCAGAGAACAGAATTTGGAATAAAGATCACAAAAATCCCAGAAGTGCGGTGAAAATTTGCGAAATTTTGACCGCACTTAATGCATAACTATCAGCGTATGAATAATTTTCATAAAGGGATGGAATTTTTTTCACTACGCAAAGGGAAGAATTTTGATAGACTAACAACACTTCAAAAACAATAAATATAAGGAATGTCTATGTCTCAATTATTTCCAAATGCAACACAACGTACCTCCGCACCTTACCGTTTTGATATTGTAGGTAGTTTTTTACGTTCTGATGCGATTAAAAACGCACGCGCAGCCTGTTCTTGTGGCGATATTTCTTGCGCAGATTTAACTCAAGTTGAAGACGCTGAAATTGCAAAATTGGTAGAACATCAAAAAGCGGTGGGGTTACACGCTGTTACTGATGGCGAATTTCGCCGTACTTTCTGGCATTTAGACTTCTTGGCAGGTTTAGATGGAGTGCAAGAATTTGAACCAGAAAAATTCCCTGTGCAATTTAAACATCATAGCGTGCGTCCAAAAACAGTGAAAATCGTGGACAAAGTGGATTTTTCTGAAAGCCATCCATTTGTCGAACATTATCGTTCATTACAACAAATTGCTGGCGATAAAGAAGTGAAATTTACTATTCCTTCGCCGTCAATGTTGCATATTATTTGTTCTTTACGTGAGCAAAATTATCAGCCAATCCCACGTTATGAAAATAACAATCAGCTGTTATTAGATGACATCGCCGATGCCTATATCAAAGCGATGAATGTGTTCTATAAATTAGGCTGTCGCAATCTACAATTAGATGACACAAGCTGGGGCGAATTCTGTGCTGAAGATAAACGCAAGGCTTATCAAGATCGTGGTGTTGATTTAGACCAAGTGGCAAGAGATTATGTGTATATGTTGAACAAAATCGTGGATGCAAAACCTGCACCAGACATTGCGATCACTATGCATATTTGCCGCGGTAATTTCCGTTCAACTTGGTTCTCTGCGGGTGGTTATGAGCCTGTGGCGGAAATTTTATTCGGCACTTGCCGTGTAGACGGTTTCTTCTTGGAATACGACAGCGACCGTGCAGGCGATTTTAAACCATTACGCTTTATCAAAGATCAACAAGTGGTATTGGGATTAGTCACCTCAAAAGATGGCACCCTTGAAAACCGTGATGACATCATTGCACGCATTAAAGAAGCAGCACAATATGTGGATATCAACCAACTTTGCTTAAGCCCACAATGTGGTTTCGCTTCAACCGAAGAAGGCAATATTTTGACCGAAGAACAACAATGGGCAAAACTTGACTTTATTCGCGGTATTGTAGAAGAAGTTTGGGGAAAATAACAAATCTTGTAGATAATTGTTATTTCAATTGAACTTGATAAAAGTGTGGTGTTTGCAACTATTCTATAAAAAATAGTGAGCAAATTGACCGCACTTTTTCTTTGTAATAATGATGAGTTTTTGTTTTTAGCTTAACAAATAAGCGTTAAATTTTAAGCTATCCAGTCTATACAACCTATTTAGTCGCCCCTAACATTTCATTTCTCTTCTTGCACTCCCATTCATTTGAGCTATCATAGTGCGGTCAAATTTTGACGTTTTTTCGGAATTTTATTATGAATAAATTAAAACTGCTGATTGTCGTTGCAATCGCTTCCAAGTTATTTGCTTGCACCAGCCAAAAGACGGCAAACAAGAAATTAGGCTATTTGAAAACGGATATTAGTTCTGCTGAATTGCAAAATCCAACGTTGTACAAACGTTATTATTACAGTTGCTCAAACTATGAAACGGGCAGCGATTCTTATCTATCAACCTATTTTCCCCTTTCTCGTGAAAGCCGTATGAAAGAAAATTTTGGTATCTATTTTCAGTTAGACGGTGGCAAAGCCGAGCCTTTTGACCATATCGCTAATGTGCCGTTAAATGCGCAGGGCTCTCGTTTTGAAGTGATTTATCGTTCTTATCAGCAGATTAACGGTGCTTATGTGGATTTGATTGCACGAGAGCTTAGTTCGACCTATTACAAAAATATCAATGGCACTCGTGTCCCTTGGTTGGAGTGTCGAGAAGGTTAATCTTAACGCCAAAACCTATGTTATAAAAAACATGTTCTAAAAACCTATGTTATTCAGTCTTATAACATAGGTTTTATTTTGCCTTTTTATCGCTAGATATTCATTTGTTGGAATAAATTGAGTTTATCTGGCACGAGATAAACTTGTTCATTGACGTGATACTGCGCTTCGTTATAAGCACTTTTAGTCAGAATCACTTCAATCGGTTGCTCGCTTTGATTGCTTTCAATTTCAATGCGCACAATAAAACCAATCGCGTTAATATGCGTAATTTTTCCTGTGGCGAGTGCGTTTTCTGCTAAGCGTGAAATCGTAAGTTCATAGGGGCGGATATAGGCCGTTGCCGATTGATTTTCAACAGGGTTGGCGACATTGGTATGCGCATTGATATTATGCGCAAATTCGCCGACAACAAGTTTCCCCTGATCAATATGCCCATGAAACACATTCACATCGCCGACAAATTGGGTCACGAATGGCGTTTGCGGCGCGTGATAAATTTGGTTCGGCTCGTCTATTTGCTCAATTTGCCCCTTATTCATCACCACAATGCGATCAGAAACATCGAGTGCTTCATCTTGATCGTGAGTAACGAAAATACTGGTGACATTTAATTCTTGGTGCAAATCACGCAACCAACGGCGCAATTCTTTACGCACTTGCGCATCTAGCGCGCCAAAGGGTTCGTCTAATAATAACACTTTGGGCTGAACCGCAAGGGAACGTGCTAAGGCAATGCGCTGACGTTGCCCGCCCGAAAGCTGATTCGGGTAGGATTGGGCAAGATGTTCTAACTTGACTAAACGCAAAAGTGCGGTCACTTTTTCAGAAATTTCTTGTTTTGTTGGGCGCGTTTTGCGTGGTTTCACTTGCAAACCGAATGCCACATTGTCAAAAACCGTCATATTTTGAAATAAGGCATAATGTTGGAATACAAAGCCCACGCCTCGTTCTTTGGCGGATAAATGGGTCACGTCTTGCTGTTCAAAGAAAATTTTGCCGCTGTCTGCAAATTCTAAGCCTGCAATGGTGCGTAACAATGTTGTTTTTCCGCAGCCACTGGGGCCTAAAAGGGCGGTGAGCTGATTGCGGCTAAACTGCAAATTAATATTTTTTAAGGCGTGGAAAGCGCCGAAGTGTTTTTCTAAATTTTCAATTTTAATCGACATAGCTAATCCTATTATGCACTGCGGCTGTGTAGTGATTTTTCAATTTTACGCTGTTGCTGCCAGCCAATAATATTTTGCAAGCCAAGGGTAAAAATGGCTAATAAGGCTAATAAACTGGCGCAGGCAAAGGCGGCGAGAAATTGATATTCGTTGTAACTAATTTCCACATACAGCGGAACGGTGTTGGTTAAACCGCGGATATGCCCAGATACCACGCTCACCGCGCCAAATTCGCCCATCGCTCGGGCGTTGCTTAAAATAACGCCATAAATTAACGCCCATTTAATCTTCGGCAATGTGACTTTCCAGAATAATGTCCATGGACTTGCGCCGAGAATGAGCGCGGCTTGTTCTTCGCTATTGCCTTGAGCGGTCATTGTGGGGATTAAGGATTTTACAATCAAAGGGAAAGTGACAAATAAGGTGACGATCACAATGCTTGGCATTGCGAACACAATACGAAAACCGTGATCGATAAACCATTTTCCCACTAAACCGTCTAAGCCAAACAATAATAAGAACATCAAGCCAACCACCACAGGCGAAATGGAAAACGGCAAGTCTAAAAGTGCGGTCAAAATTGCCTTACCTTTGAAATTGAAGTAGGCGATGGTCCACGCCATTATCACGCCAATAATAATATTTATAGGCAATACGATTAACGCGACTTTAACCGTGAGCCAAATGGCAGCAAGGGCTTCTTCATCGCTGATCGCTTGAATAAAAAGGCGGATGCCTTGTTCAAAAGCATAGTAAAACACCGTAAGCAACGGAGCGAGTAAAACCACGCTGAAAAATAATAAGGCGATCGCAATTAGCGTCCATTTTTGCCAAGAATTTGTCTGTTTCATTATTTCACCTGTGTCATTTTGTTGCCCACTTTCCACTGCAAGGCGTTAATGCAGAAAATCAAAATAAAGGAAATGCTAATCATCAATAACGCCACCACCGAAGCGCCTTGAACATCGTAGAGATCCAGTTTTGACATAATGATCAGCGGCGCAATTTCAGACACTAAGGGCACATTGCCTGCGATAAAAATCACTGAGCCATATTCCCCTAATGAACGGGCAAATCCCATTCCTGCGCCACCAATAATCGCAGGGAGAAGCGAGGGAATAATCACGCGGGTTAATGTTGTCCATTGGCTCGCGCCGAGAATGTTTGCCGCTTCTTCATAGCTGGGATCTAAATTTGCCAAGACTGGCTGAATCGCGCGCACCACAAAGGGTAAGCTGACAAAAATCAAGGCAACGGTGATGCCGCTTGGTGTATAGGCAATATGGATTCCGATGCTTTCTAAGAATGAACCGATAAACCCTGTTGGCGCATAAAGTGAGGCAAGGGCAATGCCAGCCACCGCTGTGGGCAAGGCAAAGGGTAAGTCGATAAACGCATTGATGAGTCCTTTGCCCCCAAAATGGTAACGCACCAAAACCCACGCTAATAGAAAGCCGAAAATCACGTTCACAATGGTTGCAAAAAATGCCATTTTGAACGAGAGCCAAATAGACGCCACCACACGTTCGCTACTCATAATCGCCCAAATATCGCTAGCACTTAATTGCAGCGCTGTGGCAATCAGTAAGATTAATGGCAGCAAGATCATGGATGTTAGCCACAGGATCGTAATGGTTATGCCGCGTTTAAAAAAGGGTAAAACAGTGCGCATCGTTTTCGTACTCCTATAAAACATCAGAAAAAATAACCGCACTTTTTGGCGAATGCAAAGAACAAAAATTTATTTGTTATAACTGAATTGAATATTTAAAGGCTTTAGTTTGCTTTCTATATTTCTTTTTAGAATAAAAAATAAAAAAAGGTTATTTTATTCTCGTAAACTTTTGCTTTATAAATTCATCATGTCGATTTCAAGGGATTTGTCGAGCGATTTGGGAGGAAATTAAATGAAGAAAATTGCAGTATCTTTTCTTTGTGTTTTTGCTCTGATTAGTGCGCTGATTACCACAGTGGCAAATACTAACGAAAAACCTGAAAAACAAGTGCTGTTGCACGTGGCATACGATGTGATTCGGGATTTTTATAAAGAATACAACGCAGATTTTCGCTTGCAGCATCCTGATGTGGTAGTTTCGCAATCCCATGGCGGCGCAAGCAAACAGGCATTAAACGTTGCGAGCGGATTGCCTGCGGATATGGTTACGCTCACCCAAGCCAATGATATTGAAATGTTGGTCAAAAAAGGATTAGTGGCGACAACTTGGCAGCGAGATTTACCCAATAATGCCACGCCTTTTGGATCGGTAATGGTGTTTTTGGTGAAAAAAGGCAACCCAAAACAGATTTTAGATTGGCAAGATTTAGCGCGAGATGATGTGCGCACCATTTTTGCTAACCCTAAAACCTCTGCCAATGGGCGTTTCGCTTATTTGAGTGCCTTGGGTTATGCCGAACAAGCATTCGATAATCAAGCGCAGCAATTCGCATTTATAAAAAAAATCTTAGCTAATGTGCCAGTGCTTGAAGCAGGCGCGCGGGCGGCAACGATTGTGTTTACCCAACGTAATTTGGGCGATGTGTTAATTACCCCAGAAAATGAAGCCGCATTAGCCACCCAAGCCTTGGGCGCGGATAAGTTTGAAGTCGTTTACCCGAGTTTTACTGCATACACGCCTGTGCTCGTGGCGGAAGTGACAAAAAATACGGCGATGAATGGCTCACATCAGATTGTTCAAACTTATTTGCAAGGTTTATGGACAGAATCGGCGCAAGAATTGGCAGCGAAAAATCATTTTCGTCCAACTAATAAAAAAATATTAGCAAAATTCACCGCACTTTTTCCGCAGGTGAACAGCTTTGATGTCAATGAAAAATTTGGGGACTGGAAGACCATTAACCAAACGCATTTTGCCGACAATGCATTATTTGACCAACTTTATATTCAAGCACAAGGACAACATTAATGAACTATTTTCCTTTATTTGCAGATTTAAAACATCGCCCTGTGCTTGTGGTGGGCGGCGGTGCTGTGGCTGCGCGCAAAGTGAGTTTATTGCTGAAAGCCAATGCAGAAGTGCGTATTGTGGCACAAAAATTAAATCCAGAATTGACCGCACTTTGGCAACAAGAACGTGTAATTTGGCTGAGTAAAGCATTTCACGCAGAACAAGTGCGCTCAGTTTTCTTTGTGATTGCGGCAACCGATGATGAACAGCTAAATCACCGTGTGTTTCTTGTGGCAGAAAGCCAGCACAAGTTAGTGAATGTGGTGGATGATCAGCCGCATTGCAGTTTTATCTTCCCGTCAATCATTGATCGCAGCCCAATTCAAGTGGCGATTTCCAGTGGTGGCTCTGCGCCTGTATTAGCCCGTTTGTTACGCGAAAAATTAGAAGCCTTATTACCGCAACATTTAGGTGCAATGGCAGAAATTTCGGGTGTTTGGCGTCGCAAAGTGAAAAGCAAATTAAAAACCATGACAGAACGCCGCCGCTTTTGGGAAAGCTTGTTTGATGGTCGCTTTTCACAATTAGTCAAGAATCGTCAAATTAACCAAGCAGAAAAAGAATTAGCATTGCAATTAAATGAAGATTATCAAGGGGGATCGGTTTCTCTTGTGGGCGCAGGGCCTGGCGATGCAGGTTTATTAACCTTAAAAGGTTTGCAAGAAATTCAACAGGCAGATGTGGTGTTGTATGACGCTTTGGTATCGGAAGAAATTTTAGAGCTAGTACGACGCGATGCCGAATTGGTTTTTGTGGGCAAACGTGCGCAAGGCAAACAGGTGGCACAGGAAAGCACCAATCAATTATTAGTGAAATATGCTAAACAAGGAAAACGTGTGGTGCGCTTGAAAGGGGGCGATCCTTTCGTATTTGGGCGTGGCGGGGAAGAATTGGAAACCTTGGCAGCGCAACAAATTCCTTTTTCGGTCGTGCCGGGAATCACCGCCGCCATTGGCGCAACAGCCTACGCTGGCATTCCCTTAACTCACCGTGATTATGCGCAAAGTGCGATTTTTGTCACAGGCCACCGCAAAGCCGATTCTGCCGATATTGAATGGCAAACTTTGGCGCGCTCAAATCAAACCCTTGTGATTTATATGGGCACATTAAAAGCGAAAGATATTGCTACCCAATTACAAGAATTTGGCCGCGCAAGTTCAACGCCAGTTGCGGTCATTTCACAGGGCACGCAGATCACGCAAAAAACACAAATTGGCACTTTGGCTAATTTAGCCGAGCTTGCAGAAAAAGCGCCAACGCCTGCTCTTATTGTGGTTGGTGAAGTGGTCGCCTTGCACGATAAATTAGCTTGGTTTGGTGAAGATAAAGGTACAGATAAATTAGTGCAAAAACGACCGCACTTTACCTTAGATAGTTTACGCATTGAGCGTGTTGCATAGTGTTAACGAATTGTGGGAAAAGCAAAAATGATCATTAAACCAACCCTTTGGAGTATTCCGCAGCCGACAGAGGCTGATTTTACGAAATTAGAGGAAAAAGAGACCGCACTTTACGCGCGGATCGAACAAATTGCCGCGAATCATCGCAATGCGAAATTTGCCAGTAGCTTGGCGGTAGAAGATATGCTTATCACTGACGTTATTGCCAAAATCCAAGCGGACATTAGCGTGTTTACTTTAGAAACAGGGCGTTTAAATCAGGAAACCTTAGCGTTGATCGATAAAGTGAAAACAAATTATCCGAATTTGAATTTTCAGCTTTATTTTCCCGATGCACAAAAAGCCGCGGAATATGAACAACAAAAGGGCAAATTCGCTTTTTATGAAAGTATTGAGCTACGCCGTGAATGTTGCTTTATTCGTAAAATCGAACCGCTGAACCGCGCTTTGCAAGATGCAGATGCATGGCTCACTGGGCAGCGCCGAGAACAATCGGTAACCCGCACAGAACTTGCCTTGCACGAACAAGATACGAGCCGAGGCATTGATAAATATAACCCGATTTTTGATTGGTCTGAATTAGAAGTGTGGGCATATATTTTGAAACATCAAATTCCTTATAACGAATTGTATAAACAAGGTTTTCCAAGTATTGGCTGCGAGCCTTGCACCCGCCCTGTTAAAGCGGGTGAAGATATTCGTGCAGGCCGTTGGTGGTGGGAAAATAAAGACAGTAAAGAATGTGGATTACATAAATAAATTCTTAAACAGCAAACAACGATTAGTCTGATAAAGGATTAGGCTGACAACGGTTAAAAATAATTGAGTGCGTGAACGAACGCATACTCCAAATCAAGCATCAATATGGGAAGTATAAATATGACAACGCAAAATAATATTGAAAATGGGCATTTAGATTGGCTTGAGGCCGAATCAATTTACATCATTCGTGAAGTGGTGGCGGAATGTAGCAATCCAGCGTTGCTGTTTTCTGGCGGTAAAGACTCCGTCGTGTTATTGGCTCTGGCTCGCAAAGCATTCCAACTGGAAGGCCGTGATTTAGTCTTGCCATTCCCTTTAGTGCATATTGATACGGGGCATAACTATCCAGAAGTGATCCAATTCCGCGATGAACAAGTGAAAAAATTAAACGCAAGATTAGTGGTTGGTCACGTTGAAGATTCTATTGCCAAAGGCACCGTGGTGTTGCGCAAAGAAACCGATTCTCGCAATGCGGCACAAGCGGTAACCCTCCTAGAAACCATTGAAGCAAACGGCTTTGATGCATTAATGGGGGGGGCAAGACGAGATGAAGAAAAAGCGCGTGCCAAAGAACGCATTTTCTCTTTCCGTGATGAATTTGGACAATGGGATCCCAAAGCACAACGCCCAGAATTATGGTCGCTGTATAACGCTAAATTGCATAAAGGCGAAAATATGCGTGTCTTCCCAATTTCAAACTGGACAGAATTAGACATTTGGCAATATATCGAACGTGAAAAGCTAGAATTGCCGCCAATTTATTATGCACACCAACGTGAAGTGGTCGAACGCAATGGCTTGCTTGTTCCTGTAACACCGCTTACGCCAAAACAAGCGAATGAAGAAAGCAAAGTGGTTTCGGTGCGTTTCCGTACCGTTGGCGATATTAGCTGTACTTGCCCTGTAGCCAGCACCGCTGCTACGCCGGCGGATATTATTAAAGAAACGGCAGTCGCTGAAATCTCTGAACGCTCCGCCACACGAATGGACGACCGAGCCAGCGAAGCGGCAATGGAACAACGTAAAAAACAAGGCTATTTCTAAGAAAACACACGATGTGTTCGGAATGTAAGGACAAATAAATTATGAGCAACTTGAACCAATATGCACCACTTCGTTTTATTACCGCAGGCAGCGTAGATGACGGCAAAAGCACTTTAATCGGGCGTTTACTTTATGATAGCAAAGCCTTATTGAGCGACCAGTTATTAAGTTTGAATAAATCTAAAAATGCGGGCGAAGTGATTGATTTCTCCATTCTCACAGACGGCTTAGAAGCAGAACGTGAGCAAGGGATTACCATTGATGTAGCATATCGCTATTTCTCTACGGCAAAACGCAAATTCATTATTGCAGACACCCCTGGGCACGAACAATATACCCGCAATATGGTCACAGGGGCTTCCACCGCGCACGCGGCGGTGGTGTTGATTGATGCTTCGCAATTAGATTTTCAGCAAGCAGAAGTGGAATTATTACCACAAACCAAACGCCATTCCGCAATCTTAAAACATTTACGCACACCGCACGTCATTGTGGCGGTTAATAAAATGGATTTATTGGATTTTGATGTGGAAAAATTCAATGCCATTACCACGGCGTACAATAAATTGGCAGCACAGCTGGGCTTGCAAAATGTGAAATTCGTGCCTGTTTCAGCCTTGCAAGGCGATAATATTGTGCATAAAAGTGACCGCACTTTGTGGTATACAGGTGAGCCATTATTAACCATTTTGGAAAACTTGCCGACCGATGATAACCAATTAACCGCGGCAAAAGATTTCCATTTTCCCGTGCAATTAGTGGTGCGTTTAGACCAAGACAAAGCCGATGATTTCCGTGGTTATCAAGGGCGTATTGAAGCAGGACAAATCAGCGTGAATGACAAAATTCGCATTGAACCTAACGGCATTGAAAGCACCATCACGGAAATTTATTCGCCAAATGGTCTAGTGCAATCAGCAAAAGTGGGTGAGCAAGTCACGCTTCGCCTAGCCGATGACATTGATATTTCGCGCGGCGATACTTTTGTGGCAGCCGACAGCGACACCTATTCCAGCAAACAATTAGTGGCAACCATTTGTTGGTTCGATCAACGCCCATTGAACCCTGCGCGCAAATATTTGCTCAAACACGGCACACAAACTGTTTTTGCGAAAGTGAGCGAAATTGAACAAATTTTAGACATTAAAACCTTGTTCAATCTTTCTGATGCAGAGCAGGTGAAAATGAACGATATCGCACAGGTGCGAATCAGTTTACAAAAACCAATCACCGCCACGACCTATGAGAAAAACCAAGCATCGGGTTCATTCATTTTAATTGATGAAGCCACCTATCACACGGTCGCAGCAGGAATGATCTTAGAAAATTAACCAAAAATTGACCGCACTTTGCTATGTCGGATAAAGCCCAATAAGGCTAGACAAATTGATGACTAGCGAACGCTGATTCGGATAACAAAGATTTTGCAATCAAAACATAATTTGTGGGGAAAACAACAATATGCCAAACACAACATTACCCTTAACCCCTGAAGCGTTGCAAACGCTTTCAGATTTAACGCCAACCCAGCTTGCCTGGCTTTCAGGCTATGCGTGGGCGAAATCGCAAGGCGTGGGAGCCGAAAGTGCGGTCGGTTTTGCGCCAGTTTTAACTTCAGCGGCGGAACCATTAAACGTGACCGTGCTTTCAGGTTCGCAAACAGGCAATGCCAAAGGGGTTGCCGATAAATTAGCCGATCGTTTAAAGGCGGAAGGCGTGAATGTGAACCGCTCACAATTGAAAGATTACAAAGCGAAAAATATTGCCGATGAAAGCCTTGTATTGTTGGTGACTTCAACCCAAGGCGAGGGCGAGCCGCCTGAGGAAGGAATGTTGTTGCTCAAACTATTAAACGGTAAAAAAGCACCAAAACTGGATAATTTGCAGTTCGCAGTGTTGGGCTTAGGGGATTCTTCTTATCCTAATTTCTGCCAAGCGGGCAAAGATTTTGACAAACGCTTTGCAGAACTTGGCGGCACACGTTTATTAGAAGTGGGCGTTGCCGATTTAGATTTCCAAGCAACGGCAGAGCAATGGATAAATGATGTTGTGGATATTGTAAAAGCAAAAAATGCCGCAGCGTTATCAGTAAGCTCACAAGCGTCAGCTGCACTTTCTGCGCCTAAAGCAGGGCAGGCTGCAAAAACATCGCAATATAACAAAGAAAATCCGTTTCCAGCCACGTTGTTGACTAATCAACGAATTACAGATCGCTCGGCAGAAAAAGATGTGCGCCATTTAGAGTTTGATCTATCCGGCTCGGATTTAAGCTATCAATCAGGCGATGTATTAGGTGTGTATTTTGAAAATGATCCTGCACTCGTGGCTGAAATTTTAACCGCGATTGGCGTAAACGCTGATGAAGAAGTGAACGTAAACGGAAAATTATTGACTATTTCCAGCGCACTGCAAACCGAATTTGAACTCACTCAAAACACCTCAGCATTTGTGAAAGGCTATGCGGCATTGGCGAATAATGCCGCCTTAGATGTGATCGTGGCAGATAGCGAGCAATTACAGCAATTTGTGCAAAATACGCCAATTGTAGATGTGATCAATAGCTTCCCAGCAACGCTTGCTGCGGCAGACTTTGTCAGCCTACTGCGCCCGATCACGCCACGTTTATATTCCATTTCTTCCAGTGCAGACGAAGTGGGCGAAGAAGTGCATCTCAGCGTGGGCGTGGTGCGCTTTGAGCATAAGGGCAAAGTGCGTTCAGGCGGCGCGTCAAGTTATTTGGCAGACCGTGTAGAAGAAGACGGCACGGTGCGAGTGTTTGTTGAACACAATGATAACTTCAAATTGCCGCAAGATAATACTAAACCGATTATTATGATTGGTTCTGGCACAGGCATTGCCCCGTTCCGTTCATTTGTACAGCAACGTGCTGCAGAGAGTGCCGAGGGCAAAAACTGGCTGATTTTCGGCAATCAACATTTTGCGTTAGATTTCTTATATCAAACAGAATGGCAACAATTCGCCAAAGACGGTTTCTTGCATAGATACAGTTTTGCTTGGTCTCGCGATCAGGCGGAAAAAATCTATGTGCAAGACAAAATTCGTGAGCAGGGCAGCGAACTGTGGCAATGGCTACAAGATGGTGCGTATATTTATGTGTGTGGCGATGCGAGCCGTATGGCGAAAGACGTGGAGCAAGCACTGATTGATGCCATTGCGGAACACGGAAAATTATCCGCAGAAGACGCCGAAGAATATTTGGACAACTTGCGTGAAGATCGCCGCTATCAGCGCGATGTTTATTAATAATGCATAAACAAAATTCCGCCGCAAAAATTTAGCAAAAGTGCGGTCAAAAAAATGAAAATTTTAATTGAATTGGTTAATGGTTCGACAAAATTACCAAGCGCCAATTCACGGAGTGAACAATGATGACAGACACAAAAAATAAAAAAGGGCTGGAATGGCAGCAGCAACCGCTTTCAGATAATGAACGTTTGAAGGCTGAAGGTAACTTCTTACGAGGCACAATTTTAGATGACTTAAAAGACGGTTTAACTGGCGGTTTTAGAGGCGATAACTTCCAATTAATTCGTTTCCACGGAATGTATGAGCAAGATGACCGCGATATTCGTGCAGAACGTTTAGACGAAAAACTTGAACCGCGCAAATTTATGCTGTTGCGTTGCCGTTTGCCGGGCGGGATCATCAAACCTGCGCAATGGCTTGAAATTGATAAATTTGCGCGTGAAAACTGTTATTACCGTTCGATCCGTTTAACAAATCGTCAGACTTTCCAATATCACGGCGTGCCGAAAACCAAATTGCAAGATATGCATCGCCTGTTGCATAAAATCGGCTTAGATTCGATTGCCACCGCATCGGATATGAACCGTAATGTTTTATGCACGTCCAACCCTATTGAGAGCGAATTGCATCAAGAGGCTTACGAATGGGCGAAGAAAATTTCTGAGCATTTATTGCCACGCACCAACGGCTATTTAGATGTGTGGGTATCAGGGCAAAAAGTGCAGAGTTCAGACAGTTTTTTAGCGCAAGAAGACGAACCTATTTTAGGTAAAACCTATTTGCCGCGTAAATATAAAACCACGGTTTCCATTCCGCCGCTCAATGACGTAGACGTGTTTGGTAACGATATGAACTTTGTGGCAATTAAAGACGAAAACGGCAAACTCGCTGGATTTAATGTGCTAATTGGTGGTGGGCTTTCAATGGAGCACGGCAACACTGCGACTTATCCCCATGTGGCATTAGAATTTGGTTATATTCCACGGGATCAAATATTGCAAGCCGCAGAAGCGATTGTGACCACTCAACGTGATTTTGGCAACCGTGCAGATCGTAAAAATGCGCGTACCCGTTATACCATTCAAAATATGACTTTTGAAGGGTTCAAAGCGGAAGTTGAACGCCGTATGGGCTTTCCATTTGAAGCCATTCGCCCTTATAAATTCACCGAGCGTGGCGATCGCCTTGGCTGGGTAAAAGGCATTGATAACAAATGGCATCTCACTTTATTCGTGGAAAGTGGGCGTTTAACCGACAATGATCCGAATAAACCGTTGATGACAGGGGTGTTGGAACTTGCCAAAGTACATAAAGGTGATTTCCGCATTACCGCAAACCAAAACTTGATCGTGGCAGGGGTTGCGGAAGAAGATAAAGCCGAAATTGAAAGCATTGCGCGTAAATACGGCTTAATGGAAAAAATCAGCAAACAACGTGAATATTCAATGTCTTGCGTTTCCTTTCCAACTTGCCCATTAGCTATGGCGGAAGCGGAACGAGAATTGCCAAGTTTTGTGACCGAAGTAGAAAAACTGTTGGCAAAACATAATGTTGCCGATGACTATATTATAACTCGAATTACAGGCTGCCCGAACGGTTGTGGGCGTGCGATGTTGTCGGAAGTGGGCTTAGTCGGCAAAGCAATTGGGCGTTACAATCTTCACATCGGCGGTGATCGCCCGGGTTATCGCATTCCACGTTTATATCAAGAGAATAAAACGATCCCTGAAATTCTCGTTGAATTGGATCGCTTGATTGGACGCTGGGCGACAGAGCGTCATCAAGATGAGGCGTTTGGGGATTTTGTCATTCGTGCAGGCATTGTCGCCCCTGTGGTCAATGCACCCGTGGACTTTTGGGATGCCTCGAAAGCTATTCCTGTGAAAACAGCATAATAAAAATCTGAAAAAATAACCGCACTTGCGTTGATATTGGCGAAAGTGCGGTTAATTTTATGAAAGTTTTTGACCGATTGAAAAATAATCCAAATTTTGACCGCACTTTGAGCATCTGAAAAAGTGCGGTCAGATTTAATTGGTTAATTTAGCCAAAATAGATAGCCGAATGTGGCAATAGCGAAGACGCTCATTGTGTTCAGAATAACCCCTGCTCTTATCATATCCCGTTGTTTGATGCAGCCAGTGCCAAATACGATTGCATTTGGCGGGGTCGCCACTGGCAGCATAAAGGCACAACTCGCCCCGAAGCCGATAATCAACGCCAAGCCAAGTTCTGGCATACCAAGTGTTTCGGCGATAGAGATAAAAATAGGAACAAGCAAAGCGGCGCTCGCCGTGTTGCTGGTAAATTCTGTTAAAAAGATGATAAATGCAGCAACAATTAAGCCGATAATATAAAAGTGCCCACCCTCAATTAGGAACACAATACCGTCTGCCATAATTTGGCTTGCGCCTGAATTTTTTAACACACCGCTGAGGGTTAAGCCGCCGCCAAACAGCAATAATACGCCCCATTCTGTGTTATCTTGAATTTGTTTCCAGCTAGCCACGCCCGTGATTGCCACCAGCGCAGCAGCCAATAACGCCACTAAACTATCAAAACTGCCCATATTTTTGCTGAGCCCGAAAAACTCACTAAAAATTGGATTTAGTTTTGCGCTAAACACCCAGCAAAATGCCACGAAAATGAAAATCGCGAGGGTTTTCCAGCGGGCGAAATTCATTTCAATTTTTTCAAAGTTTTGGTCGAAACGGAAATTTAAACGCGGTTTAAAAATAATGAACAGCGTCCCCACCATTAATGGCATAAGCACAAACATTATTGGCAAGCCATATCCTAGCCAATCGGCAAAGGTTAAGTGTAATTGCGAGGCAACAATCATATTAGGCGGGCTTCCCACAAGGGTTGCCATTCCGCCGATACTAGCGCTATAAGCGATCCCTAGCAACACAAAGGTGTAAGTATTATGTTCGTGCTCCGCATCTAATTTGCTTAACACGCCCATTGCCAGTGGCAACATCATCGCTGCGGTGGCGGTGTTACTAATCCACATCGACAAAAAGACAGTCACGATAAACAAATACAGTACGGCGACCAATAAATTGCCGCGCGCAAGTGCCATAATGCGGTTGGCAATCAGGCTATCGAGCTTTTGAATATGCAAGGCTGTCGCTAATGCAAAGCCACCAAAGAAAAGGAAAATGGTGGGATCCGCAAATGACACCAAGGCTTCTTTGGTTCCAACCAGTCCGAGAGCCGCGGCGAGAATCGGCACGAGAATGGCTGTCACGCTGACGTGCACCGCTTCGGTGAGCCAAAGCACTGCCACAAAAGCGAGCAATGCCAAACCTTTATTCGCCTGCGCTTCAAAGGGCAAAAATTTGAGTAACAGCGCGAAAAGCACCACATCGAGGCAAAAAACAATGACTTTAGGCGTCCAATGTTCTTTTAGTTCTGGGGTCATGTCCATGGGCTACTCCTTACCTTATTTGTGCCATAACATAGCGACAGATTAATTATTTGTAACAAAAAAACAACAAGTATTTTACGAAACTGTGACTTTCGTCAAAATATTTCCCCGTAAAAGTGCGGTCAAATTTTGAAAAAATTTTGTATAATGCTCGTCATAGATAAAAAACAGGAAATTTCTATGCACAACTCATTTGAACGCTGGCTAGAGCAAACCGCTTTAGGGGGCGCCAACCAATCTTATATCGAAGCACTTTATGAAGATTATTTGAGAGATCCAGCCTTAGTAGAGCAAAGCTGGCGAGATATTTTTGATTCTTTACCAAAACTGACCGCACTTGTTGCAGAGCAGCCGCATTCTACGGTTCGTGATTATTTCAAACAGTTAGCCCGTGAGCATTCTCAGGCTGGCAGCAATGTGATTGATCCGCAAGTGAGCGCACGTTTGGTAAAAGTGTTGCAATGGGTGAATGGGCACCGCAACCGCGGCCACTTAGATGCCAATCTCGACCCGTTAAACTTATGGGAACGTATGCCGTCCCCAACCTTAAATTATAAACATTATGGCTTTAGCGAAGCGGATTTAGACAAAGAGTTTGATATTGGTGGTTATGTGTATAACCGCGATAAAATCACCTTGCGCGAGTTAGAATTTAATTTAAAAAATACCTACTGTGGCACGCTTGGTTTTGAGTTTATGCATGTAAATGATTTGGAAGCGCGCACTTGGTTGCAAAGCAAAGCCGAGAATTTACTGAATAAACCCTTATTTAATCGTGATGAACAGCTGACCTTTTTGAAAGAATTAACCGCCGCAGATGGCTTAGAACGTTATTTAGGGGCTAAATTCCCAGGGGCAAAACGTTTCTCTTTAGAAGGCAGTGACGGCTATATTGTGCTAATGAAAGAGATCATTCGCCATTCGGGCAAAAATGGCGTGAAAGAAATTGTATTCGGCATGGCACACCGTGGGCGTTTGAATATGTTAGTGAATGTGCTGGGCAAGAAACCTGCGGAATTATTTGATGAATTTGCCGGTAAACATTCAGGCAACCGCACAGGCGATGTGAAATATCACCAAGGCTATTCTTCTGATTTTATGACGGAGAATGGCATTGTGCATTTAGCTTTGGCGTTTAACCCATCGCATTTAGAAATTGTCAGCCCTGTAGTGATTGGCTCTGTGCGCGCCCGCCAAAAACGTTTGAATGATGTTGAGCGCAAACAAGTTTTGCCGATTACTGTGCATGGCGACAGCGCGGTGATTGGGCAAGGCGTAGTGCAAGAAACCCTAAATATGGCAAGCACGCGCGGTTATAACGTTGGTGGAACAATCCGTGTGGTGATTAATAACCAAATTGGGTTTACCACTTCGAATACCAAAGATACGCGTTCTACCGAATATTGCACGGACATTGCCAAAATGATTGAAGCGCCTGTTATTCATGTGAACGGCGATGATCCCGAAGCGATTGCCTATGCTGCACGAATGGCTGTGGAATTCCGCACCCAGTTTAAACGCGATATTTTCATTGATTTAGTTTCCTATCGTCGCCACGGGCATAATGAAGCCGATGAGCCATTGGCGACCCAGCCTGTGATGTACAAACTAATCAAAAAACACCCGACACCACGCAAAGTTTATGCAGATCGTTTAGTGGCAAATGGCGTGATTGAAGAATCCCACGCAACGGAATTAATGAATCAATACCGTGATGCCTTAGATCAAGGGGCTTGCGTTGTGGAAGAATGGCGCGAAAGTGATCCGAACAAGGCGTTATGGAATAAATATTTAGGCGAAGAAGCCTGTGATTATCAAGGTTATTTCGATCAAACGCGTTTTAAAGCATTAGCCTTAAAAGCCTGCGAATATCCTGCGGATCATCCTATTCATTCCCGCGTAGAGAAAGTGTATAACGATCGCAAGCTTATGGCGCAAGGCGAAAAATTATTCGACTGGGGCGCGGCAGAAATGATGGCGTATGCCACCTTGCTAGATGACGGACATTCCATTCGTCTTTCTGGCGAAGATTCAGGGCGTGGCACTTTCTTCCATCGTCAAGCGGTGTTGCACCACCAAGAACAACGCAAAGCCTATATTCCATTGTGCCATTTGCACGCTAACCAAGGGCGTTTTGAAGTGTGGGATTCTGTGCTTTCAGAAGAAGCGGTGCTTGCCTTTGAATATGGTTATGCCTCCACCGATCCAAAAACGCTCACCATTTGGGAAGCACAATTTGGCGATTTCGCCAATGGCGCGCAAGTGGTAATCGACCAATTTATCAGTTCAGGCGAACAAAAATGGGGCAGAATGTGTGGCTTGGTTATGCTGTTGCCACACGGCTATGAAGGGCAAGGTCCCGAGCATTCATCTGCTCGCCTAGAACGCTATTTACAACTTTGTGCGCAACAAAATATGAAAGTTTGCGTGCCATCAACTCCTGCGCAAATTTATCATTTACTGCGCCGCCAAATGCTCTGTTCAGAACGCCGCCCATTAATTGTGATTACGCCAAAATCTTTATTGCGTCATCCATTGGTGCAATCCAGTATGGAAGAGTTAATGAATGGCACCTTCCACAATGTCATTGATGAAATTGATGAATTGGATGCGCAAAAAGTGAAACGCGTGGTGCTTTGCGCGGGTAAAGTGTATTACGATTTATTGGAACAACGCCGCAAAAATGGGCAAACCGATGTAGCGATTATTCGTATTGAACAGCTTTATCCTTATCCCCACGAAGAAGTGCGGTCAATTTTGGCAAAATTTTCTCATGTCACCGATTTTATTTGGTGCCAAGAAGAACCGCTCAACCAAGGCGCGTGGTATTGTAGTCAACATAATTTCCGTGTCGAATTACCAAAAGGCGCTGATTTGCGCTATGTTGGACGCCCTGCTTCTGCCTCGCCTGCGGTGGGATATACGGCATTGCACAATGAACAACAACGTGAATTAGTATCCAATGCGTTGGATTTAAACTTCTAATTAAAACGAAAACATTGGCGTAGCTCAAAATATACGCTAATGAGAAAAATAAGGGCGAGCAAGCCCATTTATAAGAAAGGAAACACAATGAGTAAATTAGAGATTTTAACCCCAGTTTTACCCGAATCTGTCGCCGATGCAGCGGTGGTGAAATGGCATAAAGCAGTGGGCGATAGCGTTGCGCGTGATGAAATTTTGGTGGAAATCGAAACAGATAAAGTGGTATTGGAAGTGCCCGCATTAGAAAGTGGCGTGCTAGACAGCATCGTTCAAGGCGAGGGTGCCACGGTGGTGAGCAACCAATTATTAGGTTCTGTTGCCGTTGGCGAAGTGGTTGTTGAGCCAAAACCGAAAGCTGAAAGTTCGCCTACGGAACGTCATCAATCCGCCTTAAATCATTCGGATAGCCATACGGATACCTTAGGGCCTGCGGCGCGCCGTTTGGTGGGTGAACACAATTTAAACCCTGCTGAAATTCAAGGTTCTGGCGTGGGCGGACGCATTACCCGCGTGGATGTGGAACGTGCCGTGGCAGAAAAAACGCAGCCTAACGCGCAAAATACGATAGAAAGTGCGGTGAAAAATTCCCAAGTTTCTATACAAGCTTCGATACAAGCTTCGATGGCTGAACGCACCGAACAGCGTGTGCCGATGACCCGTTTGCGTAAACGTGTGGCAGAGCGTTTGCTCGAAGTGAAAAATACCACTGCAATGCTGACCACATTCAATGAAGTGGATATGCAACCGATTATGCAATTACGCAAAAAATATGGCGAAAAATTCGAGAAACAACACGATACTCGCCTAGGTTTTATGTCATTTTATGTGAAAGCGGTAGTCGAAGCCTTAAAACGTTATCCTGTGATTAATGCCTCGATTGATGGCGATGACATTGTGTATCACAACTATTTTGATGTCAGTATCGCGGTTTCCACGCCGCGCGGCTTGGTAACGCCTGTGTTGCGTGATTGCGATAAAATGAGTATGGCTGAGATTGAAAAACAAATTAAACTGCTTGCCGAAAAAGGGCGTGATGGCAAATTAACCGTGGAAGATCTAACAGGCGGAAACTTTACGATCACCAACGGCGGCGTGTTTGGTTCATTGATGTCCACTCCGATTATTAATCCGCCACAAAGCGCCATTTTAGGAATGCACGCCATCAAAGATCGCCCTGTTGCGGTTGACGGTCAAGTGGTGATTCGCCCGATGATGTACCTAGCGTTATCTTATGATCACCGCTTAATTGACGGCAAAGACAGCGTTGGTTTCTTGGTGGCGATTAAAGAGCTATTAGAAGATCCAACTCGGCTTTTATTGGAAATTTAGTGACTAGAAATTTAACTGAAAATTTAGGTTTTAGGTATTTTAACTCTTAACCTTGAATGACTGAATAACACGCATCTTTTGGTGCGTGTTTTTTTATGATTGCTCGTATCGCAATACCGTTTAAAAAGTAAGCTTGTAACAAATCATCACACAAAAGTGCGGTGATTTTCTTGCTTATTTTTGCAACAAAAAAGTGGTGGAAAATTTGATCGCAATAAAAAGCACATCTTATTGAAAATCCTACTTAAAAAATTCCCCCCTAGCGTGTAGAATAACTCAATCAAAAATTGAAAGGACGCAACATGAATCTACACGAATATCAAGCAAAACAACTATTTGCAAATTATCATTTGCCTGTGAGCAACGGCATTGCCTGCCATTCTGCCGATGAAGCAGCTCAAGCCATTCAAAAACTCAGTGGCGATATTTGGGCGGCGAAATGCCAAGTTCATGCAGGGGGGCGTGGCAAGGCGGGTGGCGTGAAATTGGTGCATAATGAAGCAGAAGTGCGGTCATTTGCGCAACAGTTTTTAGGCAAGCGTTTAGTGACGTTTCAAACCGATGAAAAAGGACAGCCTGTCAACACCATTTATATTGAAGAAACCTGTCATATCGCACGAGAACTTTATCTTGGTGCGATTGTAGATCGCGCCTCACAACGCATTGTCTTTATGGCATCCTCGGCTGGTGGAATGAATATTGAGGATGTGGCAGCGCAAACACCAGAATTAATTCATAAAGTCGCCATCGATCCCCTTGTCGGCGGGCAGCCATATCAAGGGCGAGAACTCGCATTCAAATTGGGATTAAAAGGCGCGGAAGTCAATCAATTTAGCCAAATTTTTGTTCGTTTAGCCAAATTATTTGTGGAAAAAGATTTAGCCTTGGTGGAAGTCAATCCATTAGTGGTGACCAACGATGGGCATTTATTATGCTTAGACGCAAAAATTTCGGTGGATAATAACGCGTTATATCGTCATCCCGAATTAAAAGCGATGCAAGATTTGAGTCAAGAAGATGCTCGTGAAGCCGAAGCGGAAGAACTCGGTTTAAACTATGTAGCATTGGACGGAAACATCGGCTGCCTAGTGAATGGTGCGGGCTTGGCAATGGGTACAATGGACATTATCAAACATTATGGTGGTCTGCCGGCTAATTTCCTTGATGTGGGCGGTGGTGCAACAAAAGAGCGTGTAGCGGCGGCATTCAAATTAATTTTATCGGACGAAAATGTGAAAGCCATTTTAGTCAATATTTTCGGCGGCATTGTGCGTTGCGATTTAATCGCTGAAGGCATTACCGCTGCGGTCAACGAAGTTGGCGTGAATGTGCCAGTGGTGGTGCGTTTAGAAGGAAATAGTGCCGAGCGTGGACGAGAAATTTTGGTAAAAAGTGGCTTAAACATTATTGCCGCAAACAGTTTAAAAGCAGCTGCCGAGCAGGTAGTGAACGCAGCAGGGAGTAAACAATAATGTCAATTTTAATCGACAAAAACACCAAAGTGATTTGCCAAGGTTTCACTGGCGGACAAGGCACATTTCATAGCGAACAGGCTCTCGCTTACGGCACACAACTTGTTGGGGGAACCAGCCCTGGCAAAGGCGGCACCACTCATTTAGGCTTGCCCGTTTTTAACACGGTAAAAGAAGCCGTGGCAGCAACAGGTGCAACGGCCAGCGTGATTTATGTGCCAGCGCCATTTTGTAAAGACGCTATTTTAGAAGCGATTGACGCGGGCATTCAACTGATTGTGTGCATCACTGAAGGCATCCCAACCTTGGATATGCTGCAAGTGAAACAAAAATTAAATGAAACAGGCGTAGTGATGATTGGGCCGAATTGCCCTGGCATTATCACCCCTGATGAATGCAAAATCGGCATTATGCCTGCAGATATTCATAAAAAAGGAAAAGTCGGCATTGTCTCCCGTTCGGGCACGCTCACTTACGAAGCCGTTAAACAAACCACAGACGAAGGCTTTGGACAATCCACTTGTGTGGGCATCGGCGGCGATCCTATCCCAGGCTCTAGCTTTATTGATATTTTAGAACGCTTCCAAAATGATCCAGAAACCGAAGCCATCGTGATGATCGGCGAAATCGGCGGCTCCGCCGAAGAAGAAGCCGCTGCCTTTATCAAAGCTAATGTGACGAAACCCGTCGTCAGCTATATCGCAGGAATCACCGCGCCAAAAGGCAAACGAATGGGACACGCAGGCGCAATCATCAGCGGCGGCAAAGGCACCGCAGATGAAAAAATCAAAGCATTACAAGATGCTGGCGTGATAACCGTGAAAAGCCTAGCCGACATCGGCACCGCCCTACGCACGGTATTGCAATAACATCTCTCACCAAGTGCGGTCAAAATTTTAAGATTTTTGACCGCACTTTTGTGTTCTGTTGAATCTGATATTGACGAATAAGATTTTCTGTCTAAAATAGCCAAATATTTTTGAATGAAGGATTTTATCGTGTTTAAAAAAGCATTGTTAGCAATCGCTGTGTTTTCAGCGGCGGGTTGTAGTTTATTTGGAGCTCAACAGTCTGCGATTCCTGCGGAATATGCGGGGGCGGCTTATGAATTGTCTGATGAGAATGCGCAGAAATGGGCGTTTGCGGCAAAGCAGGTGGAGCAATGTATTTATCCAAATTTGACGCGTATTCAGTATGAGCATTTCCAAAAAGAAGATAGTTATATTTATTCGCAATATGTGTTTTTCTATCCGTTAGAAGACATTATCGGCGAAGATAATGTAAAAATGATTCAGGGCGATGAGAAAGCGATGGGTTATGCCACTTATCAGCTAAAAAAATATAAATCCAGATCGCCAGTGGAAGCTTTAGATAAAGCGCAGTGCAAAGTGTTGCAATTAAAAGCGCGTCAAGATCTCGCTGTGGTGAAAGGTCAACATATTTCAGGCATGGTGGACGATGTGAAAGCTGATGGCAAGAGTTCTGGTGTTGCCACAGATGATAATAGATTTTTCTTTGATATTATCAAATGGGGTTCAGCATTGTTCTTACTTTAAGATAAAATCAACATTCTTGCTTTAAGATGAAATTAAGATTTTTGCTTTAAAGCGAAATCAACGAAGATGAAACTAACGAAAAGTGCGGTCAAAAAATTCTAAATTTTTGACCGCACTTTGGCATTTTTTGATAGTTAAATTATTCCACCCATTCAATCACATCTTATGCAGGTTTGCGGTATTTTTTGGTGATCGGTTTGGCTCGATAACCGAAGGTAACCATACAAGATACACCATATTCTTTCGGATCGAAAAGGCCTTCTTCTGCTAAAATGCGGTTCACTTCATCATAGTCAAAACCTTCGATTGGGCAGCTGTCAATGCCCAGTGCGGCTGCGCCTGTCATCATATTGCCGAGTGCAATGTAGGTTTGTTTGCTACACCAGTCGAATAATGTGCGTTCACTTTCTAAGATTTTCATATCATTCATTTGGAAGCTTTTATAGCGGGCTAAGGTGGCGTCCATTTGCTCTGGGGTTAAGCCGCGTTTTGCTAATGATTCACGGAAAAATTCGCTGTCGTAGCGTGCGCCTTTTTTAGCGAGCAAAACTACAATGTGGCTGGCTTCGGCAATCGGGTGTTTAATTCCCCAAGCAACGGGGTGAATTTTTTCACGAATCGCTTGATTTTGTAGCACGATAAATTTCCAAGGTTCAGACCCGACAGAGCTTGGCGATAAACGTGCAAGTTCCAGAATGCAATCCATATCTTCACGGCTAACTTTCTTTGACGGATCGTAATAACGGCAGGCAGCACGAAAGTTAAAAATCTCTAATAATTGTTCTCTTGTGATATTACTCATAATGTTCTCCTAATTGTTTAAATATAAGTTGCCCTAAGCATTCAATATGCTTGGTTGTCGCATTCAGTGCGGGGATATAGTGATAGCGTTTTCCACCGTGGGCAAGGAAATAATCTCGATTTTGTTGGGCGATTTCTTCTAAGGTTTCTAAACAATCGCTGGCAAAACCAGGGCAAACTACGGCGATTTTTTCGATGCCCTGTTCAGCTGCGGTCTCTAAAAATTTATCGGTGTAAGGTTGTAACCATTCTTTACGCCCAAAGCGTGATTGGAAAGTCATTGCCCATTGAGTTTCCATTAATCCCAGTTTATCGACCACCGCTAAGGTGGTTTGGCGGCAATGCTCACGATAATAATCCCCTTGCTGTTCATAGTCTAAGGGGATGCCGTGATAGGAAAACAGCAAAAACTCGTCTTCTTTTAACCGCACTTTGATGCTTTCGGCAAGGGCGTCAATGTAGCGTTCATCAAGGTGATAAGAGTGAATCATCTCAAAAGGCACTAAGCCACGTTGTGTTTTGTGCGCATTCGCAAAGGCATCAAAAGCCGCGGCGGTCGTGGTGCTGCTATATTGGGGATACAATGGCAGAAAAATAATGCGTTCAACTTGGGAATTTAGCAAATTTTTGACCGCACTTTGCATACTTGGCTCGCCATAGGTCATTGCAATTTCCACTTGCGCATTTAATCGTTGAGCAGATAAATAATCTTGCAATGCCTGTTTTTGTTCCAATGAATGGGCGAGTAGCGGAGAGCCTTGCGCTGTCCAAATGGAGCGGTAGTTTTCAGCGATTCTGCGAGAGCGCAAAGGCAAAATAATGCCTTTAAGCAAAGGCAGCCATTTCCAACGGGGTAAATCAACGACACGTTTATCGCACAGAAATTCATTAAGATAACGCGCGATAGCAGGTGGCGTTGGTTCGCTAGGGGTGCCTAAATTGGCTAAAATAACACCGATTTTTTGATTGTTACGCATTAAGAATTAGATCACTGAAAGGGTTAAACGGGACGAACAACAGAGTTTATCTTGTTGATCTCGAATGTCAATTTGCCAAACTTGCACACGTTTGCCGAGTCGAATAGGCGTGGCGCGAGCAGTGACAAAACCATCTCGCACGGGGCGTAAGTGGCTAGCGTTAATATCTGTGCCAACCACCGCTTGTGGCTCTTCAACACATAAAAAACCGGCAAGGGACCCAACGCTTTCCGCCAATGCTACCGACACGCCGCCGTTGAGTAATCCCATTGGCTGTTTGGTGCGCTGATCGACAGGCATAGTGGCTTCAAGCCAATCTTCGCCTTGGGCGATAAATTCAATGCCTAGATGAGCAAGTGAGCAGCGGCTACCTAATTCGTTCATTTGGGCAAGGGTTAAATGTCGTTTCCAAATACTCATTATAATGTTGCCAATACGATTTGTTCAGGTTCAATATGTAGCCATACTGTGCTGTTGGCGAGAATATTTTGGGTTTTGTTCACCGTGGCACAAAACTCGATATCGCCAATGGCTAAAATGACTTCTTTATTTTCATCATTATCCGACACCGAGCGCACTTGTGCTTGGAAAAGATTATGGGATACAGCAGGTTCCGTATTATATATTTCAACCCAAGGCGCTTTGATCATCAGCATTGTTTCTCTGCCAGAAACTAAGCCTAAACGCACCGCACTTGAGGCGGTAATCGAAGCGGTTAGCGGCTGAGGCAAACCATCAATTTGGATATGCACTAAACAGTTAATGCCCTCTTGTTGGGTTGAAATTACCGAGCCAAAAAATTGATTGCGCGCGCTACTTTGCAACGCAAATTTTGCGGTTGCAGAAAGCAAGCTATCTAGTGGCACGCTTTCATCTTTCAAAATATTAAAGGCTTTTTCTTGGATTTGTTCAAGTAAATCATATAGCTGCAATAGGCGTTCAGCATAGGAGGTGAGCTTAGTTCCCCCCCCATTTTTCCCGCCAATATTGCGCTCTAATAAGGGCAGTGGGCTGATGTCATTCATCGCCGCCAAATGATCCCATGCGCTTTTATAGCTGACATTCGCATTTTTTGCCGCTTGGTTTATCGAGCCGCATTGCTGAATTTCTTTCAGCAAACGCACACGTTTAGGATCAACAAAAAGTTGCTCCTGTAATTTGATGGTAAGCAGAATTTCAGTATTGTTTTGCATCGTCATTATGAAAATAAATAGCCTAATAATGTGCAATATTCTACGGGAATATTATCATTTTATATAGCTTTTATTTTTGCTTCTGTTATATAATTATTTACATAATGATGTCAAAATACAGGAGAAAAATATGCATCAATTAAATCGATTGTTAGTCGTGTTAGGATTAAGCCTTGTTACCTTGGCTGCTGAAGCAAAAGTTACTGTCTTTGCTGCGGCTTCTATGACGAACGCATTAGAAGAAGTGACTGAACAATACAAAAAAGTCAACCCAAATGAAGAAGTTGTGCTTTCATTTGCTTCTTCTTCTGTGCTTGCTCGCCAAATCACCGAAGGCGCGCCTGCCGATGTATTTGTATCTGCCGATCAAAAATGGATGAATTTTTTAGCAGACAAACAAGCGATTGTGCCTGAAACACGTTCTAATTTAGTGGGTAATAAATTAGTGATGATTGCGCCGAAAGAGAGCAAAATTAAAAGCGTTGATCTCACTAATGATAAATGGCAAAAATTGTTAGAGGGTTCATTTTTAGCCGTAGGCGATCCTGATCACGTGCCAGCAGGTATTTATGCGAAAACCGCATTCACCTATTTAAAACAATGGGATGCCGTAGAGAAAAAATTAGCGCGTGCGGATAATGTGCGCAAAGCGTTGTTATTGGTTGAAAAAGCAGAAAGCCCATTGGGCGTGGTGTATGCAACAGATGCAGCGGCAGGAAAAAATGTGAAAGTGGTGGCAACTTTCCCTGCGGAATCTCATTTACCAATTGAATATCCTGTGGCTATCGTGAAAGGGCACGATAATCCAGAAACCAAAGCGTTTTTCGATTATTTGAAATCAGACAGTGCGAAAGCGGTGTACGAGAAATTCGGTTTTACAGCGAAATAATGAGCTTTAAAAGAAAAGTGCGGTTAAATAAATAAAAATTTAACCGCACTTTTTTCCTTAATTAACCCCTTAAAAATTCCCTTATTTTCCTTTATTGCTTTGCTTAAGCGCCGCAAGTTTAATCAGCGAGAAATCATAAGGCAAATGCTTTTACCCAGATTTACAATCACTCACAAAACTGAAATTCAGCTGACAATTCTTTACTTTTTACGCGCGAGCATAGTCACGAATTTCATTTTAATGCGATTGCCATTTTCATCGGTTTTGTGTAATTCGCCCATTTCTTCTTGATATTTCACCAATTCCCAGTCTTGATAATAAGTTGCCAATTCATTTTCTTTAAACGTGAAGGAAAACGGCATCGGGCAAGGCACGTCCGCGGTATCCATTGCGGCAACGATTAAGTTATAACCACCAGTATTGGTGTGGTTTTGCATATTTTGAATGATATTCGGCACCGCTTGGCGATCTAAGAACATAAAGACGACAGTGGATAAGATGAAATCGTAGTTTTCTTGAATATTCGCGCTGTTAATATCATAAAGTGCGGTGGAAATATTGAGATTTTCTTTCTGCGCCACTTCATTCAAAAAGCTCACGCTGTTTTCATTGCGATCCCAAGAGGTCACGTCATAGCCTAATAAACTTAAGAACAGCGAGTTACGCCCTTGTCCACAGCCGAGATCCAAAGTTTTGCACGGCGTAAGTAATTGTGCGGCGGCTTTCACTTCGGAATGGGTGGCGGTCATATTGTATTTTTTGCTGAAGTAATCTTCTTTTTTGCAATAAAACTCTAAATAACATTCAAGATCATCAGAAAGGGCTTCCACACGGTGCCATAATTGTGGTTCGACAAAAGGCGTGTCATCCGTTGCAGTGAAAATATGTTCACTGACAATATCGCCATTTTCTGTCAATACATAAAATTTTAACGCACCTTTTAAGACGGTCACTTTGCCCCAAGTGCCGACTTTCGTGTTGTGCTTTTCTTGAAACATTTTTGGCAAACTGTCTTTAGTCCACACCGGCATTTTTTTATAGCAAATTAATTCATTATTCATAGCGTATTCCTTGTTGATTTTTACGGATTTAATAGTTGAGCGTTATAGTATGGTATAAGCTGAAAAAAGGCAATAAAAATAACCGCACTTTAAGCGAGCGTTAAAGTGCGGTCAAAAATCATAAAGTTTTTAGCTTGATATTAAACCAATTCAGCGCGTAGTTTTTTAGTGACATCAACCATCACTTTGAGCTGTTCAACGGTTTCGCTCCAACCGCGCGTTTTCAAGCCGCAGTCTGGGTTTACCCATAGGCGTTCTTTCGGAATTACATTTAGGGCTTTGCGCAATAAATGCTCAATTTCCGCTGCTGTCGGCACCCGCGGACTGTGAATGTCATACACGCCTGGGCCAATATCATTAGGATAATTAAATTTCACAAAGGCATCTAACAAATCCATATCCGAACGAGAAGTTTCGATGGTGATCACATCGGCATCTAGCCCCGCAATGGCAGGCAAAATGTCGTTAAATTCGGAATAACACATGTGAGTATGAATTTGTGTATCATCCGCCACGCCCATATAACTTAAACGAAAAGCTTCGCTCGTCCATTGTAAATATTCGTCCCAATCCGCACGTTTGAGTGGCAAGCCCTCACGAATGGCAGGTTCATCAATTTGAATCACTTTAATGCCTGCTTTTTCTAAATCTAACACTTCATCAGACAACGCCACACCAATTTGTTTACACACCGTGGCGCGCGGAATATCGTTACGCACAAATGACCATTGCAAAATGGTAACAGGGCCTGTGAGCATCCCTTTCATCACACGTTTAGTGAGGCTTTGGGCATATTGCGACCAGCGTACGGTCATCGGTTGTGGGCGGCTGACATCGCCAAAAATAATCGGTGGTTTAACGCAGCGTGAGCCATAACTTTGCACCCAACCGAATTTCGTGAAGGCAAAGCCATCAAGTAATTCGCCAAAATATTCCACCATATCATTGCGCTCAGGCTCGCCGTGTACTAATACATCAAGATCTAATTCTTCTTGTTTGCGCACCACTAATTCGATTTCTTTTTTCATCGCATTTTCATAATCTGCAAAGCTAATTTCGCCTTTTCTGAAATTGGCGCGTGCATGACGAATTTGCAAGGTTTGTGGGAATGAACCGATGGTGGTTGTCGGCAACAATGGCAGATTGAGCCACGCATTTTGCTTCGCAATGCGCACATTAAATGGCGATTTGCGTTTGTCGGCATCGGCAGGTAAATTGGCTAAACGTTCCGCCACTTCTGCTTTATGGATAACCTGACTATTGGCACGGGCTTGCAGCGCCGCTTGATTTTCCGCAAGAATATTTTCTACCGCTTCTTTGCCTTGATTAAGCGCTTGTTTCAACACCGCCAATTCTTCCACTTTTTGCAAGGTAAAGGCGAGCCAAGAATACAAATCTGGATTTTGTTCTTTCAGCTGCGTTTCCACCGCTAAATCAAACGGACAATGGAGTAGCGAGCAACTAGAGGCAATCCATAAACGCTCACCGAATTTCGCTTTGAGCGGTGCTAAATAGGCTAATTGCGCATTTAAATCAGCACGCCAAATATTGCGCCCGTCAATCACACCAGCGGAAAGCACTTTTTGGTAATCTTCAAAAGCGGCAAGTTGTTCAGGCGCACGGACTAAGTCTAAATGCAAACCATCGACAGACAAAGTTTTAAGCCAATCAGCGTGGGCGGCAACCGAGCCGAAATAGGTCGCGAGCAAAATTTTGCTGTTGACTTGGCTTAGCTGCGCATAAACTGGGGCAAAAGCGTCAAGCCATTGTTGTGGCAAGTCTAATGCGAGTGCGGGCTCATCAATTTGAATCCATTCCACGCCTTCAGCAGCAAGTGCGGTCAAAATTTCTTGATAAACTGGCAATAAACGGTCTAATAAGCTAAAGCGATCAAAGGCTGCACCTTTTTCTTTTCCTAACCATAAAAAGGTTAATGGGCCAACTAACACAGGTTTCGGGGTTAAGCCTAATGCTTTGGCTTCGCGCACTTGATTGACATAATGGCTTGGATTAGCTTTAAATTTAGTATCTTGCGTAAATTCAGGCACCAGATAGTGATAGTTCGTGTCAAACCATTTTGTCATTTCAATGGCGAATTGCTGTTGATTGCCACGGGCTAATTGAAAATATTGGTTTAACGTTAAATTTTGGCTATCAAATCCAAAACGCGCAGGGATAGCGCCCGTTGCCACTTGCAGATCTAAAATATGATCGTAAAAAGTGAAATCCCCCACGGTTACGAAATCAGCTTGATTTTCCGCTTGATGCTGCCAGTTTTTTTCACGCAAAAATTTAGCTAATTTTAATAGATCTTGTTCGCTAAATTCATTGCGCCAATAGCGTTCTTGTGCGAATTTAAGCTCGCGCTTTGCGCCGACTCGTGGAAAACCTAAAACATGTAACTTTGTCATAATAAACTCCTTGCATTCAATTTGTCGTTTAAGCGGTTTTTTGTTTCGTCAACAGAATGCCTAAATAAAAATTATTATGCAAACTCATTATTTTCAGATTTAATATGAATAAAATTAATACAGGTAGATAAAAAAGTGCGGTCAAAAATAACGAAATTTTTGACCGCACTTGAAAATAAAAATAAGGGATTACATCACCGAACCGCCAATACCAATGAATAAGCCCGCAATGGCGCCACTCATTAAGTTTGACAGAGATCCTGCAATAACCGCACGAACGCCCATACGAGCAATATCGCTACGGCGATTTGGTGCCATACTGCCTAATCCGCCCACTAAAATGGCGATAGAGCCCAAATTCGCAAAGCCACAAAGGGCAAAGGCGATAATCGCAACGGTTTTCGGGCTTAATTGCACGGCAGCTTCAGGGCTTAAATATTTCACAAAATCAACGTAAGCCACGAATTCATTTAAGATTAATTTTTCGCCAATTAAAGCACCAGATACCTGCGCTTCTTCCCACGGCACTCCCACCGCCCAAGCAAGAGGCTGGAACAGATGGCCGAGCAGCGATTGCATTGTCACGCCGTCTTGACCAAATAATGCCGCAATGGCGGAGATGATCCAGTTTAACATCGCAATTAATGCAATAAATGCAATCAACATCGCACCAATATTAATGGCTAATTGCGCACCAGATGCCGCACCAGAAGCTGCTGCTTCGATAACATTCGCAGGTTTTCCTTCAGTGTCCGCTAGGTTAATATCATCATTGGGTTTTTCTGTTTGTGGGAATAACAGTTTGGCAAATAACAAACCACCTGGCGCTGCCATAAATGACGCAGCAATTAAATAAGGCAATGGAATACCCATTCCTGCATAACCTGCAAGGGATGCGCCCGCAATGGATGCCAAGCCACCCACCATCACCGCGAATAATTCAGATTGTGTCATTTGTTGGATAAAAGGTTTCACCAATAATGGGGCTTCAGTATGACCAACGAAAATATTTGCCGCAGCAGACGTGGATTCCGCTTTGGAGGTTCCCAAAAGTTTTTGCAATGTACCACCAATTATTTTGATGATAATTTGCATAATGCCTAAATAATAGAGAACCGAAATTAATGCGGCAAAGAAGATGACGGGAGGCAATACTCGGAATACGAAAACGAAACCGCCACCGCCAAAAACTTCAAACATTTTGTCACTGACTAAACCACCAAATAGGAAGTTCATACCTTCAGCACCAAAACTAATGATTTTCGCCACGCCATCGGCAAGCGCCATTAGCACATTACGCCCTGCAGGCACATATAAAATTAATGCACCAATACCTATTTGAATGGCAAGCGCACCGAGAACGGTACGATAATTTATCGCTTTTCTATTATTTGAGAATAAAAAGGCAATTAACAGTAATACGAAGATACCAAACAAGCTGTTTAAGATATCCATGGATCCTCCGGTTAAAAATGCCGTTGAGTAAAAACTAAACGGCAACAATGATGTTTTATTGATTAAAATAATCAACAGCGAGTTGCGCGCCAATTTTAGCATTATTTTTCACTAAATGGATATTGGCTTTAATATTTAAAGATTTTTAACCGCATCAACCACTACATCCCAAAAGCGTTCTCGATCTAGTTTTTTCGCCACCCAAGTGTTGCATGGTTTTGGCGGATAGCGGAAATCCGCAACGGTCATTCCCAGCGTATGTGTCCCTGTTAATTCAATATTCACAGGAACTTGTTGCACTTCGATTAAACTTGGATCAATCACATAGGCAACGGCGCAGGCATCGTGCACAGGCGGTGCGTCAAGATTTTCTGCTCGTTTGTACATTTTTCCAAAAAATTCTAATAGCCCCACCACAAATTGCCCTGGCTTGCTATTTAACGCGGCAAAACGTTCCACCACATCAGGCGTAGCCAGCGCTTGGTGCGTCAGATCCAGCCCCACCATCGTGACTTTCCAACCTGCACTAAACACAATATGGGCGGCTTCAGGATCTATTTTAATATTAAACTCTGCCACCGCACTCCAGTTACCTGTGTGATAGCCGCCGCCCATTAAAACCACTTCTTTTACACGATCAATAATGCGCGGCTCTAAGCGTGCGGCAAGGGCGATATTGGTTAGCCCACCTGTTGGCACCAACGTGATAGTTTTTTCGGGATGAGACATAATCAAATCAATGATCAAATTCACGGCATGTTTGTTTGCAAATTGCATAGTTGGCTCGGGCAAAGTTGGACCGTCCAAACCCGAATCGCCATGAATGCTTGCCGCATTTTCCACTTCTCGCACTAAAGGACGTGGTGAGCCTTTCGCGATAGGAATACCACGAATGTTGGCGATTTCAGCCACGGCAAGAGCATTGCGCGAAACTTTTTCTAGTGTTTGGTTGCCCACCACGGTTGTTACTGCCAGCAAATCAATATTCGGGTTTCCCCAAGCTAACATCATGGCAATGGCATCGTCATGCCCCGGGTCGCAGTCTAAAATAATTTTTTGAGCCATTTTTATTTCCTTATCACTGAAATTAATGCTGAAAGTGCGGTCAGAAATTTAATAATTTTTAACCGCACTTAATGTTAAGGCGTTTACTAAAGATAAATTCTAAAGATAAATCGCGCCGATCAATCATTCTTTATTGAGCAAAAACACGCCGTGCTCAGCTAAATGAACATAGGCTTGCTTGGCTTCGGGATCAAAATCTTCAGGATTGCTATTAATCAATAAATCCTGCCCGCCCCAATTGGCGACAATCTCCCAGTGATTTCCCATATACACCGCGGATTTAATTTCGCAAAGCTGGCTGTTTTCCCCTTGCGTGCGTAGCTCAATGGCTTCAGGGCGAATCCCGACTAAAACATTCGCCATCAGCAACGCCAAACTCCGCGGCATTTGGTAAGGTAAATTGATAACCGTTAATCGTGACATTATTTTGAGCCACAGAACCGTTGAAAATACTGCTTTCGCCCATAAAATTCGCCAAAAATAATGAGTTTGGTTTGAGATATAGGGATTTAGCGGGCGCTTTTTGCATAATTTTGCCCTTATGCATCACGATCACTTCATCGGAAACGGCAAAGGCTTCTGTTTGATCGTGGGTGACATAAAGAGAGGTGATGCCCAAACGCTGTTGCAGTTCACGAATTTTTTCACGCATAGAACGGCGCAAGTTTGCATCTAAGTTACTGAGCGGCTCATCAAATAAGAGCACTTTTGGTTTTAACACGAGCGCACGCGCCAAGGCGACACGCTGTTGTTGGCCGCCTGAAATTTGATCCACAAAACGTTCTTCAAAGCCCGCAAGATCCACTAATTCCAGCGCTTCTTTAACACGTTGCTTGCGTTCTTCTGCACTGACACCTTGCATACGCAAGCCATACCCCACGTTGTCACCAATCGACATATGAGGAAAAAGGGCATAAGACTGGAATACGATACAAATATCACGGTTTTGAATAGAAGATTTGGTGACATCTTCGCCGTCAATAAAAATTTGCCCTGATGTGGGGCTTTCTAAGCCTGCGACTAAACGAAGAACCGTGGTTTTACCGCACCCAGATGGACCAAGCAATGTCACCATTGTACCCCGCTTAATCTTGAGGTCTAAATTGTCAATCACGGTCGTTTTGCCGAAAGATTTAGTGATATTTTTTAATACTAAGAAATCGTCATTTTTCGTTGTCATAATTTGGTACTGCCTTATATAAAGTGCGCCAGTTTACGCACGTTTAAATTGGTTATTGTGAACATTGATGCGCTTGCCAACGCATCTACCAAAATTTTTGCTTTTTTGACCGCACTTAATCGGCTTTTTTCGCTTTAGATTTCGCAATGCGTGTATCGCCCACGAGCCAGTCAAAAAGGAGAATAATCGCCATCATCACCACAATTAAAATGGAACCATAAGCAATTGCCACGCCATATTCGCCGTCTTCCACACGGTTTAAAATATAGGCGGTTGCTACACGAGTATCGGCGGTGACTAAGAAAATAATGGCACTCACAGTGGTCATTGCACGAACAAAGCTGGTAACTAATGCGGAGAGTAATGCCGGTTTTAGCAATGGAAGAACAATAAACCAAATGGTTTTGAATGATGAGCCTTTTAGAGATAAAGAGGCTTCATCCAAGGATTTATCCAGCTGTCCAAGACCAGCGATTGCCGCACGCATACCAATAGGCAAATCTCGCATCACCATAGAAATAATGATGATTGCCCCAGTGCCGGTGATGTACATTGGTGCATTGTTAAAAGCAAGAATGTAAGATACCCCCGCAACTGTGCCCGGCACGGCAAAACAGAGCATAGTTAAGAATTCTAATGTTTTTTTTCCTTGGAAATCTTTGCGCACCACAATGTAGGCGATCAATAAACCAAACAGAGCGGTCAATGGCGCGGCGATACCCGCATATAGCATCGTGTTGAGCAATGATGGCCAAGCACCATCGCTGAAACCTTGCCCGAACATTAATTCATAGTTTTTTGTGGTTAAGGTGTAATCCACGCCCCAGTTCACGGTGAAGCTACCATAGAAAATGCTACCGTATAAGGCGAGATTAAAAATCACCCAAAAAGCGAGCATCGTAATAATTGTCCATTTCAACCCATTTGGTAAATCTTGCACATCGCCACGATAAGATTTGCCTGAAACGGTGACATAAGAGCGGTTGCCAATCCACATATATTGCACGATAAAAATAAGCAAAGAGAAGATTAATAACATCGATCCTAAGGTACTCGCTGAGGCGTAATCTAATTGTGATCCCGCAATATAAAAATAGATTTGGGTTGCGATCACATCGAAACTACCGCCTAAAACCAGAGGGTTACTGAAATCAGCTAAGGATTGCACAAACACGATCAAAAATGAGTTTGCCAACGCAGGGCGAAGCAGTGGGAAAATAATATGATAAAAGGTTTGATAACGGTTAGCGCGTAAAGTATAGGAGGCTTCTTCAATACTTGGATGAATAGATTTTAAAGCGCCGTCTAAAATCATAAAAGAAATGGGCGCAAAAGCGAGGATTTGCGCAATGGCAACGCCGTTAAAACCGTATAACCAGTTATGATTGACGAAACCAAAGGTATGGTCTAAAAATTCTGTCACATAACCTGAACGCCCAAGCATTAATGTTACCCCTAGCCCCACGACAAATGGTGGCGTAACGATGGGCAAAATTGAGAAAATTTTACCAATAAATGCCGTTCGTCTGGCAATGCGTGTTGTGTATAAAGCAAAGGCTAAACCGAAAATGGTGGAAACCACGCCTACAAAGCCAGATAATGCCAGAGAATTTGCAATTACACGGATAATATAGTTTTGACTTAAAATGCGTATCACTTGTTGAGGGGCAAAGGTCTCGCCGTCATAAAACATAGAGATGAGAATGGCGACCGTTGGATACACAATAAAGAAGAAAATCAGCAAAATAATGGCTAACAATGAAGCAATGATGAATTTATCCCCTTGCATCACTTTGAGTTTTGCCAGCGCAAAAGTCGCAAGTGCGGTCAACGTGGCGATTAAAATAATCACCGAATAGCCCATTGAGACTTTATAAATTGTCGCAGTGATAAAAGTAAATAAACTAATAGCCGCCACAAGCCCAAGCTCCGCTTTTGCTTGGGTTTGAACGGGTAACTTTAATAAAGGCAAAATCAAAAAGCTGATTAAGGGCAAAAACCAGAAAATGGTTAAATTGAATGAAGACCATCCCATCGCATCGAGAAATTCATCAGCGGTGCTTTCGAGCAGCCCATAATCTAGCGCCTGAGAAGGTAGAATTAAAAATGCAATCAACGAGAGAATTAACCAGAAATTTGAAGATTGCAAAAAAGATTTGTGTTCTTGCATAGTACATCTCGCAATAAATTATTTTCAATAAGGGCGAATAAGGTTCGCCCAATTATTTGCGGTTTAGGTGCGTTGAGATATTTCAAATCTCAGTAAAATCTAACCGCACTTTGGATAAGTGCGGTCAAAGTGAGAGATATTTTTGATGCTCAATTTATTGTGCCAATTTCACTTCTTGCACCCATTTTTCGATTAGGCGTTTACGCTCTCCAGCCTCGCCATATTTTTCGAAATCATAGTTGATCAAATTCAATTTGGTTGGGTCGAAAGCAGTTGGTGATTGTTCGGCGGTTTTATTGGTTAAGATTTGGTGTGCGTTCCCTTTACGCCACGCAACTTCTTGCCCGTCTTTTGATAGCACAAAGTCAACAAATAATTTTGCGTTATCTAAATTACGCGCGCCTTTAATAATACTTAAACCACCCAATTCATAGCCTGTTCCTTCGCAAGGCACCACCATTTCAATAGGGGCTCCAGCGGCTTTTTGCACAGCATAATCGTGTAAGAAACCGATGCCAATAGTGGCTTCACCGCGTGCGGTGCTATTTGATGGCGTGATGCCTGATTTGGTGTATTGCCCAACATTTGGATGTAATGCTTTAAAGAATTTGAAGGTGGCATCTTCACCCCAAAGTTGCACAAAGGTGGCGATTGCCGTATAAGCGGTGCCCGAAGATTGTGGGTCAGCAATTTGGATTTCATTTTTAAAGACTGGATTGGTTAAATCTTTCCAACATTTTGGCACTTCTTTAATACCTAATTTAGCTAAACGCTCTGTGTTCACCCCAAAACCTAAGATCCCCATATACACCGCAGACACATAGTTGCCTTTTACTTTGGCGGGATCTTGGAAACGTTCAACAATTTGCTCAATATTAGGTGAGCGATATGGTTCTAATAGCCCCATTTCTGCTGCCTGTGCTTGAGGGTCGAAGGTGCCGCCATACTACACATCCGCTTGCGGATTGCCTTTTTCTGCTTCGACTTTGGCAAAGGTTGAACCTGAACCATTGCGGATGAATTTTGTTTTAACATCATATTTTTCAGAGAAGGTTTTGGTTACTGCTTCACACATTTCGTTGGTGGCGGAGCAATAAACGGTTAAGCGCCCTTTTGCTTCCGCCTGAGCTGAAAAAATAAGTCCTGTGCCTAAAAGAGCAGTAGATACAGCAAGAGAAAGAGATTTTAATTTCATAGGATATTCCTCATTGACTAAAGTTGCCTAATCTTACTTGAGCTGAAAATAAATTACCGTGAAGCTTGTCACACTTTGCAGAATTTCCCTTTTTCAACTTAAAGTGCGGTCGATTTTAGGGTAGAATTGGCTTCATCATTTTTCCTTTCTGATTGAATATTTCTAATGAAACAAATTTTTCTTGAATTACGTCACTTGCGCACCTTGATTGCGTTGAAAAATACGGGATCGCTTTCGCAAGCGGCGCAGCACGTTTATCTCACTCAATCTGCGCTTTCGCATCAATTAAAAGCCTTAGAAGAACAATATGGTTTGCCGTTGTTTGAGCGAAAAAGCAACCCATTACGTTTTACCGCGGCAGGCGAGCGTTTAATTCAGCTGGCGAATGATATTTTGCCTAAAGTGATCGAGGCGGAGCGTGATTTATCTCGCGTTCGTGATGGTGATGCAGGGCAGTTGCGCATTGCGGTGGAATGTCATACCTGCTTTGATTGGTTAATGCCAGCGATGGATAATTTCCGCCAACATTGGCCTTTGGTCGAGCTGGATATTGTGTCGGGGTTCCATACTGACACGATTGGTTTGTTGCTCACGGATCGCGCTGATTGGGCGATTGTTTCTGAAGTGGAAGAAACCGATAGCATTATCCATAAACCGTTATTTTCTTATGAAATGGTGGGGCTTTGCGCCAAAGATCATCCATTGGCAGCCAAAGAAGTGTGGGAGGCCGAGGATTTTGCCAATGAAACTTGGATTACCTACCCTGTGCCAGATGATATGTTGGATTTATTGCGTAAAGTCTTAAAACCCGCTGGGGTGAATCCTGAACGCCGCACCAGTGAACTCACCATTGCGATTATTCAGTTGGTTGCCAGCAAACGTGGTGTCGCGGCATTGCCATTTTGGGCGGCTCAGCCTTATTTGGAGCGTGGCTATGTGGTGGCACGCAAGATCACGCATAAAGGCTTGCAAAGTAATTTATATTGCGCATTCCGTGAAGAAGATGCGCAGCGTGCTTATATGGATGATTTCTATGAAACGGTAAAATCCCAGAGTTTTTCAACCTTGCCGGGTTTATCTGTGTTGGAGTTATAACTTGGCAACGAAACAACAGATTTTGGCTGCCGCCAAAGCTGCCTTTCCTTATTCTGCGCCAATGATTTCAGGTTTTTTATTCTTAGGGATCTCTTATGGCGTGTATATGAAAGCGCTTGGTTTTGATGTTTGGTATCCCTTTTTTGCCGCCTTATTGATTTATGCTGGCTCAGTAGAATTTATCATTGCTGCCTCGCTTGTTGCCCCTTTTGCGCCGATTACTACCTTATTAGTGTGTTTAATGGTGAGTGTTCGCCAAATATTTTATGGCATTTCTATGCTCGAAAAATATGGCGCACATACAGGAAAAAAACGCTGGTATTTAATTGCTTCGCTGGTGGATGAAGCCTTCTCGCTCAATTATATGGCGAAAATTCCACCGCACTTAGATAAAGGCTGGTATTACTTTTGGGTGAGTTTATTTCTACAAATTTACTGGGTTATTGGCGCGGTGATTGGCAATTTATTTGGTAATATTTTGCCATTTAGCTTGCAAGGCGTGGAATTTGCGATGACAGCGTTGTTCATCATTATCTTCGCAGAAAACTGGATGAAAGAAAAATCCCACGAAAGCTCACTAATTGGCTTGATGATTGCCTTGTTTTTCTTAATTACCGTAGGCAAAGAAAACTTTCTTGTGCCGACCCTGTTTGCCATTTGGGCAGTATTAACCTTACGCCGCCCTAAATTAGCCAGCAAACTAGAACGCATTGAAAGCGCAATAAACACAAAAACGCAGACCGAGGGTGGGCAAAATGACATTAAGTGAACAAATTATTACTATCGCCATGGGCGTGATTGGTGTCCATTTTTGTCGAATTGTGCCCTTTTGGCTATTTCCCGCTAACCGCCCAATTCCTGAATATATTCGCTATCTCGGCAAAGTTCTGCCCGCAGCAATGTTCGGGATGTTGGTGATTTATGTGTATAAAAATGTGGATCTGCTGCAAGGTTATCACGGTTTGCCTGATTTTATCGCAGGAGCGGTAACGTTATTTTTGCATTTATGGAAAAAGAATATGTTTCTGTCTATGGTGGTGGGCACACTTTTATATATGTTTTTAGTGCAGCAGGTTTTTGTATAAATTTGAACAAAATTGACCGCACTTTTATGGCTATTACAGTATAAAATCACGCTATAAAGATCACGCAAAAAAGATCACGAGGAAAAAATGAATGATTTAGTGTATTCAACGGAATTAGGCAGAATTAAGCCAACGGAACAGAAACCGCAACGCCCTAAAGGCGATGGTATTATTCGCATTCAAAAACAAACTAGCGGGCGTAAAGGCGCTGGCGTGAGTTTAATCACGGGGTTGGATTTAGAAGATGCGGAACTAAAAAAACTGGCGGTGGAGCTGAAAAAACGCTGTGGTTGTGGCGGCTCGGTTAAAGCGGGTAATATTGAAATTCAAGGCGAAAAACGTGATTTGTTAAAACAATTATTAGAACAAAAAGGCTATACGGTAAAACTAGCTGGCGGCTAATTGCAGGGACGTGGATGCGAGTATAGTGAATGCGAATATAAAGAGCTAGCAAGTTTAGTCGTGTGAGCAATCGTGATAAATTAGAAAAAGAAAAACCGCACTAAAAGTGCGGTCAATTTTTGCAAAGTTTTTAGTGGTTATAACCTAACAGCATTGCGCCCACGAAAGCGAGCAGTGCTAGCACTAAAAACAAGCTATTGGGTTGCGAGATTTTTTTGCTGAAATATTTGGCAGCGAAAATAGTATAAATCACTAAAAGGACGATTTTGCCGATGAGCCAAGGCGCAAGCCCTAAACCGAATACGAAAATCATCAGCACGCCGCTCACAAGCAATAGGGTATCAGACAAGTGCGGTAAAATTTTTAACAGTTTTATCGCGCGCCAATCTTTTCCGAGAAGTTGAAATCCCCCACGAATAAGCAATAAGGCGAGACTTAAAAATGCACTTACAACGTGCAGTGAAACTAAATTAGACATCTTTATTCTTTCCAAACGATATGATATTCACGATCTTCTTCACGATGAGAGATTAAGAATTTAGCAAAAACATCGTCCATTTCATCTTGATCATTCACTAAACCGATCCAAACTTCTGCATATTCTTCTGGATCAATTAATACGCCGATTTCTTCATCCCAATTGTCGGCGGTTTCCACAAATTCTACCGCGCCACGCTCTTCAAATTGCAAATTGAAAAGCATAATATCCGCAGGATCTAGGTTTTCAGGCGCCATTTCTAGGAAAATATCATAGGCGATATCAATGGCAGCATCGGGATCTAGTTTTGTTATTGTTGTCATTTGCTACTCCGCAAGTAATTGTGAAAGCAGTTGCGCAATGCTGTCTTCATCATTGTTGCCAATAACGCGTTTAGCTTGCGCTTTTACTTCTTCTTCAGCATTGCCCATTGCCACACCTAACCCCACGGCAGTGAGCATACTAATGTCGTTATGATTATCGCCAAAGGCAATGACATTTTCGGGGGCAATATGCCACATTTGCAATAATTCTAGCAATTTCGTGCCTTTGCTGTTGCCACTTTTGGCACAGTCAACACGATCCACCCAAGACCATTCACAGCTAAATTCAGAAACAGGCAATTCTGCGACCGCACTTTCCATATTTTGGCGATTAGGTGAGCTGATGACAAATTTCCAAATGGTTTCTTTAGGATCGTGAATAATATCTGAGAAATCAGCCACTTGGCGCACATCTGGGCGAACAGATTCATCACAGCTATTTGCCCATTGGGTAAATTTTTGCATATGGGGATTGAGCTTGATGAAATTCATCGCATCACGGCTATACATCAATAAATCAATGTCGTATTTTTCTGCCACCTTTAGCATTTGCTCACAAGCCGCACGGCTTAACGGATTGGCAGATTGCACTTCATTAGTGGCGGGGTGATAGATATAGGTGCCATTACAACAAATGATTGGCGTATCTAGCCCGAGCTCTGCGTAATAAGGTTTCATTGCGGTGTGATGACGACCAGAAACCAGCACCACTTTAACGCCCTTTTCTTGGGCCTGTTTCAGTGCTTTTTTATTGGCGGCTAAAATCGCTCCTTGTGAATTGAGCAAAGTTCCGTCTAAATCAAACGCGATTACTTGATATGCCATAATTTTTCCTTATTCTGCAGGGAACATAAATGGGTTCAAACCACTGCGGCTGAATTCTTTTTCTTCCATTTCAATATCCAAGAAAAGGCTGGCGAGATCATCAGCAACGGGTTCTACGTGCGGATCTTTTTCTTGATAAACCACTTTCAAATAGCTATGGCATTCGCCACAACTTTCCGCTCTCACCGAGGAATTGTTGTCATCAATTGACCAATAATCCAATTCTTTGGCATGTCCACAATTTGAGCATTGGGCGCGAACCATATTCCATTCGGTTTCACATAATGAGCAGTGTAAATAGCGCAAACCTTGGCTTGTGCCAAATTGAATAACGCTTGCCACTGGTGCTGAGCCGCAAACTGGGCAGAAATGCAAATCTTCTGCACTTTCCATTTGTGCGCCACGTGGTAATTGGTGTGCAAGCTGTATCCAATAAAGCGAAAGTGCCGCCCAAATAAAGACTGCTTTGTCACTGGCGACATTGGCATAATTTTGCGCTAATAATTGCGTTGCCAGCTGTTCTAATTCATCGCTAGCGGCTTTTTCTAGCCAGTCAATGGTTGCTTGCATCTGTTCATTGGCGTTTGGTTTTATTTCCGCTAAAAGTGCGGTCAAATATTCGCGCCATTTTCCATCACGTTGCCAAGTTTTCACATCAAGAGGGCGAATATCGTTAAACTGCGTTTCTTTTTGTGTTAATGGGCTTTCAGCCAATGCGATTAACTGTGCATCAGCCAGATTGGCGGCAAAATTCAGATAATCCGCAAAGGGATGATTTTTCGCTAGTTCACGCAAACGCTTAGCACGGCGTTCATATAAGTTTTTCGGATTGGCGAAAAGCAAAGCGGGGCTTTGAAATGAATTTGCGATTTGTTTAATTTCATTTTCAGGAAGGATACGAATTGCCATATTATTCTCTCAATATAGAGTAAAAAGTGCGATCAATTTTACGCTAATTTTCGCTCTAGCGCATTAACCAATTTTAATTCAGCAGGGAAGTGTTTTCGCGTGAAAAAAATGCGGCCAATTTTGACCGCACTTTAACATTGATAACATCAGAAAATTAGATTTCTGATTTCGCTGCTGCTTTTTTGTTCTCAGCGATTTCTTTTTCCAATTTAGGCAGCACTTCTTCATTGAACCATTTCGGATGGTGCTTTTTCGCCCAGCGAACGGTTACCCAGCCTTCCACCATTCCGCGGATTGAGCCTTTGACCCAAAATGCCATATAAATATGCACAAGGATACCAGTGAATAAAGCGAATGCACTGGTTGCGTGCAACAGAATGGCAATACGCAATGTGGTGATGCTGAAATAGCCGCTGAAGTATTTGCGCCACATGATTAAACCTGTGACAAGCAAGGTGACCATAGCAAGAATTAATGTCCAGAAGAGCATTTTCTGACCAAGGTTATATTTGCCATTGTAGGCAACGCTGTGTTCGTTGCCTTTTAATACTTCGACAATGCCTTTCGCCCAACGGATATCATTTTTCTCGGGAACATTATGATGTGCGTAGATAAACGCCATAATAATGAACGCGATGAACATGATGATCCCCGTGAATGGGTGAATGGCACGCGCTAATTGCGGTGTACCTAAAATTTCATGTAACCATGCAAAATCAGGGAAGAAGAATGCCACCCCTGTGAACATTGTCATAAAGAAGGCGATAACAAGAAACCAATGGCTCACACGCGCAACATATTTGTGGCGAGTGATGCGAGTATCTTGTGTGATTTCAGTGAGTTTGGGTTGTTTACTCATGATTCGCTCCTTTTTGACTGCGAGCCTCAGGTTCTTTTTCTTCAGTTATAAATGCAGCGCTATGGTCTTCAACATCTTCTTCTTCGTTTGCACCTACTGCAACATAGTGTGCGATTTCAGCTAATGCCAAACCGCCCATTGCAACAGCAGCAACTGGTTTCAAGACGTCTTTCCATAATGTGACTGTCACATCGATGCTTGGATCTTTTGGTAAACCTGAATATAGCTCTGGTTTATCCGCGTGGTGTAACACATACATAACGTGCGTACCGCCGACACCCTCAGGGTTATAAATGCCTGCGTTTTCATAGCCACGTTTTTTCAGTTCTGCAACACGGGTTTCGCCGTAGTGTAGCATTTCTTCTTTCGAGCCGAAACGAATTGCACCTGTTGGACAGGTTTTCACACAAGCTGGTTCTTGTCCTACATTAACGCGATCAACACAAAGGGTGCATTTATATACGCGGTTGTCTTCATCATTCATGCGTGGAACATTGAATGGACAGCCTGCGATACAATAACCGCAGCCGATACATTTATCAGACTGGAAGTCTACAATGCCGTTTGCATATTGAATAATCGCGCCTGGTACAGGGCAAGATTTCAAGCAGCCTGGCTCTGCACAGTGCATACAACCGTCTTTACGAATTAACCATTCTAAACGATCATTTTCTTCCACTTCATTGAACTTCATGACAGTCCATTGTTTTGGATTAAGATCGATAGGGTTGTCGTAAATACCCAAGCATTCTCCTTGCGGTGCACGCAGGTCATTCCATTCAGAACAACCTACTTGACACGCTTTACAACCGATACAAGTGGTGACATCAATCAACTTAGCCACTTCCACCACATGCTCACGGGCTTGTGGTGGCGGCGTTAAGCCAGAGGTCGCCGAACGTTTAATAATGTTTTGTTCTTGTACAGACATTATAGCGCCTCCGTTGTTTTCTCAATGTTCACTAAGAACGTTTTGTATTCAGGGGTTTGGGTGTTGGCATCACCGACACGGCTAGTTAATGTATTCACAAGGAAGCTTTTACGCCCTACTGTGGTGAAACCACCGTGTAATGGAATGCCGACTGTATGTACACGTTTGCCGTTAACATCTAAAGATTTTATACGTTTAGTAACAACGGCTTTCGCTCTAATATAACCACGTTTAGAGGTGATTTTGACTACATCGCCTTTCGCAATACCTTTTTTAGCGGCTAACTCTTCACTAATTTCAATAAATGGCTCTGGCTGAGCAATCATATTAAGATCAGATTGTTTAGTCCACCAGTGGAAATGCTCAGTTAAACGATAAGTCGATGCGACATAAGGGAATTCCTCAGAAGTACCAAAACTTGCTTTATCCGATTCAAGGATACGCGTTACTGGGTTTGACACCACATTCGGATGAAGTGGGTTCGTGCCAATTGGCGTTTCAATCGGTTCATAATGCTCTGGGAATGGACCTTCTACCATTTTATCTAACGCGAATAAACGGCTTACACCTTCGTTGTTCATAATGAACGGAGTGACGTCACTATTTGGTGGCGCAGTACCGAAGTCTGCCACATCAACATAGTTCCAGTTTTTACCATTCCATTTGACAAGTTGGCGTTTTGGATTCCATGGTTTGCCCGATAAATCAGCAGATGCACGGTTATAAATAATACGGCGGTTAAGTGGCCATGCGAATGCCCAACCTAATGTATTACCTAAACCTGATGGATCTGAATTATCACGGTTTTCCATTTGGTTACCTTTCGGCGTCCATTGACCTGTATAAATCCAGCAACCTGCTGAAGTTGTACCGTCATCACGCAATTGTGCGAAGCTTGAAATCAAATCGCCTTTTTTCACAATCACATTGCCATTGGCATCTTTCACATCGTCAAGTGCATAGCCATTGACTTCTTTTGCAACTTCATCAGCTTTTGGTTCAAGTGGATTTGCATAGTTCCAATTCATCGCTTCAAGCGTATCTAATGAAACCCCACCTTCTTTGTGATAAAGTTCGATCATTTCTGCACGAATTTCAGATAAAATATCTACATCTGGTTTCGCTTCTTTTGGTGCTTCAGCCGCTTTCCAGTGCCATTGTAACCAACGACCTGAGTTAGCAATTGAGCCTTCTTCTTCAGCAAAGCAGACGGTTGGTAAACGGAATACCTCTGTTTGAATATCAGCAGGATTTACATCGTTATATTCGCCGTGTTTTTGCCAGAATTCTGAAGTATCTGTCACCAATGGATCGCAGACGATTAAGAATTTCAATTTGCGTAATGCGCTTGAAATTTTATTTTTATCTGGATAAGACGCTAATGGGTTATAACCTTGACAGATATAGCCATTGACTTTGCCTTGATCCATTAAATCAACGTATTGTAGATGATCCAGTTTTTTCGGGAACTGTTTCGGTAAGAAATGGTATCCCCATTCATTGTCTTTTGTTGCATTCTCGCCATAGAACGTTTTAAGCATACTCACCATAAATTTTGGTGTGTTTTGCCAGTAGTTTACTTGGTTTTCTACGAGAGTTTTTGGCGTAATACGATTTAAGAATGCTTCTAAGGTTGTGTCATTTTCAGTTGGTAACGAAATATAACCTGGCAACATAGACGGGAATAGCCCCATATCTGTTGTACCCTGTACATTCGAGTGCCCACGCAATGCGTTTACACCGCCACCAGACATACCGATATTACCTAAAAGCAATTGAATCATCGCCATAGTACGGATATTTTGCGCACCAACAGTATGTTGTGTCCAACCTAATGCATACAAGAATGTTGTCGTACGTTCAGGGGTTGCAGTAGATGCAACAGTTTCAGCAAATTCTAAGAAGTCTGCTTGTTTAGTACCACAAATACGTTCAACCATTTCTGGTGTATAACGTTCAACGTGTTTTTTCAAAAGATTAATCACACAACGCGGATCTTGAAGCGTTAAATCACGTTTAGGTTGACCATTTTCGTCTAATTGATACGACCATGTTGATTTGTCGTATTGACGTTTTTCAGCATCATAACCCGTGAATAAACCATCTTCAAAACCAAAGCCTTCATGAATTAAGAAGCTTGCGTTTGTATAATGTTTAACGTATTCGTGTTGAATTTTATCGTTATCAAGTAAATATTTAATCACCCCTGATAGGAAAGTGATATCTGTACCTGAACGAATAGGAGAATAGAAATCAGCAACAGCTGCAGTACGGTTAAAACGTGGATCAACCACCATTAACTTCGCACCGTTTTGTTTTTTCGCTTCGATTGCCCAGCGGAAACCAACAGGGTGAGCTTCAGCGGCATTACCGCCCATTACCACCACAACATCCGCATTTTTAATGTCAACCCAGTGATTTGTCATGGCACCGCGACCAAATGATGGAGCAAGACTTGCTACCGTTGGTCCGTGTCAGGTACTCGCTTGGTTGTCCATGACAAGTAAACCTAAAGCACGCGCCCATTTTTGGGTAACCAATGCTGTTTCGTTACTTGCCGCAGAAGCAGTCAATAAACCTGTTGTAATCCAGCGATTAACTGGTGTGCCCGCATCATTAACGGTTTGGAAGTTTGCATCGCGGTCATCTTTTAATAATTTAGCAATTCTTGAAATTGCATCATGCCAACTAATGCGTTCCCATTTATCTGAACCTGGCGCACGATATTCTGGATATTGTAAGCGGTGAGGACTGTTAACAAAATCTAAAACCCCCGCGCCTTTCGGGCATAATGCACCGCGACTTACTGGGTGATCTGGGTCGCCCTCAACGTGGATGAGTTTTCTTTTTGAATTCATTGCGCCGTCGCCCATGCTGTACATCAGCATTCCACAACCTACGGCACAATATGTGCAGGATTGACGTGTTTCTTTTGCACGTAATAATTTGTATTCGCGTGGCGCCGCCAATGCTTCAGTAGGCATCAAGCCTAATGCAGCAACTGATGTGCCAGCCATCCCACCTGCACAGACCTTAAAGAACTTACGTCTTGTGATCTGCATAGATAATCCTTATTCCAACTGGAAAAGTAAGTAACAATTTTCTTCTATATTAAAAATAGAGTAGAACTCAATCAAAAGTGCGCCCACATTAGAGCCCACCTAGATTAGTTGGACATAGAATAGCTGTTTTCGGCGGATAAATCCATAACCAATCTTGTGGATTTAAAGAAAAAGTTTGATCTGTGTCACACTTTTTGCAGTTTGTTGTTACAAATTTTTAACAAATAGGAAATATTCTTATCTACATTGAAATTAATATTCTTTACTTAAATTGACGAAAAGTATTTTACATTGCAAGGCAAGATAATAATTTTTACAATGACCCACCATCACAGCATTTACAGCCAAAACTCACAGCAAAAGGACCGCACTTTGAGCCAATATATTACTTCCCCCGTGGTATTTTTTAAAAAATCAGCCACGCCAACACACCAAAGCAAAACCGAAACATTAGCTGTCGAAACCCCTGTCGCCCTTGTTTATAACGGCATCTCGCACACGGTGATGATGTGCACCCCCGCAGACTTAGAAGATTTCGCTATGGGCTTTTCCTTAACCGAAGGCATTATTGACAAGCCTAATGATATTTACGGCATAGATATAGTGGAAAGTTGTCAGGGCATTGAAGTGCAAATTGAGCTTGCCACACGCTGTTTTGTACGCCTAAAAGCATTGCGCCGAACGCTTACAGGCAGAACAGGCTGCGGAATTTGCGGTTCAGAACAACTTGAACAAGTCACCAAAAAATTACCAAAAATTGACCGCACTTTGCAGTTCGATTTACAGCGATTAGATGATTGTTTGTGCAAAATTGATAACGCCCAAAAATTGGGTAAAGAAACAGGTTCCACCCACGCCGCCGCATTTTTTGATCTCAACGGGGAATTATTGGCGATCCGCGAAGATGTCGGGCGACACGTGGCATTAGACAAGTTACTTGGCTGGCACGCCAAAGCAAATCATCCCCAAGGTTTTGTGCTAGTCACCAGCCGAGCCAGCTATGAAATGGTGCAAAAAGTTGCAAGCTGCGGAATAGAAATGCTGGCTGCCATTTCCGCTGGCACTGAGCTAGCAGTGAAAATGGCACAAGACACCGATTTAACCCTAATTGGCTTCGCCCGAGAAGGACGCGCCACCATTTACCACGGCGAACACCGCTTAATTTTTAGCTAAAAGTGCGGTCGGAATTTGATGAGTTTTTTGAATAGTACAGCAGATTATAGACCCACTGAGAATGAAATTTTTAAATACATAAACTGTGAGTTTTTAAATAGATTAGGAAAATAAAATGAGTGAAAATAAAAAAGAAGTTCTTACCAAAGAAAAAAAGATTCGATGTGTATTATTGAAAGAGAATTTATTTATTTCTGACTATCAAAGACCTTATAAATGGACGATGAAAAATATTACTCAACTATTAAATGATCTTTATGCTAATTTTGAAGGTGGTAAAAAAGTTTATCGTATCGGTACTGTCGTTATCCATCGTAACAATAGCAATCATAATAATGATGATAGTCAGAATACATTGGAAATTGTAGATGGACAACAGCGGTTAATTAGCTTGTGTTTAATTGTATATTTATTGACTGGGGATGATTCTTTTTCATTATTAAAGTGCAATCTTCATCACAGTATCAGTGAAGATAATCTTAAAGAAAATAGAAGAGCGGTAGAACAATTTATTCAAGATAGAGTAAAAGATAAAAAAGAATTTTCTGACTATATTTTAGATACTTGTGAATTTGTTTATATTCAACTAACAACGATTGATGAAGCCTTCCAATTTTTTGATTCTCAAAATGCGAGAGGAAAATCACTTGAACCCTATGATCTGCTCAAGGCTTATCATTTAAGAGAATTAGAAGCAGATGAAAAAACGATTTATGAATGTGTGGAAAATTGGGAAAAAGCAGTCGATGTAGAAATTGGTAACTTAGCACAAGTGATTAATAGCATATTATTTCGATTACGCCGATGGTATAAATATCAAAGTGCAGAGTCTTTTACCGTTAAGGAATTAGACACCTTTAAAGGAACAAATGCTAAGAATAATTATCCTTATATTAATCAACAACTAGCAAATTATAATTTAGGGGCTGACGTAGATTAGGTACTATGCTAATCTACAAAAATGAAGATAACTCATTGTAAACTAAAGAAATCTATACAGAGAAAATTACTTGAATTTTTTGTGCTAGAAGTCACGGCTCGCTCAGCTGCAGATTTACTTGG
>NZ_QENU01000010.1 GCF_003096995.1 Alitibacter langaaensis DSM 22999 | reverse complement strand
GGAATGTGAATTTCGGTTTAACTTTGGAACACCCAAAATGCAGCTAAAAACATTGCGAAAATGGTGTGAAATTTAGGGCTAATCTACGTCAGCCCCTTTTTTAGTTTTCCCTTTTGTTATTCTATCTGCCTTGGGTGTTGCATTTGAATAAGCATACAATTCATTTATTTTAGCTTTCAGAAAGGTTTTTATTAGTAAAAATAATCGCTCATTTCTAACATCAAATTTCGAACGTTGATCTACTTCATTTAATAATTCATTCTTATCAGGAAAAATAAGAGCAAGATCATTAGCCATGAATTTATTTTTTGTATTTAGAGAATTAATAAAAACACGTTCTAAAATATCTAAGAAATAAAATATACCATCTTTTATATTTTTATTATTTAACTGATGATAGAGAATATTATCTAATATATCGCTTTCATCATTTCCAGCTGTTTCAATAGCGGTGAATATTTTTTCAAGAGCTTTTGTTATCTCATCTTGGCTTACATTAGCTTCATTTTCTATTTTTTCTAAGCTATTTAAAATAATTTCAATTATATCTTTCATAAATATTCCTTAATTTAAGAAACTGAGCGTGCTGAATTTGGTTATTTTAATTTGAGATTGACAATAATATCTAACTCTTTTTTATTACCGTTCTTATCCGTAAACGTTGCTTTACCTTTAATAATTTCACCTAAATCAATAGGCTCATTCGCTTGTTTGGCTAAAGTTGCTTGAATAATTGGGCGTGATAATTCTTGATTTAATTGCGCTATTCTTTCATCTTCTAGCGTTGTTTTTGGCTTTTCATTCGTGTAATGAATAATAATTGAAACTGTAACTAAAATTATCACGGATATTGCAGCTACTTTAGCAACATTTACCCACCCCACATAACTAAATACCACAAATAAAACAAGGGGAACGAACATCAAGGCGAATGCGGAAAGTAATTTCGAGATTGCATCAAATAAACCATTCATATTAGTTTCTCACGCTTTAGGATATGTATTGATAATATAAGCACTACACCCATATAATTCAATCAAAGTTAGAATTTTATTTTCTGAATCTCTTCAATAAATTTTTCTCTTGTTACTTTCAAAGCTCTAGGTTTACCACGCTCCGCACCTTGTGCCATAAAGTGACGACCTTTCATGTTCTTTGTGCCATATTCCACCATCCACCAATAGAAAGGATCGGTTCTATCGTGAGTATTTTCACCAACTCTAGCCATTCGTTTTCCTTTTGCGCGTTTTACGCTAATTATGGTATATCCGCTTAATCCGTCTTTAGCTACTCGGGTTTTATGGCGAATATTATTTTTGATTGTGCCTTTTTGTCCTGTGTTAGTGCTTCTTGCGATTACTGGCACTGTTGGTTTTATTGTTTTTTCTAGTTCCTTTGCTCCTGCGTTCAGTGCTTTTCTGATTGCGGGTCTAGCTACGACTTTGACAGTCTTTTTCATCTTTTCAAGTCTTCGAATAACTTGGGTTAATCCTTGTACTTTTACTTTTGCCATAGTTCTTTCTCCTATAAATCTATGCCTGTAAATTCATTTAAGGCTTTTTGGTGTTCTTCTGAAAGTTCAAAAACAAGATCACCATATTCAAGCTGATATGTACCGAATGACATTAAAAACGCTATAGCGGGGTCAATTTTATTCGCTGCTTTTTTCTTGTTTGGTTTAATATTGGCGTTTGCGTCTGTTTCCATCACTACATTAGATAACGCCCACGCAAGAACGGGATCGCCGTTGTGTTCGATTGCTTGGCGGTTGATTAGCACTTCTGCTGATTTTGCTACAGGGCTAAACCGCTGATAGGTTTGCGGAAATGGCTCAACTTCAAGCCCCGCACTTTGTAACTGTGTGCGTAGGTGTGTCGCATTCCATACATCAAAACCAATCATTTTTATATTAAAGCGTTCTGCGTCTTTTAGAATATCATCGCGTATTTTGTCATAATCAATACAATCGCCTTGCGTTGTCTGTAACCAACCTTGGCGCACCCATTGACGATAGATAGCACGGTTTTTATTTGCCACGTTCTGAAGTTGATATTCAGGGATATAATGACGGCAATATAACCGCACTTTGTTTTCATGGGGAAAGGTATAGCATACGCTGGTTAAATCGCTTGTGCTGGATAAGTCTAGCCCCATATAACAATCCATGTGCAGTAAATCGCTTTCTGAATAATCTCGCTTACACAATGCCCACGCATCTAAATTTAGCCACGGTGTTTGACCGTTGCACCATATATTAAAACGCTTGGTAAGCATTTCTACCCACTCTGACGGAATGCCACGGGCTTTTTTAATGGTGTTTTCAAAATCAAGGTAGGGAATGGATTTTCCTATGTTGGGGTTTGCTTTAATCCAGTTTTGCGGATCGTCTATTTCGCTTTCTTCGTCCAGTTCAAAAATCATGATGAAAATACTGTCATTCTGTTCGTTGCCGTCTAGAATTTGGCAGCAATAATCATAATGTTGCTTACAGGCTGAAATTGTGTTACTTCCTGCAGTTGTAATCGCAAAGAGTAAACCTTCAGGGCGTGCGCCTTGCCCTAGCTCTAATGCGCTATATACACTGTTATCAGCGTGTAAGTGATATTCGTCCACAATCGCAAGGCTTGGGTTAGTTCCCTCAATGGTGCTTGATTTGGCAGCTAACGGGCGCATTAAGCTGTTATTTTTCGGGTAGATCATTTTATGTTGCTGAATGTTTACCCGTTTTCTTAATAATGGTGACAATAAACACATCTGACGCGCATCATCAAAAACAATTCGGGCTTGATCACGGCTTACAGCTGCAGTGTAAATATCTTGCTGACCATCTTCAGCCAATAAAAACCAATTCGCCAAAACTGCAGCGATTGTTGATTTCGCATTTTTACGTGCCACTTGAACATAAGTAGAACGGTATTTTCTTAATCCCGTAGATTTGCGTTTAAAGCCTAAGATATTCGCAAAAAGAAACTGTTGCCAGTCTGAAAGCTCAATAGGTTGACCGCGTAAGTGTCCTTTGACGTGGGGACAAAGCCGAGAGAAAGCAATAAACTTTTTGACCGCACTTTCATCAAAGAAATAATCAGGATTTTCAAGATCGGCAAAATAACGCGCTACGGCTTGGCGTATGCGTTTACAAGCATTGATTTGATTATCCCTTACCGCTAGGGCGTATGCGTGCCATTCACTCATATTACATCGTTAGAATTTGGTCGAATTGGTCTGCTGTGTCGTCTTCTACTGGATTTTTACGACGGCTTACAGGATCAAAGCCTAGCAAAGCAGAAATTTTCAACATTACTTTTTCAGCATCGGATTTCACTGTAATAGCTGGATTTCGTGAAAATCCACCTTGTGAATTAGTGATATTAAAGCCATTTTTCTTTAAATCGTCTCTTGCTGCGCGCCATATTGAATAATTTTCGCAATAAATTTCTAGGTTTGTTAAATCTTCGGGCTTAATATCGCCACGTTCAGAAAGTTGTTTAATTCTTGCTTTCCATTGGGTTTTAGCGATTTCATCTAAGAAATCAGGCGTTTTATATGCTTTACGTTTACTCATTGTTATCCTTATTTTCAAAAAAATTGCTGTGCGTGAAAATTAAATTGGGGGGGCGGTCTCCAACGCTTACACATCTCTTTTCAAAACTCCCCCACCTATCTAACTGTGATTACTTCAATAATTTGATTTAAATCAATTTTTTACTTCTTCGCACCATATCCGCGCTTATCTATAATTCTTGTTTTATAACTATGACAATCACGGCATAAAGGCTGATGATTGTTTATATCCCAAAAGCGCGGATCTGCTTGTCCATTCTCTACAGGTTGAATATGGTCGATAACTGTTGCGGGCGTATATTTGCCTTTCTCTAAACACATCACACATAACGGATTATGCTTTAGATATTCAGTTCTATACTTACGCCATTTTTGATCGTAGCCACGCTTGCTACTGCTTTCCCTTGTGTCTTTCGGTTTATGTTCTTCACATCGTCCAGACTTAACACGATTTCTACAGTTAGGATAGCTACAACGTCTTAAAGGTTGAGCTGGCATAATTCACCACCTAATAAACGCACGGTTCTCTATATACTTCCCATAATGCTGAAATAGCCATTGGGGCTAGCTTAAGATTAGCTAAATCTGTCACGGCTTCACGGTTAGCATATAAGTAAGCGATATACATCAAGCAACCAACCTTAATCGCTTGATTGAATACGATTGTTTCAGCTGTATCACTTTCTCCGAAAGTTTTCCCGATATGCTTTTGAGCAACTTCAATCGCTGCCACTATGTAGCCATTTAGTAGCGTATCATCTAAGTTATGGTCGATACTTAATTGCGCTTTAACCTCACCTAGTTCAATTAAATTAGAAATAAGCATTTAGAGAATTCTCCTTACACATTAGCTGAAGTTCTTTATGTTCTTCTTTACTGTCAATTACAGCATTAATTTCTAACAATCGTTCACCATACTTAACCCGCATTCTTCGGTTAATATTAGGTAAATAACGAATTCTTATTCGAATAATATCTTCACCTAATTGAAACGGACCGCTAAAATATTCTCGCCCTTGTATTGGTTCTACACTAGCGTGAACAGTAGCAACGTCTTCCCATTCAGTTTTTCTAGTTTCACCATAATTACGGGCTTTTTCTTTTTCTGTATTTCTTCGCTGAATTGTGATTACCTTGTTATATTTCCCCGCCTTAATCATTCTTGCCATCGCTCGCCCCTGTATCTTGTTTCACTTCTACGGTTTGTTTCCATGCTTGGCTAAATTCATCACCACCAACATAAGGCGGTAAACCTTCACGCTTGCGCACTTCATTAGGTGACATTACGCCAGCCTTAATTGCTACATCGTAAGAGCTAAAGCGTTCTGTTTGGCTAATACGCAATAAATCGCTAGTATCAAATTCAATTAAATAGCGTGGGGCGTTCGGATTGTTTACATCCACCATCAACGCATCTTTTAATTGCTGTTCAAAGTTAGTTAACCACGGGCGCAAAGTCTGTGATAAAAACGCACGGCTTGCTTCGCTGAAGTTCGCATAGCTACTATTTGAATAATCCTGTAGGAAAATAGGACTAATATTGAAAATGCGCGCAATATCTGAAATAGTGAAGTTACGGCTTTCTAACCATTCCGCATCTTGGTTTGTCATTCCCAGTTGCTTATATTCCATTGAGCCTTCAAGTACAGGGGTTTTACCTGCATTTCTTGCGCCCTTGTAACGTTCTAATGCTTTAATTGCTTTCTGTGCTTTCGCTTCGTCTAGCCATTCAGAAGTAGAAATTAAACCGCTTGCCATCAAACCATTTTTCATTACGCTTGCGCCATGTCTTTGTTGCGCTAAACCTAACCCAATCGCTTCACGGCAAATAGTTACAGGCGAACGCCCCATAAAGCCATCAAGTGAAGAATGGCGTAAATGTAGGATTTCATCTTGTAAGTAGTTTTTTGTATTGCCGTCTAAATCGGTGATCTGATAAATATATTCCCCACCAACTAACCGCTGAACATTTACCGCACTTGGTGTATAAGGTGTTAGGCTTTCAGGTTGTCCTTTCTTATTCCAACCAATCACCGCATAAGCATTCCCATTTAATAAACAATGGCGCATCATGGTATATTTGAACTGATACGGGGTCTGATTGCGGTTAGGCATTTCATTAAGCAGATAGTCAATCGGGTGATTTACCACACGCTCACGCCCATCATCTTTTAATTTGTACAAATAACACGGCATAGCCGCCACCGCTTCACTAATTACCGTGACAGCATTCATCACAGCAGGCAATGCTTCGGCCGTTTGTGGGCTGACAAATTCCCCCGATCCTGTATTGTTTAAGCCCATGTAAGAGAAAAATTCATCTATCGTATAACTGCGCTGTTCTTGTTTCTTTTTACCGAATAACCACATGATTAAAACTCCGCTAAGTCTGCCCAGTAATTAAAAAGTGCGGTCGATTTTGTTTGCGTTTTTTCTTTTGCTGTCATCATTGAACGTTTAGAGAGCTCTACACTGCTTTCAGGATAAGCAGGAATGCTGGTTACTGTGATTTCAAATAATTCTGCTTTGTGAATTTGTCTTAATGCGGGTTCTTGTTCAAAATCCCATGTTTCTTCAAGGAGTAAGAAACCGAATGACATTCCGCTAATATCACCACGAGCTACACTTACTAATAAATCACGACCTAAAGACGTATCAGGCGGGGTAAGCTCAAAACGTAACCCAATCTTATCTTGTTCAAGTTTTAAGGTTCCAGAAGAAGTGCGCCCTAACAATTTTGAAGAATCATGCTCAAAGAGCGCGCGCACGTCTTTACCGTCTTTCAAAGTTTCAGTAAACGCATTCGGACTAAATTGTTCCACAAAGTCACAAAATAGCACTTCTGAAGAACTATTCCATTTCACTACGTAACCTGTTAGCTTTTGTTCATCTGCTGTGATTTCTGATGAACGAATTTCAAATTTTTGTTGATCCATTTTCTTTTATCCTTTAACAAAAAAGGGGCTTAATGCCCCTTATGAATTGTTGATTAAGCTAACGTTTCAATCAATTTGATTGCGTTACTATCCACCACGCCACCGCCTAAATATTTATCGGTGTGAACTTTATAGAAACCTGGTTCTGTAATGTTATCAGGTCGAGTGCGAACGCCTGTTTCATGATCAACAATGAAATAACCGCGCTTGAAGTCACCAAAGGCTAAAACAGGTTTATTCGCGCCACTTGCTGGCAATGTTTCAAGGAAGTGAACGGGACGACCTAAAAGCGTAGCGGGCGCATCTGCAGTTAAACCATCACGCCAAATAAAATCACCGTTTTTGTTTTTCAATTTTTGTAACATTGCAGCTATTGTAGAAGACATCACCCAGACCGCATTTTTACGATATTTTGAGTGCAGCATATAGAACAAGTCGATCAAATTATCTGCGGTGATTTTGTCCGCGCTTGCCACTTCCATTTTTTGAAGTTGTCCGAATGTACGAGTTTTATCGCCATCAGTTGAACGGGTATAAGCAAGTAAACCTTTTGATTTTTTATCGCCATCACCTAAGGTTAAATCGCTTTCTTCAGTTTCAGTGAATGATTCGCTGATTTCATCAGTTAACCAGCCTAAAACATCAATAGAAGAAAAATCTAAGATTTCTTGTGTGGTTTTCGGATAAGCAAAGATAGGATTTAAAGCAATGGTAACTTCATTCAATTTAGGTGCATTTGTACCATTACGCGCAACGCCTTCTTGACCGTGTTCAACCACTGCACCACCAGCAGAAACCAATTTCTTATATTCTTTCGCACCTACTGGCAAGCGAACTACATTACAGATCTGACGCATAACGCTATCATCAGTTAAGCGTTTCATTACTTCTGTATCTAACTGCGGAATAACAGTATATCCGCCATCTTCGCCCGTTGTCGTGGAAAGCGTAGAACGTAGCTCGCCTGTTTTAATGTAATGGCGTAATTCTTCATTAGTGAATTGTTTACTACGGGTTTCTGCTGGTTTACCTACTTGACTGCGTTCTTCGTCGGCTACAGTTTCGTAGCGTTCGATTTCTTCAGACATCTTTTGAACCAATTCTTTTAATGTATCGAATTTACCTTTTTCTTCTTCAGTTAATTCTTTACCTTCTTTTTCAGCGTTATCTAATAACGCACGCATTTCAGCGACTTTAGCTGCTTTTTGCTGACGTAATTCTAATAATTTTTTAAACATAAATTTGTCCTTTAACTCATCTTAATTAAGACGGCTACAAGTAGCCCATATCACAATATAAGCACATAAAATTTAAAGTAAATACCTTAAAAATTAATAGTTTAGATACGTTTAGTTATGATAAGTAAGCAAAGTTTGATTGATTATTTTTTAATCAGTAACCATACAAAAGGACAGTAAAAATTTATTTTCTGAAAGGGTGAAGAGTGGTGAAGAGTTGGTGAATAGTTATTTTTAACTCTTCACCCTATAACTTATTGATATATAATTATTTTTTAGAAAAGGTGAAGAGATGAAGAGTTAAATAGAAAAAAAAATTTATTATAGGCATATTTTGTTATTTTCATAAAATGAAATTAATTGTTACACATTTAGTTACACGCTATAACAGAAGATATTAAATAATCATTTAATTTCAATAAGTTATTTAATCAGATCGCTTCTCGCCAAGGCACCAATTAGATATTCTATAAAGTTTCAAAACTCTCCAAAGGCTAGAATTTATAAAGTTCTAGCTTTTTTTATTGTTTTAATTCCATATTCCATAAAACTTTATTAAATTCGTGCATTTTGTATTTAATAATGGACTTTATTGTTATCCCAATATTGCATTGGGTACATTTTAGATTTTAAAACTTAATAAAAATAACTGGAATATTGGATTATTTAATGCAAGGTATTAAAACTTAAATAGTTATTCTCGCCAATAAACAAAACGGCTCTTATAGAGCCGTCTAGGTAATTTTATTTGATTTCAATATTCATTTTATAAGATGAAAGTTTGTTTTTGATCGCCGCCGCTTTAGGTTGCAACACTCTCACTTCATAGCTGCCTGTTTTAGGGAGTAAATACGGCTGACCTTCGGTAAAATCATTATCTCCATATAATATGCTTTCAGCATTTCCTTTGGTAGTTAAATTGACATTAAGAGTCTGTCCTTGTTTCGCAAAAAATTTGTAAGAAACACATTGCCAGCCTTTAATTTTGCCATTATAGCTCGCAGAGTAAGCCCCTTTTTTAAATTTAACATCTGTCACCTTACAATCTTGCGCATTAGCGACCGATGCAGCAGATAATACTGCCAAGCCTGTAAAGGTAGCCATAAATAATTGTTTGAATTTCACGTTCATGTATATTCTCCTGATTCGGTTTTGGATGAATTCTTCTCTATGACAGCTTAAATTGATATTTTATCCCGATTTGATGTTTTATCGCGCATAATCAACTTCACGAAACAAACAAAATAAAAGGATTTCGTTTATTTATTGAACAATAAAAATATAAACTTAATCTTTTTATCAAAAAACTTGATATATATCAACTAAAGTTAAATTGAGACTTTGCAGCTAGGAACTTTTTCGCTATGATTCATCACATCAAGTAATTGCTTGATATTCATAAAGTTCCTAAATAAAAATAATCATAAATAAATATAGCTAAACTACTTTCCTACCACTCTTCGGAGTGGTTTTTTTTATTCCCAAAATTCTGTAAAATACGACCGCACTTTTTAGATAAATAGGATAGAAAATGTCATCACAATTTGTTTTTACGATGCATCGAGTCGGTAAAGTCGTGCCACCGAAGCGTCATATTCTTAAAGATATTTCTTTAAGCTTTTTCCCTGGTGCGAAAATTGGTGTGCTTGGTTTAAACGGGGCGGGTAAATCAACGCTATTACGCATTATGGCGGGCGTAGATAAAGAATTTGAAGGTGAAGCACGTCCACAACCGGGCATCAAAATTGGTTATTTGCCGCAAGAGCCAAAGTTAGATCCGCAGCAAACCGTCCGCGAAGCTATCGAAGAAGGGGTTTCGGAAGTAAAAAATGCATTAACTCGTTTAGATGAGGTTTATGCGTTATATGCCGATCCTGATGCGGATTTTGATAAGTTAGCGGCAGAACAAGCTAACCTAGAAGCGATTATTCAAGCCCATGATGGTCACAATCTTGATAACCAATTAGAGCGTGCAGCAGATGCCTTACGCTTGCCAGAATGGGATGCCAAAATCGAACATTTATCGGGTGGTGAACGCCGCCGTGTGGCACTTTGTCGTTTATTGCTCGAAAAACCAGATATGCTGTTGTTAGATGAGCCGACCAACCACTTGGATGCGGAATCAGTCGCTTGGTTAGAGCGTTTCTTACACGATTATGAAGGCACTGTGGTGGCAATTACCCATGACCGCTACTTCTTAGATAATGTCGCAGGTTGGATTTTAGAGCTTGACCGTGGTGAGGGTATTCCTTGGGAAGGAAACTATTCTTCTTGGTTAGAGCAAAAAGAAAAACGCTTAGAGCAAGAAGCGGCGGCAGAATCAGCACGTCAGAAATCCATTGCCAAAGAGTTAGAATGGGTGCGTCAAAATCCTAAAGGTCGTCAAGCGAAAAGCAAAGCTCGTATGGCACGTTTTGATGAACTTAACTCGGGCGAATATCAAAAACGTAATGAAACAAACGAACTCTTTATTCCACCTGGTCCACGCTTAGGGGATAAAGTTATCGAAGTCACTAATCTAACAAAATCTTATGGCGACCGCACGTTAATTGATGATTTGTCATTCTCAATTCCCAAAGGTGCAATCGTTGGGATTATAGGTGCCAACGGTGCGGGTAAATCAACCTTATTCCGTATGCTTTCAGGTCAAGAACAACCAGACTCGGGCTCAATCGTGATGGGAGAAACCGTAACATTGGCTTCGGTCGATCAGTTCCGTGACTCAATGGACGATAAGAAAACCGTTTGGGAAGAAGTGTCGAACGGACAAGATATTCTGACAATCGGAAACTTTGAAATTCCAAGCCGTGCTTATGTTGGGCGTTTTAACTTCAAAGGCGTAGATCAGCAAAAACGTGTGGGCGAATTATCAGGTGGTGAGCGTGGTCGCTTGCACTTGGCAAAACTGCTCCAACGTGGTGGAAACGTATTATTGTTAGACGAACCAACTAATGACTTGGACGTTGAAACCTTGCGCGCCCTAGAGAATGCAATTCTAGAATTCCCCGGTTGTGCCATGGTTATCTCCCATGACCGTTGGTTCTTAGACCGTATCGCAACCCATATTTTAGATTACGGTGATGAAGGCAAAGTTACGTTCTACGAAGGCAACTTCTCTGATTATGAAGAGTGGAAAAAGAAAACCCTAGGTGATGCGGCAACGCAACCTCATCGTATCAAATATAAACGTATTGCGAAGTAATCTCACATAAGCAACTCACGAATAAGCCGCTGAATTGATTCTAAAATTCAGTGGCTTTTTGATATTTAAGATCATCCAATATGCTCTTTAAGAACTTTCTTATGGCTGTTAAGCTAACAGCTTATGAAATGAAACAAGAGATAGCCATTCATTACTGATAATTCTTAAAAGTGCGGTCGATTTCAACCGCACTTTTTGTTACAATTCTCCACAATTTTTTATCTTCAACATCGATTTTATTTACAATCAAATTATGGCTACGCAAAATCAATACGCTTCTGAAAATATTACTGTTCTCAAAGGGCTTGAGCCTGTTCAGGTTCGCCCAGGTATGTACACTGACACCACTCGCCCAAATCATTTGGGTCAGGAAGTGATTGACAATAGTGTGGATGAAGCATTAGCGGGATATGCCACGAAAATCGAAGTGATTTTGCACAAAGATCAATCCCTTGAAGTGACTGATAATGGGCGTGGTATGCCGGTCGATATGCACCCGACAGAAAAAATGTCAGGCGTAGAAGTGATCATGACCAAATTGCATGCGGGCGGCAAATTTTCCAATAAAAATTATGAATTTGCTGGCGGTTTGCACGGTGTGGGTATTTCCGTGGTTAATGCGCTTTCAGAACGTGTTGATGTAACAGTAAAACGTGATTCGCAAATCTATCATATCGCCTTTGCTAACGGCGAAAAGGTTGAAGAATTAGAAGTGATTGGCACTTGTGGGCGCCGCAATACAGGCACTACCGTTAAATTTAAGCCAAATTCAAAATATTTTGACAGCGATAAATTTTCCGTCACTCGTTTACGCCATTTATTACGCGCCAAAGCCGTGCTTTGCTCGGGTTTAGAAATTAAATTTATCGACAAAGTCAACGATACGGAAGAAAGCTGGCTCTATCAAGATGGGCTTTCTGATTATCTCACTGAAACTGTTGGTGAGTTTGTCACTTTGCCCGAAACGCCATTTATTGGCGAATTTAAAGCCTCTAACGAAGCCGTTGAATGGGCATTATTCTGGTTGCCAGAAGGTGGTGATCTTATTAGCGAAAGCTATGTAAACTTAATTCCCACCATTCAAGGCGGAACGCACGTTAATGGATTGCGCAAAGGTTTAATTGACGCCATGGTGGAATTCTGTGAATTCCAAAATCTGCTCCCAAAAGGGGTGAAATTAACCGCGGATGACTTGTGGGATCGCTGTGCTTATGTGCTTTCACTCAAAATGCACGATGCTCAATTTGCTGGGCAAACCAAAGAACGTTTATCCTCCCGTGAAAGTGCGGTGTTTGTTAGCGGTGTTGTAAAAGATGCGTTCAGTTTATGGCTAAACAACAACATTGAACTCGCCAAACAGTTAGCCGAAATGGCGATTACTTCTGCGCAACGCCGTTTGCGTGCCGCTAAAAAAGTGGTGCGTAAAAAGCTCACTAACGGCCCTGCCCTGCCGGGAAAATTAGCCGATTGTTCGCAACAAGATTCTAGCCGCTCCGAATTATTTTTAGTCGAGGGGGATTCTGCGGGCGGTTCAGCCAAACAAGCTCGTGATCGTGAATATCAAGCCATATTGCCATTGCGCGGCAAAATATTAAACACTTGGGAAGTGTCTTCTGAACAAGTATTAGGCTCCGAAGAAGTGCATAATATCGCGGTGGCGTTGGGAATTGATCCAGACAATGATGATCTCAGCCAACTTCGTTACGACAAGGTGTGTATTCTCGCCGATGCGGACAGTGATGGCTTACATATCGCTACGCTACTCTGTGCCTTATTTTTGCGTCACTTCCCGAAATTAGTGCAAGAAGGGCATGTTTATGTGGCAATGCCACCACTCTATCGTATTGATTTGGGGAAAGAAGTTTTCTATGCCCTAGATGAAGCGGAAAAAGAGGCAATTTTAGAACGTTTAAGCACTAAGCGTGGTAAACCAAATGTACAGCGTTTCAAAGGGTTAGGCGAAATGAACCCGAGTCAATTGCGCGAAACCACGATGGATCCAAGCACTCGCCGTTTAGTTCAACTCACTTATGCTGAAACGGTTTTAGATGAATCACTTCCAGAACCACTTTCGGCACCACTTTCAAAGCAAAGTGTGGTGAAAAAAAGTGCGGTGAAAAAAAGCGAAGATTTATCCAATGAAACCATTGAATTAATGGATATGTTGCTCAGCAAAAAACGTGCGGAAGATCGAAAAAATTGGTTGCAATCAAAAGGCGATCAAGCAGATTTAGAGCTATAAAAACTCGCGTTTCTATTTCCCAAACAAGCCCACAAAACAAAAAGCATTTGGGAAAATCTTAAATTAAAATGAATTGGAAATATTATGAAAAAAACAGCCATCGCTATTCTACTCGGTATCACACTGCCCTTCTCAACCAGTATTTTGGCTGATAACAGTGAGTCAAAAACTACGCAAAATTCGACCGCACTTACAGCGGAACTGCCCGTAGTTGAAGCGGAATTAACCTTTGCACCGAATGTGCCAAAACCGATTAATCGCAAAGAACCTGCCCGTGTGGTCGTGAAGCTAGAAGCCCTTGAAAAAGTAATGGAAATTATGGGCGGTGTGCAATTCAAATATTGGACATTTAATGGCGCAACCCCAGCGCCTTTCATTCGTGTGCGTGAGGGAGACACGGTGGAAGTGCATTTGTCTAATCCAGTCAATTCCAAAATGGAACATAGCATTGATTTCCACTCAGCCGCAGCGCCTGAAGGCGGCGCGATTGCGAGTAATACTAAACCTGGGCGCACCAGTGTGTTCGCTTTCCAAGCGTTACAACCGGGATTGTATCTGTATCACTGCGCCGCCTTTCCTGGCGCCGCCACGCATATTGGCAAAGGTATGTTTGGCTTAATGTTAGTCGAGCCGAAAGAAGGCTTGCCAGATGTGGATAAAGAATTCTACATTGTGCAAAATGAGTTCTATACCAACGCAGGGTTTGGCGAAAAAGGGCTGCATGTGTTTAGTATGGAAAAAGCAAGCTATGAATTACCAGATTATGTGGTGTTCAACGGACATTACGGCTCGATGATGGGCGAAGATGCCTTAAAAGCCAAAGTTGGCGATAAAATCCGTTTCTTTGTTGGCAATGCAGGGCCTAACAAAATATCCTCATTCCATTTAATCGGCAAGCCATTTGATACCGTTTATATCGAGGGCGGCACTCTTCAAAATCATAATGTGCAAACCACGTTAATCCCAGCAGGTGGCGCAACCATTGCCGAAGCGCAAATTCAGGTTCCGGGGCAATATACCTTTTTAGATCACAGCATTTTCCGTGCGGATAAAGGCGCGAAAGGGATGTTAATTGTCGAAGGCAAAGAAAATCCTGCCATTTATAGCGGTAAAATTAAAGACGAAGCTTACGATAAACGAAATCCCGATGCCGATGTGGAAGTGGATTTTCATTTGAAATAGTTTATACATAAAGTAGCGCCAAGCACACCACTTCGCTGCTTTCTGAATGATTGAGAATTTTTAACGCAAAATTTCAAAGAGTCTAAATATGCTCGAATATTAAATAAAAGTGCGGTCAAAAATTCAATTATTTTTCTCACTTTTTCTGACGTATAAAACAAGCCGTCATCGGCAAAATGATTTTAACATAAACATAAAATGGTGAACTCCCATTCACCCTAAACTGCTACACACCTATGAGCAACAACATTAACTATGAAGGCATTGAACAAATGCCACTGCGCACTTTTACCGAAAGTGCTTATCTCAATTACTCCATGTATGTCATCATGGATCGTGCCTTGCCGTTTATCGGTGATGGCCTAAAGCCCGTACAGCGCCGCATTGTCTATGCGATGTCTGAATTAGGCTTAAACGCGCAAGCTAAATATAAAAAATCCGCGCGTACCGTGGGGGACGTTTTAGGTAAATTCCATCCCCATGGCGATTCCGCCTGCTATGAAGCCATGGTGCTAATGGCGCAACCCTTTAGCTACCGCTACCCATTGGTAGATGGTCAGGGCAACTGGGGGGCGGCAGATGATCCAAAATCATTCGCCGCTATGCGTTATACGGAATCTCGCTTATCCAAAATTGCCGAAGTTTTACTCGGCGAATTAGGACAAGGAACTGTCGATTATCAGCCGAATTTTGACGGAACCTTAGAAGAGCCACAATATTTGCCTGCTCGCTTACCGCATATTTTATTAAACGGTACCACGGGAATTGCCGTGGGTATGGCAACGGATATTCCCCCGCACAACATTAACGAAATTGCAGATGCGGCAATAATGTTATTGGATAATCCGAAAGCAACCTTAGACGACCTACTCACCGTGGTGCAAGGCCCTGACTTTCCAACAGAAGCGGAAATTATCACGCCGAAAAGCGAAATTCGTAAAATCTATGAACAAGGGCGTGGCTCGATCAAAATGCGCGCGACTTGGAAAAAAGAAGACGGTGAAATCGTGATCACAGCGGTGCCACACCAATCTTCGCCAAGCAAAATTCAGCTGCAAATTGCCGAGCAAATGAATGCCAAAAAATTGCCGATGGTGGAAGATGTGCGTGATGAAGCGGATCAAGAAAACCCTGTTCGCTTGGTGATTGTGCCTCGTTCAAACCGTGTAGATATCGACGCGTTAATGGCTCACCTATTCGCCACCACCGATTTAGAGCGCAGTTATCGTATTAATATGAATATGATCGGTTTGGATCACAAACCTGCCGTGAAAAATCTCGTGGAAATTCTCAGCGAATGGTTACAATTCCGCCGTACCACTGTCACACGCCGCTTACGTTATCGTTTAGATAAAGTATTATCACGCTTGCATATTCTTGAAGGCTTGATGATTGCGTTCTTAAATATTGATGAAGTCATCGAGATTATCCGCAACAAAGATGAGCCAAAAGCGGTATTAATGGCGCGCTTTAATTTAACGGATGAGCAAGCCGAAGCGATTTTGAACTTGCGTTTGCGCCATTTAGCGAAATTAGAAGAGCACGAATTGCAAGCAGAAAAAGCAAAACTTGAAGAAGAACGTGTTCATTTAGAAGGACTTCTTGGTTCGGAACGCCGCCTTAACACATTGATTAAAAAAGAAATCCAGCAAGATGCAAAAACTTATGCCAGCCCACGCCGTTCTGCTTTAGTGGAACGGGCGGAAGCCAAAGCCATTTCTGAAGCTGAAATGTTGCCCGCAGAACCAGTTACCGTCATTTTATCCGAAATGGGCTGGGTGCGTTGTGCTAAAGGCCATGACATTGACGTGCAAGGGCTGAGCTATAAAGCGGGGGATAAATATCTCGCTCATGCTTATGGCAAAAGCAACCAAGCCGCAGTCTTTATGGACAGCACTGGTCGCTCTTATGCCTTAGATCCGCTCAGCTTGCCATCCGCACGTTCTCAAGGCGAACCATTAACGGGTAAATTAAACTTACCGTCTGGCGCTAATGTGGAGCAAGTGCTCATTGAGAATGAAGGGCAATCATTATTGATGGCATCAGATGCTGGCTATGGCTTTATTTGTAAATTTGAAGATTTAGTGGCGCGCAACAAAACAGGAAAAGCAGTGCTCACCTTGCCTGAAAATGCCAAAATCTTGCCGCCGCAAATTATCAAAAATGACAACGCACTTTTAGTTGCCTTAACTCACGCGGGCAGAATGCTTATCTTTCCAGTGCAAGATTTGCCACAGTTAGCCAAAGGAAAAGGCAATAAAATCATCAGTATCGCTGCCGCCGATGCCAAAGTGCGGTCAGATTTCATCGTAAAATTATTGCTTATTGATGAAAATGCAAGCCTAGTGTTCCATTCTGGCAAGCGGAAAATCACCCTAAAACCTGAAGAACTACAAAAATTCCGTGCCGAACGTGGACGCAAAGGCTCTAGCCTGCCACGCGGACTACATAGTGGTGTGGAAATTGAAGTGCTAGAAGGGTAGCCGAATAAGAGTGATAAAAAGATAATAACATCGCAAAGCCGACATCAAGTCGGCTTTTTATTCACCAAAATTTTTGAAAAATCCCACCGCACTTTTTAAGGTATTACCATAAAAAATCAATGGAATACGATTTCGTTGCCAGGTTGGCACATTGAGTTTTTGCCAGACTTTTTTGATCTCGCGGTTGAGATCCTGTTCTTTGACCTTCACTTTGCCTGAATAACCAAATCCCACACGGATTTTTTCTTCGGTGAACGGCAAATGCGAGCGAAATTCTTGAGCGCAATTTTCGTCACGATAATGCCAAAGTGCGGTCAAATTTTGTGAAGTTTTTAATAGTTCAAGCGTGCCTAAGCCATCGGGCAAAAGAAGTGGTTCGCCAATTTTTAATTCTGCTTGAAAATGGCTAACATCAGCAAACTGCGGCGTTAAATAAAGTTTATGCTGATAACGACGAATCATTTTTCCCTGCAATTGATATTGCGGATTGGCATCTGATTTCGCCAAGATCACATTCTGAACAATAATGGACAACGGCAATTCGCCAAGCATCGGCAGCCCTAATTCCGCTAGCCACATTCGCAATAAGGCATATTGTTTATGCACACTATATTGCTCAAACTTTGAGATGTTAAAAGTGCGGTCAGTTTCATCATAATTTTGCTTAAATTCATCATTGAGCAATTCATTCACTAATTGCTGTTGGTTATAACAATGCTGCGCCGCCATTGTTACCATATCATCAAAATGAGCCCAGCGTTGGCGCAACAGCGGCAACACTTGGTTGCGCAAGAAATTGCGATCATAACGGCTATCCCCATTGCTTTCATCTTCAACCCAAGTGAGATTTTCTGCGCGCACAAAGGTTTCTAACTCATCTTTTGTGTAATTCAATAAAGGGCGAAAAATTGGCATAGCAAAAAGTTCACTTTCTGTCTGCATTGCTCCCAGCCCTTTCACGCCGCTGCCCCGTTTCAAGGCAAGGAAAAAGGTTTCTGTTTGATCTTGCAAATGGTGCGCGGTTGCCACAATTTCATCGGCTAAACGTGTTTCTAAAATCCCTTGATAACGCGCTTCCCTTGCGCCTTGCTCAATGCCATTTTTTTTATTGATATGCACTTTTTTCGTGATTAATGGAATATTTAACTGCGCACAGATTTGTTCGCAATGTTGCTGCCATTTGTCTGCATTTGGGCTTAAACCATGATGAATATGAATGGCACGCAATTGTAAGTGCGGTCGGTTTTCTCGCGATTTTGCGAAAAGTGAAAGCAAGGCAGTCGAGTCTAAACCACCGCTGAATGCGATGAGATATTTCTGATGCTTGAGTTTAGACTGAAATTCGGTAAGTAGGCTCATTTTTCTTTGGGAGTGTGACATCCCGTATCCAAGATCAATAAAATAGGGCGCATAATTACGCCCCTATAAATATTACAACAATATTACGCCACTTTTTCTGCTGTAAATTGCGCTTTAGGATCCATAATGGCGTGGCGGGCCTCGATAAGTTGCAATTCATATGAACCCAGTTTGTGAGTGATTTCCATTACTTCGTTCACGGCATTTCCCATACGTTCAAAGGCTTCAAGCTCTGATTTTCCATTTAACAAATTCGCAAGGAATAAGCCTGCGGTTAAATCGCCCACACCCACAGGATCTTTCGCAAATGGATATAATGGGCGGCTTAACAACCACACGCCATTTTGCGTGCCAAGCAACATATCAAACTTGCCTTGGTATTTTCCTGCTGAACCTAAATGTTTCACCACCACCATTTTAGGGCCTTTGCCCAGCAAATGTTGCACCGCATTAATGGCTTGCTCAAAATTGCTCACTTCCAAGCCGGAAAGTTGCTGTAATTCAAATAGATTTGGGGTAATAATATCCGCATGCGGTAATGCAATGTCGATCAATTTTTCACGCACGCCATCTGCAACGACACAGCCTTTTTCTTCACTGCCCATAACGGGATCGCATAAATACAGCGCATTTTTATTGTGTGTTTTCACTTGATGAAAAGCTTTAATAATTTCATCCACTTGATCCGCAGAGCCGATATAGCCCGAGATCACGGCATCACAATTTTTCAATTCACCAATGGCCTCAATCCCGTTCACAATTTCAGGAATTTGTTGGTGCGGAATCACCATACCTGTCCATTTGCCATATTGCGTATGGTTAGAAAATTGCACCGTATTGAGCGCCCACACATCAATACCATTTAACTGCATTGGGAAAGTGGCTGATTTGTTGCCTGCATAGCCAAAGACAACGTGTGATTGAATGGAAAGAACGTTTTTCATAGACTTCCTGTATAATAATGATGAAATTAAAAATAAAAAAAGTGCGGTTTAAAATAACCGCACTTTTATAAATTTGCAACTAATTTTTATTAGCAATAACCATAAGACATTAAACGTTGATAACGACGTTCAAGTAAGTCATTATCATCTAACACATCTAACTCCGCCAAATCAGCCACTAAGCGTGTTTTTAAATTTTGCGCGATGGCCACATAATCTCGGTGCGCACCACCTAAAGGCTCTGGTACGATATTATCAATAAGATTAAGTTCTTTTAAACGTTCTGCTGTCAGCCCCATCACTTCCGCTGCGGTTGAGGCTTTGTCTGCACTTTTCCACAAAATTGAGGCACAACCTTCAGGGGAAATAACCGAATAGGTTGAATATTGCAACATATTCACTTTATCGCCCACGCCAATTGCCAAGGCACCGCCTGAACCGCCCTCGCCGATCACCGTACAAATAACCGGCACGCTCAATTGCGCCATTTCTCGCAAGTTACGCGCAATGGCTTCAGCTTGGCCACGCTCTTCAGCGCCCACGCCTGGGTATGCACCTGGGGTGTCAATAAAGGTAATAATTGGCAATTTAAAACGCTCAGCCATTTCCATTAAACGTAACGCTTTGCGATAGCCTTCTGGTGCAGGCATACCAAAATTGCGCATCACTTTTTCTTTGGTGGTGCGCCCTTTTTGGTGACCAATCACCATCACTGGACGTCCGTCTAAACGAGCTAATCCGCCCACAATCGCTTTATCATCCGCAAAGGCACGGTCACCCGCTAATTCTTCAAATTCAGTGAAAATATGTTTGATATAATCTAAGGTGTATGGACGATTAGGATGACGAGCCATACGAGAAATTTGCCACGCATCTAAGTTCGCAAAGGTTTTTTTAGTTAATTCTGTGCTTTTCTTTTGTAAACGCTTAATTTCATCTTTTAGATCAATTTTCCCTTCTGTTTCAGACACAGAACGTAAAGATTCAATCTTCGCTTCCAGCTCCGCAATCGGTAATTCAAAATCTAAATATTCTTGGCTCATTCTTCTTTCCTAATTGTTATTCGTGCATAAATTTGCGCGTTATTCTATGCTTTTTCACAGAAAATTGCAGTAATTTTTCAGCTTTTTTGGTTAAACCAGCTGACATAATCAAATTGATCATAATATTTTTTACCCAACCAACCTGAATATTCATATAAAGCACCCACTTGGCTTTGCTGTTCAAAGCCACGAATATACACCGCAGATTTTATTTCAGGATAAGGTTTATGCACAAAAACGACTTTGTGCGTATAAGGCAAGGCATCAAAAGCTTGCAAATCGGCTTCGGTAAAGCCATCACGGTCGGTCATTATGATAAAAAGATTATCCCAATTAATACGCGCTGAACGCTGTTGCCATTTTTCTCTCGCATCTTGCTCGGAATGATAATGCATAAAATGCAAGCGAATGTCCGCCAATGTGGCGACAGGATAAGGCTGCTCGGTTTGTTCAAATTGCAAAATCTGCGTGTGATAAAAGGTGGGGTTCTGTAAATATTTAATAAAATCTGCAGGCGCAAGATATAAATTCACAAAGGGGGAACGAAATTGCTCGCCCAAATCATGCAACATCAGCGCGCCATTGCAATTACTTGAAATGACTGACATTTGATGATTTTTTAAACGCGCTCGCAGCTTTTGATTGATACATTTTCGTAACAAGCGATTGCTGATTTTTTTGATTAAGCTAAACATAAATTATCCTTAAAAACTTGTGATATTTTACGCGATTTTAACAGTAAAAACAAAAATCGCCTGTGAAAAGAATCTGGCTATTGCCTTAAGAACGCTTGATTATTTTAAAAATCACGCTAGACTTGAACCGTTCTCATCGGGGTGCTGACTGTTTTGATTATGTAGCTGAGAAAATACCCGTTGAACCTGAACCGATTAACATCAGCGTAGGGATTTGAGAAACGGAAATTTCACAAAATTTGACCGCACTTAAATTCCTTTACTGTGGCGATAAACCTACTTTAAAGGATTTTTTATGTCTAAAAAACTGTTCTTTTTGACCGCACTTTCTGCCTTTTCAACCAATGTGTTTGCTGCGCAAACCGTCAATGTTTATACCGAAGAATTTTTTGGCTCGGATTGGGGCCCTGGTGGCGAGGTTAAAGCCGCCTTTGAAAAGCATTATCCGCAATGTGAAATTCACTATACCGTTTTTAATGAAAGTAGCACGTTGCTGAATCGTATTCGTTTAGAAAAAAATAAATTGAAAGCTGATGTCGTCTTAGGATTAGAAAATTCACAATTTGAAGCGGCAGAAAAAACGGGATTATTTACCGAAACGGGCGTAGATCTTTCAAAATTAGATTTACCTGAAAAATGGCAAAATCCATTATTTGTGCCTTATGAATTTGGGCAATTTTCCTTTATTTATGACAAAACTAAGTTGAGCAATCCGCCAAAATCATTGCGAGAATTAGTGGAACGCCAAGATCTCAAGGTGATTTATCAAGATCCACGCACCAGCAGTATGGGGCGTGGTTTTGTGGTGTGGATGAACAGCGTATTCAATGCGGATCAAATAACGCAGGCTTGGCAAACGCTCGCCAAACATACGCTAACCGTGGGCAAAGGCTGGACAGAAACCTATGGTGCATTTTTGAAAGGCGAAGGGGATTTAGTCTTTAGCCATAGCACTTCGCCGATTTATCACTTGCTAAAAGAGCAAAAAGATCAATATGCCGCCACACAATTTGCGGAGGGCGCACTCTATCAATACGAGGCGGTGGCAAAAGTCGCGGGCAAACAAAACGCCTGTGCGGACAATTTTATTCAGTTTATCTTCACCCCCGAAGCGCAAAAAATCATTACCCCGAAAAATGTGATGCTTTCTTCTATTTCAGCAGAAATAGAACCGCACTTTGATGCCTTAAAAGCTAGCCAAAAAGGCAGCAAAACATTGGATAGCCGTGATGCCAGCGATGCGAATATCAAAAACTGGATTTCCACTTGGCAAGCCGCACTGGCTCAATAACAATTCCGATGATGTCATTTTTGAAAGTACGCACCCATTTTAATCTATTCCGCTCACGTCATTATTTGGGCGGCATATTGGTGTTATTGCTGCTCATTGCGATTTATGGCGTTTCATTGAATGCGGTATTTAGCACTGGCGAACCGCTCCCTTGGCAAAATCTTTGGCAAGATGATTACATTGTGCGTGTTTTGCAATTCAGCATAGGGCAAGCCTTTTTAAGTGCCGCGCTTTCTGTCATTGTTGGGCTGTTATTTGCTCGGGCATTTTTCTATCAGCCCTTTAGTGGCAAAGCATTTTTATTACAAATTTTCTCCGTCACTTTTGTATTGCCCGCTTTAGTGGCAGTCTTTGGGATTTTAGGGGTTTACAGCAGCGCAGGCTGGCTAGGACAATTCAGCCGCCTGCTCGGCTTTAGCTGGCAGCCGCAAATTTATGGTTTAACAGGCATTTTGCTTGCTCATTTATTTTTTAACATTCCCCTTGCTGCGCGCATGTTTTTGCAAAGTTTTCATGCGATCCCCAATCAACAACGGCAACTCGCCGCACAGCTCAACTTGCGTGGCTGGCAATTTATCCGCTGGCTTGAACTCCCCTATCTACGCCAACAATTTTTGCCGACTTTTGTACTTATTTTTATGCTCTGTTTCACGAGTTTTGCCATTGTGCTTGTGCTAGGCGGCGGCCCTAAATTCACCACCATTGAAGTGGCAATTTATCAAGCCATTATGTTTGATTTTGATCTGCCCAAAGCCGCCTTGTTTGCTTTATTGCAATTCGTATTTTGCTTTGTGTTATTCGGCTTAAGCGCTGTTTTAACTAAATTGCCCGAAACCAACCTAAGCCAAAAAGATCTTTGGCTTTCGCCCCAATCAAGTGCGGTCAAATTTTGGCAAATTTTTTGTTTAATTAGCGTGAGTGCCTTTATTCTGCTGCCACTCAGCAATGTCGTAATAAGTGCGGTCAATTCTGGCGCAATTTTCTCGGCTTGGAAAAGTCCGCAATTATGGCGTGCTATCGGCTATTCTTTTAGCATCGCGCCCCTTTCTGCGATCTGCGCATTATTAATGGCAATGGCGTTGCTACAACTTTCTCGCCGTTTGCATTGGCTGCATTTCAACCAATTCGCCAATTGTTTGCTCAACACCAGTATGATCGTGCTGAGCGTGCCGATGTTAGTTTTATCTATCGGCTTGTATTTATTGTTGCAAGAAATTGAATTTACTCATTGGCATTTATTTGCCATTTTAGTAGTTTGCAATGCCCTTGCGGCGCTGCCATTTGTTGTGCGAATTCTTGCTGTGCCGATGAATCAAAATATGCAATATTATGAAAAACTATGCCAATCTCTGGCAATTAAAGGCTGGGCGCGTTTTCGGCTTATTGAATGGCACAATCTCAGTGCGCCGATCAAATATGCATTTGCGCTGGCTTGTGCCCTTTCGCTGGGCGATTTCACTGCCATTGCATTATTTGGCAATCAAGATTTCAGCTCACTCCCCTATTTGCTTTATCAACAGCTTGGCAGCTATCGCAGTGATGATGCCACAGTAACGGCATTGATTTTAATGGCGGTTTGCCTCGGGTTATTTTTTATGGTGGAAAAAAAAACGTGATTAACTTAGATCAAGTCAGCTTTCAATATAAAGAAATGCGTATGCAATTTAATCTGCACGTCCGTCCGCAAGAAAAAATGGCGATTGTGGGCGCAAGTGGTGCGGGCAAAAGCACGCTGTTAAATTTAATTGCGGGTTTTGAACAGCCAGAAACGGGAGAAATTTGGCTGAATGGAGAAAATCATACCCATAGCGAACCGCACTTGCGCCCTGTTTCTATGCTGTTTCAAGAGAATAATTTATTTCCGCATTTAACGGCGTATCAAAATATTGGTTTAGGCATCAAGCCCAATTTAAAACTAAACGACAAGGAAAAGGCGTGCATACAACAAACCGCAAGCGCACTTGGTTTAACCGAATTTTTAACACGAAAACCGACCGCACTTTCTGGTGGGCAAAAACAACGTGTTGCCATTGCCCGTTGTTTGTTGCGCAACAAACCCATTTTGTTACTCGATGAGCCCTTTTCTGCGCTCAATCCTGAATTGCGTTTGGAAATGCTAGATTTAATTATTCAACATTGCAATGAAGAAAAATTAACATTATTATTGGTCACCCACCAACCAAGCGAATTAGTAGGAAAAATCGACCGCACTTTAGTGGTAGAAAACGGGCATTTAATTTACGAAAAATAAATAGCCTCGAACCTTCGTTCATAAGGAATTGATATGAAAACAACACTACATCTTTCTTCAATCACCCCTCATCCACAGACAGAATATTGGTCTGTGTGTAAAGTAGAGGCGCTGTTTGAAACGCCATTTTTAGAATTAATTCATCGTGCAGCTTTGGTGCACCGCCAACACTTCAACCCACAAGCGATCCAACTTTCTACCTTAATGTCGATTAAAACTGGTGGTTGCCCTGAAGATTGTGGCTATTGCCCGCAATCCGCACGCTATCAAACAGGTGTGCAAAAACAAGAATTGTTAAATGTAGAAGATATTCTTGCGAAAGCAAAAATTGCCAAATCGCGTGGTGCAAACCGTTTTTGTATGGGCGCAGCATGGCGCGGCCCGAAACCTAAAGATATGGGTAAAATCAAAGAAATTATTGCGGCGGTGAAATCAATAGGCTTAGAAACTTGCGGCACCTTTGGGATGTTAGAAGATGGTATGGCGGAAGATCTGAAAGACGCGGGGCTGGATTATTACAATCATAACCTCGACACTTCGCCAGAGCATTATAAAAATGTGATTGGCACTCGTGGCTATGACGATCGTTTAAATACTCTCGGCAAAGTGCGTAGCGCAGGGTTAAAAGTATGTTGTGGCGGTATTATTGGTATGAATGAAAATCGCAAAGAACGTGCGGGCTTCATTGCCAGCCTTGCGAATCTTGATCCGCAACCTGAATCTGTGCCGATTAATCAGTTAGTAAAAGTAGAAGGCACGCCACTTGCCGACGCCGCAGAATTGGATTGGACAGAATTTGTACGCACCGTTGCGGTGGCTAGAATCACGATGCCAACCAGTTATGTTCGTTTATCTGCGGGCCGCCAAGGAATGTCTGAAGAAATGCAAGCGATGTGCTTTATGGCGGGGGCAAATTCGATTTTCTATGGCGATAAATTATTAGTGACTGGCAATGCAGACGAAGATGTCGATAGAATATTAATGGCAAAATTAGACCTTGAGCCAGAAACCGCAGAGAATCGTTATGTTCCTACTGAAAATGTAGAGAATTAATCTGATTATGCATTAACAATACAAGGAAATCAGCAATAAAAAAGCCACGTGGCGATGCTATAATCCACGTGGCTTTTATTATGAATCAATTAATAATTAAAGTTCATTAGCATGTTGTTTTAAGAAACGTGCAACACCTTCTGGGTTGTCTTTCATCCCTTCTTTACCTTTTTCCCATTGTGCAGGGCAAACTTCGCCGTGTTCTTCGTGGAATTGTAAAGCATCAACCATACGTAACATTTCATCGATGTTACGGCCTAATGGTAAATCGTTCACAACTTGGTGACGAACGATACCGTTTTTGTCGATTAAGAATGACGCACGTAATGCCACGCCAGCTTCTGGATGTTCAATACCATATGCTTTTGCAATTTCATGTTTTACGTCTGCAGCTAATGCATATTGCACGGCACCGATACCACCACTTTCAGTTGAAGTGTTACGCCATGCGTTATGTGTATATTGTGAATCGATTGATACACCAACAACTTCTACACCACGTTTTTTGAATTCTTCATAACGGTGATCAAATGCGATTAATTCAGATGGGCATACAAATGTGAAATCTAATGGATAGAAGAAAATCACGGCTGCTTTGCCTTCAATGTGTTTTTTAAAGTTGAAATTGTCAACGATTTCGCCATTACCTAATACGGCAGATGATGTGAAATCTGGCGCTGGACGAGTTACTAATACCATATATATTCTCCTAAAGTGAGTGGTTGGAAAAAACTTTTGCACCAAATTCAATTAGAGTGCAAAATTAACGTTGAAAATTTTATGAAAATTGACCGCACTTTGATAGTCGATTTTATCTATTAAATTAATTAATCATACCTAACAGGAAGTATTATGACAGAAAAATATTCATTAGCCACTACTCTCGTGCATGCAGGGCGCAATAAACGTGTGACCCAAGGTTCTGTAAACCCTGTGCTACAACGCGCTTCATCATTAGTTTTTGATAATCTTGCTCATAAAAAAGAAGCCACGATTAATCGGGCTAAACAGGCATTATTTTACGGACGTCGTGGCACATTAACGCACTTTGCCTTGCAAGATTTAATGTGCGAAATGGAAGGCGGCGCAGGGTGTTATTTATATCCTTGTGGCACGGCTGCGATCACCAATGCTATTTTAGCCTTTGTGCAAACGGGCGACCACATTTTAATGACTGGCGCTGCCTATGAACCTACTCAAGATTTTTGTAACAAAATTTTGAGTAAAATGGGGATTTCGACTACTTTTTATGATCCACTAATCGGAAAAGATATCAAAGCTCTCATTCAACCGAATACGAAAATTTTATTCTTAGAAAGTCCAAGTTCGCTCACAATGGAAGTTCAAGACGTGCCTGCTATGGTAAAAGCTGCACGAGAAGCGAATCCTGATATCGTGATTATGCTCGATAACACATGGGCGGGCGGTATTTTATTTAAAGCATTAGAACATGGCGTGGATATTTCTATTCAAGCGGCAACCAAGTATTTAGTCGGCTGCTCAGATGTGATGATCGGCACCGCAGTATCCAATGCGCGCTGCTGGGATCAATTACGCGAGAATTCTTATTTTATGGGGCAAATGGTGGATGCAGATACGGCATACACCACGGCGCGCGGGATTCGCTCATTAGCGGTGCGTTTCAAACAGCATACAGAAAGCAGCATTAAAGTGGCAAAATGGTTGGCTGAACGTCCTGAAGTTAAAGCGGTTTATCATCCTGCGTTATCAAGTTGCCCAGGGCATGAATTCTTTAAACGAGATTTTACAGGCTCTGCGGGATTATTCTCATTTGAATTGCATGAAAAACTTAGCCACGAGAAATTAGCTGCCTTTATGGATCACTTTAAGCTTTTTAGTATGGCATATTCATGGGGCGGATTTGAAAGTTTGATTTTGTATAATCAACCTGAAGAAATCAAAAAAATTCGCCCAAATATTGACCGCACTTTAACGGGGACACTCATTCGTGTTCATATTGGTTTTGAAGACGCCGATGAATTAATCGCAGATCTAGAAGCAGGTTTTGAACGTTTAAAAAGTTAGCCATAAAACAAAAGGGAGCAGGCTCCCTTTTTTACTTTGAATTAATTAACTATATAAAATATGCTTTAACCAAGCTGAAAAAGAATATTTTTGTTTAATCTCGTAAGGAATAGGCTGATAAGGTAAAGCTAAAAATTGAGCTAACTCTTCTGCGGTAGTATTTTCCTGCCATACTAAAATATTATTTGGATGATAAAAATCATATTCTACCACTGTCATATTAGTGGTAATCAACTTCTTATCAAATCGCAATGCATCAAAGCTACGGAATGAAAGCCCTTGGTCTACTGTATTTAAAAAATCCACAACAACACAGCTTTCTTGTACTTTATAAAGGTTTTGCTCAAAAGAAAACGCTTGGCTTGAATGTACATAATGAATTGCTGGATCCGAATCAAAGGCAATCCGTGCACGCTTATCTTTTGCCACAATATAGAAATCTAACAATAAATCTAATGTTTTAGCTTTGGCAATAAAATCTTTAATTTGTCCTACTCGACTTGCCTGATGACCACCTAAAAAGAATAGCGCCGCCGTTGATTGTGTGGCTTGTGGAATATCATAATCAAAATAGAAATTAGTAATATGTCTAAGTGCATATTGCGGATATTTTTTAATATCGTTTGGATCAAATACAAAGAAACGATCAAAATATTCCATATATTCTAAAATATCAGGATGTGAATCAATGCCATCCCATTGAAAATTCACACAAGTCTTTGTATTTTCCCGAATCAAGCTAATTAACGATTTAGGATAAACATTGGCTCTGATACAAAGTGCGAAATCTGCTTTTTTATTCCCTAATAGGGAAAGTTTATACTCAATATCATCAGCATAGCGAGAATACGTTTTACTTTTTTCATACTCTTTATACTTTGCTCTGCCATAAAATAATTTAATTAACCAACTTTTTATATGATGCAATATCGTAGGATAATAGCTTCTACTATCATCGTAACAAAGATTAATTACATCATAACCTAAATAACGTAGATTCTTTTCAATACATTGGTCTAAACCATATAAATACGGCAACGCTAAAATAATTGTTTTAGCCATAATTCTTTATATTTCTTTTATAAAATCATTTATATAGATACATCAAAAGTTCAGCAATAATAAAATCTATTAACGTTTATTATTAAGCATAATTCACCATTCTATTTGGGCGAATCACATTGTTTTGATCAATCTCAGCCACACCTAGAAACAAATTCTCTGGGGAAAATAACCGCACTTGTCCATAAATTTGCTGTTCATTGCTGAATTTAACACGCTGACCAAAACCAACGGCTTTAGTTTGCACTTCTGTTAAGTAAAGTGCGGTCAATTTTGACACTGCTGTATCAAGGGGTAATAAATGCTGATCTAACAAGGCTAAATCTTGCTTTTCCGCAAGTTGTTGTAACTGTTCCCAAGTTAACATTTTTTCGTAAGGATAATCGGATACCGCAATACGGCGTAGCATCGTAACGTGCGCACCACAGCCAAGATATTCGCCTAAATCATCAATGAGTGTACGAATATAAGTTCCTTTTGAACAATGGACTTCCAGTGTAAGATTAGGGGCGTCATAACTCACAAACTTTAATTCAAAAATCGTGATGGGGCGCGCATCTCGCTCCACTGTAATACCTTGGCGAGCATATTCATAAAGTGGCTTGCCGTTATGCTTCAATGCCGAAAACATAGTCGGCACTTGCATTAAATCCCCAGTAAAATGCGGAAGTGCGGTCAAAATTGTTGATAATTCTACATTAACAGAACGCGTTTCAACAATTTGGCCTTCAGCGTCAGAAGTATCCGTACGCTCACCTAATTTCGCCGTTACCAAATAGCGTTTATCTGCATCTAATAAAAATTGCGAAAACTTGGTAGCTTCTCCTAAACAAATAGGCAACATTCCTGTTGCTAATGGATCTAATGCCCCCGTATGGCCTGCTTTATTTGCCTGATAAACCCGTTTTACTTTCTGTAAAATATCATTAGATGACATACCTTGGGGTTTATCGAGCAAAAATACGCCGTGTATATCACGGCCTCGTTTACGGGGCTTTGACATTATTCTTCCTTATATTTGTTATTCAGTTCAGGATCTTCGATGTGACGCTCTTCATCTTTACGAATGACATCGCTGACGAGGTTTGACATTCGCATTCCTTCCACTAAAGATTGGTCATAGACGAAACGCAATTCTGGCACGATGCGTAAACGCATTGCTTTACCAACAAGACTACGAATGTATGGGCTTGCTTTCTCTAGACCTTTCATACCTTGTTCAATTGCGGCTTTATCGTGATCAAATAAAAAAGTCACAAAGATTTTTGCATAAGCCAAATCCTTTGAAACTTCTACATCAGAGATGGTTACCATGCCGATACGCGGATCTTTAACCTCTCGTTGTAAAATCACAGCAATTTCTTTTTGTAGCTCTTGCGCTACACGATCGCTGCGTTTAAATTCTCTTGCCATTTTATTTTTCCTTTATTTAAAAATGAAGATTTAATGAATACTTTTGCCATGCAATATGGGCAAAATTAAAGATCTCCATAACTGGAAAACTGTGAGTTTTAAGTAAAATAAAGTGCGATTAAAAATTTTATGAATTTTAACCGCACTTTAATCATCATCTAACGAATTAGATTGAACGTTTGACTTCGACCACTTCAAATACTTCGATTTGGTCGCCAACTTTCACATCATTATAGTTTTTCACGCCGATACCACATTCCATACCATTACGCACTTCAGCAACATCGTCTTTGAAACGGCGGAGAGATTCTAACTCGCCTTCAAAGATTACCACGTTATCGCGTAATACACGGATAGGGTTGTTACGTTTTACTACACCTTCCGTTACCATACAACCAGCGATTGCACCAAATTTCGGATGACGGAATACATCACGGACTTCCGCCAAACCAATAATTTCTTGTTTAAATTCAGGCTGTAACATACCGCTCATCGCGGCTTTGATTTCATTGAGCAATTCATAAATGATTGAATAATAACGCAAATCAATATGTTCATTTTCAATGACGCGACGCGCTGATGCATCTGCACGCACATTGAAACCAACCATAATTGCATTGGAAGCGGCAGCTAATGTTGCGTCTGTTTCAGTGATCCCACCGACACCAGAACCTACAACATTAACTTTAACTTCTTCTGTTGAAAGCTCTACTAATGCTTGGCAAATGGCTTCCACCGAACCTTGTACGTCTGCTTTAACAATCACGTTAAGTTCCGCAACATCGCCCGCACTCATATTGCTAAACATATTTTCAAGTTTCGCTTTTTGCTGACGAGCAAGTTTCACTTCGCGGAATTTACCTTGACGGAATAACGCAACTTCACGCGCTTTTTTCTCATCGCGAACCACAGTGGCTTCATCACCCGCTGCTGGCACGCCTGAAAGGCCTAATACTTCAACAGGAATTGACGGACCAGCTGCGTTAATCTCTTTACCATTTTCATCACGCATTGCGCGTACACGACCGAATTCAAAGCCACAAAGTACGATATCGCCACGTTTTAACGTACCAGATTGAACCAAAATAGTCGCCACAGGACCACGACCTTTATCAAGGTAAGATTCAATCACCACGCCTGCTGCCATACCATCTTTCACCGCTGTTAATTCAAGAACTTCAGATTGTAACAAGATCGCATCTAATAATTCGTCAACGCCTGTCCCTTTTTTCGCAGAAACATAAACAAACTGAACATCACCACCAAATTTTTCAGCGATCACATCATATTGTAATAATTCTTGCTCTACGCGATCTGGGTTAGCTTCAGGCTTATCAATTTTATTGACCGCAACAACTAAAGGCACACCTGCTGCTTTGGCGTGTTGAACCGCTTCAATAGTTTGTGGCATAACACCATCATCTGCGGCAACAACAAGCACCACGATATCCGTTGCTTTCGCACCACGAGCACGCATAGACGTAAAGGCGGCGTGTCCCGGCGTATCTAAGAACGTAATCATTTTACCGTCATTGGTTTCAACATGATACGCACCGATATGTTGCGTGATACCACCCGCTTCGCCTGCGGCAACTTTCGCTTTACGAATATAGTCGAGCAATGAAGTTTTACCGTGGTCAACGTGCCCCATAATGGTTACCACTGGTGCACGCGTGACTTTTTCAGTATTAACATCACGATCTTCCATTACCGCATCTTCAAGTTCATTTTCGTTGCGTAAAATAACTTTATGCCCCATTTCTTCCGCAACAAGCTGCGCAGTTTCTTGGTCGATAACTTGGTTAATGGTAACCATTTCACCCATTTTCATCATGGTTTTGATGATTTCAGTGGCTTTAACGGCCATTTTATTTGCAAGTTCAGCAACCGTGATGGTTTCACCGATAACCACATCAGCTTTGTTTACCTGAACAGGTTTGGTAAAGGCTTGTTGTAAGCTGCTACCACCTTTTTTGCCGAATTTGCCTTTGCCTTTTAAATCTTTTTGATTACGGCGATCAGCACTACGCTCATCTTTAGAGCCGTTGTCATCACGACCGCCTTTCTTCGCTTTGGCAACTTTATTTTTGCCCGTGCGACTATTGGCTTCGCGGCGACGATTGGCTTCATCTTCAGCTTCACGCGCATAGCTTGAAGTTAAGTTATAGTCGGAATAATCTTCAGTAGTTTCTGTGACTTCACCACTTTCTTCTCGCTCAGCATAACGGCGGGCTTCTTCAGCTGCACGACGTGCTTGTTCTTCTGCTTTTTGGAGGGCAAGTTCTTCCGCTTTACGACGCAATTCAGCTTCTTCCGCTTTGCGTTTTTCTTTTTCAGAATCTACCGTTTTTTCGACCGCACTTTTTTCTTGTTTTGCCGTTGCTGTTTTGGCTTTTGCGTCTTTTTCTGCCTGCGTTTTAGCCGCCGCTTTGGCTGCTTTTTCAGCTTGCTCTTTAGCGGCTTTTTCTTGAGCCGCTTTTTTGGCAGTTTCCGCTTCTTGTTGCGCTTTTAATTTTGCTTCTTCTGCGGCTTTACGTGCAGCTGCCGTATCAATTTTGCGAGATTTGCGTACTTCTACTTGTACTGCTTTCGCTTTACCGCTCGCAGTTGTTGCACTGACAGTTGTTTTCTCACGGCGTTTTAAACTTAGTTTTTTTGGTGCGTTTTCCGCATTTTTTTCTTTATCAGTCATATTCTGCTCCTATTACTCACCAAACCAACAGATATTACGTGCTGCCATAATTAATTCAGCTGCTTTTTCTGCACTTAGCTCTTCGATATCCGCTAAATCGTCCACGCCTTGTTCTGCTAATTCTTCAAGTGTGATGATTTGTTTTTCGGCTAATTTAAATGCGATGTGACGCTCCATACCTTCAAGGTTTAATAGACGTTCTTCGATATGCGCATCTTTTAACGCTTGTTCTTCAGCCAACGCCACAGCAGTAATCGCATCTTTTGCACGAGTTTGTAATTCTTCAATGAGATCTTCATCTTCAAGACCATCAATTGCCGTTAATTCACTTACAGGCACATAGGCTAATTCCTCAAGCGTAGTGAAACCCTCATCAATGAGAATTTGTGCAAACTCGTCATCAATTTCAAGTGCGGTCATAAATAAGTTTAAAATCTTATTATCTTCTGCTTGGTGTTTTTGTTCTAACTCTTCTGTTGTCATCACGTTAAGCGTCCAGCCCGTTAACTGAGTCGCTAAACGCACGTTTTGCCCGTTGCGACCAATCGCTTGGGCTAAATTCGCAGATTCAACCGCAATATCCATTGAATGATTATCTTCATCCACCACGATTGAGCTAACATCTGCTGGAGCCATTGCGTTGATCACAAACTGTGCAGGATTATCATCCCAAAGCACGATATCCACTCGCTCACCGCCTAGCTCGTTAGTGATTGATTGCACTCGAGAACCACGCATACCCACGCAAGCGCCTACTGGATCGATACGTTTATCGCTTGATTTCACTGCAATTTTTGCACGAGAACCTGGATCACGCGCAGCACCTTTAATTTCAATGATTTGCTCACCAATTTCAGGCACTTCTAAACGGAATAATTCCTCTAGCATAACTGGTTTTGCGCGGGTAACAAATAATTGGAAGCCTTTGCTTTCCAAATTAATTTTATAAAGCACCCCACGCACGCGATCGCCTGGGCGGAAGTTTTCACGCGGAAGCATATCTTCACGCATAATCACCGCTTCTGCTTTGGCTGGATCTTCTTTATTCCCCGTCAGCTCAATAATAATCATCTCACGGTTTACTTTTTTCACCGTACCAATGACGATTTTGCCTTCTTCATTGATAAATTGTTCAACCACACGACTACGTTCTGCATCACGGATTTTGGTGCTGATCACTTGGCGCGCTGTTTGCATTGTAATACGGTCAAATGCCACTGATTCAATTTGATCTTCAACGATATCGCCAACTTGAATATTTGGATCATCTAAACGAGCCGCTTCTAATGTGATTTCTTTTGTTGGATTTATCACTTCTTCAACCACAGTCCAACGGCGAAATGTTTCAAATTCACCTGTTTTCGGGTCAATGGCTACACGCACATCAATATCAGATGGCTTTTCTACGCCTAAACGTTCTTGTTTTTGTGCATGTTTTTTCTTTGTTGAAAGCGCAATCGCCGCTTCCAACGCTTCAAAAATCACTTCTTTTGGTAATGATTTTTCGTTTGATACCGCTTCAGCGGCGAATAAAATTTCTTTGCTCATATTGCTAAATACCTTATCGCTTACAATAATCTAAAATTTGGGAACCACATTGGCTTTTTGAATATTTCCAAAAACAAAAACTTGCTCTTGTCCATCTACCATTAATGTCAACATATCGTTGTCAATTTTTTCTAATTTACCTTGCCATTTACGACGATCCGAAATGGGAATGCGCAAATGTACACTAATTTCTTGCCCCACAAAGCGAGCAAATTGTGCAAGGGTAAATAATGGACGATCTAACCCCGGTGATGACACTTCTAAGTTATATTTATCTGCAATCGGATCTTCCACATCTAAAATAGCACTAACTTGACGACTCACATCTGCGCAATCATCAACACCTACGCCACCTTCTTTATCAATAAACAAACGCACGGTCATAAAACGACCTGCACGTTGACATTCAATGCCCCATAATTCACAGCCCAAATCTTCGACTGCTGGGGTGAGCATTTCTTGTAAACTTTGTTCTAATGTTGCCATTTTTTCTCCATTTTTCGTAAAATAAGTCTGCGTTTAAGGGAACTAAATCCTTATCGCATCAAATTTCAGATACAAAAAAAGCGCTTAACGCGCCCAGTGAAATTCTTCCAAATTTTACGTACAAAAAAACCCAAATTTCAAATTTGGGTTTCACTGAACCGTTATTTCCTTCTTAAATTAAGAAGTGGTTGCGGGGGCCGGATTTGAACCGACGGCCTTCGGGTTATGAGCCCGACGAGCTACCAAGCTGCTCCACCCCGCGTCCGAAATATGGGACGTATTATAAGCGAAATGTGATCAATGTCAAGTTTTTCCTTAAAATTAATTCAAAATTGACCGCACTTGATAGCAAACTAAAAAATTAGAATCCAATTCCTGTGCCCAAGCTGACACCCGCCCCGCCATTACCTGCGCCAAAACTGCCACCAAAGCCACCGATACTTCCAGAAGATGAACATCCAGCCAAAAGTGCAGTCAAAAATACGGCTAAAATTACTTTTTTCATAAAATTCCCTCAAATTAATGATTAGAGCATAACGAAACCAGTATAATAGCACAATTAACTTTACAGTGATTTACATAACATTCAACACAGGAATCCACATGAAATTATTTCGCCAACTCGTTTTTATTCTCACTCTATGCGTGCCGATGTTTGCGCAAGCCTTTTCGGTGAGCGAAGATGAAATAAATAGCTATTTATCCAAGAAATCAGAGATTGCGGATACGCTAGGGTTACCAGGCTTATTTTCCTTCGATTATAAATTGCAAAATTTACACACTAAAATTGGTCAAAATAATTCAGAACGTGTAGAAATCAGCGGTTTGCTGGATGGCTTGCTTAAAGTGAAAAAGCAAGAAATGGCGGGCAAGCTCAATCTGACGATTGATACGATTCCTTATTATGATGCAGAAAAAGGGGCGGTTTATTTACGCGATATTCGTATTCTACAATGGTCTGGCGAGCCTGAAAAATATATGGCTCAGCTGCAAACAATCATGCCGTTTATAAATGAAAGTGTCGCGGCTTTAATGAGCACAATGCCAATTTATACATTAGACGAAAGCAAACCTAAAGAATTATTAATCAAGAAATTTGCTAAAGGTATCCGTGTGGAAGAAGGGCGATTATCCTTAGATGCGGGCGTGCTTTAAAGCTAACTAAACCGTCTGCTGTTTTATGAGTAAACAATCTGCGACTATTCGCTCTATCTCCAAATTTAATAAAGGCACGTTGAGTTAAACGTGCCTTTGTTTTATTCAAGTGCGGTGAAAATTATCACATTTTTGACCGCACTTTGGGCTATTTCCACAAACGTGGATCAATGCCGCGTTTTTGTAGTTCTGGATAATTTTCCACTTTAAATTCGGGCGTTTTGCCTGCTTTCAATTGTTTTTGGAAATCTTTCAGCAATAGCCACACCAGCGGCGATAAGGCGATCAATGCAATTAAGTTGATAAATGCCATTGAGCCCATTACCGTATCGGCAAATGCCCACACAATCGATCCTGAGTTTACGGCACCGAAATAAACAAAGAAGAGCACCACTAAACGAAAGAGAAAGACGCTCCATACCCGATTTTTCAAGAAGCGGATATTGCTTTCGGCATAAGCATAGTTGCCAATAATGGATGAAAAAGCGAACAATAATAAAATAAATGCTAAGAAATGTATGCCAAATTCGCCAATATGATAACGCAAGGCATTTTGAGTGAGAGAAATGCTTTGTAAATTCTCGCCACCATAGTTATCGGACAGTAAGATAATAATTGCGGTGCAAGTACAGACCATCATGGTGTCCACAAACACACCTAGCATTTGAATTAGCCCTTGATTTACAGGGTGTTTCACTTCGGCGGTTGCTGCGGCATTGGGCGCAGACCCCATACCCGCTTCATTAGAAAATAAACCACGTTTAATCCCCATTAACATCGATTTCGAGAAAATGGCGCCAAACATTCCCCCTGCCATCGCAGAAAAATCAAAGGCATTGGTAAGAATTAATTGAAAAACTGAAGGCAATTTTTCGATGTTCATACCAAGAATGATCGCAGCCGTGAGCAAATAAAATAACGCCATTACAGGCACAATACGCGCGGAAACCACGCCAATACGCTTCACGCCGCCGAAGATCATGATCGCCGTGAGCCCGACCAATGCAATCCCCACATAATGCCCATCCCATTTCCAAGCGTTATGTGTCGCCTCGACAATAGAATTGGCTTGCACAGCATTAAAGGCAAAACCGAAAGTAAAGATTAGGCTCACCGCAAAGGCTGCTGCCATACAACGAGATTTTAAGCCCATACTAATGTAATACGCAGGGCCCCCACGATAAGTACCGTCTTGATCTTTAATTTTGAACAACTGGGCTAAAGAAGATTCCGCAAAGGCACTAGACATTCCTAAAAATGCGGCAAGCCACATCCAAAAAACCGCACCTGGTCCGCCTAATGCAATGGCGGTGGCAACCCCACTGACGTTTCCCACGCCAACACGGCTTGCCAATCCTGTGGCAAAGGCTTGAAATGGGGTTAGTGCATTTTCTGCGGCAGCACGCCCGAACCACATTTCTCGCAAACTTTGTGGAAATAGGCGTAGTTGCACGAAACCTGTTGAAAGGGTGAAAAACAAACCGACACCAAGAAGCATGACGATAACAATGCTCCATAAAGGTTCATCTACATAATTGATAAACCATTGAATAATGGTTTCAAAAAAACGCAATAAATCTGACACAGTAGTTCCTAATTATTCATTCAAATTAAGGCGTGCATTGTAAGTTTTTTTCAGAAAAAGGCGAGAAATTTTATCTCAGATGAGAAAAGTGCGGTCAGAAACAAGATAATTTCTAAAAATTTGCGATTATTTTAGATAAAAATAAAAACACGCCGATGTTGACGTGTTTTGAAAGGTTAATCTAGGGAAGTTAAACGTTCAATCTCCGTAATAAAATGCCCAAGTTCTTGTTTTTCAGGGCGATGAATATAAGGAATTTTCCCCAACAATGGCGCATCAATTTTACGCTCTAAAGAGGCTAAAATTTCCGCATAATGACTCAAGCCCGGGTTAATGCGATTTGCGATCCAGCCCACGAGTTTCAATCCCATTTTTTCGATAGATTGCACCGTGAGCAAAGCATGATTAACACAGCCCTCTTTAATGCCTACCACGAGCACAACGGGCATTTGGTGGCTTGCAGCCCAATCGCCGAAAGTTAATTCACGGTTGATCAAACTCAACCAGCCGAATGACCCTTCCACCAACACATTCTCATAGCTCTGCGCAAGGCGAGCTAAATCTTGATCTAATTTCGCTTGTTGAATGCGCTCGCTCTCAATCGTAATCATCGGCACGCTATGCGAAAAAGTATAGCTGTTCACATCGCGATAATTGACGTTTTCTTTCGTTGAATCCATTAAAATAAGCACGTCACGGTTATCTTCTTTACCGTAATCACTGCTTGCGTCATCTAAAATATCGGTATAAACAGGCTCGTCCTGCCCTGTTGCGATGGGTTTATAGCCAACAATTTGTTTTCCTGCATCTTGCATAGCTTGCATAATAGCGCGACTTGCGATGGTTTTGCCCACGCCGGTATCCGTACCTGTCACGAAAAATACGCTCATTTTTTATCTCCCTGCCACCTGTATTCTTCTTTAATATGGTATTTGCAAGGAAATTCTAAGGGATTTTATGAAATGAAATATTGAGATAACACAAGTTTTTGTCAACTTTATGTATTTTTTCCCGTCATTGAACGAGAAAAATAGCGCAAACCGCTCACATCGCCCTGTTTGAGCATTGCTTGCATGGCTTGAGTTGGTGAGTGCAATAATTTATTCGTCAGTTTTTGACTAAATTCTTGCAAAATTTGCTCCGCACTTTCCCCTTGTTGTAAGGCTTGCAAGGCTTTTTCCAACAATTCTTGGCGAATTTCGTCCGCACTTTGACGATAATCACGAATCACATTAGCGGATTGATGCAGTTTCAACCAATCAAAGAAATCTTGGCATTCTTCAGCAATGATGATTTCAGCCTGCGTTGAGGCTTTTTCGCGCTCATTCATATTCTGTTGAATGATATTATTTAAATCATCCACCGTATAATGATAGACGCTATCAAGCTTATTCACGCTTTCATCCACATCGCGCGGCACGGCAATATCCACAATCAACATTGGTTTATGGCGGCGTTCTTTCTGCGCGACTTTCACCATTTCTTGATTGATTAATACATTGGGGCTTCCTGTCGAAGCGATCACGATATCCGCTTGATTTAATCCTAATGGTAATTCATCTAAAGAAAAGGTATCAATGGGCGTATTGCTATCGAGTTTTGCCACTAAATCCTGCGCACGGCTTAAAGTGCGGTTAGAAATCATCAATTTTTTTACACCATGACGCAGTAAATGACGCGCCACTAGCTCAATGGTTTCCCCTGCGCCCACAAGCAAAATGTTCAGTTCACGCAAACTTTCAAAAATTTGACGAGCAAGGCTGCAAGCCGCATAAGCCACTGATACGGCACTTTCGCCAATATTGGTTTCTGTGCGCACGCGTTTAGCCGTTGAAAAGGTTTTCTGGAATAGGCGTGATAATTCGCTTGAAATGCCCGAATGTTGGGTTTCACGATAATAATCTTCACTCATTTGATAGGCTTGTTTCACTTGCCCTAAAATTTGGGGTTCGCCAAGAATCAATGAATCAAGTCCGCAAGCAACCCGCATTAAATGCTGCGCGGCCTGCTGATTTCGGTATAAATAAAGATATGATGTTAATTCAGAAAGCTCAAGTTGATGAATTTTAGCAAACCATGCTACACATTCATCACTCCATTGCGCCGTTTGTTCTGGGGTGATTTTTTTATTGTGTAAATAAATTTCAGTTCGGTTACAAGTGGATAAAATTATTGCACTTTGTCCTAGTTTAAACTGCTGAATTTGTTGCAAAGCAATCTGACGTTTTTCATCTGAAAACGCCACTTTCTCTCGCAATCCCACCGTTGCAGTTTTATGGTTAACACCTAGAACTAAAATTGTCATAAATTTGAATACACAATAAAAAAAAACCAAGCCATTTTAATGCAATTTATCCTATCTGGGCAAATTTAACGACTCGGCGATGTGATAAATACTCAATTTGAGTTAGTTTTGCGTTGTAGATCTTTGCTATATATCACGCCTGTTGGATTGGTATTATCAAAGCCTTTAATTGTCGGCGAAATATAACTATTTTGCGTATATTGGAAAATAGGCAAAAACACGCGTTCTTGTTTAACTATGCTTTGGATTTTGCTATAAATCGCCGTTCGTTCTGCTTGTGTTTGCGCTTTCAAAGACTGTGCAAGTAAATGATCCACTTCTTCATTTTTAAAGCCAGCGGTGTTATCGGGGTGCTGAGAATAGAGCAACTGAAAAAAAGCAGAGGGCTCATTATAATCGGCACACCAACCAGAGCGAATCACCTGAAACTCCCCTTTTCGGCGTTTTTCTTGCAATTGTGTCCAGCTCATAGGATCAGGCTCCGCGCGAATCAGATCGGATTGCGACCATGCCCGCACTAAACGGTTGGCGATGCTCGAATGAATCCCCTCTTGATCATAACTGACTTTCAACTGCAAGGGTTTGGTTTCTGAAATGCCCGACTGCTGTAATAGCTGTTCGACAAGGCTCGCTTGCCAATTTGAATTCTCTTGCAACTGCATATTGCGCGGTAAAAATTCATTAATCGGTATACCATTGATATGCTCATTTTGCACAATACTTTGAGGCGAAATCATCGAAACAAGCGCCGTTCTGACCGCACTTTGGCGCAATTTTGGATCGTTCAAATTAAATTCATAAAAATAAGTGCATAACTGTGGAAATTGCTGATTAGCCTCCCCTTTATGAATAGGCTCCGCCACCACATCAAGATCGGTAACGCTTTGATTTTCGCCTAATTTTTGATATATCACCTGATCAAAATGAACGTTCTCGTGATCCCAATATTGGGGATTTTTTTCTAAGGTAATAAATTTCCCTTGTAACCCCACAAAACGATAAGCACCGTTACTTTCAAATTCAGCACGCTTACCATATTTCATTGGCAACAATGCAACATGGACGAGCATTTCCGGCAAAGAAGGGGTTGGCTTGTCTAATTCAATTTCCAATGTCAAATCATCAAGAGCCCGAACGCCCAGTTGATCAAGGGGCATTTCACCTTTCATCACCGCAGCAGCATTCTTTAAATTAATAAAACTCAAATACTGTTTTAACGCTGTGGGTTGTTGTGTTAAAAATTGCCAACTTTGCACAAAATCATGGGCGGTGACAGGATTTCCGCTAGACCATTTTGCTGTTTTGCGTATTTTAAATCGCCATATTTTATTGTCTTTTGTGCTCCAACTTTCTGCCACGGCAGGAATGATATGTCCTTCGCGATCATAGATCACCAAACCTTCCAACAAATCGCGCAAAAAGCTCGCTTTATTATGATTATTCACATCATTTATACTCAGCGTTAAATCTGAATACACGCCGCGCAACAATTGATTTGTCGTAAATGTAGGCTCCTCAACCGCCTCTGCTTGTTGAGTGGTTTTCGGCTGATGATGCGCTAATTTGTCACAGCCCCATAGCCCGAATATACTCATAAAAATAAGCGAAAAACGCACCGCACTTTGGGGCAAATTTAAAGAGAATTGTGTGCTGAATTTAGACATAAAATGGCTTTTATTAAATATGTAACAGGCTAAATATGTAAAAGGCTTTTAGCCGAAACTAAAAGCCCTATTAAAGATACACCAAATTAAAGTGCAGAAACGTTAAGGCTTGAGCCACCAACAATACGCACACGCGCACCTGGTTTCAAACTTGCATCTGCTTTTTGTACAACAACAATTTCATTGCCATCATCTTTTTTGATCACTAATTCTAGTGCATCAACTTGGCTTGCTTTTTCTTCTATTTTGCTACCCACGACAGCGCCAGCAATCGCTCCTACCGCACTCGCCACAGCACGTCCAGTGCCGCCACCAATAGCTGAACCTGCAATACCACCTAATGCGCCACCGCCAACTGTGCCAATCACACCTTGATTGTCCGCCTGAATTTTAACAGGACGTGATGATACAATAGTACCATAGCTGATCGAGCGCGCTTCTTTTGATTGATTAGCAGAGTACACATCCCCACCAAAAATATCAGTATTTGCACAACCCGTCATACCAAGGCTTGCCATAAGTGCTAATGCAATAGTTAATTTTTTCATTAATAAATACCCTTCTAATTAACTTGTTCCGATAAAACCACGGTTTTAATGGAATAAGGATGAATTTTTACTGTTGTATGATTTAACGATTTATCTACAAAACTCACCGCAATAGACGGATTCGGCAATTGTTCCCTCTCCGCTTTCGGTGCGCTCACTTTGAGTTGCAAAGTTTGCGAATAGTTCAAATTAAATTGCGTTATTACTCGCTCTTGCCATTCATCAATGGACTCATTAAGCAAAAACGGCACAACAAATTCAATATGTTCCCAACCATCTTGAGGATAAATTTTATTTTTAGGAAACGGCAATTCGATTATTGATACTTTCTGCCCTAAAAAATCTAAAGGCTCATCCAGTTCAATCAAATAAATCACTCGCCCATTCACCACGTTATCGCAAAAAATTTTACCGCATTGCGTCAACGCTGTCAGCCAAATTTCCGCATCTTTACAATTATTTACTCTCACCGCCAAATGATCAATTTCATATTGTGCAAAATTAACCTTCATCTCTGCGCCCAAATCAGAAATAGCACGCTCAAATTTAATAAAATCATCATAAAGTGCGGTCGAATTTTGAAATAATTTATGAGTGTATTTTTTATACATAATAGTTTACTAATTTATAAAGCCTATACCTCAAATTTATAGCACATTTGCTCTTTTTAAAGCGTCTTCAACTTCTTTTCTTAATTTCATCTCACTCATTCTGCAAAGCTCCGCTATCTCCATTTGGTCTTTAGGTACATCTGGCGAGTAAGCATCTACGCATAAAAAGATCGTAGCCTCTGCTGCCGCTTCTTCTTCATTTGAAGACTGCTTATTGTCATAAAACAAATCGAAAAACAAGTCCGCAAATTGTGTGACGGGAACATGCCCTTTGTGAAAATCAAGTGCATATTGCAACATTAAACTCTTCGCCATCTTAATATTTTATCCTTTAAGCTACTACGCTAGTATTAGCCTTAGTATAAAGCAATTACAAATTTTTAAGCAATTAATAACAACCAAATTTACTCTTGATTAACAATAATGTTTAATTTTATTCTCTTGCTTGAGTGTGACTTGAGTTGTAGCTCACTTTTTCATTTTGCGGTGCTATAATGGATTTTGGAGATACTCAAGTTGATATTGAAACATAGCTTATTAATGAGTTAGAGTGTAAATTTCATATTATATATGAGGCGATTTAATGAATAAAAATCAGATTTTTAATAACTTATTACATTTATCAGGTATTGCTAATGAAACGGATAAAATATTGAATCTTTTGCAAGAAAGGGGTTATCAAGTTTCTGCTAATCAGCTTAGAAATTGGCGAAGAGGAGTTGAAAATCGACATTTTCGACATGTGCCTGACTACGCTTTAGAAATTATTTTCGACTACTTATTCGAACAAAAACGTAATCATCAAGGTTATTTTACTGAAAATAAATGATGTCTTATTTTGGCTGTATTTGATTATCCCTAAATTCAAACAAAAAAGTGCGGTCAATTTGACCGCACTTTTATCTCTGCTCATTATAATACTTTGATTAATTACAACGTTTTAATCATTACAACGCTTCGATCGCTTTATACTGACCTTGCAATTTCTCTAAACCGCTTTGATACTCTTGCATTTTCTCACGTTCTTTGGCAATCACCTGTTCTGGGGCTTTGGCGACAAAGGCTTCGTTGCTGAGTTTGTTTTCAATACGGGTGATTTCACCACGCATTTTTTCGATTTCTTTTGTTAATCGAGTAAGCTCTGCTTCTTTGTTGATAAAGCCTGCCATTGGGATAAGCACTTCCACGTTGCCGACTAATTTGGCGACAGAAAGTGGCGCGGTTTCATCCACGCTTAGCGTTTGCACGCTGTCTAATTTCGCCATTGCTTTTAACAAGCGGTCATTTTCCGCAAGAATTTTGCATTGTTCATCAGAAATGTTGCGAACAAGACATTCTAAACCTTTGCTTGGTGCGATGTTGCTTTCTGCACGAATGTTACGCACGGCGATAATCAACTCTTTGATCCAGCTGATTTGCGTTTCCGCCGCTTCGTCTAATTCGCTTTCCACCACTTTCGGGAAAGGTTGTAGCATAATGGTGTCGGCTTCAATGTTGGCAAAGCCTTTCACTTTTTGCCAAATTTCTTCAGTGATGAATGGCATAATCGGGTGGGCTAAACGTAATAATTTTTCTAGCACACGTACGAGTGTTTGGCTTGCTCCGCGTTTTTGTGCGTCTGTGCCGTGAGCAAATACGGGTTTAGTCAGTTCTAAATACCAGTCGCAGAATTCGTTCCAAGTGAAGTCGTAAATAGCGTTCGCGGCTAAGTCGAAACGATATTGGCTTAATGCGTCACGGAATGTGCCAACAGTGCGGTTGAATGCGGACTCAATCCAGCGATCTGCAAGGCTGTATTCCACTTCGCCTGCGGATAAATCGAGCTTATCGTTGGTTAATACGAAACGGCTTGCATTCCATAATTTATTACAGAAATTACGGTAGCCTTCTAGACGTTTCATATCCCAGTTGATATCACGGCCGTTGCTCGCCAATGCTGCAAGTGTGAAACGCAACGCATCTGTACCGTGTGCCGCAATGCCCCCCTCTGGAAGAGTCGGGGAAGAGCCAAATTCTTTACGTGTGGCTTTGGCAATTTTCTCTGCAAGCTGTGGCTGCATCATATTGCCCGTGCGTTTTTCCAGCAAGGCATCAAGCGAGATACCGTCAATCATATCGATTGGGTCAAGCACATTCCCTTTCGATTTTGACATTTTTTGCCCTTGTTCATCACGGATCAGCCCTGTTACATACACGGTTTTGAATGGAACTTGCGGTTTGCCATTTTCATCTTTAATGAAGTGCATCGTAAACATAATCATACGAGCGACCCAGAAGAAAATAATATCAAAGCCCGTGATCAACACATCGGTTGGGTGGAACATTTTTAATTCTTTCGTTTGTTCTGGCCAGCCTAAAGTAGAGAATGTCCATAAACCCGATGAGAACCAGGTATCAAGTACGTCTTCATCTTGTTTTAAGGCGACATCCGAATTTAACTGATATTTTGACCGCACTTCGGCTTCATTACGTGCCACATAAATATTACCTTGCTCATCATACCAAGCAGGAATACGATGCCCCCACCAAAGCTGGCGAGAAATACACCAATCTTGAATATCACGCATCCAAGAGAAATAAAGGTTTTCGTATTGTTTCGGCACAAATTGAATTTCGCCATCTTCCACCGCTTTAGTCGCTACTTCCGCAAGCGGTTTAACCGACACATACCATTGGTCGGTGAGCATTGGCTCAATCGGCACGCCACCACGGTCACCGTAAGGCACTTTCAAATCGTGCGGTTTAATTTCATCCAATAAACCCAACGCATCAAAATCGGCGACTACTTTTTTACGGGCAACAAAACGCTCTAAACCTTGGTAATCTGCGGGAATGTTTGCTTCGTAAGTGGTGAGCGGTTTACCATCTGTGCCAATAATTTCTGCTTCTGCACGAATATCGGCATTCATCGTCATCACGTTGACCATTGGCAAACCGTGACGTTTCCCCACTTCATAGTCATTAAAATCGTGTGCTGGCGTAATTTTTACCACGCCTGTACCAAATTCACGATCCACATACTCATCTGCGACAATCGGGATCTCACGGTTGGCAAGTGGCAGCACGACTGTTTTGCCAATTAATGATTGATAGCGTTCATCTTCTGGATGAACCGCCACAGCAGTATCGCCTAGCACAGTTTCAGGACGGGTTGTAGCAACAACTAAATAGTCTTTACCGTCTGCGGTTTTTGCCCCGTTTGCGAGCGGATAGCGGAAATGCCAAAGCGAACCTTTACTCTCTTTGTTTTCCACCTCTAAATCGGAAATCGCCGTGTGAAGTTTTGGATCCCAGTTTACTAAGCGTTTACCTCGATAAATCAAGCCTTCTTCGTGTAAACGAACAAACACTTCTTTTACCGCGTTGGATAACCCTTCGTCCATTGTGAAACGCTCACGATCCCAATCAATCGAGTTACCTAAACGCCGCATCTGTTGGCTGATCGTCCCACCTGAATAGGCTTTCCAATCCCAGATTTTATTAATAAAGGCTTCACGACCGTAATCGTGGCGAGTTTTCCCCTCTTCTGCCGCAATTTTACGCTCCACCACCATTTGGGTTGCAATCCCTGCGTGGTCTGTTCCCGCTTGCCAAAGGGTGTTATTCCCTTCCATACGGTTAAAACGGATTAAGGTATCCATTAACGTTTGTTGGAATGCGTGCCCCATATGCAAACTCCCCGTCACATTTGGCGGCGGAATCGCAATACAGTAACTTGGAACGTCAGGATTTTCAGACGGCTTAAAATAGCCCTGCTCTTCCCAGTGTTTATAAAGTGCTTGTTCGACTGCAGACGCATCAAAACGATCTGCCATTTGGAATTGTTTTGTCATTTATTGATCTCTTGTTTATGTATGTCTCGTTTTATATTCTGAAATATACCTTCTATTGTTTCTCTGGATGAAGCATTGCCATTAGTATTATTATGTATACGAGTATCAACATCTATATTTCCTTGAGCAAAGATATTTCTGTTCTTACAGCCTAATGGTATAAATCTAATCTCTTTTAATCTATTTTCTCTTTCTAATAAAGATATATAATTTTTTAAGGTATATTCAGCTTCATTTATATAGAATTTTTCATGACATAATATATCAGCTATCTTTAAGAAACTTTCTTCATTGTAAGGAAAACCATTTCTACCATCAGGATAATCATTTAACAATTCATCTAAACTATCTTTTATAGTCCAAAACAATTTTAAATTATCCTTATGTTTATTTTTCATATATTCAATATACTTATCTATTTCATTTTTTTCTTTAAGATTAATCACATATTGAACATCCTTAAGCTCCAATATAAATTCATCTATTTTTTTAAAAACGTAGCCATATCCTCTCTTATTTTAAATTCTAATGCATTCTTTCTCCTTATAATATCTCTTTTAGTCAATATATTTGATTCCGTACTTATTTTATTTGACTCGCTAGCTATTTTATTTGACTCACTAGCTATTTTATTTGACTCGTTAGATATTTTATTTGCATCATAAGAAAATATAAGTGCGACTATAGATACCGACAAGGATAAAACAGATATTATTGGTGATATATATTTATTAATAAATGAATCATTTTCTTTACTTTCTTTTGACATATCTAGACCCCTTAGTTTATTATTTAAACAATCGGCATCATATTTACCCATGATAAATATTTTTAACATACATAGTATAAACTCAAGCTACATTTTAATTTTACCTACTTCCAGATACAAATTAACCATTCAAGTTAAATAAGCATAATTTTATGATATACTTATCAAGGTAAAATCAATATTTCCAATCCATTTTTCGCAATAAAAATTGCTACTTTATATTTCTGTATGTTAAATCAATATTATTTCGTCATATACATAATACTCAAATAGTATCATCATTTTTTGCTGATAAGCCACAATATTACGATTACGCTTCCATTCATCTAATTAAATAGCACTTATGTAATGTTTTTTTTTGAAAATTTCTTCTTTAATTCATCATTCGTCATCAAACTCTATTTGCATATCCAAATGCGGTATTCCATCTTCCAAATACACATCTGAAACAGGTTTAAAGCCCAAAGATGCATAAAAATCCTGCAAATAAGCTTGGGCTTGTACGAAAAGCGATTTATTGGGATATTGCTGTTTTGCTAATTCGATTGCCTTTGTCATTAGCTCGCGTGCTAAACCTTTGCCACGGGCTGATTGCAAAACTAAAACTCGTCCAATTTTGACCGCACTTTCAGTATTAATAATGCGGCAATAGGCTTGGATTTCACCCTTTGATTCTAACCAAAAATGTTGCGCGCTTTTGTCTAATTCATCCACTTCTTGATAAGGGCAATTTTGTTCTACCACAAATACCGCCACCCGAATTTGATAGATTTTCCATAGCTCAAGTGCGGTCAAATTTTCAAATGTTTTTGTTTGCCACATCAAGCTTTCTCCATGGACATTTCAAACCCTAGCTGACGGTAGATTTTGTAACGCTCGCGGGCAATGGCTTTTTGTTCTTCTTCCGTAGGCACAAAATCAATCACTTGATTAAAACTTTGCGCAAAGTCTGGCACATTGTTTTGTAATGAAATTAAGACATCACGGCGTTGTGCATTGCGCTTGTCAATCCAGCTAATTTCAATCGGCGTAGCAAAATTGGTGGCTTCGCCTGATAAATTATGGGGCACAAACTCGCTTGGATCACGCTGCCATAAGGCTTCATCTAAACGCAACGCTTGTTGTTCAGTTTCACAAGCAAGCAAAATGCGTTTACCTGCACGCCATAATTGGGCAGCCACATCACAGGCGAGAGTTTCTGCTGCGGAAAGCTCGCCCTGTGGTTGTGTCGTTTCAATAAGATAAAATTGAGCTTGTTTTGCCATTTTGCATTTCGTTTAGCCTAAAATTAAGCGTGAGATTTTAACGAAAATTTGCCGAGAAATAAAGGTTTTTACTTGTACTTCGCTGCAAATCAAAATAGACTACGACAAAAAATTTTATGGCAAAAACTATGTTAGTATCTGATTTCCATTTCGACTTACCTGATGAACTGATCGCTCGTTATCCTAAACCTGAACGCACGGCAAGCCGTTTGTTACAATTAAACGGCGAAAATGGTGAAATTTTTCACCGCACTTTTAGCGATGTGTTAGAACTAATCAACGAAGGCGATTTGTTGGTTTTTAACAATACCCGAGTGATTCCTGCGCGAATGTATGGGCGCAAAGCCAGCGGCGGCAAAATTGAAGTCTTGGTCGAGCGCGTATTAAGCGAAACCACTTTTTTAGCCCATGTGCGTTCTAGCAAAGCCCCGAAAACAGGCGCAGAGCTGATTTTAGGGGAAGACAAACTCGGCGAGGGCAATGGCGTGCGTGTGAATATGCTTGGCCGCCAAGATGCCTTGTTTGAATTAGAAATTGCCGATAAATCCACCGCACTTTTAGAGGTTTTACAAAAAATTGGACATATGCCGCTTCCGCCGTATATTGATCGCCCAGATGAAGAAGCCGATCAAGAACGCTATCAAACGGTGTATAACAAAGTGCCGGGCGCTGTGGCTGCCCCAACGGCAGGCTTGCATTTTGACAATGAATTATTGGCAAAACTGAAAGCGAAAGGCGTGAATTTTGCTTTTGTCACGCTCCATGTGGGGGCGGGCACCTTCCAACCTGTTCGCGTGGATAAGATCGAAGATCACCATATGCACGCAGAATATGTGGAAGTACCGCAAGATGTCGTTGATGCTATTTTAGCCACAAAAGCCGCAGGGAAACGCGTAATTGCCGTTGGCACAACGTCCGTTCGCTCTATCGAAAGCGCCGCTCTTGCCGCCGAAGAAAAGGGTTCCGCACAAATCATCGAACCATTTTTCGCTGATACGTCTATCTTTATTTACCCTGGCAAAAAATTCCGCGTTATCGACTGCCTTATCACCAATTTCCATTTGCCAGAAAGCACACTAATTATGCTCGTTTCCGCCTTTGCTGGCTATGAACACACGATGAACGCCTACAAAAGTGCGGTCGAAAACCGCTATCGTTTTTTCAGCTATGGCGATTCAATGTTTATTAGTAAAAAATCATAATAAGATTCATCATTAACCTAAGGAGAAATATATGGAATTAATTCTTGGTTTAATTGCCATCGTTATTGTGGGCTATTACGTCATCAAAGGCTATTCTGCCACAGGTGTGCTAATGAGCGTTGGTTTATTGCTATTGCTCGCCAGCGTGATGATGGGCAAAAGCATTTTGCCTGACAGCGTGAAATCCACTGGCGAAGTGTATTTAGATATTTTCGAATATGTGAAATATCTATTAATGAACCGCGGCGGAAATTTAGGGATGTTAATTATGGTGTTATGTGGCTTTGCCGCCTATATGACCCATCTTGGCGCAAACGATATGGTGGTAAAACTCGCCTCTCATCCACTCAAATACATTAAATCACCTTATATTTTAATGATTGCCGCTTATTTCTTAGCGTGCTTAATGTCGCTCGCAGTGCCTTCTGCCACAGGATTAGGCGTGTTACTCATGGCGACACTTTTCCCGATTATGGTGAATGTTGGCATTTCTCGTGGTGCTGCGGCATCAATCTGCGCCTCGCCTGCTGCCATTATTCTCTCGCCAACATCAGGCGATGTCGTATTGGCGGCGGAAGTCTCCAAAATGCCATTACTTGAATACGCCTTTAATCTAACTTTGCCAATTTCCATTTCCGCAATTATTGCGATTGCTATTAGCCATTATTTTTGGCAACGTTATTTAGATCGTAAAGAAGGACATTTAGCGGAAAAATTAGAGATCCACGAAATTCAAACTAAAGTTCCTGCTTTTTATGCCTTATTTCCGTTTACGCCGATCTTCGGGGTCTTAATTTTTGATGGTAAATTCGCGCCAGAACTCAATATTATTACCATTATTGTCATTTGTTTAGCGCTTGTTGCCGTTGTGGATTTCTTACGTTCATTCAGTGCAAAAACGGTATTTGATAACTTAAATGTTGCCTATCAAGGCATGGCTGATGCCTTTTCCAGTGTCGTCATTTTGCTTGTTGCCGCTGGAGTATTTGCTCAAGGGCTAAGCACCGTGGGCTTTATTCATGCATTAATTGATTCCGTACAATCTGCAAGCAGTGGTACATTCTTAATGATGCTAGCTCTTGCATTGATTACAGCCCTTGCCGCAATTGCGACAGGTTCAGGCAACGCACCATTTTACGCATTTGTAGAACTTATCCCAAAACTAGCTCACCAAATGAATGCAAACCCTGCTTATTTAACCACACCAATGTTACAAGCCTCTAATATCGGGCGTAGTTTATCACCTGTTTCTGGTGTTGTTGTTGCCGTGTCTGGTATGGCAAAAATCTCACCATTTGAAGTAGTAAAACGCATTTCAGTGCCTATGATCGTCGGGATGATTGTGGTGATTGTTGCCACCGAGCTCTTAGTTGCCGCATAATGGCAATTCATGGCGTAACTGAAAAAACTCACAAAAACTAAAAAGTGCGGTCAATTTTTCCAAAGTTTTCAAAACTCTGCTAAAATTGACCGCGCTTTTATCGTATAAAACAACGACGCTATAAAACGCTTATGTAAAACAATATTAAACCGTTAGACTGTTTTTCTAACAAAAGGAAATCTATGAAATTTAAGTTAAAAACCACCAGCGGCACCGCTCGCCGTGGTGAGATGATTTTTGAGCGCCCGAATAAAGAGGGTGAAATCACTGAATTTAAAGTGCAAACTCCTGCGTTTATGCCAGTTGGTACTTACGGCACGGTGAAAGGGATGACACCAGAAGAAGTGCGCGCGACGGGTGCGGAAATCTTACTGGGCAATACCTTTCATTTGTGGCTACGCCCTGGACAAGAAGTGATGCGTAAACATGGTGATTTGCATGATTTTATGCAATGGCATCGCCCTATTTTGACCGATAGCGGCGGTTTCCAAGTATTTAGCTTGGGGAAATTGCGCAAAATCAAAGAAGAAGGCGTGACTTTCCAAAACCCAATTAATGGTGAACGCATTTTCCTTTCCCCTGAAAAATCGATGGAAATTCAATATGATTTAGGCTCTGATATTGTGATGATTTTTGATGAATGCACACCTTATCCTGCCACATTTGATTACGCCAAAAATTCTATGGAAATGTCGTTGCGTTGGGCAAAACGTAGCCGTGATCGCTTTGATGAGTTGGAAAATCCCCGCGCCTTGTTTGGGATCGTGCAAGGCGGAACTTATGAAGAATTGCGTAAAATTTCTGCCGAAGGTTTAGTGAATATCGGTTTTGACGGCTATGCTGTCGGCGGATTAGCCGTGGGTGAGCCGAAAGAAGAAATGCACCGTATTTTAGAATTCACCACGCCATTGTTGCCCGCAGATAAACCGCGTTATTTAATGGGGGTCGGCAAACCCGAAGATTTAGTGGAAGGGGTTCGCCGCGGCATTGATATGTTTGACTGCGTAATGCCAACGCGCAACGCACGCAACGGGCATTTGTTTGTGAGCAATGGCATTGTCAAAATTCGTAATGCAAAATATCGCGAAGATACGACCGCACTTGATCCTGAATGCGATTGCTACACCTGCAAAAATTACACCAAAGCTTATTTATATCATTTAGATAAATGCGGTGAAATTTTAGGGGCGCGCTTAAACACCATTCATAATTTACGTTATTATCAACGTTTAATGGATCAAATTCGCACTGCGATTGAAGAAGATCGTTTCGATGATTTTGTGCAAGAATTCTATGCCAAAATCGGTAAAGATGTGCCACCGTTACAACAAAATTTAAAATAACAGCACGGGCGGGCTATTAAGTCTGCCCCATTTTTACTGGAAATATGATGATTACAATCCAACCTGATGCGTCTGCCACTTGGGCAGAACCCATTGATATGCTGTATGCCTGCCACGGGCGAGTCAAAAATTTCTGCCGTCAGCTACGCATTTTGCCTGACTACTTAGCCCAAAATGGCATTAATCAAGCGGTGAAAAATGATGTGCAACAAATTCTCAATTATTTTAATCTTGCTGCACCATTGCATCATGATGATGAAGAAAAAGATTTCTTCCCAGCCCTTGTGCAAGTTGCGCCACAAGCTCAAGCGAATATTAATGAACTTGAACGCCAGCATATAAAATTACATGAAAATTGGACCGCACTTGCAAAACAATTAAACGCACTCATTCAAAATGAATGCGATGAGGTGGATGTGCAACTCATTGAACAATTTATTGCGGGTTATGATGTTCATATCGCCCTTGAAGAACCCTTGTTTGAAATGGGCAAACAATATTTAAGCGCGGAACAATTGCATGCAATAGGCAAAATTATGGCGGCAAGACGTAAAATTTCATGAGCCAAATTCTTGATTTACGCCACTATCACTGCCCTATTCCATTATTAATGGCAAAACAGGCGCTTGAAAAATTAGAAAAAGGGCAATATTTAACCATTTGGTTTGGTGGCACAAGTGCGGTGAAAGACTTTGAAATATTATGCGCAGAGTTAAAACTCCATATCATTTCACAAGAAATGTTGACCGCAGTTGATGAAACGCTAGAATACAAAATGAAAATTAGCAATTAGCCTGATTTTATGCTATTTTAGCGCCCTAATTTATCTTCATTTTAACTAACAAAAAGGAAAAAACATGGAAGCTCAACAAGGCAGCCCAATGTCAATGTTAATTATTTTCGCCATCTTCGGTTTGATCTTTTATTTTATGATTTACCGTCCGCAAGCGAAACGTAACAAAGAACACAAAGCGTTAATGGAATCATTAGCCAAAGGTACTGAAGTATTAACAGCTGGTGGCTTAGTCGGCAAAATCACTAAAATTACTGAAGGTAGTAGCGAAGTGGTTGTGCAATTAAACGCTGACAGCGAAGTCACTATCAACCGTAACTATATTGCGGCAGTATTGCCAAAAGGCTCTGTAAAAACTCTTTAATCCTAAAGGTATTTAACTTATGTTAAACCGTTTCCCTTTATGGAAGAATCTAATGGTGATCCTTGTGATCGCCATTGGTGCTTTATACGCGCTTCCAAATATTTTCGGTGAAGATCCCGCCGTACAAATCTCGGGAACTCGTGGGCAACAAGCTAACACGCAAACTTTAGCTGATGTGAAAAATTTGCTTGCAAGCAGCCAACTCCCGACCAAATCTATCGTATTAGAAAATGGCTCAATTTTAGCCCGTTTCGACAATACAACAGATCAACTTCTCGCAAAAGATAAAATTGCTGAAAAATTAGGTAATAACTACTCTATCGCCCTTAACCTTGCGCCATCAACACCTGCTTGGCTTAGAAGCATTGGGGGCAACCCAATGAAATGGGGCTTAGACTTACGCGGTGGTGTGCGCTTCTTAATGGAAGTGGATATGAACACCGCATTAAGTAAGGGACAAGAGCAGTTACAAGACAGTGTAAAATCTGAACTGCGTAAAGAAAAAATTCAATACACCGCAGTGAAAAGCGCAGAAAATTACAGCACGCTGGTTACCTTAGCTAATCCTGAACAACGTTTCCAAGCTGTGCAATTATTGCGTCGCCAACACCCTAATATTGATATTAAAGAAAGTGGCGATAATAGTTTCTCTATGCGTTTATCTGACGCTGGCTTATTAGAAGCGCGCAATAACGCTATTGAGCAAAACCTAACTATTTTGCGCAAACGTGTAGAAGAATTAGGTGTGGCTGAAGCGGTTATTCAGCGCCAAGGGGCTGAACGTATCGTGGTTGAATTGCCGGGGATCCAAGACACTGCTCGTGCCAAAGAGATTTTGGGGGCAACGGCAACCTTGGAATTCCGTTTAGTCAATGTAAATGTAACGCCTGAAGCAATGCGCCGTGGCACTGTGCCTGTGGATACGGAAGTCAAATTAGATAAATCTGGTAATCCAGTTGCATTATTACGCAAAGCGATTCTTGGCGGTGAGCATATTATTAATGCTACCTCGGGCATCGATCAAAATACCGCTTCGCCACAAGTCGATGTGACTTTAGATGCGCAAGGTGGTGATGTTATGTCTGAAACCACCAAACTTAATCTGCAAAAACCAATGGCTGTGCTTTATGTTGAATATAAAGATAACGGTAAGAAAGATGAAAACGGCAAAGTCGTGTTAGAAAAACACGAAGAAGTGATTAGCGTTGCCACCATTCGTGGACGTTTTGGCAGCCGTTTCCAAATCTCTGGTGTAGGCAGCCCCGCTGAGGCTCAAAATCTTTCTGTTCTTCTTCGCTCTGGTGCATTAATTGCACCAATCCAAATTGTGGAAGAGCGCACCATTGGTCCATCACTAGGTGCACAAAACGTTGAACAAGGTTTAACCGCAGGGCTTTGGGGATTGGCTGTGGTCATTCTTTTCTGTTTAGTTGTGTATAAACTTTTCGGGCTTATCGCAAGCCTTGCGTTATGTGCCAATATGATCTTGGTGGTTGGCTTAATGTCATTGTTACCAGGGGTAACTCTAACCATGCCGGGGATTGCAGGGATTATCTTATCGGTGGGGATGTCTGTGGACGCAAACGTGCTCATTTTTGAACGGATTAAAGAAGAAATCCGTAATGGTCGCCCAATTCAACAAGCAATTAACGAAGGTTATAACGGTGCGTGGACATCTATTTTTGATGCAAACTTAACCACCATTTTAACATCTGTCGTGCTTTATGCCGTGGGTACAGGCCCTGTCAAAGGCTTTGCCATCACCCTTGCTCTTGGTGTAGCCATTTCAATGTTTACTGCAATTACTGGTACACGCATACTCGTGAACTGGGTTTATGGCGGCAAACGTGTTGAAAAATTATCGATTTAGTGCGGAGAAATATTGTGAGTTCAATAAAACAACAGCACGAATATAAAGGCATCGGTTTACCATTTAAATTGGTTAACTTTATGCAATATCGTAAATTTGGTTATTTATTTTCGATTTTGCTAACAAGTGCTTGCTTATTCTTTATTTTCACTAAAGGCTTCAACTGGGGGCTAGATTTCACAGGTGGTGTGGTGATTGACACGCACTTTTCGCAACCCGCAAATCTTGAGCAAGTACGTTCAACACTCCATGATAATGGCATAACCAGTGCTTTAGTGCAAACCACAGGATCTACCAGCGATGTGATGATTCGTTTGCCTGCGACAGGATCTGATGCTGCCATTGGTACAAAAGTAAAAGATATGATGACCGCACTTGATCCAAATATTCAAGTTCGTTCCGTCGAATTTGTGGGGCCGAATGTGGGTGATGAATTAACCGAAAGCGCAATTTATGCCACTCTCGCTACATTGGTCTTATTGCTCGGCTATGTTGGTATGCGTTTTGAATGGCGTCTTGCCACGGGCGGTGTGCTTGCCCTTGCCCATGATGTGATCGTAACATTAGGTGTATTCTCATTCTTGCAAATTGAAATGGATCTGACCTTTGTCGCGGCAATCTTAACCGTAGTAGGTTATTCATTAAATGATAGTATTGTGGTATTCGACCGTGTGCGTGAAAACTTCCGCAAAATTCGTCGTTTAGAAAGTGAAGAAGTGATTAATATTTCATTAACACAAACCCTATCTCGTACCATGATGACATCTATCACCACGCTATTTGTGGTATTTGCTTTGCTATTCTGGGGTGGTCCTACAATTTATAGCTTCTCCCTTGCCCTATTATGCGGTATCGCATTTGGTACTTATTCATCAATTTTCATTGCTATCGCTCTCGCCTTTGACTTAGGTTTAAAACGCGAACATATGCAAATTAAAATTGTAGAAAAAGAAGAGTTTGAAGAAGGGTTTTAATCCCCCCTAAATCATAAAAAGCGATGAGTTAATCAACCCATCGCTTTTTTATTGCTACAAATATCATCACTCGAAATAGCAACAATCCATGTGTCGAAAAATCAAAAAAATTGACCGCACTTTTAACGAAGTGCGGTCAATTTGACAAAAGTTTTATTAATTATTTTTTGCCTAACTGTGGTAACACCGATTCTTGACCAGCGATAAGCAGACCTGCTTTGGAATAAACGCCTAATTTATCGCGCGTATCCACAATATCTAAGTTACGCATCGTTAATTGACCGATACGATCCACTGGATCGAATGGTGCATCTTCAATTTTTTCCATACTTAAACGTTCTGGCACATAAGTTAAGTTTGGCGATTCTGTATTTAGAATTGAATAGTCGTTACCGCGGCGTAATTCTAAGGTTACTTCGCCAGTAATCGCACGAGCAACCCAGCGTTGTGCGGTTTCACGCAGCATTAATGCTTGCGGATCAAACCAGCGACCTTGGTATAACAAACGTCCTAAACGCAAACCATTGATACGATACTGTTCAATCGTATCTTCGTTATGAATACCTGTAACTAAACGTTCATAAGCAATATGTAATAACGCCATTCCTGGGGCTTCATAAATGCCACGAGATTTCGCTTCGATGATACGATTTTCAATTTGGTCTGACATACCTAAACCGTGGCGACCACCAATGCGATTGGCTTCTAAGAACAGCTCCACTGCATCAGAGAATGTTTTGCCGTTTAATGCCACTGGCACACCTTCTTCAAAACGCACTGTTACAGTTTCCGCTGACACTTTGACATTTTCATCCCAGAATGCGACGCCCATAATTGGTTTCACAATTTTAATGCCTGAGTTTAATAATTCTAAGTCTTTCGCTTCATGGGTTGCGCCCAACATATTTGAGTCTGTTGAATAGGCTTTTTCCACTGACATTTTATAATTAAAGCCATTTGCGATTAAGAATTCTGACATTTCATGGCGCCCACCCAACTCTTCAATGAATTGGTCATCTAACCATGGTTTATAAATTTTTAAATTAGGATTTGTCAATAAACCGTAACGATAGAAACGTTCAATATCATTCCCTTTGAATGTTGAGCCATCACCCCAAATATTCACATCGTCTTCTTTCATTGCCGAAACAAGCATGGTGCCAGTAACCGCGCGGCCAAGTGGTGTCGTATTAAAATAGGTAATGCCACCTGTTGAAACGTGGAATGCTCCCGCTTGAATCGCGGCAATCCCTTCATGGGCTAATTGCGAACGGCAGTCAATTAAACGGGCATTTTCTGCGCCATATTCCATAGCCTTGCGCGGAATTGCATTGTAATCATCTTCATCAGGCTGACCAAGGTTTGCAGTATAAGCATAAGGCACTGCACCTTTTTGGCGCATCCATAATAATGCCGCACTGGTGTCTAAACCGCCAGAAAATGCGATACCGACTTTTTGTCCTTTAGGAAGGTTTTGTAAAATTGTGTTTGACATGGTTATTCCTACTGTTGCTAGTTAATCGTTTGCAGTCGCGATATTATGCGTGGAAATCGCTTTTTTTTCAATAAATTTGACCGCACTTTTGCTAAGAAAAATGGAGATTAAATCGGATCTTAAAGAGATTGATCGTTTTAATCCATAACATCTCAACTCATTGCATAATCTCCGCCTGTTCTAACAGCAATAAAGAAAAGTGCATTGCTCACTATTTAAGGTAATTTTTCTTCTCTAGTCTTTCATCACTAAAAAGTTTAAGTCTATTCAAATCTTCATCACATTTTCTCCAAGTTAATAAGGCTAAGAATAATGTACAATCAATTTTCTCTAAATTGCCCGATATTTTAGTAACATTAACTCATCACATTACATTGAAAACCTTTCAGAAATTTCGTTCATAATCACTAGAAACTTTATTTGGATTTTTCTAAAAAATTACACCTACACGTTCAATATTAGCAAGCATCTTGCGCCGCTAAAGCCGAGCCTAGACGTGTTTCTCGCCTAATACTTACTTTCACAAAGTGCGGTCAAATTTGGAAAAGTTTTTCATTAAAGAATGGAGAAAAAATAATTAGGTTATTCTTATTAGTGTATAAAGAAACTTATTCTAAAAAGAAGACAAAAAACCCGATCCTAAGATCGGGTTTTCTAATTTGTATTCTAATCTAACAATTAGAAGAATACACGTAAACCTACACCATAGATGTTGTCTTTTTGAGTTTCACCACTAGAATCTTTAGTGTTTTCACGTTCATACATTGCGTATGTGATTACGTTTTTGTGTAATTTGTAATCCACACCAACTTGGTAACGGTTTTTGATTTCATCTGTGACATCTTGACCGTCAACACGGCTGTCTAAACGCTCCCATTGTGCAAATACTGCTGATGGTTCAGAGAATTGATAACGTGCATCAACCATTGCATAACGACCTTTCTCATCTTTGTCTGTTACTAATGCTACAGAATTTCTATAAGCATTTTTGGTTTGCCCATAGTTTAACGCTAAATATAATGGACCATAAGTATAGCTACCGTGTAATAACCATGCTTTATTTTTCTGCAAATTATCATTTGAAATATTATGGTCATCATAGTTATCTTGAGTATAACCCGCCGCAAACTCTAATTTTTGGTCTTCTGCAAGATCATAATGATAAAAAGCAGTTAAACCAAAACCGTTTTTATATTCAGGATTAAAGCTAGTTGCGGCACTAGAGCCTGCTTTAGTATCTGGATGACCAAATAAATAATCAGCACCAAATGCGAAACCATTCCATTCAGCCGATTTGAATTTAACTGATTTATCTGAACGAGTTGTTAAGATATTATATGCACCAGAACGGTAATAAGTTGCATCTTGTAATACATCATCCGCTGTAGTTTGTTGACGACCAAATGTTAACGTACCGATATCTTTATGCGCTAAACCTGCATATAATTCACGAGTGCTTGGTTCACCCCAGTCACTCTCTGAACCTTTATTTGCTTCTTGTTGGTTATCAGGTTTTTCAGTAAAACGGATTTGATAGCCTGCTAATGCAGATAAACCATTACCTAAATCTTGACGTACTTTCACATATACGCGTGAACCGTCATTTTTTAAATCACCACGTTCATCACCCACTTTACCAAGGAACATACGTAATGAACCGCTTAATTCTACTTTTGCGCCGTCTTGTTCATAAATTACGGCTGCGTTTGCTGTTCCAGCCACTGCTGCTGCAGCTACTGCTAATGCTACTAATGTCTTTTTCATAATTTAATTCCTTATCAGAATTTATTTTTATACAACTCCCATTTGAACTTTTAGTAAAATCAAAAGTCAAATACCGCTTAATTTTTTAAGCTGTGCTGATATTGCCGAAAAAAAATCTACGCGTCAATCAAAGTTCCCAATAAATTTTCATTTTTCTGATCAAGATCACATTTTTCTCATCATTATTTAGAAAATCAGAACAATTTTTGAACAAACTGAATGGTTTTAGCTGAAAGGAATAAAGAAAAAACGGTTATTTCAAAAAACTTTTCATATTTTGACCGCACTTTATAACAATAAATTAGGCACTAAGTTAACCTAAATTTCACACAAAAATCGTAGTATCTTTACTATTTTTGTTAATATAACAAAGTTAAAAGAAACCTAAAGTTTTAGAAAACTGGGAGACGTTAAGCTAATCTAAAGAATTGTAATGCTAATGAAAATGCTCCCGTTTACTGGGAGCATTTTCATTTTCTAGAATTGGTAATTAAATGTTGCAATCATTTTACGTTCTTGGTGATTATTGGTTTGTACACTAAAATCAAAGGTATAATTACCGATATTTTTAGTCACCCCAATTTTACCAATCCATTCTTGTCTTGAACGATTTAATTCATACTCTTTTCCATTTAGTTTAAGATGATATGAATCATCTAGATTGACTTTCCAAGTAGGTTCAACATAAAGTGCTACGCCACCGATATGATAGTTAAATTTGCTTGATAACTGTGTTTGCACAGCAAAATGATTATCAAGTTTACCGTTATCTGGTAATTTATTATCTAGCAGATAGGAGCCTAACACACCTACTCGTGGCTGAATGGAAAGTTGATTAAAGGTAAATGTTTTATCATAACCAAGATAAAGATCTAAATAATCTGCATGAGCAGAACGATCAAACACATGGCGGTAGCGGATAAAACTTGAAAAGTCATACCATCTCGCATTCGCACCCAATCCCAACTGGTTAATATCATTATAACGATATTCCGCAAATGCTCCTATCTTTGTATGGTTATTTAAAGATTGGTTAAACCCTGTTTGGAATCTTCCACCTAAGCCGTGTTTATTACTTTCGCTTAATGTCGCTGTGAAATAATGATCATAGTTGAAATTATCGATGATAGAAATATCCACATCAGTCATATTTTTTAGCATTTTAGCATATTTATCTAAGTACATTTGGCTAAACGCAATTTGTTCTGATGAGGTTTGATCAATAAGCTGTTCTTCCTCACTATCAGACTCCTGTACACCTTCTACGGCTACTTCATTATTATTTGATGTATCTTCAACTACATTCTCTGATGTTTCTACGTTTGTATCGACAATATTATTTGTAGCTACTGTAGAACTATCTTCTGAATTTTCTTGCGAAGTTGATGCTGTAGAATTTCCTGGTGAATCATCTGTATTATTAGAGTTTATAGTCTCTTGAGTTATTTCACTAGTCTCTTGGCTTTCTTCAACGGCAGAAAAATATTTTTGATGATCATCAAGTTTAAAAGTAAATTTTGTCTTATCATCTAAAATTATGCTAGTGACATTATTACCCTCTTTTAGCAGATATTTACCAAGCACGGATAAATTAATTTCATCCTCAATCAGCAATGTTGGATCTGCAGCATAAATATCTAAACGTCCATTCTCTTCTATCTTAATCACTGAAAGTGGTTTATCTACCGATAAATTGCCAACCTCTCCAGCTTCAAAGAAATTGACAAATAGACTATTACCTACTTTTACAGCATCTTGTTGAGCATTTTGCTTCAGAATTTGGATCGTAGCCTTATCAAAACGGTTTACTTCATCAGCGGTGTAACCTGGCATAATAAGATAAGCATAGCTTGCATCCTTAGGCTTTTTACCGTGATTTACCCATATTTTGGCAAATTCTGTTGAGTTGTCTTGCCCTTTTTCAATTAGGGTTTTAATCTCAGCATTATCAAGGACTTTATAGCTAATCGTTTGCAATGTAGCAGGATCAGTAAAATAAACGGTATCTCCAGATTGAGTTAACGTTTGTTGCCCATTTAGGACTCTATTATCAATGGTAGTGATAACTTCTTCTTGATCTTCACTAGTAATATTTGAACCAAGCGCTAAGACCATATCACCTAACATTACCCAAGATTTTTTTGCGGTGGTTTTATCATTGTAAGAAGTGAAATCCATTGCGATAATAGCTTTGTCCGCATTGCCTTGTGAGCCATCAATTTTAATACCATTATCGACCCCACCCACAAAAGTTTTACTACTACGATCTTTCAAATATCTGCGCTGACCAGAGCTATTTTTTCGAGCATCTCTACTTTCGGTTGTTCCTGGAATCATATAAGGGTCAACATTATGCCAATAGTTGGTATATGAATCTGTACTTTGGTTATCATAGACATAAGTCATCCCATCACCGGTATACCAGCCTTGAAGGTTTTCGCCATTCATACTCTCATAGGCTGCGGTACGATTAGAATGCATCGCAATAACCACTGTCCCCTTGTCGCTTTTTTGTACTACACGATCCATAAATGGAAACCGTTTCACTCCAACGGTTTGCATCGGCTTAATATTGTCATCTTCTAAAATATTTCTCAAAATATTCCGAACCGTATCATTAGGAGCATCTTTTAATTCATAGTTTTGTTCCAGTAATGTGCGTTTTATCAACCCTTGCAAGTCTGATTTATATTTTTCTGGCGCACCATCCATAAATAAGGAGATACTATTGATAAAACTTTGGGCTCGGGTAACATCGCTACTTTTGGCTCGGGTGATTGCTCGCCCATTTACAGAATCATTCATTCCCCCATTCACTAAAAGCCATTTATATCCATTAAGAATGGATTCATAAATATTATCGATTTTAGGATCAGAGAACTGAAAACTTGGTGAATCTTTCAGCATATAGGCAAAAAGCCCTAAGCCTTCGATTAATACAGAAGCATAAGTACCGCTGTAAGCCACTGACGAGTGTTGAATGAATGAACCATCGTGATAAAAGCCATCATTTAGTGTCGCATCATTTGTATCTCGAATACCATTTTGTAATTCGCCAACATCGTAAATGGCTTCAATTGCACGCTTAACTTCCCCTTCATCACGCGTTAATAAGCCCCGCCCTAATGAAACTGTTGAAGTATCAGTGCGGTTTCCGCCTGTACTGACCCTCACATTTTTTGACGTTGAATATTTCGCCCCTTCAGAAACCCCACTGTACATAGGATCAGGCTGAAAATAAGCTGTTGCACGAATTAATTTTTGTTTTAAATCATCAGGTACTTCATCCCCCATTAAAATAAGCACTTCATTTAATGATTTTGGAATTCCAATCTCCCAATTCCACCAGTTACCGTACTCTTTCCCTCCTTCTTGATAACCACCACTATGAATTTTTTCTAAGGATGAAATAATCAACTGCTTTGCATCCTGATCTTGATAAAACGTTGAACCTAATCTGTTATAATTTACTGCTAAATCTCTAATCGTATTTACAGTTGCGCGAATTTTCACCCCAGATGAACTCTGCTCGCTAAAATCAAAAGAATTGTTATCTAACAGTGTTTGCTGGGCCTTATTTGCAAGCTTATTTGTAGCATCAAGTGATACACTAGTGAGATGAGTTTTCCACTGTTGAAGTACTTGATCATAATCATCGTGGCTTGTGGCTTGTAACCTGCTCTGTGGTTAGTACTGGATTTACAGCATAAACTGGTAACGTGGGTATGCCAGCAAGCATAGTTGGCGCAAGCAGGCACATTACTTTTGATAAACGGAAGTACGCCATTTTTTCTCCTTCAATAATAATGATATGCGCGACATGCTATGTTGCGATGAAATAAAATTCAATCTGAATATTTTAAAAATGAGAGGTTCATCACAATAAAATAAAAAAATGTTTTAATTTTATTGAGTAAGGGTGTTATTACAGCAAAAATATGACGAATTACTGCCTTCTGACTATGCTAAATCGTATTCGTTATATAGAAATTGATATTACTAAGATTTGTAAACTTTTAAGAATTGCCTCTGTAATACTTTTGAAAGAGACAGATCAATATGCCGAATTAAATCAATAAATAGAATTTCAGATTTAGAAATGATACGAGAAGATAAGACATCTTTAAATGTAAAAATTCATAATATTATGCGGTAGAGAAGTTCATAACCACTCAAAGTGCGGTTAAATATTGGTGAATTTTACAGCGAATAAATGAGAATTTGAAATTTGTACTTGCAAGGCTTTTGAATAACCGTATAATGCGCACTACACACCTAAATGATATTTATCAATAAAGCCAGTGTGACGAAATTGGTAGACGTAGCGGATTCAAAATCCGCCGCCCTTAAAAGCGTGTCGGTTCGAGTCCGACCACTGGCACCATCTCTAAGAGCTTTCTTTTAAAAGCTAACATTCCTTAATGTATCAATATCTTCTATTCAAAATAGTAAATCATAAATTTATTATAAAACTCTTCAAATAACCCCTTTATACAGCAGTTAACTTATAGCTCCCTCAATACAAATACTAAGGATATGACTGTATTTTCGCTCAATATAAGTTTAAAACTTTTCCCATTAAGAGCGATACTCCCTCTCTCAGCTCTTATTATACTCTTAAATATTCAAACTTAAGTATCATACAAAAGTGCGGTCAGAAAATAAAAAATTTTAGGTACTATCCTAGAAAGCGTGCTCCAAAAAGCACTTTAAAAGCGGTTTTAACACATTATGTTTACTCGTGATTATTACCTAAGATCAAACTAAGATAATTTTAAGAGCAATAAATTCTAACTAGCCCACCACTCATAGTATAAGAAATGAAAAATGGATAAAAACAGCCTGCTTGATCAATATTAACCAAGCAGGCATATCCATACATATCTAGCTTCTTACGAACGTTTAAAGTGAAGTGTGTTGCTCATTTTTTCGTTCCTGAAGTTAGAACTGTCCTTTAAAGGAAGAGAGTTTACATTACCATTGGTACATATAACCTGCGGCAACAGTATTGTTACGCTGTGAGTCATAAGAACCAGATAATTTAATAATATGTTTACCATTATCACTCGCTCTTGAATACCCTATAGCCATAGCACCTTGTCCATGACGTGATGCAGCACCAATACCAAGACCAGATTTACCCGGCAAAATAACTTGTGGAATAGTACTCATCGCAGCAACGCCTGCAATACCCGCATCATTACGTTTACGGTTTTTATGCACTCGATCGCCTAGATCGTCAACACGTTTATTAATAGTGTTATTTACACTTCTTAATTGGCTCATATTGACAGCATCACTGTCATTCTCACCATTAGCAACATTTGTCACTTTTTTATCACCAGCATTGATACCATCTTCAGAAATACTTACTGTATTACCAACCTTAACCGTATTGAATTTCACATCATCTTTGGTTGCAACTGAGATTTTACCGTTTTCTTGTGTTAACTTAATATTCTTACCAGCATCAAAAGTTACAGTTGAACCAGCTTTTACATTGTGTGTACTGGTTGTTCCTTCACCTTCTGAAACTGTTGTTGCTAGGTTGAAACCTTTTTGCAATTCAGTAATATTAGTTACATTGTTGTTAATACTATTTTTTACTGATTTAATGGCATCATGAACTGTATTCTCACCAGTATCCCCTATATTACTCACTGTAATCGAACCATCATTATTTACAGTTGCGTTTCCACCTAACACCTTAGCAGAGCTTTGAGCAACATTACCAATTGTTTGTTGAGTTAAGTAAAGTTGGCTACCATTGATCGCATCTGTTGAAGTTTCTGAGATTTTACCTGCTGCAACATTAATGATTTGACGTTCTTTGCCAACATCACCTACACTAACTACACCATTAGCAGCAGAGCCTTGCCCAGCAAAAGTACCGTATGTCACACCATTGACCTGAACATTAGATTCTGTTGTAGCTGCTCTATCTGTTGATAAATTTCCCAAAATAACACTGTTATTTTGACTTGCTGTAATATTGTTACCTAAAACAAAGGTATTATTTCTAGCAATATTATTAGCGTTACCAATAGCATAACTATCATTACCTGAAATATTATATTTACCTTCGTTCGTATAGCCACCATAGCCAATTGCTCCAGAGCTTCTGCCATCTACAGTATAACCGCTACCAATAGCTGTAGAAGAACGACCATTAGCCTTCGTATAAGAACCAACTGAAAGGCTACCCGCATCTTTTGCCACTGTATGACTACCAATAGCAACTGCATCATTTTCCACAGCTTCTGCTTCTCCACCAACAGCTGTACTGTATGCACCTGATGATTTGCTATAAAGCCCAAATGCTGATGAAACTTGCCCTGTGGACTTGGTTTCATTCCCTACTGCAATTCCCAAAGTTCCTGTTACCTCAGCATTATGACCAATTGCCACTGAGCTATCTATCATTGCTTTTGTCCCAGTACCAATTGCGATAGTATCACCTTGTAAAGCATTTGAATTTTGACCTATTGCAACTGACCGAACTCCACTAGCTTGACTATCTAAACCGACCGTAACAGCGCCAATTTCTGAGCTAGTTGTGTTAGTTCCAATTGCTATACTATTTACAGCACTTGCTGTTGCCGAACTAGCGTCAATATTGATTCCGTTAGTTCCCCCAATAGTAACAGAAGCAGAGACTGAAGAAATGCTTGATAAACTAGTCATAGATACAGCTAGAATACTTTTTAAGATTATTTTCATGTTAATAACTCTCTTATAACCCTTAAATATATTATTCTTTCTAATTAAGAATAACTCAATTACTAATCATTATAAATGAAAAGAATAGTAAAATGATTTCAAGCCAATATTTAGCATTGTATATTTTCATCTCAATATCAGCTTAAATTTTACCTAATGATAGGTAACAAATCAAACACTATCAGATATTATTCTAAATGATCTTAATAAGATAAGCAAGAAATGTTACTTAACTTAATAAAAGGGAATTTAAGCTTAGCTTTGTTATAGGGGCTGACGTAGATTAGCCCTAAATTTCACACCATTTTCGCAATGTTTTTAGCTGCATTTTGGGTGTTCCAAAGTTAAACCGAAATTCACATTCC
>NZ_QENU01000009.1 GCF_003096995.1 Alitibacter langaaensis DSM 22999 | reverse complement strand
GGAATGTGAATTTCGGTTTAACTTTGGAACACCCAAAATGCAGCTAAAAACATTGCGAAAATGGTGTGAAATTTAGGGCTAATCTACGTCAGCCCCAAAGTTTTAATAAAAATTTCGATAAAAAGCCCCAAAATAGGAGAGCAGACGCTCTCCTTTCTTTTGATTGTTAAAAAACAATGGTTTTATTTTGATACACAAAGATGCGATCGTGTAATGCCAGATCTAAAGCACGGCTGAGAACGGTTTTTTCAACATCTCGCCCCGCTTTCATCATGGCTTCGGCAGAGTAAGTATGATCCACATCAATGACTCTTTGCATAATAATTGGGCCTTCATCAAGTTCATTATTAATGAAATGAGCGGTGGCACCAATAATTTTTACCCCACGTTCATAGGCGCGTTTATATGGATTAGCACCGATAAAAGCAGGCAAGAACGAATGATGAATATTAATCACGCGGTTCGGATAGCGCGCAACAAATTCAGGGTTCAACACACGCATATATTTGGCTAATATAATGAGATCAGGATGATATTGATCAATCGTTTGCGCCAATAATTTATCGTGTTCTACACGGCTTAATCCTTCGTGGCTAACGTGATGAAATGGCAAATCAAAACGTTCAACTAAAGAGCGCAAATTATCATGATTGCCAATCACAGCAGCAATTTCAACATCTAACCCGCCATAATAGGTTTTCATTAAAATATCGCCAAGGCAATGGGCTTCTTTGGTGACTAAAATAACAATTCTTTTTTTACGATCCGCATTAATTAAATGATAATTCGCGCCTTCTGGCAGACTGAATTTTAAATCAGCGAGCAGGGTTTCTTCATTAAAAATGCCTTGTAATTCAGTGCGCATAAAGAAATGTTTCGTTTCAAAATCAACAAACTCATTATTATGAAGAATATTTAATTGGTGCTTATAACAGATATTGGTAATTTTCGCGATTAAACCTTTATCATCAGGGCAATCGGTGAGTAAAATTTTATTCTGGAACATAGGCGTAAAGTATTTGAGTGAATAAAAATAAAACCCATAATCAGATTATGGGTTTTAAATAGATAGGGATTAAATAGCAAATGACGCTAAGGTTTTGCCCGCATTTAATGCGTTTTGAATAGCGCGTGGTGTGCGGCCTTGTCCTGTCCAAGTTTTGGTTTCGCCATTTTCATCAACATATTTATATTTAGGTGGCAATGGCTGACGAGGTTTGCGTTCTTTTTTAGGTTCAGCGTCTAAGACTAATTCATTTAATGAAATACCTTGCGCTTTTAATTCTTCTTTATATTTTGCAATTAATTCTTGGCGCGCTTTTTCTTGCGCAATCATTTCTGCTTCTGCTTCACGTTTTTCTGTGATCACTTGCTGTAATTTCTCAAGCGCTTGTTCCGCTTGCTCTAATCCTAATTCGTTTACTGCGGCACGAAGGCTGCGAAGGTTATTTAAATTTTTAGCTAAAGACATTTTCATCTCCTGTTTTTAATATAAAATAAATCGGGATTAATAATAGAAGAAATAATATTTAATGTAAATTATTTATTTAAAATTTCTCATTTTTCTTTAAAACTTATCGTAAGTGCGGTTAATTTTTTACTAATTTTGGAATTAGTCATGCAATTTTTGATTGGAAAAATAGCAATATTATTGTAATCTTCTCATCCTATTTATTTTTAACAGGTAAACCTATGGAATTAGTTGATTTTTCTTCATCTGTGTGGTCGATTTTGCCACCTTTACTTGCCCTCGGTTTGGCAATTTTAACGCGTAAAGTATTACTTTCTCTGAGCGTGGGTATCATTGTTGGTACATTAATGTTAAGTGACGGTAGTGTTGTTACGGCGGTAAATTATTTATTAGATCGTGTGGTGTCTCTCGTGTATAGCGTGGAAGACGGCGCACTAAACGATAGCAATGTAAATATTATTATCTTCTTATTATTGCTCGGTATTTTGACCGCACTTTTAAGCGTTTCAGGCAGCAATCAGGCTTTTGCAGAATGGGCGCAAAAACGTATTAAAGAGCGCCGCGGCGCTAAATTAATGGCGGCGTGCTTAGTGTTCGTTACCTTTATCGATGATTATTTTCATAGCCTTGCGGTGGGCGCTATTGCACGCCCTGTCACCGATAAATTTCATGTTTCACGCGCAAAATTAGCTTATATTTTAGACTCAACAGCCGCGCCTATGTGTGTGATGATGCCAGTTTCTAGCTGGGGTGCTTATATTATGACGCTCATAGCAGGGCTTTTAGCAGAACATGCCATTTCGGGTTATTCTCCATTCAGCGCATTTATGACCATGAGTGCGATGAACTTTTATGCGATTTTCTCTATGATTATGGTGTTTGCCGTCGCTTATTTCACCATTGATATTGGACCGATGGCTCGCCATGAGAAATTAGCCCTAGAACAGGCTGATAGCACAGAAAACCTTGAAGTTAGCCAAGGTCATGTTCGCAATCTTATCTTCCCAATTGTTGCCTTAATTATTGGCACGGTAGTGATGATGATGTACACAGGGAATCAAGCGCTCGCAGCGGACGGCAAAGCATTTAGCGTATTAGGAGCGTTTGAAAATACAACAGTAGGGATTTCTTTAGTCGTTGGTGGCATAAGTGCGGTCATTGTTTCAACAATTTTAATTGTGCTAGCTCGCAATGTTTCTATGGCAGATTATATGAAATCTTATGCCGTTGGTATGAAATCAATGCTAGGCGCGATTGCTATTTTATTCTTTGCTTGGACGATTAATAAAGTCGTGGGCGATATGCAAACAGGTAAATATCTTTCAACCTTGATCTCTGGCAATTTGAATGCCGCGTTCTTGCCTGCATTATTGTTCTTGCTTGGTGCGGTGATGGCATTTTCAACGGGAACAAGTTGGGGGACTTTCGGCATTATGCTGCCAATCGCCGCAGCGATTGCCGTGAATGCAGCACCTGATTTACTGCTTCCATGCTTATCTGCTGTAATGGCAGGGGCGGTGTGCGGGGACCACTGTTCGCCGGTGTCTGATACCACGATTTTGTCTTCTACGGGGGCGAAATGTAATCATATGGATCACGTTACCACGCAATTACCTTATGCGCTTATTGTTGCGTTGGCGACAACATTGGGCTATTTAGTGTTAGGTTTCACAAAATCGGGAATTTTAGGATTTGTTACCACAGGTATTGTCATTTTAGGGGCAATCTTAGCGACTAAAAATAGGTAGTGGCGTGATCTAGATCACAAAAATACATAAAAATAAAATTTTGTATATTTTATAAAATGCGGCATAAAGTCGCATTTTTTTTGTTTTTTGCAAGATTATTTTTATTTAAAACTAGAAATTAAGTATTTTTCAGTTTTATATTCTTTATTTATTGGTGTTAATGAATGAAGAAAGCCATAGACAATCTATCTTGAATCGGTAAACTAGCGGCATCAATCATTTTTTATAAGTAAATGGAGAGCAATATGAAAAAACTATCTGGTGCAGAAATGGTGGTGCAATCCTTGAGTGATCAAGGCGTTAAATATGTATTTGGTTATCCAGGTGGTTCAGTGTTAGATATCTATGATGCGATTCACACCCTTGGCGGTATCGAACACGTGCTGGTTCGCCATGAACAAGCTGCAATTCATATGGCAGATGGCTATGCACGTTCAACAGGTCAAGTTGGCTGTGCTTTGGTTACATCAGGCCCAGGGGCAACCAATGCATTAACAGGGATTTTAACAGCTTATACGGATTCAGTTCCTTTGGTTGTGTTAACAGGTCAGGTGATGTCTCATTTAATTGGTACGGATGCTTTCCAAGAATGTGACACCATTGGCTTAACACGTCCAATCGTAAAACATAGCTTTATTGTTCAGCGTCCTGAAGATATTCCGTCAATTATCAAAAAAGCCTTTTATATTGCTTCAACAGGTCGCCCAGGCCCTGTGGTGATTGATATTCCAAAAGATATGGTAAATCCAGCTAATAAATATCCTTATGAATATCCAACAGAAGTGTCAATGCGTTCTTATAACCCAAATGTACAAGGGCATAAAGGGCAAATTAAAAAAGCACTAAAAGCATTATTAGTGGCGAAAAAGCCCGTTCTTTTTGTTGGCGGCGGGGTGATTATTGGTAATAGTAGTGAAAAAGTAACGCAGTTGGCGAAGCAACTTAATCTTCCTGTGACATCGTCACTAATGGGGTTGGGTGCTTTCCCAGGCACAGATAAGCAATTTTTAGGGATGCTTGGTATGCATGGCACCTTTGAAGCCAATACAGCAATGCATAATGCGGATCTGATTTTAGGCATCGGCGTGCGTTTTGATGATCGCACAACAAATAATTTGGCAAAATATTGCCCGAATGCCAAAGTGATTCATATCGATATTGATCCAACATCCATTTCCAAAAATGTGAAAGCGGATATTCCTATTGTTGGTAGCGTTGATAATGTTTTAACAGAATTTTTATCGCTATTAGAAGATGACAACTTGGTGAAATCGCAATCTGATTTAACAGAGTGGTGGAAACAAATTGAACAATGGAAAGCAAAAAATTGTTTGGAATTTGACCGCACTTCAAAAGAGATCAAACCACAAGCGGTGATTGAAGCGATTTATCGTTTGACCAACGGCGATGCTTATGTAGCGTCAGATGTCGGGCAACATCAAATGTTTGCCGCATTGCATCATCCATTTGACAAACCACGTCGTTGGATCAGCTCTGGTGGCGCAGGCACGATGGGGTTTGGCTTTCCTGCTGCGATAGGCGCGAAATTTGCCCATCCAGAAAGCACAGTGGTTTGTGTTACGGGAGACGGTTCGATTCAAATGAACATTCAAGAGCTTTCCACAGCCACACAATATAATACGCCAATCGTGATTGTGAGCCTCAATAATCGTTTCTTAGGCATGGTAAAACAGTGGCAAGATTTGATCTATTCAGGACGCCATTCACAGGTGTATATGAATTCGTTACCGAATTTTGCCAAATTGGCGGAAGCCTATGGGCATGTGGGAATTCAAATTGATACCGCTGATGAACTAGAAGAAAAACTCGCTCAGGCCTTTGCCATAAAAAATAAATTAGTGTTTGTTGATGTGCGTGTTGATGCCACTGAAAATGTATACCCAATGCAAATTCGTGGCGGCGCAATGAATGAAATGTTGTTAGGCAAACCAGAAGCATAAGGAGAACTATAAAATGCGTAGAATTTTATCTGTATTATTAGAGAACGAATCAGGTGCATTATCTCGTGTGGTTGCCTTATTCTCTCAACGAGCGTTTAACATCGAAAGTTTAACGGTAGCACCGACTGACGATCCCACATTATCACGTATGACCATCGAAGCATCGGGCGATGAGCAAGTGCTAGAACAAATTGAAAAGCAGTTACACAAATTAGTGGATGTATTTAAAGTAATGAGCTTAAGCGATTGCGAGCACGTTGAACGTGAAGTGATGCTCTTAAAAGTGCGTGCAACAGGAGCGGGGCGTGATGAAATTAAACGCCTTACAGATATTTACCGCGGGCAAATTGTTGACGTTACTCCAAAATCCTATACAATCCAGCTGACAGGATCTACGGATAAATTAGACGCCTTTGTTAACGCCGTAAAAGAAGAAACGAACATTCTTGAAATTGTGCGTTCCGGCTTAATCAGTTTATCTCGTGGAGAGAAAAATATTTTGTAATAAACGCATAAAGGGGATTGTTATCCCCTTTGATTAGGACTATTTTATGAAGCGAGAGCTAGGAACCAAAAAATTCTCAATCGTATTCTATTTACTCTTACTAATATATTCAGTCATCTCGCATTTAGCACTAGGCTACCCACCTAATATTTATGCCATTCTAGGCAATTTTCTTATCTTATTAATGGCATATCGCTTATCAAAATTTTTGTTTTGTGCAATTTTGCTGATCCACAGTTTGATTTGTACAGCCTATATTCCCGAAGCTATTTTTTACGGTTCGCCATCTATTGGCATCATAGCTTCATTATTGGAAACGAATAGCCAAGAAAGTTGGGAATATTTGCAGTCTTTGCCGCTTTATAGCTATGCAATCTGCATTATATTTTTACTTTTCTCATTGGGTGTGATGATTTTCTCGATGAAAATTAACCGCACTTTATTTCAGAAAAAGTACCTTATCGTTTTTTTATTATTAACTGTTATAGCAACAGTTTACAAGCCGTGGAGTAACGAGAGAAAAGGTAAAGGCTTTTATTTGCCAGATACGCGTGTATCCTTAGTTGGTTTCTATCTCATCAATTATCAGCTTATAAAAGGCTACCATGCAGAAAAAGATAAAATCAATTTAATGAAAAATATTCCTGCCACATGGCAAATTGAATCAGCGCAGCCAAGCTATCAAAATTATGTTTTGGTGATTGGTGAAAGTATGCGCCAAGATTATTTATCAATGTATGGTTATCCGCATAATACAACGCCATTTTTAGCGAGTACGAATGGGGTGGTGCTCAATCATTACATATCTGCCGCGCCAAATACACAGACATCGCTACTCCGCACGCTCTATCACTACCAAGGCGAACAGACGCAATATCAAAACAATATTATTACATTGGCAAAATCAGCAGGGTTTAAAACCTATTGGTTTTCTAATCAAGGGATGACAGGCGGTTTTGATACCGTGGCTGCGCGAGTAGGCGCCACGGCAGATGAAGTTTATTTTACTAAACATTTCTCAGATAGCTCAATTAACATCAACGATCGAAAATTATTGCCGATTTTTGCTGAAAAACTGCAACAACCGAGCGATAAACCACGTTTGTTCGTATTATATTTGATGGGGTCACATCCTGAATTCTGTCAGCGTCTGACTGAAAAACCGAGCTTTGATTTTATCAATAAAAATCTCTCTTGTTACTTAGAAAGCCTAAAACAAACAGACTCATTATTGAAACAGATAGTTCATCAACTTCAATTACGCGGAGAAAGTTATAGCTTAATTTATTTTTCTGATCACGGCTTATCACATACGGATAAAGATAGCTCAAGTGTGAATTTACGAGTTGGTTCAGAACATAAAGAAAATTATCAAGTTCCGTTTATTAAGATTTCGAGTGATGACAAGGAACGCATTACATTAAATGCTTCCCGTTCTGCCTTTAATTTTATTTATGGATTTGCGCAGTGGTTGAATGTTAAGGAAAAATCGCTTGATAACGGCTACCAATTCTTTTCTGAGAACAATGATAAAATCAAAGTGTTTAATTGGCATAATGATATAGATTTTGAGCCATTAGCTTCAGATCCAGCTTTGCAATAATAATTAACAAAAAGTGCGGTCAAAAATTTTAAAAATTTTGACCGCACTTTTACTATAAGTATTTTTACTGCGATTATTCTGGCTATGATTACTCAGTTTTCGGTGGTTTGATCGGCAGTAAATTGCATTTTAATCGACTGATCACATGCTCTGCGGTGTTGCCTAATAGTGCGGCGGACAAACCTGTACGCCCTACTGTGCCGAGAACAACGAGTTCTGCGCCTAATTCTTCAGCAACATCAGGAATGACATCTTCAGGGAAACCTTCGCGAACATGGGTATGATCTTCATCAATACCAAATTTTTGGCGTAATGCTTTCATATTAAGCAAATGCTGCCCACGAATGCCATTGACGTATTCTTTGGTATGGAATTCAGGGAGATCAATCGCCATATTGATTGGGGTCGGCGGATAAGCGCTGACCAGATGAATATTGCCGCGATCAAGGGTATCTGCGAGATCGGTACTTAACTCAACTAAATATTGGTTAAATTCTTCGTGGTATTCTTCATCCCCCGAAACATTCACGGCAACAAGAATACGGCGTTGATGTTTCCAGTCACCATCGCGCACCATTAACATTGGTACTGGGCATTTGCGAAGCAATTGCCAATCCATTGGGGTGAACAGTAGTGAACTTAAGGTTTCTTCTTCCTTCGTGTATTTCACGACTAAATCATAATCGTGCTGAACAAATTCTTCTACAATAGCCTCAGCCTCATTGCTATTCCACACAACAACGGAATGGAATTCAATGTTAGGATCCGCATATTTTTCTAAATACGGTTGAATTTCTTGGCGGCGTTGCGCCACGACACCCTTGTGCATTTCTTCGCGTTCTTCAGAAGAAAGCAAGGCTGACATTTCATAGGATAAATCGTAAGTCGCCAAGAAAAGCGTGATTTTAACTGGTTTATCACTTTTTTGTTCGTTTGCTAGGCGCACTGCACGAGCCAATGCGTATTGTTTTTCGTTTTCAGGATTAAGAACGACGAGAATATTATTAAACTTCATAATGACCTCCGCGTATGTTGTGTTGTGATTAGCATAGTGCAGATGTAAGGTAATGACAAGGAGAAGAGTGTAAAAATGTGATATAGAACAAGTTTATAGCAGAAAAACGCCATAGTTTTGATTCTATGGCGGTTTATTTTTATCATTTATTTAGGTTATACAAATTGGATTTTCGTGCGATGTGAACCTGATAATTCATAAAGCCGTTCTAAATCATTAATGATGATGTATTTGCCTTGTACAGATAAAATATCTAATTTTTGGAATCTGCCGAGTAAGCGACTAATCGTTTCAACAGTTAAGCCAAGATAATTGCCAATGTCGCCACGAGTCATGGTTAAGCGGAATTCTTTAGCAGAGAATCCCCGTGCGCCATAACGTTTAGAAAGATTATAAATAAAGGCAGCTAAACGTTCTTCCGCATTCATTTTCGATAGCAATAAGATCATTTCTTGATCGACTTGAATTTCATTGCTCATTAAACGCATCATTTGTTGGCGTAATTTCGGCATTTTGCCAGTTAAATCGTCTAATATATCGAATGGAATTTCACAGACCATTGCGGTTTCTAAAGCCTGAGCAAAACTTGGGTGTTGCATATTGGTAATTGCATCGAAACCAACAAGATCGCCAGGTAGATGAAAGGCGGTAATTTGTTCTTCACCTGTTTCGCTAATGGTATAAGATTTTATGGTGCCAGAACGGATTGCATAAAGTGAGTTTAACGTATCACCAGCTTTGAAAAGCACTTGAGATTTATGAATCGGTTTTTTACGTTCAATGATATTATCTAATTGATCTAGTTCATGTTCATTGAGTGTGAAGGGGATGCAAAGTTGGCTAATACTGCAATCTTGACAGTGAATAGCGCAACCACCCGATTGGATACGGCGACCAGATTTTGATTCGTTAGTTGTGGCGGCTGTCTTTGTCATGAATTCCCTAATCCCTTTAAAAAAAGTGGATAAATTACAAAAAATTTAGGTAAAATTGATCTAACTCAAGAAATTTTATCATTAAATGAGTCAATTAAGAAGTAATAAATCAAGAAAGTGAGAAAATTATGCCCGCTGAAAAATTAACCCCAAAACGCCTTATCCAAATTATTATTATGCTGTTAATTTTGATCGCCGCCTTTGTATATCGGACTTATCAATAGCCGCTAGACGTTAAGGTTTAGACGGAATTGTAGCTGTATAAAATAATAAAAAAACTGACCGCACTTTTAAGGGCTAAGTCAGTTTTTTCTTTTATTTTAATTAATTGGCGGTGGCTAGCGCGGCTAAATCTTTGTCGATTAAGAATAAAGATTTGCCTTCTTCACCGAGAATTTTGAATTTATCTAGGATATTGCCAAATAATTTTTCTTCTTCGTGTTGTTCGACCACAAACCATTGTAAATGGTTAAATGCTGACCAATCTTTTTCAGCTAAAGTCGCAGAAACTAATTCATTGATTTTGCTGGTGATTAACTTTTCATGTTCAAAGGTTAATTCAAGCACTTGACGCAAAGACTGATATTGATGCGCTGGTGCTTCAATCGCTTCAATTTTGGCTTCTGCGCCAGTTTCATTTAAATAAGTGAATAATTTACGCATATGTTGCATTTCTTCTGCCGCATGTGCGCTTAAGAAACGAGCTGTGCCTAGATAGCCTTTTTGTTCGCACCATGCGCTCATTTGTAAATATAAGTTAGAAGAGTAGAACTCAAGGTTCATTTGTGCATTTAATAATTTGATGACATTTGCTGATAACATATTTACTCTCCTAAATTATAAAGTCGCTAAATCTTTGTCGATAAAATATAAAGAACGTCCGTCTTCGCCAAGAATATTAAATTTATCAATAATGCCAGAGAATAAGGTTTCTTCCTCGTGCTGTTCAGCCACATACCATTGCAAGAAGTTGAAGGTTGAATAGTCGTTGCTTTGGTAAGTAACGGCAACTAATTCGTTGATTTTTGACGTGACTAATTTTTCATGCGTTAATGTAGTTTCAAAGACTTCTTTTAATGAATTATATTCTGAACGCGGGGCTTCAATTTTGCCTAATATTGGCAAACCACCTGTTTCGCTCACATAGGTGAATAATTTTTGCATATGTTGCATTTCTTCATCAGCATGACGAAGCAAAAATGCTGCCGCACCTGTGTAGCCGTGTTTTTCGCACCATGCGCTCATTTGCAAATAAATATTTGATGAATAGAATTCTAAATTGATCTGTTCGTTCAATTTCTGGGTAATGGCTTGGTTTAGCATAAATGTTTCCTTTCCGTTTTAAAGATAATGAATTTACGGACGCTATTTTAACCTAAATTTAACAATCGTCAAGCAATGAAAATTCGTAAGTTATTAATTTCATTGTAAATTTTAATGCTAACTATTCTTGTTTCATTAACTGAGATGCGAATAATTAACAACAAAACTCAGATTTTAACGAGAATAATGTTGATTAAAATGCTAGCACTAAAACACCCGCTAAAATTAAGCTGGCGCCGAGTACCAATTTCATACTGATTGGCTCGCCCAACAGCAACACACCGAGAACAATAGCAATCACCACGCTTAATTTGTCAATAGGCGCAACCCAAGAGGCGGGGGCAAGTTGTAATGCGCGATAATAACAAAGCCATGATAGCCCTGTTGCAACTCCAGATAAAATCAGAAATGTGAGTGGTTTGGCGGCAATATGTTGTGGCAATTCCCATTCATTACGCGCGGTGATGATGCCGCCAATGACAAAAAAGATCACGATAGTGCGAATAAAGGTGGCGAGGTTGCTGTTCATGCCTTCCACCCCTAATTTGCCTAAAATAGCCGTTAATCCTGCAAAAAATGCCGAACCAACCGCAAAGATTACCCAGTTCATGACAGACTCCGTTAAATGTTAAAAAAGTAGAAAAATACATTCATTTTTGACCGCACTTATGCGGATTTTACTTGTGCAAAGCACAATGTGGCGATGATTAATATGCCAAAAGCAAGATAAAACACCGAGCTATAATGCCAGTGTTCAGCAATGATGCCTGCTAATGGTCCACTGACGATCCAGCTGCTTTTCGCCGCATTAGAAAATAGCGTGGTGGCAGATCCCATTTGCGTTGGCATAAGATCTTGAAAATAGACCATGCCAATCGTGGCGACAATGCCGATAATTATCGCGTTAAATAATTGTAATGCAATTAATTCCCAAGTTTTCTCCGCTATAAATAAGCCGAGATAAAACAGCAAACCCGCGCAAAGTGCGGTCAAAATTAGCGTTTTTTTGCTTAAGAATTTCGTGAGATAACCCGCAAGTAGCATAATGGGAATTTCCAAGCCTGCTGCTGTACCCATTAAAATGCCCGCTAAGCGTTCGGGTAAGTGCAATTCGTGAATTACATATAATGGCATATTAATCAAATACATACCATTGCAGCCCATCACCAAAAAACAAGTAATGAATAGATAAAAAATACTCTTTTTGTCGCTTTTAGTGCTGATATTTGTGGCGACGGATTTTTGTTGAGAACTACGTTGAATTTTAGGCAATAATAAAACAGAAATTAGCGCACATAACAAAAACGCAGACGCGGCGACTAAATACATATAATCAAAGCCCCAGCCAAGAGCAATGCTGAAAGATAGGGGCGGGCCAACAATCCAAGCTAGCGAAATTTGTGTTCGCATAATTGTGGTAAACATTACTGCTTCACGCCCTGATGATTCTGCGTATTCTCTGGCTAACGCAAAGGATTGCGGGTTGGAAGATGCGCCTAAGCCTAATAAAAATGTACCTAAAAAAGCAAGCACATAATAATTTCGGCTATAAGCAAAAATTAAGCAACCGCATACCACCACTAAACAACAGATCATCATGATTTTACGCCGATCGTCTAATTTATCTGAATAGCGAGCGAGAATTTGGCTAAGCGCAATGCCCATAACGGCATTAATGGAATAAAAAAGACCAATCAGAAAAGGAGAAACATGAATTTCTCGAGAAAGAAATAAACTTAAGGTTGGCAGCTGAAAAGAGGATGCGATACCTGTTAAAAATGCAATTAACAGAAAGGCAAAGGCAACGACATTAGCTTTTTGTTCTGAATGGGTAGGGCTTAGCATAAGTATAATCTAGTGATAATTAATGCGTACAGTATAACAAATTTGTATTAAAAATAGCCCAAAACCTGTTTTTCTGCGCACAGTTTTTCATAAAAACCGTGAATTTATTTTGCAAATATGATAAAACTAGGGCGAATTTTTATTTCACTTTAATATAGGAAAACATATGTCAAACTTACAAGCAATCATTGAAGAAGCTTTTGAACGCCGTGCAGATATCACGCCAAAAACCGTTGACGCCGCAACACGCACTGCAATTGAAGAAGTTATCGAGGGTTTAGATAACGGTAAATATCGTGTCGCTGAAAAAATTGATGGCGAGTGGGTAACACATCAATGGTTGAAAAAAGCAGTTTTGTTATCTTTCCGTATTAATGACAACGATATTATTGACGGTGCAGAAACAAAATATTACGACAAAGTGCCATTAAAATTTGCAGACTATACTGCAGAGCGTTTTCAACAAGAAGGCTTTCGTGTAGTGCCTTCAGCCACTGTGCGTAAAGGCGCATACATTTCTAAAAATACCGTATTAATGCCATCTTATGTAAACATTGGTGCGTATGTGGGCGAAGGGACGATGGTGGACACTTGGGCGACGGTGGGTTCATGTGCACAAATCGGTAAAAACGTGCATTTATCTGGTGGTGTAGGCATCGGCGGCGTGCTAGAACCATTACAAGCAAACCCAACTATCATCGGCGATAACTGCTTTATCGGCGCGCGTTCAGAAGTGGTTGAAGGCGTGATTGTCGAAGACGGTTGTGTTATTTCAATGGGCGTATTCATTGGTCAATCAACAAAAATTTATGACCGTGAAACTGGCGAAATCCATTATGGTCGTGTGCCTGCTGGTTCTGTGGTTGTTTCAGGCAGCTTGCCATCAAAAGACGGTAAATATAGCTTATATTGTGCAGTGATTGTGAAAAAAGTAGATGCTAAAACTTTAGGTAAAGTAGGCATCAATGAACTACTGCGCACAATCGATGAATAATTAAGCAATTGATTGATATTTTAAAAATCCCTCGAAACTATCGAGGGATTTGTTTGTCTAAAGCACCGCAAACTGCACTTGTTTTGTAAAGTTATGCAAATATTTTTGCATTCCGATAATAACCAGTTCAGAATAGCGCTCGTCGAGAAATTCGATGAATATTTTTATTAACATTTATTTAGGTGACAAAATGAAAAAATCATTATTAGCAGCATTAGTTCTAGGTTCAGCATTCACATTAGCAGCTTGCGATCAAGCAAAAGAAAAAGCCGCTGAAGTGAAAGAAGTTGCTGCACAAAAAGCAGATGAAGCAAAAGCAGCCGTTTCTGAAAAAGCAGATCAAGCTGTTGAAGCAGCGAAAGATGCAAAAGATGCAGTAGTGGACAAAGCTGTTGAAGTGAAAGACGCCACTGTAGAAAAAGCAACAGAATTAAAAGATGCAGCAGCTAACAAAGCCGCTGAAGTGAAAGATGCAGTAGCTGATAAAGCGACTGAAATAAAAGACGCAGTATCAGATAAAGCAACTGAAGCAAAAGATGCTGTATCAGATAAAGCAGCAGAAGTAAAAGATGCAGCAGCACAAAAAGCAGATGAAGCGAAAGAAGCCGCAGCTGAAGCAAAAGACGCAGCGAAAGAAGCCGCAGCTGAAGCAAAAGACGCAGCGAAAGAAAAAGCGGGTCAAGCAGCAGATGCAGTTTCAGAAAAAGTTGATGCAGTAAAAGAAGCTGTAACTAAATGATAAAATCATATCTTTGATTGATAAATCTCAATTGACAAAATCCCAAGGGTGACTAAAATCCCTTGGGATTTTTGTTTAGGCTGATGATAAAGAGAAAAATATGCTGTGTGCCATTTATAAAAGTGCGAAAAAAGAAGGAATGTATTTATATGTGGAAAAGCGAGATCAGTTTGATTCGTTACCAGATGCTTTGCGTTCTCTTTTCGGGAAACCAATTTTTGTGATGTTGTTTAATTTAGCGGGGAGCAAACCGTTGATTCAAGCCAATAATCAAGATGTAATGGATAAAATTAAAGCGCAAGGTTTTTATCTACAAATGCCAAAACAAGAAGAAAATTTACTTGAGCAGCTAAAAAACTCACAGAAATCTGACCGCACTTTAACAATCGAATAACGCTTAAAATAGCGTGGTTATTATCCAGTTAATAATAGATAAAGAAAAAAGACTTGCTGAACAAAGACTTATTCGGCAATATAAAAAAGACATTCAGAATTTAAGACAATTTTAGGAAATTTTATGAGCAAATCCTTGGTTATTGTGGAGTCGCCAGCAAAAGCGAAAACCATTAATAAATATCTTGGTAGCAATTATGTAGTGAAATCTAGTGTAGGGCACATTCGCGATTTGCCTACAGCGGGGTCATCAACAGGCGAAAAAGCTAAACCTATTTCAACCAAAGGGCTAAGTGCTGACGAGAAAGCAAAAATTAAAGCGGAAAAAGAACAAGCTGCACTCGTGAAACGCATGGGCATTGATCCTTATCACGATTGGAAAGCCAATTATCAGATTTTGCCCGGCAAAGAAAAAGTGGTTTCAGAGCTGAAATCTTTGGCTAAAAAAGCGGATCATATTTATCTTGCAACCGATTTGGATAGAGAAGGGGAAGCGATTGCTTGGCATTTGCGCGAAGTGATAGGCGGCGATGATAGCCGCTTTAGTCGTGTTGTATTTAATGAGATCACGAAAAATGCGATTAAACAAGCCTTTGAAAAACCAGAACAGCTTAACCTTGATCGTGTGAATGCACAGCAAACACGCCGCTTTCTAGATCGTGTGGTCGGTTTTATGGTTTCGCCGTTGCTATGGAAAAAGGTCGCGCGTGGTTTATCGGCAGGACGTGTGCAATCTGTTGCGGTGAAACTGTTAGTAGAGCGTGAACGTGAAATCAAAGCTTTTTTACCCGAAGAATATTGGCAAGTCGCCATTGATACCGTTACTGCTAATAAAGAAAAAATTCGTTTAGATGTGACCGCACTTAAGGGCAAAAAATTTGATCCGAAAAATGAACAACAAGCTAAAAGTGCGGTGGAATATCTTGAAAAATCTGATTATGTGGTGTCGGATTTAGAAACCAAGCCAACCAGTTCAAAAGCTCGTCCGCCATTTATTACCTCAACATTACAGCAAGCCGCGAGCACACGTTTAGGCTTTAGTGTGAAGAAAACCATGATGCTGGCGCAGCGCTTGTATGAAGCGGGTTATATCACTTATATGCGTACGGATAGCACCAATTTAAGCCAAGACGCATTAACGATGGCGCGCGCATATATTGATAACCATTTTGGTGAGAATTATTTGCCAGCCAAACCTAATTTTTATTCCAGTAAAGAAAATGCGCAAGAAGCCCACGAAGCGATTCGTCCATCTGATGTCAATGTATCAATGGATGATTTAGCAGGTATGGAAAAAGATGCGGTGCGTTTATACGATCTTATTTGGCGTCAGTTTGTTGCTTGCCAAATGCCTGCTGCACAGTATGACAGCACAACATTAACGGTGACTGCGGGCGATTATGAATTAAAAGCCAAAGGGCGCATTTTACGTTTTGATGGTTGGACAAAAGTTTTGCCACAAAGTAGTAAATCGACGGAAGATCAAGAGTTACCATCGGTTGCGTTAAATCATACTTTAGCCTTAAAAGAAGTGTTGCCAAGTCAGCATTTTACTAAGCCACCTGCGCGCTATACGGAAGCAGCGTTGGTGAAAGAGCTAGAAAAACGTGGTATTGGTCGCCCTTCTACTTATGCGGCGATCATTTCGACCATTCAGGAACGCGGTTATGTACGCACAGAAAATCGCCGTTTTTATGCCGAAAAAATGGGAGAAATTGTTACCGATCGTCTCGCTCAATCCTTTGGCGCTTTAATGAGCTATGATTTTACTGCCAATATGGAAGATACGTTGGATAAAATCGCCAATGGTTCAAAAAACTGGAAAATGGAATTAAACCAGTTCTTCAAAGATTTCTCTAGCCAATTAAGCAAAGCGGAGCTTGATGAAATCGAAGGGGGAATGAAGCCAAATAGCCTTGTACCAACCGATATTACTTGCCCAACTTGTGCGCGTAAAATGGCAATTCGCACGGCGAGTACAGGGGTATTTTTAGGTTGCACAGGCTATGCATTGCCACCTAAAGAACGTTGCAAAACAACGATGAATTTAATTCCTGAAGCAGAATTACTCAATGTATTAGACAGCGAAACAGAAACCAAAGCACTTATGGCGCGCAAACGCTGCCCAATTTGTGAATCTGCAATGGACAGCTATGTCATCGATGCCCATCGTAAATTACATATTTGTGGGAATAACCCAAATTGTAATGGTTATATCGTGGAAGAAGGTTCGTTCAAAATTAAAGGTTACGATGGCCCAGTGGTCGAGTGCGATAAATGCGGCGCGGATATGCATTTAAAATTAGGGCGTTTTGGTAAATACATGGCCTGCACTCAGTGCGATAACACGCGTAAAATTCTCAAAAATGGAGAAGTGGCGCCGCCAAAAGAAGATCCTATTGCTTTCCCAGAATTAAAATGCGAAAAAGCGGATGCGTATTTTGTGTTACGCGATAGTGCCGTGGGAGTATTTATGTCTGCCCATAACTTCCCGAAAGTGAGAGAAAGCCGTGCGGCGAAAGTGGCGGAATTGGCGAAATATCGAGATCGTTTACCAGAGAAATTCCAGTATTTAGCCGATGCGCCAACTCATGATCCTGAAGGAAATGACGCTATTATACGTTTCAGCCGTAAAGAAAAACGTCAATATGTGACATCCGAGAAAAATGGCAAACAAACCAAATGGATTATGCATTATATTGATGGCGCTTGGGTGGCGAATTAATTAAAGGGCTGAATTAGATTAGCCCTAAATTCCAAGCCAAAATCATAAGAATTTTTGTTATGTGAATTTCTAATATATGCGATTCTACTTGCTCTAATTCTAAAAAGGAAAAATGAAATGGTAACAGAACAATTTAAAAACTCAGCACTATCTTTTGCAGGCTGTGATGGTGGAAATCCTAAATCTGATGTTTGGTTTTGTGGTTTAGAGTGGGGCGGAGAACAGAGAAATGAACTGGACAAGCCCATCCAAGAGAACGAAATTTATTCTTGGTCACACGAAGATTTTGACGGCGCTTGGCTAGCACAATATAACCGAAAAATTTGCTGGTTCTTATGGTATTTTCACAACTTAGAATGGAATAACGGTGAAAATGGCGGTGTTTTTGTTAAACGTTATAATATCTTACATAGTCAGTTAGAAAATGGAATTGGTTTTAAAATGAATATGTTTCCAATCGGATTTCCTAATCGGAATAACGTTGATTGGAATGAAACCTTACAAACATTAACAGGCTTAAATTCTTTCAATGAATACAGACAATGGTGCGTAACGCATCGGGGCGAATTTTTTAGAAATGCAGTACAAAAATTTCAACCAAAAGTGATTGTTTGCACAGGCATTGGGGAAGTGAATAATTTTATGCAGTTTTTCACTGGGAACACAGAGTATGAAACCCAAGTAACAGAAAAATTTAAATTCTATCATTCGAAATTTAAGAACACTTTGATTTGTGTCGTGCCATTCTTTGGGGGCGCAGGTGGTATTAATTCTTATGCCAAAATGGAAAGCCTAGTGACTCATATTAAAGCGTTACTTAATTCATAACTTATATGTAACATTCATTTTCTTAGAGAAATTTGCGGATTATCTAACCGTTGCATAAAGCTGATAATCTAATACAGTTCTTAATTAATATCACAAAAGTGCGGTGGGTTTTAATGAAATTTTAAAACTCACTTTTTTATAAAAAAATTTTTGTGATCTGGCTAACAGTTTTCGCTTTTTCTCGTTGCCAAAATGCTTAAAATCCTTGATTATTTATAACGTTATAGGGAATAAGGCGTCGGTCTTATTGTGTTGTTAAGTAGCCGAAAGGGGAAGAGAATGGAAGTAGGCGTAGTAAAATGGTTTAATAATGCAAAAGGGTTTGGGTTTATTAATGCTGAAGGCAGCGAAGAAGATATTTTCGCCCATTTTTCAGTGATTGAAATGGATGGTTATCGTTCATTAAAAGCAGGGCAAAAAGTCAATTTTGAAGTGGTGCATGGCGATAAGGGTTCGCATGCGACTAAAATCATTCCTATTTTGGAATAAGAGTGCGCACTCATTATTTCCAAATTGATGAAATAAGATTTTAATAAAATAAAGGCAACACATCTGGTTGCCTTTTTATTTTCTTTAATATTCTAAAGTGCGGTGAAAATTATGCAAATTTCACCGCTGTTGAGCGAGAATTAACGTTTAGGCGAGTAATATCCACCCATAGAGCTATAAATGGCGTTTTCGTTTTGAATAACGCTATATTTCGCATTCAGAATAGAAACCTGAGAGCTTTTTTCTGTATTCGCCGCATTTAACCATTCTCGCAATTCAGATACGCCTGCTTCGTAGCGGTTTTGATAATATTGAGTGATTCGTTTATCGTAATCGTATTTTTTCTTCAAATTATCATAGTTTTGCACAGATTGAGTGTAGGCAAAATAATTGGTATCCACTTCATTTAATGCAGTGGTAATGCCTTGTTCATAATTAACGCGTGCATTTTCATAAGCCGCTTCAGAAATTTTCACATTCCATTTTACATGGTTCCAATCTAAGAATGGCAAGCTAATTCCGAGCGTTCCCATTGCCATTGGGTTGTCAAATGCATTGCTGACTTTGTTACCACTTGAAGACAATGAACCACCGAGAGAAATTGTAGGGAACCAGGCTTTTTGCATGGCTTTAGCATCTTTAAACGCGCTACTTAAACGGAATAAATTGCCTCGCACATCTGGACGGTTTGCAATGGTTGCAACGGGAACATTGAGATTTACCCCCGTTGTTTTCACATTCAAAATGTGTGGGAAAGCGATATTTAATGGTTCGCTTGGTTTAAGGTTTAGTAAGTTGCGCAAGGTTTGCTCTGCAGTTTTACGTGCAGTTTGATAGCTAATCAAATTGTTACGTGCAGTTAATACCGCCTGTGTGGCTTGGTCTGTGCTTGCACGATCTTCAACGCCCGCATTTAAACGATTTCGCATAATGCCATTAATGCGCTCGTAATAGCTGATGGTATCGTTTGTTGCCGCGATCGCATCGTTTAAATAGGCGATTTGATAATAAGTGACTACAACAGAGTTGATTAATGATAGGCGAGTGGCTTCTAAATCTTGTTGTGTTGCTTTGTAATTCCATTCGCCGGCATTTGCTGCATCCGCTAAACGGCGCCATAAATCAAGGGTGTAGCTTACTGTTAATGAACCGCCATGGCTGATAGTCGAATTGGCGTGGGTATCTATTGGACGGCTCGCTGATGATGAAGTAGAGCCACTGAACGTTGGTACTAAATCTGCACCAAGTAAATTAGCTTGATAGAGCGCGGAATTCACCGAAATGGCGGCTTTCGCCAAATCTTTGTTGTTGAGCAATGCTTGTTCTACAACACGATTTAATTGCGCATCATTATATAAAGCCCACCAATTTTCCTTAACATTATATTGGTTTGTGATTTCTTCATATTGTTTATAATCAGCTTGGCTTGCTTGATAGCTATCGCTAATATTTGCACAACTTGCTAATGCGGTTGAAAGCACGATGCTCATTGCGATCTTGTTCAGTTTTAACATGAAAGTTTCCTTTTAAACGAGAGAAGTGCGGTCAAAAATTTTAAAATTTTCACCGCACTTTAATATCATTGATGAACGTTCGTTCATTCATTTTGCTGCGTATTGTAGCAGAAAAATAAAATAATTCTACTAGATGCTGTTTATCTTTCACAAACAGCAATAGCGGTATTTATTCAGCTAATTCGCGTTATTCGCGTGCTAAAGCTGTAATTGGATCAAGCTGGGCGGCTTTTTTAGCTGGCATATAACCAAATACCACGCCGATCAGCGTTGAAAACAACACCGCCGCGACAATAGAGAAAGTCGAAAATGACATCGTGAAATCTGTCATAAATAAATTAAACAGCCCGCCTATCAACAATGAAAGCAGAATGCCAGATATTCCGCCAATCATACAAATTAGTACCGCTTCAATTAAAAATTGTTGCAGAATATTGCTACGGCGCGCGCCAATCGCCATACGCACGCCAATTTCTTTGGTCCGTTCGGTAACCGACACGAGCATAATATTCATGACCCCAATGCCGCCGACAATCAAGGAAATAAAAGCGATAGATGAAATTAATAATTTCATTGTGCCAGTGGTACTTTCAATGGTTTGCTTGATGGTATCGCTGTTCATTACAAAGAAATCTTTTTTGCCATGGCGCACGGTTAAATAGTCGGTAAGGCTTTTTTCAGCCACCGTGGTATTGACATTATCTGCAATTTTGACTGTGATCGATCCAATTTTATTTCCCCCTGTCACTTTATTCATTACCGTTGTATAAGGGGCGTAAATATTGAGCGAACTAGATGCAGAACCCATACTTCTATCTGTCACAACACCAATAATTCGTAAAGGGCGTTTCGCAAACATCACAATTTTTCCTAATGGGTTTTCATCGGGGAAAATAGATTTTTTTGCACTTTCATCCAGTAATGCCACCTGTGCATTATCTTCCACTTCTTGTTGAGTGATAGAACGCCCCATCACTAATTTCATTCCTTCCACATCAAAATATTGTTCACCAATGCCTCTCAGGTTTGTGGAACTAAAGGATTGGTTGCCATAAATGAGTGTGCCACTGGATGAACTATTAGGGGTAACACTTTGGATATAGCTTTGTTTCAATAGCGCGTTAGCATCGTTAACCGTGAGATTTTGCATTTGCTGAGCACGACGATCGCCAAAACCTGTACCATTAAAAATGGTCATCGTATTTGTGCCTAAACCTTTAATATTAGAAAGGATTTTTTGTTGCGAACCATTGCCGAGTGCAACCACTGAAACCACCGATGTGATACCAATAATAATCCCTAACATCGTTAATAATGAACGCATTTTATGGGCAATAATCGCACTAACAGACATGCGAAATGCTTCCAGCAACTGATCTTTGCTAAAACCAAAACGAGATTTAGAAATAATTGGGATTTTGACCGCACTTTTGACGGGCTCTTTTTGTGAATCCCCAATGATTTCTCCATCTTTAATTTCAATCACGCGGTTGGCGCTGGCGGCGATTTCACGATCATGGGTAACCATAATTATGGTATGGCCTTCATCATGAAGTTGACGCAAAATTTGTAATACATTTTGCCCACTAGCAGAATCCAGTGCGCCCGTAGGTTCGTCAGCAAGAATAATTTCCCCGCCGTTCATCAAGGCGCGAGCAATACTAACACGTTGCTGTTGCCCACCAGAAAGTTGATTGGGTTTGTTTCGCTCTTTGCCATCAAGCCCGAGTTTTTCTAATAATTCTTCCGCGCGGGCTAAGCGTTCAGACTGGGTTTTCCCTGCATAAATTGCTGGCAATGCCACGTTTTCTTGGGCAGTTAGGGCAGAGAGAAGATTGTAGCGTTGGAAAATAAATCCAAATTTTTGGCTACGCAAATCCGATAATTGATCTGCGGAAAGTTCCACAGTTTCTTTACCATCAATTTTATAAGAACCACTGGTTGCCGTATCTAAACAACCAATAATATTCATCAAGGTCGATTTTCCCGAACCTGATTGCCCTATAATTGCTACGAAGTCGCCTTTTTCAATGCTAATACTCACATTTTTCAAAATGTGAACACGATTTTCATCTTCACCGAAATAACGATTCAAGTCTTTAATTTCAATAATATTCATTAAATTTTCACCGCACTTTTAGGGCTGTTAGAACATACGAGGTCCACGTGGTGAGGTGCCAATTTTCTCGCCGTCAGCAACTTGTGACACGATCACTTTTTCACCTTCTTTTAAACCCGATTTGATTTCAGTTTGGAAGTCATCTTGCACACCGATTGCTACTTCGCGCTCTTCTGGTTGATTTTTATCGTTTAAAATATGAACGAAATATTTTTGGTTACGCTGTTGTAATGCCATGTTTGACACAATTAATACGTTTTTAGCACTAGCAATTTTAATTGTATTTTCTGTTGTCATCCCAATGCGCAATACACCGTTGGGATTCTTCACTTTCATATTGGCATAATAATACACCGCACTTGTGGAAGACGACGATGATGAACTGCTTGAACTTGAAGTGCTTGAATTGGCATCGGTCACCGTTGTTGTAGCAGGATCAACACTATCAATGATTGCTTGATATTTGGTTTGGCTATCTGAAAGAATAGTGAACTCTACTTCTTGCCCTGCTTTTACCTTGGTAATATCGCCTTCGGAAATTTCAGGTTTGATCTGCATTTCCTGTAAATTCGCTACGGTCACAATTGTCGGTGTAGATTGATTCGAGTTTACCGTTTGTCCTTCAGAAATTGGCGTTGAAATAACCGTGCCGTCAATCGGTGAAGTAATTTTGGTATAGCTCACATTCGTTTCCGCCGTATCGACTTGGATTTCGGCTTGTTTAATGGACTCTTGTAGCATATCCATTTCAGATTTAGCCGCATCTAATGTGTTTTTGGCGGAATTTAAATTATCTAAGGAAGTGGATTGCTGACTATATAATTTTGACTGACGATTATAGCTAGAGAGCGCTATTTTATAGGCGGTTTCTTTCGCTTTTAGTTGTGCTTGATAACTCGTTAACGCGGCTTTTGCGGTGTTTAAGCTGTTCAATTGGGTTGTAGAGTCAATGTCCGCGATCATATCGCCTTTTTTCACTTGTTGCCCCAATTTTACATAGAGTTTGGTAATTTTACCTGAAACTTGCGCCCCCACATTTACCTTGTTTGAGCTTTCAATAGAACCAGAGGCGATCACCGTTTTTTCCACATCACCTCGGTGTACATCCTCAGTTAAAAAAGTGGGGCCTTTTTTATTATCAGACATAAAAAAATATGCACCGCCAGCGATAAGAACAGCCAACAGTACAAGCACTAGAATTTTCTTTTTCATCATTTAACTTTCCAAGTCAATAAGCAGACTCACGCACAAAAATAAAGGTTAAGCATTTCTTAAGCCATAACCACTGAATTTCATTTGAACTCAGAACAAAAATTAAGTTCCTTTCCAACGATGGATAATCTCAACGACATTTTAGACTAGGACTAACTCAACATCCATATTTTTAATGCTTTCTTTTGCATTATCTAATAATGCATTATCACAGATAATCATATCTAGATTAGCTAAACCGTAAAGATAGTAAGTCGCCAATTTCCCATATTTTGTAGAATCAGTCACTAAAATGTTTTTTTGACTTGCTTGTAATACTGCTTTTTTTATAGAGATTTTTTGTTCATCAGGTGTAGTTAACCCCTTTAGATTCCAAGATGAGGTAGAAATGAAAGCTATATCAATTGAAAGTTGACGGATAAATTGTGCTGTCAGTTCACCAGTTGATGAAAAGTTACTTTTATTAATTTTCCCACCAGTGTGAATAATGTCAGATTTGCTATGTACCATTAAATAGTTCGCAATAGCAAAATCATTTGTCACAATAAGAAGATCTGTACGATTAACAATATTTTTAGCAATTTCTAATGTTGTTGTTCCAGCATCCAAATAAACCGTTGAATGCTCTGGAATAAGAGTGCTCGCTTTTTTTCCAATAACAATTTTTTCTTCTGTTGATAGCAGTGACTTATCATTATGAGTCGGTTCTGTAACAAGACGCTCCAATAGTTGTACTCCACCAGAGACAGAGATGACTTTTCCTTCGCTTTCTAGCTTTTGAATATCACGGCGCACAGTCATATGGGAAACATTCAATGTTTCAACTAATGTATTAATACTGATTACGCCATGCTGTCGAATTAAATCAAGTAATGTTTTTTGTCTTTCTACTGGAATCATATGTTTCCTTTATCTGCACACTTCTTACTTAGACGCATTATAGTAATTTATCGATATTTATCAAATAATATCTTTTCAAAACAAAATTTAACAAAAATTATCAAAAATGTGATGTGGATCGCAGTTTTTATTTTTAATAATAGGCAGAATACTACTAACCTCAATGTTGATTAAATGTCGGAGAAATAATCATGAACAAAAATACTTATTCGGTTGCCGTTATCGGTTTAGGTTCTATGGGTATGGGCGCTGCAGTTTCTTGTGTAAATGCAGGGTTAACTACATATGGTATTGATTTAAATCCTGTTGCACTAGATAAGTTAAAGGCGGCTGGTGCAAAAGCTGTGGCCAATAATGGCAATGATTTTGCTCAAGAACTAGATGCGGTTGTGGTATTAGTGGTGAATGCTGCGCAAGCTAATTCAGCATTATTTGGTGAAAATGGTATTGCTAAGCAATTAAAAGCAGGTACGGCGGTGATGGTTTCTTCTACCATGGCTGCTGCAGATGCGAAAGCTATTTCACAAAAATTAACAGAATTAGGGTTGATTATGCTTGATGCTCCAGTTTCTGGTGGCGCAGCTAAAGCAATGAAAGGTGAAATGACGGTGATGGCATCAGGTTCTAAACAAGCATTTGAAAAATTACAACCAGTTTTAGATGCAACAGCCGCAAAAGTTTACAACATTGGTGAAGAAATTGGTCTAGGCGCCACAGTGAAAATTGTTCACCAATTATTAGCAGGTGTACATATCGCAGCGGGTGCAGAAGCGATGGCATTAGCCTCAAAAGCAGGTATTCCATTAGATGTAATGTATGACGTTGTCACAAATGCAGCAGGTAATTCATGGATGTTTGAAAACCGTATGAAACATGTAGTAGATGGGGATTACACACCGCTTTCAATGGTTGATATTTTCGTAAAAGATTTAGGCTTAGTGAACGACACTGCAAAATCACTTCACTTCCCACTTCATTTAGCCAGTACAGCTTATTCAATGTTTACAGAAGCAAGCAATGCAGGGTATGGCAAAGAAGATGACAGTGCTGTAATTAAAATTTTTAGTGGTATCGAATTACCTAAAAAAGGAGCGTAATAATGTTAGGTGTTATTGCAGATGATTTTACTGGCGCGAGTGATATCGCTAGTTTCTTAGTTGAGAATGGATTAACTACAGTACAAATGAATGGTGTGCCTAAGCAACCATTGATGAGCAACGTTGATGCTATTGTCATTAGTCTAAAATCCCGTTCAAATCCAGTGAACGAAGCGATTGAACAATCGATTAACGCTTATAAATGGTTGAAAGAAAATGGCTGTACCCAATTCTATTTTAAATATTGCTCAACCTTTGATAGTACAGCCAAGGGCAATATTGGACCAGTTACTGATGCCTTATTAGATGAGCTAGGTGAAGACTTTACCGTGATTACGCCCGCATTACCCGTAAATGGACGTACTATTTTTAATGGTTACTTATTTGTGGGAGATGTGTTGTTAAGTGAATCAGGAATGAAAAATCACCCTATCACACCAATGACTGATGCAAATTTAATGCGCTTAATGGATGCACAAGCTAAAGGTAAAACGGGGCTGGTTGCTTATGCGGATGTGATTCAAGGCGGTAAACGAGTAAAAGAACGTTTTGCTGAGTTAAAAGCGCAAGGTTATCGTTATGCCGTGGTAGATGCAGCGGATAACAGCCAACTTGAAGTATTAGCCGAAGCGGTTGATGAGTTCAAACTTGTTACAGGAGGATCAGGGTTAGGTGCATATATGGCGGCTCGTTTAAGTGGTGGCAAAAAAGGCACGAATGCATTTACACCAAGTAAGGGAAAAACCGTTGTACTTTCAGGCTCTTGTTCTGTAATGACCAACAAGCAAGTTGAAAAATACAAAGAAAAAGCACCGCACTTATATCTTGATGCAGAAAAAGCTGTGAATAATCCAAATTATGTAGAAGAACTTTATCAATGGGTTATAGCAAATCTCTCTGCCGATTTAGCGCCGATGGTTTATGCAACCGTTCCTCCAGACTCATTAAAAGAAATTCAGAATAAATTTGGCGTAGATAAAGCAAGTCATGCAATTGAAAATACTTTTGCCAAACTTGCAGCCAAATTAAAAGAATATGGTGTAACTAACTTTATCAATGCTGGTGGTGAAACCTCAAGTATTGTTGTGCAACAACTTGGCTTTACAGGATTCCACATTGGTAAACAAATTGCTCCAGGAGTGCCTTGGTTGAAAGCAGTAGAAGAAGATATTTATCTTGCATTGAAATCGGGTAATTTTGGTAAAGAAGATTTCTTTGAATATGCACAAGGAATGTTTGTATGACAGAGTTAGAACAAAAGGAATTGATGGTACAACTTGGACGTTCTTTTTATGAACGAGGTTATACCGTTGGTGGAGCCGGAAATTTATCCGTTCGTCTTGATGAAAATCGAATATTGGTTACACCGACAGGGTCTTCATTAGGTCGATTAAAAGCGGAGTGCTTATCCGTGTTAGATATGGAAGGCAATGTATTGGAGGGAGATAAACCATCAAAAGAATCTGTATTTCATTTAGCGATGTATAAGGCAAATCCCCACTGTAATGCTATTGTACATTTACATAGTACTTATTTAACCGCACTTTCTAGCTTAGCGGATCTAGATCCAGAAAATGCGATGAAAGCATTCACACCTTATTATGTGATGCGTGTGGGTAAATTACCTGTAATTCCATATTACAGACCAGGTGCTCCAGATATCGCTCGAGAATTGGGGCAAAGAGCATTAATGGGTAAAGCTTTTTTACTTGCTAACCATGGTGTTGTGGTGACGGGTTCTGATTTATTGGACGCTGCTGATAATACGGAAGAATTAGAAGAAACCGCCAAACTATTCTTCATTCTACAAGGACAAAAAATTCGTTACTTGACTGATGAAGAAGTGAAAGATTTAGAAAATAGAGGAAAATAAAATGCCTAAATTCGCAGCAAACTTAACTATGTTATTTAACGAAGTTCCTTTTTTAGATCGTTTTGAAGCAGCAGCTAAAGCAGGCTTTAAATATGTGGAATATTTATGGCCCTATGAGTATCCAGCAGAAGAACTGAAAGCTAAATTAGATCAATATGGACTAAAACAAGTGTTATTTAATTCTTTGCCTGGTGATATTGAAGCAGGAGAGTGGGGTGTTTCGGCTATTCCAGGACGTGAAGAAGAAAGCCATAAACATATCGATCTCGCATTAGAGTATGCACTTGTATTGCAATGTCCGACAGTATTAATTATGGGGGGCGTGGTTCCGCCAGGAGAAAGTCGAGCTAAATATAAACAAACATTTATTGATAATTTACGTTATGCCTCTGAAAAATTTAAACCGCATGGCATCAACATCGTTCTTGAGTCATTAAGCCCACAAGTGAAAGAAAACTACTTAATGAAAACACAAGATGATGCATTAGAGATTATTGAGTTAGTTGAACGCGATAATGTCTTTTTACAACTTGATTATTACCATGCTCAAAATGTTGAGGGTAATTTGAGTCGTTTAACAGATCGCGTGAAAAATGTACTTTATCATGTACAAATTGCTTCAGTACCGGATCGTCATGAACCTGATGAAGGCGAAATTAACTATCCATTTATTTTTAATAAATTAGATGAAATTGGTTATGAGGGTTATGTGGGGTGTGAATACAAACCTCGTACCAATACTGTTGACGGTTTGACTTGGTTTGATGCGTATAAAACTAAGTAAATTTTGACCGCACTTTGGAGCGTTGATTAGGGTTGTTTGTCTTATTATAAGCATTCCGTAATAGGAATGTTCTTTTAAAGAGGGCATTTATATGTCAAATGAAGTTCTTATTTTAATCGGTGTTGTGAGCGTTATCGCTCTGTTGACTTTAATGATCAAAGGTAAGGTCCACCCATTTATCGCATTGGGGCTTGTGAGTATTGCGGTTGCACTCTCTGCTGGAATCCCTATGGGAAAAGTCATACCAACGTTAATTAGTGGTATGGGGGGAACTTTAGGCGGTGTTGCATTGATTGTCGGGCTTGGTGCAATGCTTGGGAAAATTATTGAAAAATCCAATGGTGCAGATGTACTTGCCAGTTGGCTACTTGATAAATTTGGTGCGAAACGCGCACCATTTGCTTTAGCCATGACAGGGTTCATTTTTGGTATTCCTGTATTTGTTGACGTAGGTTTTATTGTATTAATTCCAATCATCTTCAGTGTAGCACGTCGTCTTGGTGGTAATATGTTGGTATATGCATTACCAATTGGCTTATCTATGCTCACAGTACACGTGCTTATGCCGCCACATCCTGGTGTTGTAGCAGGTGCTCAAGTACTTAATGCTGATATTGGCTTGGTATTAGGATTAGGCTTTGTCGCAGCGCTACCAGCAGTATTAATTGGGCAATTATTTATCCCATTCTTTACAAAAAATAATTTTGTTAGTATTCCTACATCAAGTGATTTGATTGAATATCAAAAACTCCGTGCTCAAGAAGATAATGGTTTGCCGTCATTTGGAACAGTATTAGCAATGATTGTTTTCCCATTAGTGCTAATTATGTTAGGAACAGTGACAGCAACAACCTTACCGGAAGACAGTGTCGTTCGTGAATTTTTTAGTATGGTCGGCGCATCACCATTTGCGTTAATGGCTGCCGTTTGTTTATCTTCTTATGTTTTAGGGATTAAACGAGGTTGGGGTAAAGATCAATTAGAAGAAATTCTTAACTCCGCACTAGCCCCTATCGCTGGCATTATTTTAATCACCGGTGCGGGTGGTATGTTTGGTAAAGTATTGGGCGCCAGCGGCGTAGGAAAAGCTTTAGCCGATGTATTATCAAGTACCGGATTACCTGTATTACTGTTAGCTTTCATTCTTGCCGCATTATTACGTGCTGCCCAAGGTTCAGCAACAGTTGCTGTGATTACTACCGCAACAATTTTGGCTCCTGCAATTACATCAGCAGGGTATGTCGGTGTTCAAGCTGCATTAGTCGCAGCAGCGATCGGCGCAGGTTCAATGACTTTATCTCATGTTAATGATAGCTTGTTCTGGGTATGGACCAAATTCTTTGGGATAACGATTTCTCAAGGCTTGAGAACATGGTCAATACTAACGACAATTTATGGTTCTATTGCATTTGGTTTTATATGCCTTATGTGGGCATTTGTATAAAAGAACGGCAAGTCATTTTAAAGTGGCTTGCCGTTTTTATTTCTATAGAGAGGGCGTGATCTATGCTAAAGAATGTGTTAATTGGAATAGCATTATTAATGTTCAACTAGGAGTGAAGTAGTCCGATTATTTCACAAAACATTCATATTTTTAACCGCACTTTAAATTTCCTTGTAAAACCTGTAAAATACAAGGAATTTTTTTATGGTAATAAAGTATTATGACAACAGAAAATATTGAATTAGAGAGTGCATCTCGTCCAACCAATTTTATTCGCCAAATCATTGATGAAGATCTTGCAAGCGGTAAGCATAATAATGTTTACACCCGTTTTCCGCCTGAGCCGAACGGTTATCTACACATTGGGCATGCAAAATCAATTTGTTTAAATTTTGGTATTGCGCAGGATTATCAGGGCAAATGTAATTTGCGTTTTGATGACACAAACCCTGTGAAAGAAGATGTGGAATATGTGGATAGTATTAAACAAGATGTGGAATGGTTAGGTTTCCGTTGGGAAGGGGAGCCACGTTATGCATCGGATTATTTCGATCAGCTTTATGGTTATGCCATTGAGTTAATTGAAAAAGGTTTAGCCTATGTGGATGAGCTTTCACCCGAACAAATGCGTGAATATCGTGGTACATTAACAGAACCGGGTAAAAATAGTCCATATCGTGATCGTAGTGTTGAAGAAAATTTAGCCTTATTCGAAAAAATGAAAAATGGTGAATTTGTCGAAGGCGCGGCTTGTTTGCGTGCGAAAATTGATATGGCATCGCCATTTATTGTGATGCGTGACCCTGTCATTTATCGTGTTAAATTTGCCACTCATCACCAAACAGGCGATAAATGGTGTATTTATCCAATGTACGATTTTACCCATTGTATTTCTGATGCCATTGAGCGTATTACGCATTCATTGTGTACATTAGAATTCCAAGACAATCGCCGTTTATATGATTGGGTGTTGGAGCATATTTCAATTGAGCGCCCATTGCCACATCAATATGAATTTTCCCGTTTAAATTTGGAAGGAACTTTAACCTCTAAACGTAAATTGTTGAAATTAGTGGAAGAGGGCGTTGTGGATGGTTGGAATGATCCACGTATGCCAACCATTTCAGGTTTGCGCCGCCGTGGTTATACGCCAGAATCATTGCGCGAATTTGCTCGCCGTATTGGGGTGACGAAGCAAGATAATGTTGTGGAATTTGCCGCACTGGAAAGTTGTATTCGTGATGATTTAAATACGAATGCGCCACGTGCAATGGCGGTAATCAATCCATTACGCATTGTGATTGAGAATTTCGGTGAGAAAGAAATTTTAACCGCGCCGAATCATCCAAATCGTGAAGAATTAGGTACGCGCCAGTTGCCATTCACCAAAGAGCTTTATATTGATCAAGCGGATTTCCGTGAAGAAGCGAATAAACAATATAAACGCTTAGTGTTAGGCAAAGAAGTGCGTTTGCGTAATGCTTATGTCATCAAGGCTGAGCGCGTAGAAAAAGATGAGCAAGGCAATATCACTTGTGTATATTGCAGTTATGATCCTGAAACGCTAGGTAAAAATCCTGCCGATGGGCGTAAAGTGAAAGGCGTGATTCAATGGGTATCCGCAACAGAATATTGCCCTGCAGAATTCCGCCAATATGCTCGTTTATTTAATATGCCAAATCCGGGCGCAGAAGAAGACATTATTGCGGCGATTAATCCCGATTCATTAATTGTGAAACAAGGGATTGTAGAAGTCAGTCTTGCACAGGCTCAGCCTGAGAAAGCCTATCAGTTTGAACGCGAAGGGTATTACTGTGCGGACAACAAAGATAGTCGTGAAGGGCATTTGGTCTTTAACTTAACGGTGAGTTTAAAAGAGGGTTTCTAAGATGAAAAAATTAATTTTAGCCGCGCTAGCTGTGCTGTTTATTGCAGCGTGCTCGCAACCTAAAGATATTTATTTTAACGGTTCTGAAGGCTCACATTCAGGCTTGAAATATGACAAAGCAAACGCAAGTTTTGGCGTTAATCGTTAAATTATCATTGATTTAATATGCCTAAGTGCGGTCAAAATTTTCATTTTTTTGACCGCACTTTTTTTGACTATACCATTTTTGAGATGAACATGAATTTAAGCCCTGAATTTTGGAAACATAAATCTTTGCTAGAAATGAATGAAGCAGAGTGGGAAGCCTTATGTGACGGCTGCGGAAAATGCTGTTATCGTAAATTTATCGAAGGGCGTGGTAGGCGCGAAAAATTATATTACACACGTATCGCTTGTGATTTGTTAGATTTACAATCAGGGCGTTGCAGTGATTATAACAATCGTTTCAAGCTGGACACCGAATGTACCAAACTGACAAAGAAAAATTTGCCCCAATTTAACTGGCTGCCGTCAACCTGTGCTTATCGTTTGCTCTATGAAGGCAAGCCTTTGTTTGATTGGCATCCGCTGATTTCTGGTAAGGCGGATTCAGTAAAATTAGCCGATATACAAATAAAAAATGGCATTCATGAACGAGATGTTATTGATTGGTTTGAATTTGTGATTGATGAACATTAGGCTGAAAATAATATGCGGCGATAAAAAAGCTAGGATTAACCTAGCTTTATTTTGTTATGCATTAGCTTGTTTATTTTTTTTCGCTTTATAGATTTTCCAGCCGATGAAAAGGGCGAGTAAACCTAAAATAATATAAAGCCCCGATTGCCCAGTTTTAATTTGTTCAGCCAACCATTCACGATTATTTGCACCATGCTCACCAAGGTAAACCCAAATAGGAACAGAAATAATCGCCGCGAAGAAATCGAGTAGTAAAAAACGGAGATAACTAACACGGCGGGTAATGCCCGATACCATATAAATAGGGGCGCGTAGTCCTGGCAAAAAGCGAGCGACAAAAAGAACGCGATTACCATATCGATCAAATTTAGCACGCACCATGCGTAATCGCTGCAACGTTAAGATACGGCGCATAGGTTTAAAACGCAAAATTCTCACGCCATAAATACGCCCTAGCCAGTACATTGTGCTGTCACCAAGTAATACACCCAACATACTCACGGCTAACATGATATGCACATTAACGCTTTCAGGATAAAGCCCCGCAATAATACCGCCAGAAACGAGCGTAATATCTTCAGGAATTGGCACACCGAACCCACAAATAATGAGTACAAAAAGTACCGCCCAATAACCATAATCAGTGAAAAAACTAACTAATAAATCCATATATCACCTAAAAAAGACAAGCCCATTTATTTTGCCCTTTTTAGGCTTAAATTGCTAGTTTAAATTTGATTTCCGCACAAGAATTCATTATAATCCGCGGTCTCAACGCTATTGTTGAGCAATTTATGGGAAGTTGCTGGGTCGCCTGCAATTTCTGTCAATCTAATCTTACATTTAAAGAGAACATTAACATGGCATTTAAATTTAACGCTGAAGTTCGTACAGCGCAAGGTAAGGGTGCGAGCCGCCGCCTGCGTCATAATGGTCAAATTCCTGCTATCGTTTACGGTGGTAAAGAAGAGCCAGTTTCAATCGTATTAAACCACGATGAATTAAACAACGCACAAGAAAACGATTCTTTCTATTCAGAAGTGATCACTTTGGTTATTGATGGTAAAGAAGTTGCTGTGAAAGTACAAGCAATGCAACGTCACCCATTCAAACCAAAATTAGTTCACATCGACTTTAAACGCGCATAATTTAAGATTATCAGCGATTTAAGCGTGAAAATGTTTCGAATTGCAAAATAATTTTGAAACATATTTAGATTAAACATAAGCCCTTTTGTAAAAGCAAAAGGGTTTTTTATTGTCGTTTTATTAAAAAGGAACAAAATATCTTGTCAGTTAGAGCCATTGTATTAACTATATTTGAGTATTTTCATCTTTTTTACAATAAAAATGAAATAAAGCTTGTGTTAATGTAATTATCGTGTTCTAATGCGTCTCAGCTAGACAGCAGTTTAATAAAAGTTAGTTATTACAGTTCTTCCCCATTACAAGTTCTAAATTTGTTCCTTGAAGTTTCTTTTAATACCCATCTCGATTTAAGTTCACGTTATTAGCACTTAACGCTTGATTCAAGCACACAAATTTAAAATTTAAAAAAGGAAGACAACATGTCTAAATTAAATGGCTTAGTAAAATGGTTTAACTCTGATAAAGGTTTCGGTTTCATCACTCCATCAAATGGTGGAAAAGATGTTTTCGTTCATTTCTCTGGAATTATCGGCAATAACCGCCGTAATTTAAATGAAGGCGACCACGTAGAATATAATCTACAAGATTCACAACGCGGTCCTGCAGCTGTAGATGTAGCAGTTATCTAGTTATAACGATTTGCTTATTAACCTCCTTTAATAGGAGGTTTTTTATTTTCTAATTTTATCACCCCATTCAGATCGTAGTTTTTAGATTTTTTCAGTCTTAACTTTAAACCACATTTCTACGAAATATACTTAAAATCACTATAATTTTTCATTTTCTTATAAATTTTTAGGAAAATCATTCTCATCCTAAACAACACCACAAAGAGCCCAAATAAAATTGCTCAAAAATGAAATAAAGTGCAGCGCATTTTGAAAAAAACTTCGCCAAAAATGACCGCACTTTTGGTTTTATTGCTGATTTATGCTTTATTTTTGTGATAAAGTGCGGTCGTTTTTAGATTAATTTAGAGAAAAAGATGAAAATTGCCTTAGGGATCGAATATAGCGGTAAAAATTATTTTGGTTGGCAGCGTCAAGAGAAGGTTTCGAGCGTGCAGGAAGCCTTAGAAAAGGCATTGTCTTTTGTGGCAAATGAGAAAATTGAAGTATTTTGTGCGGGGCGTACAGACAGTGGCGTGCATGGCACAGGGCAAGTGGTGCATTTTGAGACGGATGTGATTCGTCCAGAAAAAGCTTGGGCATTTGGCACCAATGCTAATTTGCCGGATGACATCGCGGTGAAATGGGCAAAGCAGGTGGACGATGAATTTCATGCGCGTTTTTCGGCAACTGCCCGCCGTTATCGCTATGTGTTATATAGCAATAAATTGCGCTCTGCCATTTTGCCCTATGGGATAACGCATACACATTTGTCGTTAGATCATGAAAAAATGCAGCAAGCGGGGCAGTTTTTGTTAGGCGAAAATGATTTTTCCTCTTTTCGTGCTGCGCAATGCCAGTCGCACACGCCTTGGCGTAATGTTCATCATTTGCAGGTTACTCGCCATGGTGATTACATTGTGGTGGATATTAAAGCCAATGCCTTTGTGCATCATATGGTGCGTAATATAGTGGGCAGTTTAATGGAAGTGGGGTGTGGTCGCCAGCCCGTAGAGTGGATTGAATGGCTATTAGCGCAAAAAGATCGCTCACTTGCTGCGCCAACGGCAAAGCCAGAAGGTTTATATTTAGTTCGAGTGGATTATCCTGAAAAATTTCAACTCCCTAAAACGCCAATGGGGCCGTTATTTTTGCTTGAGAATTTAGGTTAATGTTTAAAAATTAAATCTTGGCTAGAATTATGAAACGGCTAGGAAACTGTGTTTAACCTGAGATTTTTTATTCGGTATGCCATTATGCCTAACCCATTGAGAAAATGGCCACGTTAAAATTCAGAAATTCTCAATAACAAAAGGTTATAGGTTATGTAAAAATTGCGGTATAATTCACCGCACTTTTTATTGGCAAGGAAGTGAAAATATGAGCCAATTTTTTTATATTCACCCAGAAAATCCGCAATCTCGTTTGATTAATCAATCCGTTGAGATCTTAAAAAATGGTGGCGTGATTGTTTATCCCACCGATTCTGGCTATGCGCTAGGTTGTTCTATTGGCGATAAACATGCAATGGATCGAATTGTTGAGATTCGTAGTTTGCCGGAAAATCACAATTTTACCTTGGTATGCAGTGATCTTTCCGAACTTTCCCATTATGCAACGGTGAGTAATCAAGCTTATCGTTTGATTAAAAATAATACACCAGGGCGTTATACGTTTATTTTAAGCGCAACCAAAGAATTACCACGCCGCTTGATGACATCAAAACGTAAAACGATTGGCTTGCGTGTGCCAGATAATCAGATTGCGTTGGATTTATTAACCGCACTTGGTGAGCCAATTTTGTCTTGTTCACTGATGTTGCCGAACGAAGACCATATCACACAATCTGATCCTGAAGAAATTCGAGATAGATTAGAGCGCAAGGTGGATTTAATTATTCACGGCGGTTATCTCGGGCAAGAGCCAACAACGGTTGTGGATTTAACTGAAAACACCCCCGTGATTTTGCGTGAAGGCAGTGGCGCAATCGACCCCTTTATTTAATTATGATGGTGAAGGCGTAATGCGATTGGGCATTGAGCTTGCATAGCTTAGTTTTATTCATTCACCGTCAACAACGACGCTTGTGAAAGCGACAAGGAATATTTATGAAATTTCAAACATCCCGTCAAAAAAATTCAGAAAATCAACCGCACTTTGCGCGCAATGAGCGCAATAAAAATAGCGAACGTGTGAACCATTCTCAAACTGGCGAAAGCCGTAGCCGTTTATCTCGTGAACCGCGGGCTAGTAGCAAAAGTGCAGTGAAAAGTAGTGAAGAAAAAGCAAAATTTGAACGCAAACCTTTGCCAATGCGCAAGCCTAAACCTACTGTGGCGGTAGAACGTAAGCCGACAGTAGAAGGGGAAAAACTGCAAAAAGTGCTGGCTCGAGCAGGGCAAGGATCTCGCCGTGAAATTGAAGCCGTTATTGCTGCAGGGCGAGTTTCTGTTGATGGCAAAATTGCGACACTTGGTGACCGCGTCACTATTCATTCTGGTTTAAAGATTCGTGTTGACGGACATTTAGTGAATTTAAACGCAGTACAGAAAGACGTTTGCCGCGTATTAATGTATTACAAGCCCGAAGGCGAACTTTGCACAAGGCACGATCCCGAAGGTCGGGCAACAGTGTTCGACCGTTTGCCACGTTTAACAGGCGCGCGCTGGATCGCTGTCGGGCGTTTGGATATTAACACTTCGGGATTGCTTTTATTCACCACAGACGGCGAACTTGCTAACCGCTTAATGCATCCGAGCCAAGAAGTTGAACGCGAATATTCCGTGCGCGTGTTTGGTCAAGTTGATGATGCTATGTTGCAGCGCTTGCGTAAAGGTGTGCAATTAGAAGATGGCGTGGCGAATTTTAAAACAATTAAAGCTGTCGGCGGCACAGGGTTAAACCAATGGTTTGATGTCACTTTAATGGAAGGGCGCAATCGTGAAGTGCGCCGTTTATGGGAAAGCCAAGGCATTCAAGTGAGCCGCCTTATTCGTATTCGTTATGGCAATATCCAATTAATGAAAACCTTGCCGCGTGGTGGTTGGGAAGAAATGGATTTAGCCAATGTAAATTATCTGCGTGAGCTAGTGGGTTTGCCGGCGGAAACTGAAACGAAATTAGATGTTACCCAACCTAAACGTCGCGTTAAAACAGGGCAAATTCGCCGCGCGGTAAAACGCTATTCTGATGCGACAAAACGCTATAAAAAATAATAGGAAAAAATTAGTGAACTTGTCGAACATTTAGATAATGTGATTTTTGCGTTCGACAGTTCATTCATTGTTTTATTCATCGTCTTATGAGCCGTCTTAATTGCTTTTTAATTACCAAAGTGCGGTTAAATTTTAAGGTGTTTTATGAAAATCCAACAATTACGTTATATCGTTGAAATAGCAAATCAAAATTTAAATGTGACCGAAGCCGCCAATGCGCTTTATACCTCCCAACCGGGAATTAGTAAGCAAGTTCGTTTGTTGGAAGATGAACTCGGGTTAGAAATTTTTGAGCGTAACGGCAAGCATATTAAAGCGATTACCCCTGCTGGGAAAAAAATTATTGGAATCGCGCGTGAATTATTGGTGAAAACGCAGTCGATCCGTGCCATTGCAGAAGAATACACTCAGCCCAATCACGGCATATTGCGCATTGCCACCACAAATACACAAGCTCGCTATATGCTGCCAGCCGTGATTGAGAAGTTTTCTAAACAATATCCCGATGTGAGTTTGCACGTTCACCAAGGCTCGCCAAATCAATTATATGATGCCTTGCTTTCTGGAGAAGTGGATTTTGCGATTACAACGGAAGCGCAATATTTATTTGACGATGTCATTTTATTGCCTTGCTATAAATGGAATCGTTCGATTGTCGTGAAACCTGATCATCCCTTGGCAAAATTAAAAAATGTGACGATCGAAGAGCTAGGCAAATATCCCCTTGTCACTTACACCTTTGGTTTTACGGGCGTGTCGGATTTGGATTATGCCTTTAATAGCGCAGGAATTTTGCCGAATATTGTGTTCACGGCGACAGATGCCGATGTCATCAAAACCTATGTTCGTCTTGGCTTGGGCGTGGGCATTATTGCCTCTATGGCGCATACGGAATCCGATAGCGATTTAGTCGCCATTGATGCCAGTCATTTGTTTAAATCTAGCGTTACTCAAATTGCATTTAAGCACAGCACCTTTCTACGAAACTATATGTATGATTTTATTAATTATTTTTCACCGCACTTAACCAAATCTAAAGTGGAACAAGCCGAAAGCCTACGGGATAATGCTTCTGTACGGAAATTATTTGAAGGCATTGCGTTAGAAGAAAAATAATCATCGATAGGCGCAACTTCTGCGCCTATTTCACATCATTGAGGTTTTATGCATTTTTTAATTTTGGCTATTATTTGTAGCGTTTCCGTTTCGGTTTTATTTAAACTCACCAAAAAATATCAAGTCGTGATTCCACAAATGATCGCCTTTGGTTATGTGGTGGCGTTGTGTTTAAGCTACGCGTTATTAAAACCTGATTTTCAAGGCTTAAGTTTCACCGAATTTTTTATCCAAAGCCCCGCTAAACCTATTTTCTTAACCTTAGGGATTATTTTGCCTTTAGGTTTTTTAGTCATGTCAAAAGCCATTGAATATGGTGGTATTGTGCGCACCGATGCCGCGCAGCGTTTGGCATTATTTTTGCAAATCATTGCCGCCGTTGTCCTGTTTAATGAAACCTTAAGCGATTTTCGGATCGCAGGCGTGGTGATTGCTTTTGTTGCCTTATTTTGTTTGTTATTTAAGCCCGCCAGTGCGGTGGGAAATGCGTTAAAAGCGAGCCTTGCTTTAGCTGGCGTTTGGCTAATTTGGGGCGTAACGGGGATTTTATACAAAAAAGTCGCGCTTATGGGCGGCGCATTTCCTACATCCTTATTTATTTCCTTTTCAGTGGCAGCGGTGGTAATGTTTTTGTTTTTATTACTTAAACGCACCCAATGGACCGTGCCAAGTTTTGTGGGCGGATTGATTTTAGGCTGTCTGAACTTTGGTAATATTTTGTTTTATATCTACGCCCATCAATATTTCAAAGAAAACCCAACGATTGTTTTTGCAACGATGGATCTTGGCGTAATTTGTGTCGGCGCAATTGTTGGTGCAGCGTTCTTTAAAGAACGAATGAGCAGAATAAATATTGCAGGAATTGCCTTAGGTATAGCGGCAATTAGCTTGATGTATATTGAAAAATTAATCGCATAAAAACATTCAAATTTTTGACCGCACTTTGGGGAAATAACCAATAAAATTGTTAAAATTTTGACCGCACTTTGCGCCAAATAAACCAATTCTAGGATTAAAATGGAACAAATTCATATTGAAATCGCTTATGCATTGCCGCATAGCCACTATTTAAAATCGTTCACGGTGGATGCTAGCACAACAGTGCAAACAGCCATTTTGCAATCGGGGATTTTGCAGCAGTTTGCTGAGATTGATCTGCGGGAAAATAAGGTTGGCGTGTTTGGTCGCCCTGTTAAATTAACGGACGGGCTTAAAAACGGTGATCGCATTGAAATTTATCGCCCATTATTAGCCGATCCGAAAGAAATTCGCCGCAAGCGAGCAGCGCAGCAGCAAGAACAACAGCAAGAACAACAGCAAAAACAACAACGAGAATTAGCCGCTCAAAAAGCAGCAGAAAAATTGAACAAAGGAGAAACACGATGACCATTCAATCTTGCCTACCAACCGAAATTACCCCCGAAATTTTCCTGCGTGATTATTGGCAGAAAAAGCCACTTGTCGTGCGTAATGCGATGCCACAAATTGTAGGAATGTTTGAACCTGAAGATATTTTCCAACTCGCCACCAATGAAGATGCAACAGCACGTTTATTAAAGCAATATTCCGATGACGATTGGCGGGTGAAATTAGGCGAGATTACCGAAGAAGATCTTGCCGATGTGCCAGAAAAATGGTCTGTTTTGGTGCAAAATATGGAGCAATGGTCTGAGGAATTGGGCGAAATGTGGAATGCCTTTGGCTTTATCCCGCAATGGCAGCGCGATGATATTATGGTGTCCTACGCCCCTAAAGGCGGTTCTGTGGGAAAACATTATGACGAATACGATGTGTTTCTCGTGCAAGGTTATGGACATCGCCGTTGGCAGTTAGGGAAATGGTGTGATCCGAGTACAGAATTTAAGCCAAATCAGCCTATTCGTATTTTTGATGATATGGGCGATTTAGTGTTAGATGAAGTGATGGCACCGGGCGATTTGCTCTATATTCCATCACGAATGGCGCATTATGGCGTTGCTCAAGACGATTGTTTAACCTTTTCCTTCGGTTTGCGCTATCCAAATCTCAGCGATTTGCTGGATAACATTAATCGAGGCTTTTGCCACCAAAATCCTGAATTAAATCTCACGGAATTTTTAGTGCCATTGCGCTTAACGCAAACCACTCAACCAACTGGAAAATTGGGCGAGCCAGAAATTCAGTTAATGAAACAACAATTCCTACAAACGTTAGCCAATTCTGCGGAGTTTCATCGTTTATTCCAACAAGCGGTGGCAACAACAGTAACTTCAAGACGTTACGACATATTAGTTTCGGATGAACTGGCTGACCCTGATGAATTACAAGCATGGTTCGATGATGGGGCATTGCTTGTGCAAGACAATAATTGCAAGCTCTCTTATTTAGAAAACCCATTAGAAATTTATGCGAATGGGGAATTATTAGATGAACTGAATGAGTTAGAAAAAGCCGTATTAAAACGCCTTGCCGATGGTGAAGCATTAGATTGGGCGAGCCTGCAAGAGATGGCAATGCAGCTTTCAGCTGATGATGATTTAATCACTTTATTGATAGATAGTATTTGCAACTGGTTGGACGATGGCTGGGTGTTGTGCAAGTAACCTATACTTATGGCTAGTATATTTCCCATTTTTATGGTTAAATACGCAGAATTTTTCGTTTTAACAAAGAAGGTTAAAAATGAGCTGGATTGATAAGATTTTTAGCAGAGAAAAGACCACCTCAGATTCCCGCAGAGCGAATGTGCCAGAGGGCGTGTGGACTAAATGTACTTCCTGTGCGCAAGTTTTATATCGTGATGAATTAAAACGCCATTTAGAAGTGTGTCCAAAATGCGGACATCATATGCGAATTGATGCCCGTGAACGTTTAGAAGCATTATTGGATAAAGACAGTATTGTTGAGATTTCAGCAGAACTTGAGCCAAAAGACGTATTAAAATTTAAAGATCTCAAAAAATATTCAGATCGTATTAAAGCCGCACAAAAAGAAACAGGCGAAAAAGATGCACTCATTACGGTATCTGGCACCCTTTACGGTATGCCAATTGTTGCCGCAGCCTCAAACTTCAGCTTTATGGGCGGTTCAATGGGTTCAGTCGTTGGGGCGAAATTTGTGAAAGCCGCAGAAGAAGCAATGGAAAAAAATTGTCCATTCGTTTGTTTTTCTGCATCAGGTGGCGCGCGTATGCAAGAAGCCTTGCTTTCATTAATGCAAATGGCAAAAACCAGTGCCGTGCTTGCCAAAATGAAAGAAAAAGGCGTGCCTTTTATTTCTGTACTCACCGATCCAACCTTAGGCGGTGTGTCGGCAAGTTTCGCCATGTTAGGGGATTTAAACATTGCTGAACCTAAAGCGTTAATTGGTTTTGCAGGCCCACGCGTGATTGAACAAACTGTGCGTGAAAAATTACCCGAAGGTTTCCAACGTGCTGAATTTTTATTAGAACATGGCGCCATTGATATGATTGTCAAACGTTCTGAAATGCGAGAAAAATTAGCCAGCGTTTTAAGCAAATTAACACGTCAGCCATCGCCATTTGTAGAACCAGAATTAATTGCTAGTGAATAATTAAACCCATTATGAAACATAATTTAAAAGCCACTTCGCCACTAAACGAGTGGCTTTCTTATTTAGAAAATAGCCATTTTAAAGCCATTGATTTAGGGCTTGAGCGTGTAAAAGCGGTTGCGCAAGAATTAGATTTGCTCACGCCCGCGCCTTTTGTGATTACGGTGGGGGGCACCAATGGCAAAGGCACGACTTGTCGCTTATTAGAAACCATATTGCTGAACGCGGGTTATCGTGTGGGCGTTTATTCTTCCCCGCATTTGATCCGTTATAACGAGCGAGTTCGCATTCAAAATGAAGATGTCGCTGATGAATTGCATACCGCTTCTTTTGCGTATATCGATGAAAACAAAACTCAGTCGCTCACTTATTTTGAATTTAGCACACTTTCGGCGTTGCATTTATTTAAACAAGCTAAGCTAGATGTAGTGATTTTAGAAGTGGGGCTAGGCGGACGCTTAGATGCCACGAACATTGTGGACGCCGATCTCGCTGTAATCACCAGCGTTGATATCGATCATGTGGATTTTTTAGGGGATAACCGAGAGTTAATCGGTTTTGAAAAAGCGGGTATTTTCCGCGAAAATCGCCCCGTTATCATTGGTGAACCCGATGTGCCAAATTCGATGCTCGATCATGCAAAATCATTACATTGCCAAGTTTCTCGCCGTGATGTGGATTGGTCATTTGAGCAGAAAGCGCAGCATTGGGTATGGCAAAGTGAAAAAGTGCGGTTAGAAAATCTACCGTTTTGTCAGATCCCATTGCAAAATGCTGCCACCGCATTAGCCGCTGTGCAAGCGTTGCCTTTTAAAATTACAGAAGATGTTATTCGCCAGTCGCTAAAAAATGTGGAATTAACAGGGCGTTTTCAACCTTTAAAAGCATCTCAACTTGAAATTTTGGCGCATAAAATGGGGAAAAACAGCGCAGAGATGCCACAAGTAATTATTGATGTTGGGCACAATCCCCATGCCGCGCGTTATTTAAGCGAAAAATTGACCGCACTTAAAGCCCAAATTTCGGGGCGAATTATTGCCGTTTTTGGCTTGCTTAAAGACAAGGATGCACAAGGCGTGATTGAGCCTTTATTACCCGTTATTGATGAATGGCATTGTGTCAGCCTAAACGTCCCACGGGGGCAAACAGGGCTTGAATTGCAACAAAAATTAAATAACGTGGTAGGAAAGGGGAGCGTTCATAGCGATATTGCCGATTCCGTTGAGATTGGCGTTCAGCAAGCAGTGAAAAGTGTGGTCAAAAATGACGTAGTTTTAGTGTTTGGCTCATTTCATACCGTAGGTGAATTTCTGCAAATGCTGAATAGCTAAAAGCGTTTTGAATTGACACAAAAGTGCGGTCAAATTTGTGAAAGTTTTAGGAAAACTTCGTGAAAATTGACCGCACTTTGTTCGTTTTTATTCGTTAAAGAATGATAGAACCGATAAAGGATAAGCTGAAACCAACTAAACCAATTAATGTTTCTTGTACTGTCCAAGTTTTAAACATTGTTTTAGTATCAATTTCTAAAAAACGGCTCACAAGCCAGAAACCACTATCATTAACATGTGCTAATACGGTTGCACCTGAAGCGATTGAAATGACGATAAAACATAAGTCAAATTCGCTTAAACCCGTTGTCGCCGAAACCATTGGTGCAATTAATGCTGATGTTGTGGTGATTGCCACGGTTGCCGAACCTTGTGCAACACGCAACGCCGTAGAAATAATAAATGCGGCAACAATCACAGGCATACCAGTATCTGACAGCATATTGGCTAGCATATCACCAATACCACTTGCACGTAATACGCCACCAAACATACCACCCGCACCAGTAACTAAAACGATCCCACAAATTGGCCCCAATGAGCTATCACAGATTTTTTCAATTTGCTCGACACTGCGTTGTTCTTTAAGAAGATAAATGGTGACTAAAAGCGTAATGAGCAAGGCGACAGGTGTTTTACCAATCAAACGTAAGCTCTCAACCCATAACTGCGAACCGTCAATCACTTTCGCAACCGATAGGGTATTTAATACCGTATCAAGCATAATTAAGCAAAGCGGTAGTAATAAAATGCATAATACTTTTCTAAAGCTAGGTGGATTAAGCACTGCCGTTTCGTTAATAGGTGCCGAATTTAAGAAGGATTTAGGTAGATCTAAGTGGAATTTTCGCCCTAAAAAGGTACCGTAAAGATAAGCCGCAAAATACCAAGTTGGCAAGGCAATCACAACCGCAACGATAGTTAATAAACCGATATTAGCCCCTAATAAATCGCCCGCAGCAACAGGGCCTGGATGCGGTGGTAAAAATGCGTGGGTAACGGCAAATGCACCAGCAGCAGGGAATGCATAACGGAATAATGAGCCACCAAATTGTTTTGCAACACTGAAAATAATTGGCAACATCACAACGAGACCTGCATCGAAGAAAATCGGGAAGCCGAAAAGTAATGATGCTACACCTAATGCAAATGGTGCTTTTTCTTCGCCAAATTTATTAATTAATGTATCAGCGAGCACTTTTGCACCGCCTGTGATTTCGAGCAAACGACCAATCATTGCCCCAAAACCCACTAATAATGCCACAGAGGCGAGTGTGCCGCCAAAACCAGATAATAAAGTAGGTAAAATTTTATTGACTGGCACACCTGTTGCAAGTGCGGTCAATAAACTGACTAAAGTTAATGCAACAAATGCATGAACTCTAAACTTCATAATTAACAGAAGTAAGAGCGCGATGGATGAAATTAAAATGACGATTAACATAGAAAATCCCTCTATACAGCAGCTAACATACCGCCATCAACGAACAATAAATGCCCATTGACGAAGTCTGATGCTTTAGATGATAAAAATACAGCAGCTCCAATTAACTCTTTAGGATCGCCCCAACGGTTAGCAGGAGTACGTTTACATAACCATTCGGTAAATTCTTTATTTTCTACCAATGGTTTGGTTAATTCAGTGGCAAAATAGCCAGGGGCAATCCCATTAACCTGAATATTGTAACGAGCGAGCTCAACGCACATACCTCGTGTAAGCATTTTTACTGCACCTTTTGACGCAGCATAAGGCGTGATGGTGTCACGACCTAATTCGCTTTGCATTGAACCAATATTAATAATTTTGCCTTGATTACGCTTAACCATATAACGAGCAACGGCTTGAGAAACAATGAAAACAGCTTTTTGATTAACTCGAATAATGTCATCAAAGTCCTTTTCTGGAAATTCACAGAATGGATGACGACGCTGAATGCCCGCATTATTGATTAGGACATCAATCGGTCCAATATTTTGTTCAATATAATCAATTGATTTGTGTACAGCTTCTGTATCAGTCACATCAAATGCCACAGCATAAGCTTTAAATCCTTGAGCATTTAATTCATCAGCAACTGCCTGAGATTTGTCTTGTGTCGTACTATTAATAATCACTTCAGCATCGTGTTCGACCATACCTTGTGCTAATAATCGCCCAATTCCACGAGTTGAACCTGTAATTAATACCCGTTTTCCTTTCAATGAAAATAATTCACTCATATTCTATTCCTTATTCAAAACTTAGCTGTACTTTAGCAATTTCATTTTTATTGCCAGCAAGATCTAATGCCGCTTTAAAATCTTTGAAATTAACGACTTTTGACAGTAATGGGAGAGGGTTAACTTTCCCTGTACTTAACCATTCAACGGAAGTGTTAAATTCTTCAATAAAACGAAATGAACCTTTCCAACTAATTTCTTTTGCAATTAATGGCATGACATTGAACTCGGGTACAGCGCCTCCCATTCCAACTTGAATAAGTATTCCGCGAGCACGAGTAATGGCAAGACAACGCTCGATTGAAGAGGGATGCCCTGCGGCTTCAAATGAGACATCAAAATATCCTTTATGTGCAAGATAAGGCGTAAAATCGCCTGATGCTGCATGGAAAGTTTTTGTCGCCCCCATTTCTAGCGCTAAATCTAAGCAGCGTTCACTCATATCAGCACAAACGATTTCACTCGCACCTAAAGCTTTCACTGCTGCAACTACAAGGCAACCAATCGGACCAACACCAGAAATAAATACTTTCTTTCCGCTCAAATCACCAGCTTGTTTAGCCGCATGAATGGTTACCGCTAGTGGTTCTGCAAAAGCCATTACATCATCAGAAGCATTTTGTGGATAATCAATGCATTGAGCATTATCCACCACTTTATACTGAGTAAAACCACCATCAACATGTGGGTTGTACATTGCACTACCAAAGAAACGCATTGTTTCACATTGGTTGATATCGCCTGATAAGCAATATTTACATTTCAAGCAAGGTTTACCAGGATTAATAGCAACTTTCTGCCCAACATACAGTTTAGGATCATTCGTTTTTACCACTTTACCAATAACTTCATGCCCTAAAATCATCGGATGTTTTACTTCAAAATTACCCACTTTACCATGCTGATAATAATGTAAGTCAGAACCACAAATACCACCACGTGTAATTTGTACTAACGTCTGATCTTGATTATTTTCATCATATTCAATCTGTTGAGTAATAATATCGAGATCTAATTTACCTTTAACAACACAAGATAAGGTTTCTAGTTTCATAAATTTCCCCTTGTGGCTTTATTGTTACGCGTAACATATTCTTTTTTAGGTTATTGGTAAAGTTTTAATCTTAAACTTTGTGAGCTAGCTCACAATTTAATTTTTCTGCAGAAAATTAGGAAGAAATTTTGTGATCTCAATCACAAAATAAAATGTTACCAGTAACATCATTTAAAAAATAAGATATGATAATGGAAAATTTAGGAGAGCTATTATGTCAACAGGAAAAAGTTTTATTTTAATGGGCGTATGTAGTACTGGTAAAACCTCTGTCGGTACGGCGGTCGCTGAAAAATTAGGCATTAAATTGATTGATGGGGATGATTTACATCCTAAAGCCAATATTTTAAAAATGGGGGCAGGTCATCCATTAAATGATGAAGATCGTGCGCCTTGGCTTGAACGTATTCGTGATGCCGCCTTTAGCTTAGAGAAAAAAAGTGAAGTGGGTATTATTGTTTGCTCTGCATTGAAGAAAAAATATCGCGACTTGATTCGTGAGGGCAATGAAAATGTGAAATTTATTTGGTTGCACGGCAGTTATGATTTAATTTTAGAACGAATGCGCCAACGTAAAGGGCATTATATGAAAGAAGATATGCTCAAGAGCCAATTTGCTACCCTAGAAGAGCCTCAATCTGATGAGCCCGATGTTATTCCTATTAATATTGATGGTTCGTTCAATGAAGTTGTAGAACGTTGTGTTCAAGCATTAAAACCATTCATTTAATAAATCAGACAAAGTGCGGTTAAAAAATAATAAATTTTGACCGCACTTTCATTTATAACGTTTCCCCGAGATGAATATCATAGCCAAGATCAATAATTCGGCGTTGTTGTGGAATCTGGTGAATGCGATTTAATAATTCTTGCGCAGCTATTTTTCCAATTTCCAAGCGGGGCGTGATCACCGATGCGAGCTGCGGACTCAATGATTGCCCAACATCGTGGCCGTGAAATCCTGCAATGGCCATTTGTTTAGGTACGCTAATCCCCATACGTTGACATTCAAATATCGCACCGATAGCTAAGTCATCGTTAGTACAAAAAATGCCATTAGTTTTAGGGTGTTCTTTCAATGCTCGCTGTAATAATTCGGCGCCTAGCGTGAAAGACGAAGGCTCAGGCGTGCTGATAACATGGGCATCTAAATGATATTTGTTCATCGCATTGGTATAACCTTGCATTTTTAACAGGCTACGTTTGTCTTGGCGAGCGGAAAAATAAACGACATTTTTATAACCACGGAGAATCATTGTTTCTACCATTGCTTGTGCGGCAGCCACATTATCAAATCCCACCACTTGTTGAATGCCTAATTCTGAAGTATCCATAATTTCTATCACGGGAATATTGGCAATTTCTAGCATTTTTAATGTTTGCTTCGTATGATGATTTTCTGACAGAATTAAGCCGTCAATGTTGTAAGACAGTAAACTTTTGATACGGTGTTCTTCTTTCTCTAAGTTATAACCATAGTGAGCAAGCATTGTTTGATAGTTTGCTTTGTCAGCAACAATCTCAATACCTTTCAGCACATCAGCAAAAACGGAATTTGTTAAAGAAGGTAATAACACGCCAAATGCACGGCTTTTGGCATTGGAAAGCATATTCGGTGCTTTATTAGGAATATAGCCGAATTGCTCAATGGCTTTTGCGATACGAGTTTGTGTTTCTGGTGCGACAGTTGAAGGATCACGCAAATAACGGCTAATGGTCATTTTTGTAATCCCAAGATGATTAGCAATATCTTGTAGAGTAGGACGTTTTGATTTCGTTGACATAATTCCAGATTTTGAAGTTTTTTCTCATTCTACTCAAAACTCGGTAAAATTTCACCGCACTTTTAACTTAAATCTCATCTCATTTTCAGGTATGATATGCACTAATTTTTGATGAAGTCTTATTGGTTAATTAAATGGCGAAACAACCGACATCTTCGCAGTTTTCTGAACGTGATAGTCAACTAGCGCAAGCGAGTATTCCACCGCATTCGATTGAAGCTGAACAAGCAGTACTTGGTGCAGTGATGATTAATAATTTGCATTGGGAGAATGTGGTTGAGCGTGTGATTGACCAAGATTTTTATCTTGCCGCCCATCGAATTATTTTCCAAGAAATGGAAAATTTAGCCCGTCAAAATTCCCCCATTGATTTATTGACCCTTGATCAATCGCTACAAAAACGCGGTGTTATTGATGATGTGGGCGGATTTGCCTATCTCGCGGAGCTTTCCAAAAATACGCCAAGTTCGGCGAATGTGAATGCTTATGCGGATATTGTGCGCGAAAAAGCGATTTTGCGAGAGCTTATCGGTGTGGGCAATAATATTGCGCAACGAGCTTATTCGCCAAAAGGTAAAGACATTAAAGAAATTCTTGATGAAGCCGAGCGTGAAGTATTCAGCATTGCAGAAAAACGTACCTCAGAAAATGAAGGCCCTGAGAATATTGCGGCTATTTTGGCGCGCACCATTGATCGTATTGAGATGCTCAAAATGAGTGGGCAGAAAGGTTTAACTGGTGTCACAACAGGTTTTGCGGATTTAGACAAGAAAACATCGGGTTTACAGCCTTCCGATTTAATCATTGTGGCGGCACGTCCTTCTATGGGGAAAACCACCTTTGCGATGAACTTATGCGAAAATGCCGCAATGCATAGTGAGAAACCTGTGTTGATTTTTAGTCTTGAAATGCCAGCGGAACAAATTATGATGCGTACCCTTGCGTCACTTTCGCGTGTTGATCAAACCGCAATTCGCACGGGGCAAATTAATGATGACAATGACTGGGCGAAAATTTCGAGCACGATGGCAATGCTAGCCGAAAAACCTAATATGTATATTGATGATTCATCGGGCCTTACGCCAACAGAATTGCGTTCTCGTGCGCGCCGTGTGTATCGTGAGCATGGTGGTTTAAGTTTGATTATGGTGGATTATTTGCAATTAATGCGTGCACCAGGTTTTGATAATCGCACCCTTGAAATTGCCGAAATTTCTCGCTCGCTAAAAGCATTGGCAAAAGAATTAGAAGTGCCCGTTGTGGCGTTGTCACAATTAAACCGTACCTTGGAAAACCGCACGGACAAACGCCCTGTAAACTCTGACTTGCGTGAATCTGGCTCTATCGAGCAAGATGCCGACTTGATTATGTTTATCTACCGTGACGAGGTGTATCACGAAACAACCGAAGAAAACCGCAATCGTGCGGAAATTATTATCGGTAAACAGCGTAATGGCCCAATTGGACGCGTACCATTGATTTTCCAAGGACAATATTCTCGTTTCGACAATGCGCCACAAGCATGGCAGCTGTCGGACGAATATTAATAGTTTGGCGTTCAATTTATTAATAATACCAAAACTAACGAATCTTAACCGCGTTGATGATAGTCAATTGCGCATCATCAGCGCTATATCAGAAATAAGAAGTTCAATATGAAACCAGCAACAGCCAAAATTAGTTCAGTGGCACTGAAACATAATATTCAACTCATCCACCAAAAAGCGCCAAATAGTAAAATGATTGCTATCGTCAAAGCGAATGCCTATGGGCATGGCGTTGAATTCGTGGCATCCACTTTAGAAGAGCATGTGGACGGTTTTGGCGTGGCACGTTTGGAAGAAGCCTTGGCGTTACGTTCAAAAGGGATTATCAAACCCATTTTGTTGTTGGAAGGTTTTTTTTCCGCCAAAGATTTACCGATTTTAGCCGTCAATAATATTCAAACTGTCATTCACAACCAAGAGCAATTAACCGCACTAAAATCCGCCAAATTGCCTAATCCTATCAAAGTGTGGTTGAAAATTGACACGGGAATGCACCGTTTAGGTGTCGCCTTAGATGAAGTGGATTATTTTTATCAAGAATTGCAAAAATGCCCGAATATTGATCCGCACTTAGGCTTTGTTAGCCACTTTAGCCGCGCTGATGAGCTAGAATCTGATTACACAAATATTCAACTCAATCGTTTTCTTACGGTAACGGAAGGGAAAGCAGGAGAGCGTTGTATCGCCGCGTCAGGCGGAATTTTGTTTTGGCAGGCGTCCCATTTAGATTGGATTCGTCCAGGCATTATTATGTATGGCGTATCGCCAACGGATACGCCAAGCGCTGAATTTGGCTTACAACCTGTGATGACCTTAACCTCCTCACTGATTGCGGTTCGCAATCATCAAGCAGGCGAGCCCGTAGGCTATGGCGGCACTTGGGTGAGTGAAGAAGACACTAAAATTGGCGTGATTGCCATTGGCTATGGCGATGGCTATCCGCGTAATATTCCAGTCGGCACGCCTGTTTTTATCAATGGACGAATTGTGCCAATTGTTGGACGTGTTTCAATGGATATGATTACCGTGGATCTTGGCTTGGGCTGCACAGACAAAGTCGGCGATGAAGTGATTTTATGGGGCAAAGAATTGCCTATTGAAATCGTGGCTAAACATATAGGCATTTTAAGCTATGAATTGATGACAAAATTGACGCCACGGGTTTTAACGGAATATATCGATTAACTTTTTTGATAATCAACGGCAAAATATAAAAACTTTTGTATTTTTGACCGCACTTATTTTTTGTATCAGGAGAACATAATGCAAAATATTAATCCAACCACAACCAATGCTTGGAAAGCTTTAGAACAGCATAAAGCAAGTTTGGCTGACACCACTATTCAAGAATTATTTGCACAAAATCCTCAGCGTTTTAATGCGTTTTCATTAACCTTTAATCATGAGATTTTAGTGGATTTTTCCAAAAATAAAATCACTCAAGAAACCCTCAAATTATTACGCCAACTAGCCGAAGAGTGCGGATTGGCTTCAGCCACTGAAGCGATGTTTACAGGCGAGAAAATCAATCGCACCGAAAACCGCGCGGTGTTGCATACTGCATTGCGCAACCGTGCTAATACTCCTGTGCTTGTTGATGGCAAAGATGTAATGCCTGAAGTGAATAGCGTATTAGCAAAAATGAAATCATTCTGTGATCGTGTGATTTCTGGTGATTGGAAAGGCTACACTGGCAAAGCCATTACTGATGTTATTAATATTGGTATCGGTGGTTCGGATTTGGGGCCTTATATGGTGACTGAAGCGTTGCGCCCTTATAAAAATCACTTAACGATGCATTTTGTTTCTAATGTGGACGGTACGCATATCGCAGAAACTTTGAAAAAAGTAAATCCCGAAACGACCCTTGTGTTAGTGGCATCAAAAACATTTACCACACAAGAAACCATGACCAATGCGCATTCCGCGCGTGATTGGTTCTTAGCTAGCGCAAAAGATGAAAAACATATCGCAAAACATTTTGCAGCTTTGTCAACAAATGCGACAGAAGTAGCCAAATTTGGTATTGATACTGACAATATGTTTGGCTTCTGGGATTGGGTTGGCGGCCGTTATTCATTGTGGTCTGCAATCGGTCTTTCTATTGCGCTTTCTGTGGGCTTTGAGAATTTTGAACAATTATTAAGCGGTGCGCACGAAATGGATAAACATTTCCACAATACGCCAATTGAACAAAATATCCCCGCGACATTGGCATTAATTGGTTTATGGAATAGCAACTTCCTTGGCGCACAAACCGAAGCGATTTTGCCTTACGATCAATATTTACACCGTTTTGCAGCTTATTTTCAACAAGGAAATATGGAATCGAATGGTAAATATGTAGGTCGAGATGGCAAAGTGATCAGCAATTACCAAACGGGCCCAATTATTTGGGGCGAGCCGGGCACAAATGGTCAGCACGCGTTTTATCAATTAATTCACCAAGGCACAACCTTAATTCCTTGTGACTTTATTGCCCCTGCGCAAACCCACAATCCATTAGCAGATCACCATAGCAAATTGTTATCTAACTTCTTTGCTCAAACAGAAGCCCTTGCCTTTGGTAAAACGAAAGAAGAAGTTGAAGCAGAATTTGTCAAAGCAGGAAAATCATTGGACGAAGTGAAAGAAATTGTTCCATTCAAAGTCTTCCAAGGCAATAAACCAACAAATTCTATTTTGTTACAAAAAATTACGCCATTTAGCTTAGGTGCGTTGATCGCAATGTACGAACACAAAATTTTCGTACAAGGTGTGATTTTCAACATATTCAGCTTCGACCAATGGGGCGTAGAATTAGGTAAACAATTAGCGAACCGAATTCTCCCAGAGTTGAACGGTGATGAACAAGTATCAAGCCATGACAGCTCAACCAACGGTTTAATTAATCAATTCAAAGCATGGCGTTAGAGCTTAAAGACTAAAAAAGTGCGGTTAAACTTATTCAGTTTTAACCGCACTTTTTGTATGAATGTCTCTTAATGCTACTGATGCTTCATCACTTATTTGATTTGTTCATATTGTGAAATGGCCTGTTGGAATCGGGCATTCACATCATTGAAGTCATATAATCCCATGTCATTTGGGGTTAATCCTTCTAATTTTAATGTATAGATCATCGGTTTATTTTTTAAGTCTAACGGTTGAATATGACGTAACTGATTAGTTGTTTGATAGACTAAATTGATTGCAACATAGGCTTGTTGAGTTTGTTTATTCACCCATTTTTCAAAGACTAATTTTGAACCGATTGGCGTTTTTTTCTCGATAGTATTTGGCAAACTATAATCTTCTACACCTAAAGCTTTGGTGACTGAACCAATATTTGAATCATGCCCCACTAAATAGGTGAATTTACGATCTTTGGCGTTTAATTCATCTTTCATATAAGTTATTAATGGATGCGCTACATTGGCGGCGACACTTGGCGCGGTAAATAAAATATCACCATACACATCTTTGACTTTGGAAATTGCTTCCCAATCAGCGCTAGATAATTTTTTACCAAATGCAGCTTGTTCATCATTGGCTTCAAAATATTGCAGAACCAACGCATCAGCAATGGATGTCGCTAATTTTAATGAGCCACTTAAATTGGGTTCTTGATTTTGTTTGAAAATCATTTTGGTATCAAAGTCATCAAGCTGGCAAATATTTTCATTTTTACAAGCAGGCGAATCTTTCATATCCAATACATTTTCAATAATTTGGAAAGAGGGTTTTAAGGTTTCAGTTAGTGCCTTTAAGCTGTTTTGATTGTCCAGTTGATTGATTTCTTTCATCGCTTGCGCTTCAAATTCAGGGCTTGTTTTGGTTAAACGAGGGAAGAAAATTGGATCCATTTTACTTGGGGCAAAACGATGATTCACTTCGACTGCACAAGTCGGCGAGAATGCTGCCGCAAAATATTCTGCCGTTGCAATTGTGCGTTGCATGCTGTTGGCATAGACATTGATTTCATCTACTGTTGGGCATTTACCTTCCGTGAATACCCCTTCGGATTCTAACCATTTACGGAAATATTGGCCCATGGCTGTTTCTAAAATACCGCCACGAGAAGTTAATTCACTAGGGTTCGCACTCCAATCAATCCATTGATGTGAAGTGACTTTACCGAGCTTACTGTCTTTGCCAGAAAGTGGTGCTCGAATATTATGACGACTTAGCACCACCACTTGTTGAAGTTGATAATTATCATGTAATTGTGCTTGTTTAGCAGCAATATCTGTTGTGGTATTGGCGTAAGCTGTTTGGCTTAGGGCTAGCATAATTATGCTAGAAAGAAAGGTTAGTTTTTTCATAATAACTCCTGTGGTATAAAACTGCAGAAATTATATAAAGAAAATGATGAAAAGACTGTGACCTGTGTCACAGTTTAAGGATGACTGACAGATTGGCAAGCGTATTAGTAAAAGTGCGGTCAAAATTTTCTCAATTTTAACCGCACTTAAGCAGATTAAGCGGCTAGCAATTCTGGCAATACATATAGCGCATAGCAGAAAATTGCTAAGATTATTGCGATCAGTATTTTTTCCCAGGCAACAAGTTTAATTTTGCCATTCCATTGACGATTGGAATATAAAAACAGCAAAATGCCCGGCACATAAAGCACCACTGATAACAATAAATATTGTAAACCTGCAGCATAAATGATCCATAATCCGTAAAGCGATGCCATAATTCCCGTGAGTTTCACAAACCATTTTGCCTGAGTTTGGAAGGCTAGTTTGGTGAGATAAGCGCCAATTAGGAAATAAGGGATTAAAATCATTGAGGTTGAAATGAGCAACAATGTGTTATAGCTTTGCTCGAAAACAAAAACGAGAACTAAACAGAGTTGTACGATAAGCCCTGTGAACCACAAGGAATTGATCGGTGTGCCATTTTGATTAAGTTTATTTAAAATTTTCGGGAATGCGCCATTTTTTGAGCCTAAATAAGGCACTTCAGCAGAATACATTGTCCAGCTGATATAAGAGGCGAGCACCGACACAATTAAGCAAGCGGTGATGATGACTTTGCCCGTTGGCCCCATCATCGCATCAAGCAATGGGCCCATTGATGGATTGGCTAAATTGGCAATGGTTTCGCGAGGCAAGATACCAAGGGAAAGTATAGTGATCGCCACATAAAGGGCAAGGGCGATTAAAATCCCTAACACCGTGGCTAATCCCACATCACTTTTACGTTTTGCATGCGCTGAAAGAATAGAGGCGCCCTCCACCCCTGTGAATACCCAAAGGGTGATTAGCATCGTATCTTTTACTTGAGCGGTGACACTGTTACCAAGGGATGCCGCTTTGATATCCGATTTAAATAAATCAAGATCAAAGAAATAAACGCCGAGAATAATGAATAACACGAGTGGCGCGACTTTAACAAAGGTTGCCACCAGATTGACTGAGGCAGCTTCTTTGATTCCGCCTGCGATTAAGGCGTGCACAAGCCACACAATGATAGACGCGCCAATAAACGAAGCCAGTGTATTTCCTTGCCCGAAAATGACCGCACTTTCCGTATCAGTAAATACGCCTAAGCCTTCAAAGGCAACAGTGAGATAGCCTACGATGCCAATGGTGGCGCATAACCAATAGCCCCAAGCGGACATAAATCCCATCAGCTCGCCAAAACCTTCACGGGCATAGGTATAAATGCCGCCGTCTAAATCTGGGCGTAAGCGAGAAATAAAGAAAAAGGATAGCCCTAAGAAAATAATTCCGATACCCGTGATGAGCCAGCCGATGGAAATCCCTTCAACGCCTGCCACGGCAGCCATATTTTGCGGCAGACTAAAAATGCCTGAGCCAATCATTGAACTCAGGACTAATGCGGTTAAAGATAACAAACCGATTTTTCTACTTGACGTAGTTGACATAGTTATTTCCTAAAATAAAACATAAGAAAATTTTGACAGATTCCGCTCACCTTAGCGAATTCATTATTTTCATTGCGAAAATGAACGAATTTCATCTTTTGTCTGCAAGTTGCAGTGCGCAAAGTGCGGTCAAAATAATAAAAATTTTCACCGCAATTCTGTTAATTTAAGTTTTTCGCTAAAACTTCGATATAGTCTTTGCCAATACCGCAACAACCGCCAACAATGCTCGCGCCTTGCGCCACCCATTTTCTTGCCCAAGCAAGATAGGCATTCGGATCTAAATCTTTACGCACTTCGTCTAAACCATCATTGGCGGTGGCATCTTCGGGCTGTGGCGCAAAGGCATTGGCATAGGCACCGGTTTGAATATGGTTTGCATTTTGCGCTTGCAACGTTTGTTTGGTTACAATTAAAGCTTGCTCAATCACTTCAGGTTGGCAGCAGTTAAATAAAATGGCGGAGACACCAATTTCTATCATTTTTTCCACTGCACTTTTCACGCTTTCGCCCGAACGTAATTGTGGTTCTGGGGTTGGGTGTTCATCCGTTAAGGTGAACGAAACCCAGAGTGGGCGATGATCTTTGGGTAGCAATTTTTGAATGGAAACCGGCTCGATAATCGCACTTTGCGTTTCACAAAGCCAAAAATCCACATAAGGCGAAAGCCCGTCAATAATAGGCTGAGCAATTTCAGCAAAGCGATCTTTTTCGATTAAATCAGCACGATAAGAGCCAAACATTGGGGGGAGTGATCCTGCAATTTTGATCGATTTCCCGCTATTTTTGACCGCACTTTTGGCTAAACACCCTGCGAGATCTGCCAACATTTTGCCGTCTGCATGAAAGCGTTGCTCGCCGATATGAAAAGGGACGACAGCATAGCTGTTGGTGGTGATAACTTGTGCGCCACTGGCAATAAATTCTTCATGCACTTGCTGCACCGCAGAAGGTTTTTCATAAAGGGAAAGTGCAGACCATTCGGGCTGTTTAAAAGGGGCGTTTAAACGCATAAGCTCACGGCTCATACCGCCGTCAAGAATTGTAATTGTCATAGTTTTCCTTAAATCCATCGTCTAACAGATTGTTTGTATTGTAAAAATAGGTGTCCAAATTTTTGTTCAAGAAGCTGTTCTTCAGGTTTGATTTGAAATTGCGTGAGATAGCGCATAAAGCCCACAATAACGATCAGCCCCCATAGATTCGCTAAAAATAACGTCCAAGCCAGCAGCCAGATGACAAGGCTGAGATACATCGGGTTTCGGCTAAAGCGAAAAATCCCTGTGGTAATCAGCGATGAAGTTTTCTCTAGCTTTCTCGGATGTAGCGTTGTGCGGGTCTGATAAAAAGCATAAAGGCTTAAACCTGTGATTAGGGTTGCGATTAAAACAAGGCTGCCAACCATAAAATTACGCACCATTAAGGGAAGAGCAATCTCATTTGGGGGTAATAATCCAATGAGAATAACACAAGCGAAAAATAATAAGGGTGGCGGAATTTTTAATCTCATAAATTTCCCTAAAAATAACCGCACTTTAACAAATTTGTTAAAAGTGCGGTTGAATTTTTGCTTATTTTTATAGATTGAAATGCTATAAGTTATTACACATTGAAACGGAAATGCATGACATCACCGTCTTGTACTATGTAATCTTTGCCTTCCAAACGCCATTTTCCCGCTTCTTTGGCGCCAGCTTCGCCCTTGTTGTCGATGAAGTCTTGGTAGCCGATGACTTCAGCGCGGATAAAGCCTTTTTCAAAGTCGGTATGAATCACGGCGGCGGCTTTCGGTGCGGTGGCGCCTACAGAAACTGTCCACGCGCGCACTTCTTTTACGCCAGCGGTGAAGTAAGTTTGTAGGTTCAATAATTTGTAGCCTGCACGAATTACACGGTTCAAGCCAGGCTCTTCAATGCCTAAATCTTGTAAAAATTCGAGTTTTTCTTCATCGTCAAGTTCTGCGATTTCCGATTCAATTGCCGCACAAACAGGCACAACAACTGCACCTTCTTTTTCCGCAATCGCACGCACTTGATCTAGATAAGGATTATTTTCAAAACCGTCTTCATTCACATTAGCAATGTACATTGTTGGTTTTAAGGTTAAAAAATTATACCCTTTGATGGCGTGCAATTCGTCTTTGTCTAACTCAACAGAGCGAATCATTCCCGCGTTTTCAAGCACAGGTAAGATTTTTTCCATAATAGACAATTCAAATTTTGCTTCTTTATCGCCACCTTTGGCACGTTTTTGTAAACGTTGAATAGCGCGTTCGCAGCTGTCTAAATCTGCAAGCGCAAGTTCTGTGTTGATAATATCAATATCATCAGCGGGGCTAATTTTGCCCGCAACGTGCACGATGTCATCATTTTCAAAGCAGCGCACAACATGGCCAATGGCGTCTGTTTCACGAATGTTGGCTAAGAATTTGTTTCCTAAGCCTTCGCCTTTACTTGCGCCAGCCACTAAGCCTGCGATATCCACAAATTCCATTGTGGTGGGCAGCACTCGTTCAGGTTTGACGATTTCAGCTAATGCATCCAAGCGCGGATCGGGCATCGGCACGACACCTGTGTTCGGTTCAATGGTACAGAAAGGGTAGTTTGCCGCTTCAATACCTGCTTTTGTTAATGCGTTGAATAATGTTGATTTACCCACGTTTGGTAAACCCACGATACCACATTTAAATCCCATTTTTGTTTTCCTATTAGTTGAATTCGTATTGGTTAAATTCTTCGTTATATTGTGTGAAATAGATTTTGTCGTTGAGAGAAAATCTTTTATTTATGCCTTAAAGCTATTTAAGCGATTAGTTGCTTTGGTTACGCCGTCTTTGAACCAAATCTCAAGGCAACGGCTTGCTTCATCAATAGCAGCGTTAATTTTTTCTTGATCTTGCGGTGCTGCTTTGCTTAATACATAACCTGCCACTAATTCTTTCGCGCCTGGGTGGTCGATACCGATACGAATACGGTAAAAGTTGTTGTTATTCCCCAATGCAGCAACGATATCTTTTAAGCCATTATGCCCGCCATGTCCGCCGCCTTGCTTGATTTTGGCAACTCCGCAGGGTAAATCCAATTCATCGTGCGCCACCACAATTTGTTCTGGTTTGATACGGAAAAAATTCGCCAAAGCACCAACGGCTTTACCACTTAAATTCATAAATGTGGTTGGAACAAGCAACCAAACATCACCAAGTGCGGTGGAAATTTTGGCAGTTTTACCAAAATATTTTGAATCTTCTTTCAAGCTGACATTGTGCATTCTAGCAAGTTCATTAATCAGCCACTCGCCAGCATTATGACGTGTGCCTTCATATTTAGCGCCTGGGTTGCCTAAGCCCACGATTAATTTAATTTCAGACATATTTTTTCTCATGCTTAAAATAGGCCCGTATTGTACTTGAAATTTGCCGATTTCTCAATGAAATGCGCCTAAAAGTGCGGTGAAAATTCGGCAAGTTTTATTCACAAGTCAGCGTTATCTATGTGTATAATAGCGCCCAATATTTTGTTACAAAGAGTGGTTCAAACTATGTCATTTGTATCATTTTTCGACACGCATACCCATTTAGACTATCTTCATCAATTTACTCAAGAACCATTAGAAACGCTTATGCAAAATGCGCTTTCGGCCGGGGTAGATAAAATTCTGATTGTCGCCGTGATGAGAAAAGATTTCGAAACTATTCAAAATTTGACCGCACTTTATCCAGCACATTTACGCTATAGTTTAGGATTGCATCCACTTCATATTAAACAACATACTTTAGCGGATTTGGATTGTTTGGAACAGTTTTTGTCACAACGTCACAAAAATTTAACAGCCGTAGCGGAAATAGGTTTAGAGCGCGCCGTGCCAGAATTAACCGCAGCGTTGCTATGGAAGAAACAATACCAATTTTTTGAAGCACAATTGCATTTAGCCAAGCAATATGATTTTCCCGTGAATTTGCATAGCCGAAAAAGCCACGACCAACTTTTTACTTTTCTAAAACGTATTGATGTCGCCCGAAAAGGTGTCGTGCATGGTTTTGCAGGCAGTTATGAACAGGCAAAACGATTTTTAGATTTAGGTTATAAAATTGGCGTAGGGGGGACGATTACTTATGAACGAGCGAATAAAACACGGCAGGCGATTGCGAAACTGCCTTTAGACGGATTGCTATTGGAAACAGATAGCCCCGATATGCCCGTGTTTGGTTTTCAAGGGCAGCCTAACCGCCCCGAGCGCATTGAAAATGTATTTCAGGCGTTATGCCAACTGCGTGCTGAAACACCTGAAAAAATTAAAGAAGTGATTTGGCAAAACTCGCTGCATTTGTTTGGATAGGATAATTGTCGGCGGATGATTTAATACGGTTTATAAAATTTGCACAAAATCAATCCGCTGATTTTCTTTGTGAACGCGATATACATTTTGATTTGATGAGCCGCGCCAAACCAAGGCAGGATCGGCTTTTGATTGCTCAAATTTACCGTCAATGATTACATCAACATAGGACAGCATTTGACGTTGTATGCCAGTTAATTCCTCAATTTTATAGCCTGTCCACACCCAAATATCTTTATCAGGGCATTCCGCTTTAATGCGCTGCACAAAAGGCAATAAGGTTTCAAGATTGCGCGGATGCATTGGATCGCCCCCCGAAAGGGTTAAGCCTTGGCGTTTAATCCGCGTATCTTTTAAATCCTTCAGAATTTGTTGTTCCATGGCTTCATCAAATTCAAGCCCTGCACTAAATGGCCAACTTTTTTGATTGTAACAACCACGGCAAGCGTGCTCACAACCGCTAACAAAGAGTGTACAACGAGTGCCTTCGCCATTAACGATATCAACGGGGTAGTATTGGAGATAATGCATATTGTTCTTTGATGATAAAATTGAGCATGTTTGGAATGACTTTCTTGCATATTTCCTATTTTCTATATAGGCAAGAAAGCCATATTCCATTACAGATGTTTTACTCTGCGTTTGACTTCTTCTTGTTTGCCGGGGTTAAATGGTCTTGCATCAGGGCTGCCTAGATAACCACAAACACGGCGAGTGACCGACACTTTTTCGCTATCGTGATTGCCGCATTTTGGACAAGTGAAACCTTTGCTGGTACATTCAAATTCGCCCGTGAAACCGCATTCATAACATTCATCAATAGGCGTGTTCGTGCCGTAATAAGGTACCCGATCATAAGAATAATCCCACACATCTTCCAATGCTTTGAGATTATGTTGAATATTCGGGTATTCGCCGTAGCAAATAAAACCGCCGCTGGCTAATGGTGGATATGCCATTTCAAAGTCTAACTTATCGTATGGATTGACTTTTTTCTCCACGTCTAAGTGATAGCTATTGGTGTAGTATCCCTTGTCTGTTACCCCATCAATCACGCCGAATTGTTTTGTATCTAAGCGGCAGAAACGATCGCACAGATTTTCACTTGGGGTGGAGTAAAGGCTAAAGGCATAGCCTGTTTCTTCTGCCCAAGCTTTAGTGGCTTGGCTTAAACGGTTTACAATGGTAATGCCTTTTTCACGCAGCATTTCATCATCAAAAATATGACCTTGGTTATACAAGGCATTGATGGTTTCATGAATACCAATATAACCGAGAGAAACAGATGCACGTCCATTTTTGAAAATATCTGCAACATAGTCATCAGCTTTTAGGCGTACGCCGCAAGCGCCTTCCATATAAAGAATTGGGGCTACACGAGCTTTGGTATTTTCAAGGCGAGCAATACGCGTCATTAAGGCTTTTTCCGCCAAGGCTAAACGTTGGTCTAATAATTCAAAGAAACGTTTTTCATCGTGCTGTGCTTCTAATGCAATGCGCGGAAGATTTAAACTCACCACACCTAAATTATTGCGCCCATCATGAATTTCTTGTCCATTTTCTTCATATTTGCCAAGGAAGCTACGACATCCCATTGGAGCTTTAAATGACCCTGTCACTTTTATCACCTGATCATAATTCAAAATATCAGGATACATACGTTTTGAAGCGCATTCTAAGGCAAGTTTTTTCACATCATAATTAGGATCAGCAGGGGATTGATTGATGCCTTTTTTAATGGTGAAGACCAATTTCGGAAACACTGGAGTTTTGTGATTTTTGCCCAAGCCACGGATACGATTTTTCAAAATTGATTTTTGAATTAAGCGTTCTTGCCAACTGGTTCCTAAACCGAAACCGAATGTAACAAATGGTGTTTGCCCATTCGCTGTGTGGAGAGTGTTCACTTCATATTCTAAGGATTGGAATGCATCGTAACATTCTTTTTCAATCAGCGTATCAGCATAGGCTTTAGGGTCGGCTATATTCCAGTCTTGTGCCGTTTTTAACAGTTTTTCATAACTGAGCTGAACATAAGGGGCTAATACTTCATCAATGCGGTTGATTGTGGTGCCGCCATAAATGTGGCTGGCAACTTGGGCGATAATTTGTGCGGTAACGGCAGTGGCGGTGCCAATAGATTTAGGCGGTTCGATTTCCGCATTGCCCATTTTGAAACCTTGCGTCAACATGCCTTTAAGATCAACGAGCATACAGTTAAACATCGGGAAAAATGGCGCATAATCTAAATCGTGATAGTGAATTTCCCCACGTTCATGGGCATCCACCACATCTTTTGGCAATAAATATTGTTTGGCATAATGTTTTGCCACAATACCCGCTAATAAATCACGCTGTGTCGGAATTACTTTAGAATCTTTATTAGCGTTTTCGTTTAACACCGCCATATTGGTTTGCTCAATCAAACCTTCAATTTCTTTTGTGAGTTTGCTGCGTTTTTCACGAGCCGAATCACGATCGTGGCGATATTCAATATAAGCACGCGCCACCTGCGGATAAGCGCTTGCCATTAATTTATTTTCTACAATTCGTTGGATATGACTAATATCAATTTCATTTTGATAATCGGTGAAAATTTCATCACAGACTTGCTGACCAACATGATGATAATATCGTTCGTCTTCTATCGAAACCGCTTTCGCCGCTTTTTTAATGGCGTTAATAATACGTTGAATTTCAAAGCTAGCGCGCGAACCATCACGCTTAATTACGTAGAAGGATGTCATAATCAAAATTCCTATATGTAGTGTTTGCAAATTCCATTGCATACTATATATAGATAATAATTTAAGATCAACCACAAGATTTCGCGTTGTTAAATACTAAATTTAGGTTATAAACCTTGTCACAAACACGAGATATAGTGCTAAGGCTAGAAATAATGGGGATTGAAAAAGTGAATAGGAATAATTGTGATAAAAACAAAAGTGCGGTGAAAATTTTTCAATTTTTGGCCGCACTTTTATGAATGAAATAGATGATTTATCTCAATGCTAATTGACTTCTTTAAATTGAATTAAACTTTCACTTGCAAAATTAGGCTGTTCATCGTCTTCATCAAATTGAGGAATTTGAGGGAGCTCTTCTTTATCAAAGGCGATATCGCCATCAATGCCCTCTAACTGTTGTCCGTGAGTAATGCCTTTGAAATCAAATAGTTTTGGATCGCATAAGTGAGATGGCACAATATCTTGCATCGCTGAAAACATCGTTTCTAAACGTCCTGGGTATTGGCGATCCCAAGTGTTTAGCATTTCTTTCACCACTTGGCGTTGCAAATTCGGTTGCGAGCCACATAGATTGCAAGGAATAATCGGGAATGCTTTGGCCATTGCATATTTCTCAATCTCTTTTTCCTTGCAATAGGCTAAAGGGCGAATCACAATATGTTTGCCATCATCACTCATCAATTTTGGTGGCATTGATTTCATTTTGCCGCCGTAAAACATATTTAAAAATAGCGTGGCTAACATATCGTCACGGTGATGACCTAGCGCGATTTTGGTAGCACCAAGCTCTGTGGCCGTGCGGTATAAAATCCCTCTGCGCAAGCGAGAGCAGAGTGAACAAGTGGTTTTGCCTTCTGGGATTTTTTCTTTCACAATACCGTAGGTATTTTCTTCCACAATTTTGTATTCCACGCCGATAGATTGCAAATATTCGGGGAGTACATGCTCAGGAAAGCCCGGCTGCTTTTGATCTAAATTAACCGCCACAATATCAAAATGAATAGGCGCGTTTAGTTTTAAATTCAGTAAAATATCCAATAAAGTATAGCTATCTTTTCCCCCAGATAAACACACCATCACTTTATCGCCATCTTCAATCATATTGAAATCAGCAATCGCATTGCCCACATTGCGGCGTAAACGTTTTTGTAGTTTATTCAGGTTATAAATCTGTTTTTTCTCTTTTTCAGTTTGTTCAGTCATCTTGATTCTTCGTATATTTGTAATAAATTAGGCATCCGCTTAAACCGCGCAGTTCGCCAAAGCATGACGCCATAAAAAATGCCTGTGTATGTTACGGAGTTATTTAGAAAAATCAATAAAAATGACAGGGAAGAATGTTCTGCGCGCTTGTGAAATTGTAGCTAAAGCGTTTTATTAGGGAGCGTGCGAATTGGTTTATTCATTAGCATTAAACAGAATGTCCAATAGTTTATCGTGCTTTTAACGACTCGCCTTAAGTGCGGTCAAAAAATAAAAAATTTTGTCAAAAATTCGCGCTGTAAGATTGGCATAAATTACTGTATAATCAGCGAAATTTTTGTGTATTGAGAAAAGATCAATGTCCGAAACATCACAAACTATTCCAGAACTGGTCTCTTGGGCGAAAGAGCGAGAATTTTCGCTGAGCCTAAATACCGAGCGTTTAGCCTTTTTGCTCGCCATCGCGCTTTACAACAATGAGCGTTTCGATGGGGAAATGCAAGAAAGCGATTTAGTCGATATTTATCGTCAAGTATCCAAAGAATTCGATTTATCCGATGCGGTCACCACGCGTGCCAATAACGCCATTAATGAATTAGTCAAACAGCGTTTTCTTAACCGTTTTAGCAGTGAATTCACCGAAGGTTTATCTATTTATCGCTTAACTCCGCTAGGGGTGGGCGTGTCCGATTATTATATTCGTCAACGTGAATTTTCGGCTTTGCGTCTTTCTGTGCAGCTCGCCATTGTGGCTGATGAAATTCAGCGTGCTTCTGAAGCGGCGGAAGAGGGAAATCGCAAAAATGAAGATGAATATTATTGGCGCCGTAATGTGTTTGCCCCGTTAAAATACTCTGTGGCAGAAATTTTTGACAGCATTGATTTGTCGCAACGCATAATGGATGAAAATCAGCAAAGCATTAAAGAAGAAATCGCCAGTCTGCTGAGCAAAGATTGGCAAGCGGCAATTGCGAGCTGTGAACGTTTGTTAGATGAAACTTCGGGCAATTTGCGTGAATTGCAAGATACATTAAATGCCGCGGGCGATAAATTACAAGCCCAATTATTACGCATTCAAGACAGCGTTATCGGCCACGATGAGCTATATTTTATCGATCAGCTTATTGTGGATTTACAGGCGAAATTAGACCGCATTATCAGTTGGGGGCAACAAGCTATCGATCTTTGGATAGGCTATGACCGCCATGTACATAAATTTATTCGTACCGCCATTGATATGGATAAAAATCGGGTATTCAGCCAACGTTTACGCAATTCTATTCATCATTATTTCGATGCTCCTTGGTATTTGTGGACAGCACAGGCTGAACGCTTAATTGATTTGCGTGATGAAGAGCTTGTGTTGCGTGATGAAGATGCCTTAGGCGAATTGCCAGAAGAATTGCAATACGAACAACTTTCTGATTTACATGATCAAATCGTGGAAGCGATGCAAGCCTTGCTGATTAATCACCGAGAGCATAACCAACCGATTGATTTGAGCTTAGTGTTAAAACAACAACTGGATAATTATCCGCTTTCTCGCCATTTTGATGTGGCGCGGATTATCGTTGATCAGGCGGTGCGTTTAGGTATGGCAAGTACGGATCTTTCTGGCGTTTATTCGCAATGGCAGACAATCAATCATCATGGCGCAGAAGTGCAAGCCAATGTGATTGATGAATATAAATGATGTTAGCGTAGGCGTTTTCTAGCAAGAAAATAGCATTGTTTAAAATTATAAATCAGCCAAACAACGGCAGAAAACTTTAAGAAAAATTAAATAACGTAGGGGGGCGATTGCCGAGCCTTGTCAAGGCATAGCCCACTGTGAATAATTTGGTGGGTGAGCAAACCCACCCTACGGAAAGATAACTATGAACGAAAATCTTCAAGACTTAATTTCAACAAAATTGGCGGCAGCAATCGCCAATCCTTTATTCCCTGCGGTGGATAGTTTATTGCGTTCGGGCAGACATATAGCCCAAGAACATATTGATAATTATGCATTTTTAGCGGATTTCCAAAATGAATTGGACAGTTTTTATCGCCGCTACAATGTGGAATTAATTCGTGCGCCAGAGGGCTTTTTCTATTTGCGCCCAAAAGCGACCACATTAATTGCGCGTTCGGTGTTAAGTGAATTAGAAATGCTGGTGGGCAAAGTATTATGTTATCTCTATCTCAGCCCAGAACGCTTGGCGCAACAAGGGATTTTTACTGTACAAGACGTGTATGACGAATTGTTAAATCTTGCCGATGAAGCCAAATTATTAAAAGCCATTAACTTGCGTGCCAGCGGTTCAGATTTAGATAAACAAAAATTGGCAGAAAAAGTGCGCGCGGCAATTGGGCGTTTACGCCGTTTAGGCATGTTGCATACGGTCGGCGAGCAAAATAGCGGTAAATTTACAATTTCTGAATCCGTCTTCCGCTTTGGTGCCGAAGTGCGAGGTGGGGAAGACCCGCGTGAAGCGCAATTACGCTTAATTCGTGATGGTGAAGCGGCAACACCTGAATCACTTTTCGCAGAAAAAGGTGCATTAAATAATGAAAGTGCGGTCAATAATGAAGAAGATTTTGAAGATGAAGATAATCAAGAAGGAGTGGAATAATGGCGGAATTTGAATTAGAGCAAGATGTGCTTGAAGCCGATGAAGTCATCAATGAGGTTGAACAACAAGAAGAAACTCTCGAAAATTTGACCGCACTTTCCCCCTTTGCGCCGCCAGCTGGCGTAGAACGTGGTAAATTCCGTTCATTAACCTTGATTAACTGGAATGGTTTTTTCGCGCGCACCTTTGATTTAGATGAATTAGTGACCACGCTTTCGGGCGGTAACGGTGCGGGTAAATCAACGACCATGGCAGGCTTTGTGACCGCCTTAATCCCTGATTTAACCTTACTACATTTCCGCAACACAACGGAAGCAGGAGCAAGCGGCGGTTCACGCGATAAAGGCTTGCACGGTAAATTACGCCCAGGTGTATGTTATGCGGTGCTTGATTGCATTAACTCTCGCCATCAGCGTGTTATCGTGGGAGCGCGTTTGCAGCAAGTGGCAGGGCGCGATAAAAAAGTCGATATTAAAACCTTTAGTTTACAAGGGATCGAATTATCGTTAAATCCGACCGCACTTTTCACCGAAGTGGTTAATGATCGCCAAGCCAAAGTGCTCAATTTAACAGAATTAAAAGACAAAATTGAGGAAATTGGCGGACAGTTTAAACAATATCATTCCATTTCTGATTATCATGGCATGATGTTTGATCTTGGTGTGATTCCAAAACGTCTTCGTTCTTCATCGGATCGCAGCAAATTCTATAAATTAATTGAAGCCTCGCTTTATGGCGGGATTTCAAGCGCCATTACCAAATCATTACGTGATTATTTATTGCCTGAAAATTTAGGCGTGCGTAAGGCTTTCCAAGATATGGAATCGGCGTTGCGTGAAAACCGTATGACGCTAGAAGCGATTAAAGTCACCCAATCTGACCGCGATTTATTCAAGCATTTAATCACTGAAACCACCAATTATGTGGCGTCTGATTATATGCGTAATGCTAACGAGCGTCAGGGAAATATCGAAACCGCATTGAATTTCCGAAAAGAATGGTACAGCGCAAAATCAGAACAAAATTTAGCGCAGCATCGTTTGATTGATTTAAGTCGTGAAGCGGCAGAATTAGTAGAAAGCGAAAAAGTGCTTGAAGTGGATCACCAAAGTGCAACAGACCATTTAAATTTGGTGCTGAATGCGTTGCGCCATCAAGAAAAAATTGAACGTTATCAAGATGATGTCAATGAGTTAACTGAAAAGCTTGAAGAGCAAAAAATGGTTGTGGAAACAGCCAATGAACAGCTTGAAGAAAGCCAAGCACAATTTGAGCAACTTGATAGCGAAGTGGATCAAATTCGCAGCCAATTAGCGGATTATCAACAGGCGCTAGATGCTCAACAAACCCGCGCATTGCAATATCAACAGGCTATCCACGCCTTAGAAAAAGCAAAAACATTATGTGGTTTGGCAGATCTTGCAGTGAAAAATGTGGACGAATACCATGAAGAATTTGCCGCACAAGCTGAAACCTTAACCGAACGTGTACTTGAGCTTGAACAAAAAATGTCAATCTCAGAAACGGCAAAATCACAATTCGATAAAGCGTATCAATTGGTCTGCAAAATTGCAGGCGATGTGCCACGTTCTGCGGCTTGGGAAAGTGCAAAAGAGCTATTGCGTGAATATCCAACCCAAAAAGTGCAAGCCGCACAAACACCGCAACTACGTGCTAAATTGTATGAGCTGGAACAACGTTATGCTCAACAACAAAGTGCGGTCAAATTATTAAAAGATTTTAATCAACGCGCGAATACGCAGCTTGAAACCGCTGATGAATTGGAAGAATTTTATCATGAGCAGGATGCGCTGGTAGAAGACTTGTCGGCAGAGCTTTCAGAGCAAGTGGAAAACCGCTCAACGTTGCGTCAAAAACGCGAGCAACTGAATGCCGCTTATAATGAAAATGCCGCAAAAGCCCCTGCGTGGCTCACGGCTCAAGCGGCTTTAGAACGTTTGGAAGAACAATCTGGCGAGCATTTTGAAGACAGCCAAGATGTGATGAATTTCATGCAAGCGCAAGTTACCAAAGAGCGCGAGTTGTCAATTCAACGTGATAAATTAGAGCAAAAACGTCAAAAATTAGATGAACAAATCTCACGTTTAAGCCAACCAGACGGTTCTGAAGATGCACGTTTGAATGTGCTTGCTGAACGTTTTGGTGGCGTGCTGTTATCGGAATTATATGATGATGTTGCCATTGAAGATGCGCCATATTTCTCCGCACTTTATGGACCAGCGCGCCATGCCATTGTGGTGCGTGATATTCAATCGGTGAAAGCGCAGCTGGCAACCATTGATGATTGCCCAGATGATTTATATCTTATCGAAGGCGACCCTGCGGCATTTGATGATAGCGTGCTTTCCGCCCAAGAATTAGAGCACGGTGTGGTGGTTCAGGTCTCTGAACGCGAAGTGCGTTATTCTAAATTCCCTGAAATTCCATTATTTGGCCGTGCTGCCCGCGAAAAACACCTGGCGGAACTTGAAATTCAGCGTGATGAAGTGGCAGAAGAATATGCACAAGTGGCATTTGATGTGCAAAAATGCCAACGTATTCATAGCCAATTCAGCCAGTTTATTAGTTTGCATTTGGCATTGGCATTCTTACCAAATCCTGAAGAGTTGATGCACGAAATCAACGTTGAACGCAATGAAATTGAGCGTGAATTGACCGCACTTTCAACAGGCGAACAACAAATACGCTTGAAATTGGATAGCGCCAAAGAGCGGATGCAATTGTTGAATAAATTGATTCCTCAACTCGCAGTTATCGCTGATGACAGCTTGCTTGACCGCATTGAAGAATGTCGTGAGCAATTAGATATTGCAGAGCAAGATGAACTCTTTATTCGCCAATATGGTGCGTCTTTGTCGCAATTAGAGCCAATCGCTAATACGCTGCAGAGTGATCCCGAAAACTATGATCGTTTGAAAGAAGACTTGGCTCAAGCGATTAATATGCAAAAACAAGTGCAACAAAAAGTGTTTGCCTTGGCGGATGTGGTGCAACGTAAAACCCATTTTAGCTATGAAGATAATGTGCAAACAGAAACGAATGGCTTAAATGAACAATTACGTTCGCGCTTAGAACAGCTGCAAGCGCAACGTGATGCACAGCGTGAACAAGTGCGCCAAAAACAAGCGCAATTTGCGCAGTACAATCAAGTGTTCATTCAATTACAAAGTTCACAAAGCAGTAAAAATCAATTATTGCAAGAGTTAGTAACCGAAGTGAATGAGCTTGGCGTTCGTGCCGATGCAGGCGCAGAAGAGCGCGCACGTTTACGCAAAGATGAATTGCATCAACAATTATCAACTAGCCGTCAACGCCGTTCTTATGTAGAAAAACAATTAACCTTAATTGAAAGTGATGCGGAAAACTTAAGCCGCCGTATTCGTAAAGCAGAACGTGATTACAAACAACAACGTGAATTGGTGGTTGCGGCGAAAGTAAGTTGGTGTGTGGTGTTGCGTTTATCGCGTAATTCTGATGTGGAAAAACGCCTGAATCGCCGAGAATTGGCTTATTTATCCGCGGATGATTTGCGTTCTATGTCGGATAAAGCCTTGGGGGCATTGCGCCAAGCGGTGGCGGGCAATGAATATTTGCGCGATGCGTTACGCCTTTCTGAAGACAGCCGTAAACCAGAAAACAAAGTGCGTTTCTTTATTGCCGTGTATCAACATTTGCGTGAGCGTATTCGTCAAGACATCATCAAAACAGATGATCCGATTGATGCGATTGAACAAATGGAAATTGAGCTTAACCGCTTAACCGATGAATTAACTAGCCGTGAACAAAAATTGGCGATTAGTTCTGAATCGGTAGCGAATATTATGCGCAAAACCATTCAGCGTGAACAAAATCGTATTCGTATGTTGAACCAAGGCTTGCAAAATATCGCCTTTGGTCAAGTGAAATCTGTGCGTTTAGTGGTGAATATTCGTGATACACACGCAATGTTGTTAGATGCGCTATCTGGCACACAAGAAGAATATCAAGATCTTTTCACTGACAACCGAATGACTTTCTCTGAAGCCATTGCGAAATTGTATCAACGCTTAAATCCACATATTGATATGGGGCAGCGCACAGCGCAAACTATCGGTGAAGAATTGTTGGATTACCGCAATTATCTCGATTTGGAAGTGGAAGTGTATCGTGGCGCCGACGGTTGGTTGCGTGCAGAAAGTGGCGCGTTATCCACAGGGGAAGCGATTGGTACTGGGATGTCAATCCTATTAATGGTGGTGCAAAGTTGGGAAGAAGAGAGCCGCCGTCTGCGCGGTAAAGATATTTTACCTTGCCGTTTATTATTCTTAGATGAAGCGGCACGTTTGGACGGCAAATCCATTAGCACACTATTTGAATTGTGCGAACGTTTGGATATGCAATTGCTTATTGCCGCCCCTGAAAATATTAGCCCAGAAAAAGGAACAACCTATAAATTGGTGCGTAAAATCTCAGGCAACCAAGAACATGTACATGTTGTAGGTTTACGCGGATTTGGCGCAACAGAGTAGTCAATAAGCCTAAAACTAAGCTTCTAAGATAAATAAGTGCGGTGAAAAAATGAAAAATTTTCACCGCACTTTTGTTTTATAAAGAATTGTAAAAAATATTGAAAAACAATAAAAAAAGCCTATGATGAACATGTGGAATATCCCACATTATTTTAGAAGGAATACTCTTATGGCATTAGGTTGGTATGAGTTAAAACTCGCAAACGATGGTCAATTTATGTTTAATTTATATGCGGCAAATTCGCAAATTATTTTGACCAGTGAATTATACAAAACCAAAGCGTCTGCGCTTAATGGGATTGAATCTGTACAAAAAAATGGTGGTGATGAAAGCAATTTTGAATACAGAACAACTAAAAGCGATCAGCCATATTTCATACTTAAAGCAAAAAATCACCAAGAAATTGGTCGCAGCCAATATTATGCTTCACAAGAAGGGGCAAAAAACGGCGTGAAATCAGTGATGAACAATGCTGCCACAACTGAAATCAAAGACAAAACCGTGGCATAAAACCATATCTTCTTTAACAAAAAAGCGAGATTTTTTCTCGCTTTTTTATCACCTAAAATCTGATATAGAAACAACAATTAAATTCTGTTTCGTTAAATCGATATTGCGGTTTTAGGACTGGGCCACAAGAATTTGAGCCAATGCCACTCATTTTGTAATCGACACAAAGTACCGTTGATGCACATTCGTGCAATTCATAACAGTGAACTTTTTCTGTCATTTCTTCTTGGCTATAAGGCAACAGATTAAAGCTAAACGGCTGATCCGCCATGATTGTAAAACTCTCTAAACTGACAAAATGCGTGCCGTAATGACTGTTATTTTCTTGGGGCTTCAAATAGGGCATTTCATAATGAGAAATATCAACAGCATAATGCCCAAGTCGAGCAAGGTGATATTTGTCTATATAACTTTCGGCATCGCCATAACCAAAATAATGTGCCTTATTTAACTGCTTAGGCAAGAAAAACCGCAAACCAAAGCGTGGCAAATAGGGCAAATGTGCTGGGCGAGTAGCATTTAGTTGAATGCACAATTCCCCAGCATTTTCAATCTGATAAATCACTTTTAAAGTTAAAATTCGGCTTTTTGAAGTGGCAACAAGTGCTAAATCTGCTTCAATAATGACCGCACTTTCAGATTGCGACCAGCTGATTTGATAAGCTCTGCTGTAAGCCTTGTCATAGCCCGCATTTTGCCATTGTTCACGGATTAAACGATCATTATCGGTCGGCGCACGCCAAATATTAAAATCTAAAGGTTGTTCAATTATTGCGCAGCCATTTTTAGAAATATAGCTAAAAATGCCTTTATTTTTATCAAATTGATAACTAAAAATGCCATTTTCAATGTGTAATTTTTGCGTTGTTTCTGTAACTTGCCATAAAAGTGCGGTGATATTTTGAGAGATTTTTGGGCGCACCAAATCTCTGTCATAAATCACTATTTGATCAAAGCCATAACTATGCTGCGAACTTAATAATTCAGTGCTATTTTTTGCGATATATGCTAAATCAAGGGTGGTAAATTTTCCTTGATATTCAGGCAAAGATAACGGCAATAGTGCGGTTTGTTTTGGCGCACAATCAATGGTCAACTCACCTTGTTGGGTAACATTGCCATTTTCTTTCCAAGTATAACGAATGAAAATTTGCTCTGCTAAATTAGTGAAATCCCAATAGTTTTTGATGAGAATTTTGTCATCTTGCCGAAATGCACGAACAGGGCGATTCACATTTTTTAATTCTAATAAATTGCTATGGGGAAGACGATCTTGCGACACTAAACCATCCATACAGAAATTGCCGTCATTGGGCGTATCGCCAAAATCACCGCCATAGCCTACATTTCCCGAGCCATCTGGCAAATAAGGGGCGTGATCGCACCATTCCCACACAAAACCGCCACAAGAACCTGCATATTTTTCAAAGGTTTGCCAATAATCTTCGGCATCTCCGTTGGAATTGCCCATCGCATGGCTGTATTCGCATAATAGGTAAGGTTTTGATTGTGGCTGAGAGAAATAGCGGTCGAGCGATTCGGTTGCAGGGTACATTTCACTATAAAAATCTAAATGGGTTAAATCATTTTGATGCTCGCTATGTTGATAAATGGAACTTTCATAGTGTACTAAACGAGAGCAATCACGCTGTTTAATCCAAGCGGCGGCAGCTTCAAAGTTTTCGCCATAGCCACTTTCATTACCTAATGACCAAATAAGAACTGATGTGCGGTTTTTATCACGTTCTACATTGGCATAAGTGCGGTCTAAAATCGCAGATTTATAGGCAGGATTGCGTGCAAAATAGCAGAAATTATCGATAGCTTGCTGGCGCATTTTTTCATCGTGATTAATGCGCGGATCATTTAACAGAATGCTTTGTTCTGGCGTTTCCACATAAAGCATACTCGCACCGTGGCATTCAATATCGCTTTCTGCAATCAGATAGAAACCATAGTGGTCGCACATTTCACTAAACCAAGGGGAATTAGGGTAGTGAGCGGTGCGAATCGCATTAATATTATGCTGTTTCATTAACTGTAAATCGAGCGAAGCCTGCTCACGGCTAACCGCATAACCCGTTTTTGGATCACTATCATGGCGATTTACGCCCTTGAATTTTATCGCTTCGCCATTTAATCGTAATATGCCATTTTTGACTTCGATATGGCGCAAACCAATTTTTTGCTCAATTTGCTCGTTACCGACAGTCATCACCAAACGATAGAGCTGTGAATTTTCCGCATTCCATAAAACAGGATTATCCAAAATAATCGCAAAATCGACCGCACTTTGCTGGCAAATCAGCGTTCCTTGAGGGTTAAATAGCTGAAAATCGATGGTTTGTTTTTGCCCTACAAATTGCGTTTCAATGCGAATCTGCGCTTGATTGAAATCATCAGTTAGTTGGGTGCGAATAAAGAAATCTTGCAGATAATTTTCATCACGAGTGAGCAAATATACATCGCGAAAAATGCCTGACATACGAAATTTATCTTGGTCTTCCAAATAACTCCCATCGCACCATTTCAATACGACTACATCTAATTGGTTCTCCCCTGAATTAAGTTGATCGGTAATATCAAATTCGTTTGTGCAGTGGCTAATTTGTCCATAACCCACAAACTGTTGATTTACATAGACAAATAGACAGCTATCCACACCTTCAAAATTCAGCAGGTAACGCTTATTAGGCTGTTTACTAAGTGAAAAATGATGACGATAATGCCCACAAGGATTTTCCATCGGCACATAAGGGGGATCAAATGGAAAAGGGTAGTGAATATTCGTATAGTGATGATGATCGAAGCCATGATTTTGCCAATTTGATGGCACGGGGATTTTGTGCGGTAACGGTTGGGTTAGAAAATCGTCAGGCAAATTTTTCACGCTAATATAATAGTTAAACGCCCAATCACAGCCCGAAAGTGCGGTGAAAAAAGACGAAGTTTCTCGGGCAAATTGATTAGCAGTTTCGTCTTTGGCAAAGGGAATAAAATAAGCATGATGAGGCGTGGTATTAACGTGTAAGATATCTGGATTTTCAAAATAGGGCAATAACATCATGTGATAAGCTCCTTAGCAATGAGCGTTATATTCAAAATTAATCGCATTCATTGGCGGCATGATTTGCCGATGAATGAGAATACAAAACTAGGACAAATGTAACAGCAATGCAGGCTAAAATAAAGTAGATGCATTCTGGATAATAACTAAAAGTTTTCAATTCAATTATTGCCATACACATACCAAAAACGCCAATTTCTAAAATTCTAAATTATTATTCATGACAACGTCACAAAATCGATTGTAAATTATGTGAAAAAAGTAGTTAGAAATAATTGTAATTTTCATCGTCCGAAAAATAGTTACGATAAAAATATGATGATTAGAATTTTCAAATCTAATAAATGAGCAATTATTTTTCTTCATTGATTGTCATCTAATAGTCAATCTATAAAATCAGAAAAGTCATATGCTTAAAATCTAAAATTTTCCCCTAAAAAAATGCCACATAAAAATAAATTCATTTTGGCAAAATCTGGCATAGAATCATGCCAAACTCTGATTATTTTTCGCGTAGCGTTATCAATTTTTATTTCTAAATTCTCCATTCATAAAAATCCCATTTCTTCAAATTAACAATTTAACTTAAAAGAGCACCGTTAAAAGTCGTAATTTGTGACATAATAAATAGTTTATTTAACATAATATACATTATGCGAATTTAGTTATAAGATTAGGGAATACTACGGATCAAATAAATCACAGACTTATCAACAACCATTAGATCTTGCTTGGCAGGTACAAATATTGGGATTACTGACTTATTTAGATTTAAAAACTGAAGTTATTAATTGGATTTTGTAAAAATACTAGCTAAACAAGTCATTTATTGTGGATAGATTTTTGATGGAAGAATGATTTTAATGGTGAAATTTGAGAGAATTTTGTGAGGGTTTATTGATAAAGCGTTCTATTTTTTGCGTAGCGTTATCATCTATTTTAAATTGTGTATGTACCATGTATTGTTTTAGTTTGGTATCTGCATGTTCATTCTTTTGGAGGATCCTTGAAAATAAAAAAACATTGGCAATATTTATTACCAATGTTTTTTGTTATGCTGTCACAGAATTATAATTTTCTATAACAACTTGGTGGCATATTCATATACCTGATGCAGTAACTGTAATTTTTCTTCATTGCCTGCATATTCTTGAATTAGGTTTTGCATTCGTTGCTCAAAATCTAATACGTTTTTTTCTAGCTTGTTACGGCGATAACGCTCCCATTGCAACTGCTCTGTTCTATTTAGCGTTTTGAAGAAATGGCGAGCTCTATAATGAAGCAATAATGCTGGAATGCGTTTATCTTCAAAGGTTAGCCCGTGGTCTGCTAATTTATCCGGCGATAATTGGCGCAAAATAGCGAGATTGTTTTTATCATTCTGGCTAAAAAAGCCGTTATAGAGTTCCGTTTCCACATTATCGCTTCGTTCAAATTGGCGATTTTCTTTAAAAATCTCTTCGATTTTTGACCGCACTTCGGGCGTTTCTCGCAATTTTTTTAAGTTCGCTAAGCAAAATTCACGATCGATACCTAGCCTTGCCGCATTTTCAGGCAATAACACTTTCGCAGGGGCAAGAATTGGGCATTTGTTGATATGCACCAGTTTTAGTGGAACGGGTAAAACGCCCTGTTCTTCCAATTCTGATTTCTTCGTGTATAAATTTTCGCGTAATTCGACCGCACTTTTCATCAATAAGTCATTGATATTTTGCGCCAAATCGCAAACAATCACCGCATTCTGATTGGTTGGGTGCCAAGCAATTGGCGAAACCCAAGTGCAGTTGCCACGATAATTGCCCAACATACCAGAGACATGCACTAATGGCGTCATTTCCGCTGTATCAATAAGTTTTTCGACTTCCCTTTTTCCGCGATTTTCAAAGAAAAATTGGAAAAGTTTTGGCTGTTTTTCTTTAATTAATTTTGCCATAGCGATGGTCGCATACACATCAGACATCGCATCGTGCGCGTTTTCGTGTGCGATTCCGTTTACTTCTGTGAGCTTTTCTAGCCTAAAACTTGGCATGCCATCATCGTCATACGCCCATTCTATCCCTTCTGGGCGCAGTGCATAACAGGCACGGACTAAATCCAATAAATCCCAGTGAGAATTGCCGTTTTTCCAACTATATTCGTAAGGATCGATAAAATTGCGATAAAAGGTATAGCGCGTCATTTCATCGTCATAACGAATGTTATTAAAGCCCATCACGCAGGTGTTGGGTTGGCTAAATTCAGCTAAGATTCGAGCAGCAAATTCAGGCTCTGGCACGCCTTTTTCATTACATTCTTGTGGCGTAATACCAGTGACCAATACCGCTTCTGGACTGGGCAAATAATCATTCGTTTGTTTGCAATATAGCATCACAGGTTCGCCAATAATGTTGAAATCTTTATCCGTACGAATGCCTGCAAATTGCGCTGGACGGTCGCTTGCAGGATTAACCCCGAAGCTCTCGTAGTCATAAATAAAAAAAGTAAAATCTGTCATTAGATACGTCTTACCTGCCAAAATGTTTTAAGCCAATAAGGATTGTTTAGCGAAGAATAAATGACGCCGCCTTTGGTTGATGCGTGTAAAAATTTATCATCTTTCACATAAATTCCGACATGATAGCCATTAGGCCCGCGTCCAGTTTTGAAAAACACTAAATCTCCTGTCTGGATTTGGTTTTTCGGCACTTTTTTGCCATATTTTGATTGTTCGGTTGTGGTTCTCGGCAATTGGATATTAAAGCGATCTATAAATGTAACACGAGTGAACCCAGAGCAATCTACGCCATTACGGGTGTTTCCCCCGAGAACATAAGGTGTACCACCCCATTCTCGCTGCTGTTCGCTTAATAATGTAATCACCATGATAGGATCGTTGAGCTGCCCTTTATAACCGATGCCGTCATATTCATTTTCGCCGAGTGTGGAACAGGCGGCCAATGACAAAAGTGCGGTCGAAAAAAGAAACGTTTTTAATGAAAATAAACGCATAAAATTCTCTCTTATTAGTGAGCGAAAGAAAAGCTACTCTAATGAGTAGCTTTGATTAACTAATTATTTTAGGGGCTGACGTAGATTAGCCCTAAATTTCACACCATTTTCGCAATGTTTTTAGCTGCATTTTGGGTGTTCCAAAGTTAAACCGAAATTCACATTCC
>NZ_QENU01000008.1 GCF_003096995.1 Alitibacter langaaensis DSM 22999 | reverse complement strand
GGAATGTGAATTTCGGTTTAACTTTGGAACACCCAAAATGCAGCTAAAAACATTGCGAAAATGGTGTGAAATTTAGGGCTAATCTACGTCAGCCCCTAAATTTTTATACAAAAGAAGAAAAAATTTTTAAAGATAGCTTTATAGATGAATTACCTAAAGGTTCTGTATCATGTGGGGAAATTAGTATTGATTATAGGGTTTATATGATATTTTGTTAAATATTAAATCAACACATTATTAAAACATAGCCTTGTTGATAATAATGACGAGATCGTATTTAGAAAAAGTATCCGTTAAAGCGTATGAATAGCACAAAAGTGCGGTCAAAATTTTGCAAGTTTTATGTGAAAATCGTCTTTAATGGAAATGCTAATGGGCTAATGAAATGATGGGTTGGATTTATTGGCAAGATAATGGTGCGTATAGACTACGCACCATTTTTTATGGGTTATTATTATGTGCTGTTATTGGGTATTGCAATTATGCATCTGCACGCACACGCGGGAATAAAATATTATTTTCTAAATGGGTGTGCTGAATGAGATCTTCAATAAATGCGCCCACGCCAATATAAAGCGTGCGCCATGTCGAACAAGCGTCATCAGGTGCGGTAACATTGTTGGTGATCGATTTCAATGTTTCTAGTTGATCGCCCATTTGATCGTGTTCCATTTCCATCACGCGAATTGGCATGCAAGCCATCGCATAGTTGCCCGCACGAATCATTGGGAACAAAATTTGTTCTTCTTTCATCATGTGTTGGCTTAATTCATCAAAAATAGCTTGCAATTCTACACTCAAGCCAGCAGGGCAATCTTTGCGATCTGCGTGCACGCGTTCTACGGTTTCAGCTAGTTGAATTAATTCTGGTAATTGGGCGCGGTGTCCGTCATGAAAACGGCTCACTAAGTAGGCAGTGAAATCATCGTAGCTGGCTTGAGTCCAATCCTTTTCTTCAGGTTCTGCGGTTTGTTGTAGTTGGGCTAAACGCGCTTCTAATTCTGCGAGATCTACCTCTTTTTTAGCTGCCGCTGTTGCTAATTCGACAGAACCGCCGCAGCAGAAATCTAAATCATATTCACGAAAAAGTTTAGTTGCGCCAGGTACGGCGACGGCAATTTCACCAATTTTTTGATTTGCAAATGACATAATAAATCCTTATGGTTTAAGTCGGTTTTAATTCTGAGTTAAATAGTATGGTATTTTGTGAAAAATGCAAGGGGAAAAATAAAAAAGCCACATAAAATCTGTGGCAATTTACGGTATTAACGCTTGTGTTATACGTCATAAGTTCCCATTACAACCGCTTGATCTAAAATATGCCCTTGCAATGCAAAATGCAGATCGTTGAAACGGAAGCCTTTGGCTAAATCAAGTTTACAATCTAATGCATAAACAATCAGTTCATAACGGTGTAAACAATTTGGCGGCGCCATGCCACCGTAAGCACTGGCTTCTTCAATATTGAAATTCCCAAGCGCACTCGCCCAACTGTTTGCGCCTTGCACAAAATCCACCGCCGTTTGGCTTTCATTTTCAGTCACCGCGGTGCGTTCAAGATTTGCAATCAGCCAGTGAATCCAAACAAAACCGCTAGCGGTGATCGTATCTTTATCTTCTAGCACCACCGCAAAAGATTTTGTCCCTGCTGGGGCATTATGGATTTCAAAAGGAATGGAATAGGTTGGCATACCATTTGGGCTGAATTGGCTCCCACGTTTTCCATATTTATCTTCAAATACGCCATTCACAATGGCAGAAGTCGTTACTTTCATTGTTCCTCCTTATTTATTGAGTGGGATTATCATATCGTAAATTAATGTAAATTTTGCTAGACTACGTCAAATTTACATCAAAAATTACGTCAGAATTTTTGCAATTTTAAGGAAAAAATTATGCATTGCCCATTTTGTTCCACTGAAGAAACCAAAGTGATTGATAGTCGTTTAGTTTCGGAAGGTTATCAAGTACGCCGTCGCCGTGAATGCACAAACTGTCGCGAGCGGTTTACCACATTTGAAACCGCAGAATTAATCACCCCTAAAATTATAAAAACCGATGGTTTGCGTGAACCTTTTAATGAAGATAAATTACGCCGCAGTATTCAACATGCGGTGGGAAAACGCCCTGTGAGTGAAGATGATGTTGAAAAATCTGTTGGGCACATCATTCATCAATTGCAAGCCACGGGCGAGCGAGAAGTGCCGAGCAAATTAGTTGGTAATTTGGTCATGGATGAATTGAAAAAATTGGATAAAGTAGCTTACATTCGCTTTGCTTCTGTTTATTTAAGTTTTGAAAATATCAATGAATTTTCAAAAGAAATTGAAAAATTAAAGGAATAATGATGACATTTACCCCGCAAGATCATGAATTTATGCAAATCGCGATAGATTTAGCACAGCGTGGGCGTTTCACCACAACGCCAAATCCCGCGGTGGGCTGTGTGCTTGTGAAAGACGGCGAAATTGTGGGCAAAGGGTTTCATTTTAAAGCAGGCGAGCCCCATGCCGAAGTAATGGCGATGCGTGATGCAGGGGAAAAAGCAAAAGGCGCCACCGCTTATGTCACACTTGAGCCTTGCTCACATTATGGGCGAACACCGCCTTGTGCTTTAGGGCTAATTCAAGTGGGCGTGAAAAAAGTGATTGCCGCAATGCCCGATCCTAATCCGCAAGTGGCAGGGCGCGGACTCAAAATGTTGGCGGATGCGGACATTGAAAGTGCGGTGGGATTATTGGCAGAAAAAGCTGAAATGCTGAATCAAGGGTTTCTCAAACGAATGCGCACGGGCAAACCTTTTGTTCAATTAAAATTAGCGATGAGCCTTGATGGTAGAACGGCAATGGCAAATGGCGAAAGCCAATGGATTACAGGGGAAGCTGCGCGTGCCGATGTGCAAGTGGGGCGTGCGGCGGCCTCGGCAATTTTATCTACGGGCGTGACTGTTGAGATGGATAATCCCAGCTTAAATGTGCGTTGGGCACAGTTGCCAGCGGATATTCAGCAAGAATATACGCAGCACGCCGTGCGTCAGCCTGTTCGTGTGATTTTAGATTTTCATCACCGTGTGCAGCCACATCATCAATTATTCCAAACTCATTCGCCAGTTTGGCTTGTAGGCAATCAAGAACGTGATTTAAGCCCGTTTCCCGATTTTTGTGAGCAAATTGTGTTAAAAACAGCGGAAAATTTCACCGCACTTTCTGCCTTAATGTCAGAACTTGGCGCTCGTGGAATTAATTCGTTATGGGTGGAAGCAGGAGCGAATTTAGCGGGCGCGTTAATTGAAGAAAATTTAGTGGATGAGTTGATCTTATACATTGCGCCGAAATTGCTAGGCGACCAAGCCCGCGGTTTATGCCAATTGCCACATTTGACGCAATTAAAAGATGCGCCATTATGGGGGCTCAAAAGTGCGGTCAAAATTGGCGATGATTTAAAAACAACCTATATAAGGAAGACGAATGGTTAAGAAATTATTACACGCCGCCTTGATTGGTTTAGTTTGTGCGGCATTGATCCTTTTTGTGCTACCGCGTTTTACAGGTGGGCAGCCGTTGCAATTAACGAATGAAGTATTTTCCTTTAAAAATGCCGTTCGCTTAGCTTCGCCAGCGGTGGTGAATGTGTATAACCAATCTTTCACCAGTGAAAATAATTTAGATGCAGGCGAAGTCACAACCAACGAATTGGGCTCTGGCGTGATTATGTCGGCTGATGGCTTGGTGGTGACTAATAAACATGTGATCCAGCTTGCCGATCAGGTGATCATTTTGCTGCAAGATGGCCGCGCTTATGAAGCCACATTAGTGGGCGTTGATAGTTTGACTGATCTTGCGGTGTTGCGTATTCACGGAGAAAACCTGCCCACCATTCCACAAAATCCCGATCGTTTAGTTCATGTGGGCGATGTGGCGTTAGCCATTGGCAATCCTTACAACTTGGGGCAAAGTGTATCGCAAGGGATCATCAGTGGTACAGGGCGCAACGCCATCGGTGAAACTGTCGGGCGGCAAAATTTTATTCAAACCGATGCATCGATTAATCGCGGCAATTCAGGGGGCGCGTTAATTAATTCTCTAGGGGAATTGATCGGCATTAATACATTGACTATCGGTAAGAATGAAATGGAAACCGCAGAGGGCTTAGGTTTTGCGATTCCGATCACGGTGGTTAATGATGTAATGCACCGCATTTTGCGTGATGGACGTGTGATTCGCGGCTATTTAGGGGTGAGCACCAATATTTTATATAGCAATGGTCAAGAGCGTGATTATGGTATGGGCATTGAAATTGATGCGGTTAAACCTGGTGGCCCTGCGCAGAAAGCTGGGCTAAGGGAAAATGATGTCATTTTAAAATATGCAGGGCAAGAGATTAAATCCCCATCGCAATTAATGGATCTGATCAGCAATACTCGTCCAAATACCAAAGTGCCGTTGTTAGTGCTGCGTCATAATCAAGAAATAACGATTCCTGTGGTTATTGAAGAATATCCAGAGAGCTAATTCCAAGGCTCGATAAACGAAAAGACCGCACAAAAGTGCGGTCATTTTTTTCAAATTTTTGTATTAAAGTACTTTTACAATACTTTCACATAAATAACGAATATTATCTTCGGTAATACCCGCCACGTTGATACGACCAGAGCGAACAGCGTAAATCGCAAATTCGTCTTTTAAGCGATCAACTTGTTCTGCGGTTAAGCCACTGAAAGAGAACATACCATTTTGTTCAGTAATAAAATTGAAATTCTGCTGTGCGCCGAATTCTTTCAATAATTCCACAAATTTACCACGCATTTGTTTGATACGATTGCGCATTTCTGTGAGTTCCGCATCCCATTCAGCACGCAATTTAGCGTCAGACAATACAGTTGCCACTGTTGCTGCACCGTGTGAAGCCGGGTTTGAATAAATGGTACGAATGATAGTTTTCACTTGAGTTAAAGCCACAGCTGCCACTTCGGCATTTTCCGCAACTAAGGTAAAGGCACCGACACGCTCGTTATATAAACCGAAGTTTTTAGAATATGAGCTTGAAACTAATAATTCTTTATGACATTTCGCAAATGTGCGTAATCCAACCGCATCTTCATCTAAACCATTGCCTAAACCTTGGTAAGCGAAGTCGAATAGTGGCAACCAACCGTTTTTCACGGATAAATCAGCCAAGGCTTGCCATTGCTCTGGGGTTGGATCGATCCCTGTTGGGTTATGGCAGCAGCCGTGTAATAAAACCACATCGCCTTCACTGGCATTGCTTAAATCTGCGATTAAATTATCCCAGTCTAAAGCTTTCTTTTCGGCGTCATACCAACGATAATCGCGAATAGTCATACCCACAGCATTAAAAATCGCATTGTGGTTTGGCCATGTTGGCGCAGAAATCCACACATTTTGTGCTTTTGTTTGGCGTTTGATAAATTCAGCCGCAATGCGCAATGCGCCAGTTCCGCCTAAACTTTGCACGGTTTTAGCGCGTTTTTGAGCGATGATTTCAGAATCGGCACCAAATAATAATTCTTGTGTTAGTGCATTAAATTCTTGTACGCCATCAATGCCCAAATAGTTTTTCGTACTTTCTTGAGCAAGTAAACGCGATTCCGCTTCTTTTACTGCTTTCATAATTGGCGTGTTGCCCTGTGCATCTTTATATACACCGATACCTAGGTTTACTTTTGGGCTACGAGTTTCTGCTTTAAATGCTTCACCTAAACCTAAAATAGGATCCGCTGGCGCGGCTTTAATATTCTCAAACATACTTTGATCCTTTACATGTTGTGTTAAATTGAATAGTTCTTTTATACTGATTTCAGAGTTTTATTGCAATAGTATTTGAATAAAAAAGCGATTTATTAAATATTCATTAATAAATCGCGTATTAAATTAGATTATTTCAATTTTTCAATCGCCCAATCTAAACCCGATTGATAATCATCAGGTAATTGATGACGAAGTTTGTTCAGCTGTGCAATCAGCACTTTTTTATCCATATGCGTCAAATTAATATGCCCCACTTTGCGACCTGCACGCACTTCTTTGCCATACCAATGCACTTGGCTAAATGGCATATTGAGCCATTGCGGATTATGTTCCGTGCCGATGAGATTCACCATCACGCTCGGCGCAAAAACTTGTAATTCTGGCGTTGGCAAATCAAGTAAAGCGCGCAAATGTAGTTCAAATTGGCTGATTGAGCAACCAAGTTGAGTCCAGTGTCCACTATTATGCACCCGTGGCGCTAATTCATTAATCAATAATTTACCATCCACCACAAAACATTCCATCGCCATTACGCCCACATAATCTAAGTGCGACATCACTTTGCCGAGCATTGTCTCTGCCTGTTGCTGCAAATGCGCGTTAGAATCATCGGCAACACTATAACGCAAGATCCCATTTTGCTGCAGATTATGGGTAACGGGATAGAAGCGAGTGGTGCCATCACGAAAACGTGCGCCCACGATGGAAACTTCGCCGTCAAAGGGAATAAATTTTTCTGCGATGACTTCCCCAAAGAGTTCATCGGTGATCACGTTTTGATTTTCTGTGCTAACAATCCATTGTCCACGGCCGTCATAGCCCCCAGTACGGCGTTTAACGACCACTTTATCGCCAATTTCATTAAAAATTTTCTCAAAATCGACCGCACTTTTTACTAAACACCAAGGCGATGTAGGCAAATTGAGTTCATCTAAAAGGGATTTTTGAGTGAAACGATCGGCGGTTTTGCTGAATACATTTTTATTGACGAATAATTCGTGGTTGCCGAGCATTGTGGTTAATGGCGTTTCTGCCCAGCGTTCAATTTCCGCTGTAATGAGCGCATTTTGGGGCAAATCAAAAACAGGCGCATCAAAAGCCAATGGTTCAACTTGAATATCGAGTGGCGCACCAGCATAGCGTAACATTCGCCCAAGTTGACCATTGCCTAACACATAAATAGTGGGATATAGAGCACTTTTTTGCATACATTAATCTCTTGGATCTGGATTATCTAATACAAGGTTGGTTTGTTTTTCACGGAATGTTTTTAGACGCGCAATCAATTCATCATCCCATGCGGCGAGAATTTGTGCTGCCAACAAACCTGCATTTGCCGCGCCCGCAGGACCAATCGCAAGGGTGCCTACAGGAATGCCTTTTGGCATTTGGACGATAGAGTATAGGCTATCTACACCACTGAGCATTGAACTTTTGACAGGCACGCCCAACACTGGCACGAGCGTTTTGGCGGCGATCATACCGGGCAAATGTGCTGCACCGCCTGCGCCAGCGATAATCACTTTATAGCCGCTCGTTTCAGCATTTTCGGCAAAACGGAATAATTTGTCAGGGGTGCGATGTGCAGAGACGATTTCTACGTGATATGCCACTTGTAATTCATCTAAAATTAGCGTGGCTTCTTGCATTGTTGCCCAATCACTTTTAGAGCCCATTACAATGGCGACTTTAGGGGATAAATTTGACATTGTCGTTCCTGTATCAAGATGAAAATCGGCGTAAGAATAACATATTAGGCAAACGATTGCGATAAAAACTGCTGATGACAAAAAAGTGCGCTGAGAATTTCATCAGTTTTAAATAGACGCTGAAAAATACAGTGCTTTTTGTTATAGTAAGCCCGTTTTATTTGTTAGGAGCTTGAAAGAGAAAACGATGAAATTTATTTGGAATGTATTGAAATGGTGTTGGAAAGGATTCAATTTTATTCGTGATCTTGTCATGAATATTTTCTTTCTTGTTTTTATGCTATTTGTTATCAGCGTATTTAGCCTGCTTCATAGCCATAAAAGCACCGAAACCCTAGAACAGCCGAGTGCATTGTTGCTTAATTTGAATGGCTATTTGGCGGATAATCGTGATGAGAATATGAAATGGCAAACCCTGTTGCAAGAAATCAATGGGCAACCTGCGCCAACGCAAATTTCCACCTTTGATGTGGTGTATGCCATTAATCACGCGGCTGAAGATGAAAAAATCAAAGGGCTGGTGCTCGATCTCAATTATTTTGAAGGGGCAGATTTGCCAGCATTGGATTATTTGGGTTCTACGATCAACCGCTTTAAACAGTCTGGCAAACCCGTGATTGCTTATGCGGATAATTATAGCCAAGCGCAATATTATTTAGCGAGCTTTGCCGATCAGATTTATCTTAATCCTGTCGGCGATGTAGGAATTCAAGGATTTTCTGCACAGCATTTATATTTCAAATCGATGATGGATAAATTAGAAGTCACGCCGCATGTTTTCCGTGTGGGAACCTATAAATCCGCCGTGGAGCCGTTCTTGCGTGATGATATGTCGCCTGATGCGAAACAAAATACGACACGCTGGTTAAACCAAATGTGGAATAATTATAAACAAGGTATTGCACAAAATCGCCACATTCCAGAAACGACCGTCTTGCCTGCTACAGAACAATATCTCACAGAACTCAAAGCCTTGGGCGGCAATAGCACAAAATATGTGATGCAACGCCAGTTGGTGACTGCGCTTGCGACCCCGTCAGAATTATCTGAAAAATTGACCGCACTTTTTGGGCAATCAGATGATGACGACTTCCAACACATTGATTTCGATAGCTATTTAGCGACATTGCCTGATCGCTTAGATGGCATAAAATATCCCCATAATATTGCGGTGATCAATGTGGAAGGCACGATTATCGATGGAGAGTCTTATGAAGAAAACGTTGGCGGCGATAGTATTGTCGCGCTGTTACGCAAAGCGCAATCAGATGATCGCATTAATGGCGTGATTTTACGCGTAAATAGCCCAGGCGGCAGTGCCTTTGCCTCAGAGAAAATTCGCCAAGAAACGGAACAGCTGCAAAAATTGGGCAAACCTGTTGTGGTTTCAATGGGGAGTATGGCGGCGTCTGGGGGATATTGGATTTCTAGCACTGCGGATTATATTGTCGCCGATAAAAACACCATTACTGGGTCTATCGGTATTTTTTCGATGTTGCCAACCTTTGAGAAAACCCTTAAAAAAGCAGGTATTTCCACCGATGGTGTGAGTACATCGCCTTTTGCCAATGTGAATAGTTTACAAACATTGCCTAAAGCCGTCAGCGAGCGATTCCAAGCTGAAATTGAACACGGTTATGATGCGTTTTTAGAGGTGGTAAGCCGTGGGCGTAAGCTTTCCAAAATCGAAGTTGATAAAGTTGCGCAAGGGCAAGTGTGGCTCGGTCAAGAAGCCTTGCAACATAAATTAGTGGACGAGCTTGGCAATATGCGAGTGGCGGTGGAAAAAGCAAAAGCCTTGGCGCAAGCCAAATTGGCAACTGATACGCCGACCGATTTTGATGTGGTTTGGCTCACGGAAGAAGCAACAGGCATTAATGCCTTACTCAATAGTTTTAAACAAGAAAGCAAAGCGTTGTTGCGTAGTTCTGTCAGCGAAATGTTGGGATTGCCGAAAGACACACAACAAATACAAAAAGAGCTCGGACTGTTAACTAAATTTAACGATCCTAAAGGACAATATTTGTATTGTTTAAATTGTGCGAATATCAAATAAACCGAGTGACCGCCTAAAGTGCGGTCATTTTTTTATAAATTTTAAAAAGAGTAGTTGCAATTTTAAAATTTATCATGTAGCTTAATCGTTACATTTAATGTATTAAAAAAATTACAACCTAAGGAAGGCAAAATGAAGAAAGATAGTATCCATAACGTCCATATCGTTTCGGAAAAAGTACTCATCACACCCGCAGAATTAAAAACAAAATTACCACTGCCCGCCGAATTGCGTACACAAATCGAAACGCATCGTAGTGAAATTTCTGACATTATCCATAAAAAAGACAACCGTTTATTGGTGGTGATCGGGCCTTGTTCCATTCACGATCCCCTTGCAGCATTGGATTATGCTAAACGTTTGAAAGCCTTGTCAGAAGAATTAAAAGATCAAATTTATGTGGTTATGCGTGTTTATTTTGAAAAACCGCGCACCACGGTGGGCTGGAAAGGTTTAATCAACGATCCCAAAATTGACGGCACTTTTGATGTTGAACATGGCTTGCATATTGCTCGCCAATTGTTATTAGAATTAGTGGAAATGGGCTTGCCGCTAGCCACTGAGGCTTTAGATCCAATGACACCACAATATTTAGCGGATTTATTCAGTTGGTCTGCCATTGGCGCACGCACGACAGAATCGCAAACACACCGTGAGCTTGCTTCGGGTTTATCTATGGCGGTGGGCTTCAAAAATGGTACAGACGGCAGCCTTGGCACCGCAATTAATGGTATGAAAGCGGCGTCAATGGGGCATAGCTTTATTGGCATTAACCAAAAAGGGCAAGTGAATTTATTACACACCGAGGGCAACCCCGATGGACATGTGATTTTACGCGGGGGAAAAGCGCCAAATTATACGGCTGAGTTCGTACAAAAATGTGAAGAAGAATTAGCCAAAGCAGGATTAGAAACCGCCATTATGATTGATTGCAGCCACGGCAATTCCAATAAAGATTATCGCCGCCAACCTATTGTTGCGGAAGATGCCACTCAACAAATTGTCAATGGCTCAAAATCGATCATTGGCTTAATGATTGAGAGCAATATTAATGAAGGCAACCAATCAGCAGAACAGCCTGTGAGTGAAATGAAATACGGCGTCTCAATTACCGATGCCTGTATTGGTTGGGAAACCACAGAGAATTTGCTACGCAAAATTGCAGCGGATCTGAAAAATCGCTAAAATATCGCAAATTTTGACCGCACTTAAGGACGTCCAAAGGCGTCCTTTCATGTATTCAGTTCATGCATTTAGAGAAATAAAATGGACGCATTAAAAGAAATCCGAAATGAAATTGACGTGCTAGATAAAGCGCTCATCGACCTTTTTGCCAAACGCTTAGCTTTAGTGAAAAAAGTAGGCGAAATCAAACATGAACATGGCTTGCCCATTTATGTGCCTGAACGTGAAGCAGATATGCTAGCCGCTCGCCGCCAAGAGGCAGAAAATATGGGCGTGCCCGCTGATTTGATCGAAGATGTGCTACGCCGTTTAATGCGCGAATCTTATACCAGTGAAAATCATTATGGATTCAAAACCGTCAATCCCGAGATTAAAAAAATTGTGATTGTTGGCGGAAACGGTAAATTAGGTGGTTTATTTGCGCGTTTCTTGCGTGCTTCATGCTATCACGTGCAAGCCTTGGGAAGCCATGATTGGCAAAGTGCGGACAAAATTCTGGAAAATTCTGATGTCGTGATTGTGTGCGTGCCGATTGCGAAAACCTTGGAAACGATTGAGCGATTACAGCCCTATTTAACGGAAAATATGTTGCTGACCGATTTAACCTCGGTGAAACGTCAGCCATTGGAAAAAATGTTAAATGTGCATAAAGGCGCGGTGCTAGGCTTGCACCCGATGTTCGGACCAGACATCGCCAGTATGGCGAAACAAGTGGTGGTGCGTTGTGATGGGCGTTATCCTGAGCGTTATCAATGGCTGCTTGACCAAATCACCATGTGGGGAGCGAAAGTGTTCCAAGTTGATGCAACAGAGCATGATCGCAGTATGACCTACATCCAAGCGTTGCGCCATTTTTCTACCTTTGCCAATGGCTACCATTTATCGCGCCAACCAATTAAATTATCCAACATTTTAGCTTTATCATCGCCTATTTATCGCTTAGAGCTTGCCATGATTGGGCGTTTATTTGCCCAAGATGGCGGATTATATGCGGATATTATTATGGATAAATCTGAAAATTTAGAGGTTATCGAAAGCCTACAACAAAGCTATGAAGAAAGCCTAAAATTCTTTGAAAACGGCGATAAACAAGGGTTTATCAACGCGTTCAACGAAGTGCGTGAATGGTTTGGCGAATATTCTGAACAGTTTATGAAAGAAAGCCGCCAACTTTTACAACAGGCAAATGATTATCGAAATAGCTAAAATTCGTTGATAAAAAAAGTGCGGTCAAAAATTTTAAAAAATTTGACCGCACTTGTTGTTTATTGCTGGATTATTTGGGGCAGATCAAACCTGATCTTTTACATCTTGTTTATATAACAACTTATATAATAACGTCAATCTAAGCGGCTCTATACCTAAACAATATCTGATTACAACATTTCATCAATCGTTTTTAATGCATGCAATCCGCCCATTTCTAAACTTAAAAAATGCATTTTAGGTACGCCTGCTTCAATCGGGTTAATACGAATTAAGCCACCTTTTTTCTGTTTGGCGATGCGTTCAGAAAAAGTACGTACTGTTGGGACGGCTTTTCCGGCACCAATTTCAATAACAACAGGGCGTTGGGTTTGGCGTAACCATTCACAGAGTAGTGCGTATTTGCCGAGTTGGTAACTTTCGCAATAAGTATAGTCATTAAACATCATTACATTTTGTCGCGCTAAACCTCCGCAATTTGGGCAGGTTGGTACTTCACTCACCACGATGCATTGCTCATCATCTGTAACAGGATGATAATCATCAGCCCACCAAGATTGGTTTTGGCAGTTATTCACGCATTGTAAGCGGTCTAATGTGCCGTGACATTCATAAATGCGATTTTCAAGAAAACCAGCCTTGCGGAAATGCCCATCTACATTGCTGGTAAATACAAAATAACCATATTGTTTATTTTCCGCCCAGCGTTTTAACATTACATAGCCTTCGTGGGGTTCTGTTTGGCGATACTGATTTAAGCGATGAGCGAAAAACCATTTGGCTAGTTCGGGGCGTTGCTCATAGACAAGCGGTGTTGCAATATCGATAAATTGCACATTAAACTTTTTAAGTGGGGGATAAGCATTCCATAATCCGCCAACACTTCTAAAATCAGGTAAGCCACTATCAACAGACATTCCAGCCCCTGCGGTAATTAAAATGCCGTCAGCTTGATGAATAAGCTCAACAGCATAATTAAAATCATTTTTCATCGGTTCCCCCTTGATCTTTTAAGTATTGTAAGTAGGGGCGCGAAAAGTTGTGTCGCAAGATTATAAAAACTGACAAACAATAGCAGAAAAATCATCGTACAAGTGGTGCTTTTTGACCATTTTTCTGCAGGTTTGCAGCCGTTCAATGTTATTAGGGTAGTGTTTCCAGATTTGGTTAATATGTGTAGGTGTGATGTAATTATATAAGCCGTCTGAACAAAGTAATATGCTTTCACCTTTAGCTAGCTGAAATTCAGCAACATGAATGCGGAAATCCGCACTATCAAAGTCCGCACTAATACAATCGGATAACGCTTGATACATTGCTGCGTATTCTCTTTTTTCATCAACTAAGCCTTGAGCTTGCATTTCAGCCAAAATGGTATGATCAAAACTAAGCTGTTGCCATTCGCCATTTACTGTAATTTTATAAGCTCGGCTGTCGCCTGTGTTGACTATTTTTCCCGCGCCATCTTTATTAAGTTCGCAAGCAACAAAAGTGCTACTTGTTCCGAAATAAGATTGGGTATATTGTTCGCTCAATTCATTTTGTGCGGCTTTTAGCCAAGTGGAATTAAGTTTTTGACATTGACTTAATTTTTCCATTAAAAATCGGCTAGCAAGTTGGGGTTTTAAGCTATTAGAAATACCATCGGCAACACCTAGAATGACCTTTTCATCATTTAAAATCACACTTTCGGCGTTTTTTAACTTCCATTGATAAAGGTTTACGCCATTGAATAACGCATCTTGATTTTGCTTTTTACTGTTACCAGCTTGCTGGCAGAATGTGATTTCAAATGCCATAAAAAATCTCCTAATTATTTAACCGCACTTTGCTTACTATGAAATAACCAATCAGAAAAATGATAAACCATATCATTTGTTGGTTAATGATATGGCTCGTAAATTTATGTTAATGGCTCTCGTTCTATATCCCAAATATCTTCGCCAAATTTTAAGATCCACCATTCGAGCATATCATTTTCAGAAACCGTTGCTCGAAAACGGTAATGTTCATCACTTTCTTCTAAAAGTTGTTGATCTTTGGAAATTGGCGTTTCCGTTAAATGAAAGCCTGCCCATTTTGAAATTGAAAAGGTCAGGCGGATTTTACGAATGTTTTGATAGCTAGCAAAACCTAAATGACCTTCTTCTTGATAAGTTTGTAAATTAAAATCTTTCGGACGTTCAAAACTAAATGTAGAAATTTCCGCTTTACGAATACGATGCATTGCTAACATTCGCGTATCAGAAAACCCATCAAAACGACAAATTAGATAAATGGTCGCACCTTGCTGTGCAATTGCGAGCGGCATAATGGTGGCTGCGTGTTTTTTGCCCTTTGGATTTTGGTATTCAACTTTCAATAATTTATTTAAATACAAAGCTTGACTAACAGCTGAAAAAATCTCTTCTTTTATTTTGGCAGGAATTAGCGGCAAACTTGTCGGCGTGACACAAACTTTACCTAGCCATTGTTGCGCAGGCTTTTCTTTGCCATTTGGATAAGCCCCTGAAACCATTCGCTCAGCCTGATCAAAAAACGGTTGCATCGCAGACATAATATTCGCAGGCAATAGATATTTCAGCTGTTTTTCCGCCAGTTTTAACAATAGTGATTGTTGCTCATTTAAAATAGGCAGCGCAAAGCCAGCTGAACGCTCTTTCCAATAATAAGTGTAAGGCTTACTATCATCATTACATTCTAAATCATCAAAATGTTGGCAGAGCATTTGCAAAGCCCGCTGAATACTGCGTAAATCACGTTTAAAACCTAAATCAGCGAGTTTTTGGTGAATTTTTCTGGCTTCTATGCTCTCTGGCAACTTAGGAATCATCCGTAAAATTTCTAACAGTAAAAGCGTTGCATCAATATCTTTTGGTCGATTTGCCATAATTTTCTCCAAGTATTAATTTAAAAAATTATAGCATAATCAATTGGTTAAATTGAGCATTCTTAAATCATAAATTCTGATAATGCTATTTCATTCTCAGATTTATAAAATCGCACAATTTTTATAGTTAAATGCCCCAACATATAAACATGTTTAGCTTGCCTAAAAGCGACTCTATGATATTCAGCCCTACAATAGCACTTCCATTTTTCGGTTTAAAACTATGCATGGCCTTTGCAATATAATTGTACTGGTCTAACTCTATATCTTCTCCAGATTCAATAGCGCATAAAATCTCGTTGTTAGGTTTGATATATTTCATGATCTTATCTATTTTTTGATAAAAATCATTGAGATTTTTCCAAGAGTCAATTTCAACAAAAATACATTCTAAGTCTCGATCTTGTAGCACATATTTGATATCTGCGGTGTCAATATATAGGGGTCTTGAAGAGTCATCAGTCACCATAAAATTATTGATGATTTCTGCTGCTTTCTCAGATGATAAATTTTCAACATTCACATTATCATCTTTGAGAGATATTTTTAATGCGGCTTTGGTTTTATCAGTAAAATATTGAATTAGGTTGTCCATTGTGATTCCTTGAAGATAAATAAAGGCTATTTTATATATTGATATGATATTTTGTGTCGCATAATATGATTTTATTGTGTTAGCAAATGACACAATATGAATAAGCTCGCCAAATACTATTTAGATCATCAAAGGATTGAATTTGAATGCCTTACTAGGAAAGGAAAATGCAATTTATCGGGGTATTGAGTGGGGATAGGTATAGGCAATAGCTGGAATAAATCCATTAATTTTGCCGATTGGGCAAAAAAGTGCGGTCAAAAATTTTAAAAAATTTGACCGCACTTTGGGTTATTGCTGGATTATTCAGCGTCTTCTTTTTCCCATTCTAATACACGGCGAACTGCTTTTTTCCAGCCTTTGTAACGGCGTTCGCGTTTTTCGTTGTCATCGTCAGGGCTGAATGTGCGTTCAACACGGGCTTTATTTTGCAATTCACTCAAGTCTTTCCAGAAGCCAACGGCAAGACCCGCTAGATAAGCCGCCCCCAATGCTGTCACTTCTTTCACGACAGGGCGTTCAACGTTTACGTCTAAAATATCAGATTGGAACTGCATCAAGAAGTTGTTGGCTGTTGCACCACCATCCACACGGAGATATTTCAATTTTTCACCTGAATCTGATTGCATCGCTTCTAACACATCACGAGTTTGGTAAGCGATAGATTCTAGGGTTGCACGCACGATGTGATTGCGGTTTGCACCACGAGATAACCCTAAAATTGCCCCGCGCGCATAAGGATCCCAATATGGCGCGCCTAAACCTGTGAATGCAGGCACCACATAAACGCCGTTGGTGTTTGGCACTTTGGTGGCGAAGTATTCACTGTCATAGCTGTCGTGTACAATTTTGAGTTCATCACGCAACCATTGAATAGAAGCGCCAGCAATAAATACAGAGCCTTCAAGCGCATATTCAGGTTCGCCTTTTGCGTTACAAGCAATGGTTGTGAGCAAGCCATTTTTTGATGTAATCGCTTTGTTACCAGTGTGGAGTAGCATAAAGCAACCTGTGCCGTAAGTGTTTTTTGCTTGACCTGCGGTAACACATAAATGTCCATATAACGCCGCTTGTTGGTCGCCCGCAATACCTGCCACAGGAATACGCACGCCACCTTTACCACCGATATTGGTTTGTCCATATACTTCAGAAGAGTTTTTCACTTCAGGCAACATTGAACGTGGGATATTTAAGATTTCTAACATTTTGTCATCCCACTGTTTAGTGTGGATGTTGAATAACATCGTACGCGATGCGTTGGTGTAATCTGTTACATGAACACGGCCTTGAGTTAATTTCCAAACAAGCCAAGTATCCACGGTACCGAATAATAATTCGCCACGTTCTGCTTTTTCACGCGCGCCTTCTACGTTATCTAAAATCCATTTGACTTTTGTGCCAGAGAAATAAGGATCCACCACTAAGCCCGTTGTATTGCGGATATATTCTTCATAACCATCAGCTTTGAGCTTATCGGTAATGTCAGATGTGCGGCGACATTGCCATACAATCGCATTGTAAACTGGTGTGCCTGTTGCTTTTTCCCAGACGATAGTGGTTTCACGTTGGTTTGTGATCCCAATCGCTGCGATTTCATCGGAAGTAATGCCTGCTTTCGCCACCACTTCATTTAAGGTTGAACTTTGGGTCGCCCAAATCTCCATTGGGTTATGTTCCACCCAGCCTGCTTGCGGATAAATTTGGGTGAATTCACGTTGAGCAATTTCAACAACATTCGCGTTATGATCGAGTAACACCGCACGAGAACTTGTTGTGCCTTGGTCTAATGCAATGATGTATTTTTTATCTGTCATAAATCAATTCCTTTTATGAGGGGAGTGATAAGTTTTAGTTTTTAGTAAGATATTTCCCAGTTTTGAGTATCAATGAACGAATTGCGTGCTTACATTAATTCATTAATCCCACAATTTAAATGGGATTTTTCTGAAATTTTGAGCTGAATCACAAAAGCAAAAAAACATTTGTTCATTAACGTGATCTTGTTAACAAATTTGTTAAAAAATTGAAATCCCGCATTGAATTTCATTTTTAAAGCAAGATAATAACAATCACTCTAGTAAGCGCTATTCCGTATTTTGTATTGAATATGAACGAATTTGCAAAGATAGTTCAATAAATTATAAGGAGCGTCTTATGAATGCGTATTTAGCTGAATTTTTAGGTACAGCATTATTAGTATTAATGGGTAATGGCGTTGTTGCCAATGTTTGCTTGAACAAAACTAAAGGAAATAGTTCAGGCTGGATTGTGATCACCACCGCTTGGGCATTTGCCGTTTATGTTGCTGTTGTGGCAACAGGGGAATACAGCGGTGCGCATTTAAATCCTGCTGTAACATTGGGCATTGCCGTGAAAGGCGGTTTTGATTGGGCGATGGTTCCGGGTTATATTGCCGCACAGGTTGCAGGCGGTATTGTCGGCGCCTTTACAGTATATTTGTTCTATCGTGATCATTTCAAAATTACCGAAGACGCTGGTGCAAAACGTGCCTGTTTCTCAACCGAGCCTGCTATCCGCAACTATGCAAGCAACTTCTTCTGTGAAGTAGTCGGCACGGTTGTTCTTGTTTCTGTTATTTTCTATATTTCATCAGGTCATGTGGTATTACCGGGAACAGAAGCGCCTGCACCAATTGGATTAGGCTCTATCGGCGCATTGCCAGTCGCCATTCTTGTTTGGGCAATTGGTTTAAGTTTAGGCGGCACAACAGGTTATGCCATTAATCCAGCCCGTGATTTAGGCCCGCGTATCGCATTAGCGATTTTAGGCAAAAAATTAAATACTTCTCCAGATTGGGGCTATGCATGGGTGCCTGTTTTAGGCCCTATTACAGGTGGTGTGATTGCCGCAATCGCCTATAACATCATTATGTAAGGATTTCAGTTATTCCATGAAAAAGAGCTCAAAACTTAACGATTTTGAGTTCTTTTTATCTGTATGATTTGACGTAACAAAAATTCTTGTTTTTTCTTCGCTGTGCAATGTTGCATCCGTTATCCGCTCATTTCCTTTTTTCGCTAAATATCAGTAGAATAGGCGAATTATTTAATAACAAGGAATAAGAAATGACAAAATTAACGGTCGCTATCGCAGCAGAATTTGAACTGTGCGAGAAAATTGCTGAATTTTTAGAGAAAAGTGAATTGCCCGTAGAAAAGCTATCTATCGTTGAAATTACGCCCTTTGGCGAAGAACAAGGCGTGCGTTTTAATAATCGTGCAGTAGCGCAGTTAGCAGTAGATGAAGTCGAGTGGTCAGAATTTAATTATTTATTATTTGCTGGGGATACCGCTCAAGCAACGCATATTGCAAATGCTGCAGAAGCAGGTTGTGTTGTCATTGATATAAAAGGGGTAACCGCTAATATTGCAGGCGTGCCTGTGGTTGTTCCAAGCGCAAATGATGAACATTTGGCACATATTAAACAACGTAACATTGTTGCTATGCCTGATCCGCAAGTGAGCCAACTTGTTTTGAGTTTGTCACAATGTATTGAACAATATCAATTAACTCAGCTATTTGTTACGTCTATGTTGCCCACATCTTATACCGATGGTGAAACCGTGTCTAAATTAGCAGGGCAAACGGCACATTTGCTCAATGGAATCCCATTGGATGACGGTGAACAGCGTTTAGCCTTTGATGTATTTCCAAAAAGTGCGGTGAATTTATCTGCACAATTACAAAAAATTTATCCCACAGTGAATGCGGTATTTCATGCTATCCAAGCGCCAGTGTTCTATGGAATGGGACAAAAAGTGACCGCACTTTCAGCTTATGAATTGGATCCAGAGCAAATCAAAGCGCAATGGCAAGGGAATGAGTTGCTTCAAGTTGAAGATAATCTGATTACGCCAGTGTTAAATGGCGAACAAGAAAGCCATGAAGAAAGCGTTAAACTGCATCTCAGCAACCTAAGTGCGGTGGAAAATGGCATTGAATTTTGGTCTGTGGCGGATGAACAACGTTTTAATCTCGCATTGTTAGCGGTGAAACTACTAGAAACTATCGAACAGCGAATTGAATAGTGTTATAGAAAATAGAGCAGTAAAGGCACGCATAATATAATGCGTGCTTTTTATTTGGCATATCTTTCACAAAAGCACGCATTAAATGATAAATTTTCCCAGTATCTTGGGATTAATTGATTTTTTTCACTGATTTTCGTATCACTAATTCAGGATAAATCTCAATGGTTTTACGTTCATCAGATTTATTGGTAATCCGCTCAAACAATAGGTTGAGCGCACGTTCGCCTAGGCGCGCTTTGGATTGGTGAATAGTGGTTAATGGCGGCGCGCAGAAACGGGAAATATGCACGTTGTCATAACCGATAATGGAAATATCGTCAGGAACACGCAAACCTTTCTCGGTAATTGCAGAAATCGCACCAAATGCCATAATATCATTACAGCAAAACACAGCGGTTGGGCGAACAGGTTGCGCCAATAAACGGTTCATACATTCATAACCGTCTTCAGGCTCAAAGGATCCTTCATATAACCAATCAGGGTTCATTTCCAAATCCGCTTCATGCAAGGCTTTTAAAAAGCCCTCATAGCGTTTGCGCGCGGTTGTTTTCGTTAATTCAGCACTGAGATAACCAATCTCTTTATGTCCATTTTCGACCAAATATTTCCCCGCCAAATAACCGCCTTGGAAACTGTTATCCAAAATGCGATCCGTATTAGGGTTCAACGGGCCCCAGTCCATTACCACCATAGGAATGTTGCTATAATTTTTGAGCAAATCCAAGCTGTCATCTTTATATTCAGAACACATCACCAAAATGCCATCTACCCGTTTTTTCGCCAACATTTCGACGTGATTTTTGATTTTTTCAGGATTATTTTGCGTATTGCATAAAAAGAGTGAATAGCCTTGGCGATAACATTGTTCTTCGACCGCATGAATAATTTCAGCGAAATAGGGCGCTTCGCTGGTGGTCACAATCATACCGATAGATTTTGTGGTATTCACTTTCAAGCTGCGAGCAACAGCGCTCGGGGAATAGTTGAGTTCTTCAATTGCGCTTAAAACGATATTTTTGGTGTCTTCAGCGACGTGGCGAGTTTTATTAATTACGTGCGAAACGGTGGTGGTGGAAACCCCTGCCAATTTTGCGACATCTTTGATTGTTGCCATGAAATATTCTCCTTAAAATTTTGCGTATTATACGGCAATAATGAAAAATTAATATGGAAAAATTATAGATAACTGTTAGAATGCAATCGTTTAGCAATTAGTATTTAGGAGAAGATGATGAGCGATTTCGGTTACTCAATGATGATGACTGTGCTTTCGTTAGCAATCGTAGTATTTCTAGCAACAGCCATTTTTTAATAGCAAAAACTTAACAAAAATTGACCGCACTTGAGAGTATTAAGTGCGGTCAAATTTTTATAAATTTTCTGTGTTTTCTTTTGTTTCTTTTTTGAAGATATCTTCTTCGTTTAAACTGTGTAAGCGTGCAATGGCATTGCGGTAGGAGATTTCAAGGCTTTCGCTGCTTGTGGCGAGTACGCCTTGGTCGATTAAGTAGCCATCGCTGACATCATAAACCCAGCCGTGTATTGAGAGTTTAGCCCCCCTTGCCCAAGCGTCTTGTATGATAGAAGAGCGCCCTAGGTTGTAAACTTGTTCTGCTACATTGAGTTTAGTGAGCATATCCGCGCGCTTTTCAGGGGAAAGACCGCCTAACAAACTGCTATGTTTAAACCAAATATCGCGAATATGGAGCAGCCAGTTGTTGGCTAAACCGAGATCTTGTTTAATCATTGCCGCTTTGATACCGCCACAGTTTGTATGCCCGCAAATGATGATATGTTCAATATTGAGCACATCAACGGCATATTGCACCACAGAAAGGCAGTTTAGATCGGTGTGGATCACTTGGTTACCGATATTGCGGTGAACAAAAAGTTCTCCCGGTCCTAAATTGGTGAGTTTTTCAGCGGGAACACGGCTGTCGGAACAACCAATCCAAAGATAATCAGGCGTTTGCTTTTCTGCGAGATCGCGGAAGTAGTCATTATTTTCTTCACGCATACGTGTTGCCCAACTATGATTGTTGGCAAAAAGTTGTTCGATTTTTTTCATGTACTTTCCTTAAAAATTCTATTTTATATTTGGTGTGCAAAGATAATCAGCGGCTAAAAGTCGGCCATCTGAAATAAATGCATTAACGTGTGATTTGATAACAAGGCACATAAGCATCGCCCGTTGGCAATTTCATACGGTGTTGTTTCACAAAACTTTGCAATAATTCATCCATTTTGCGCATTAAATCCGCATCACCTTTTAGCTGGAATTTACCCAATTTTTCAATTTGATCTTGGGTTTCCGCCTTGATATTGCCTGCCACAATGCCAGAAAAGGCGCGGCGTAAATTTGCGGCTAAATTGACCGCACTTTGGTTTAAATGCAAATTGAGGTTTGCCATATTTTCATGGGTTGGGATAAATGGATGTTGCAATTCTGCATCAATTTTAAGCGACCAGTTAAAGGCATAGCTGTCGGTATTTTCGTAGCGTTGTTTTTTCACATCAATCATGGCTTTATGCATTTGGCGCGCCACGGCAGCAGGATCGTCAATAATAATTTCATATTGCTTTTGCGCTTCTGCACCTAAGGTTTCCGCCACAAAATGATCGATGGCAGCAAAATAATCCGCACTTTCTTTAGGGCCAGTTAATACTAAAGGCAAATGCTGCGCTTGATTTTGCGGATTCAATTTAATGCCCAAAATAAACATAAATTCTTCAAATGTGCCTGGGCCACCAGGGAAAATTACAATGCCATGCCCCATACGCACAAAGGCTTCAAGGCGTTTTTCAATATCCGGCATAATGATCAATTCATTCACAATGGGATTTGGCGGCTCAGAGGCGATAATCGATGGCTCGGTAATACCAATGAAACGGCTATTTTTGTAACGCTGGTTGGCGTGCCCAATGGCAGCACCTTTCATTGGTGCTTCCATTACGCCTGTTCCGCAGCCTGTAATAATATTGAGTTCTCGATGCCCCAATTCTAGCCCGACTGCACGGCAATATTGGTATTCTATTTGGCTGATTGAATGTCCGCCCCAGCAAACCACAAGATTAGGATCTTCGCCCACAATCAAGGCTTTTGCATTACGTAGGATACTGAACACTTGGTTGGTAATGTCTTCGCTACTTTGTGGTTGCCCCAAGCCAAAACGCTGCATCATTGCGTTGACGAATAAAATATCACGCAACACCGCGAATAAATGGAATTGGATATTGCGAATCATCACATCGTCCACAAATGCGGTTTCGGGCGGATTATGCAATTCAAGGGCAACGCCACGTTCTTTGGCGATGAGATTAATATCAAAATCCGCATATTTGCCGAGTAGGGCACGGCTGTCATCGGTTACCGCCCCTGAATTTAATACCGCTAATGAACAATTGCGGTAAAGTTGATAAAGTGATGAAGTGGCCTGTTTTCTCAGCTGTTTCACTTCTGCGTGAGAAAGCAAATCCATGCTGCCTTTCGGGTTTACATAATGAATATGGCTCATAATTTTCCTTATAATCTTTTATTGGCGTGCCAAGCGTAAATTGCTTGGAACAGTTTCAAAATTGGAACGAAACGGATTAATATCTAACCCGCCACGGCGTGTGTAGCGTGCGTAAACCGTGAGTTTCTCGGGTTTGGCAAAGCGCATAATGTCGCAAAAAATCCGTTCCACGCATTGTTCATGAAATTCGTTATGTTGGCGGAATGACACAATGTAACGCAATAATTTTTCACGATTGATTTGTTTGCCAACATAGTGAATTTGCAGGCTGCCCCAATCTGGTTGGCTGGTGATTAAACAATTGGATTTTAGCAAATGGCTGACTAAACGTTCTTCCACCCAATTTTTATCCGTGCAATCCGCTAATAGCTCGGCATTAAAGCCATAATCTGAAATTTCAATGTCTTGCGCGTCAATTAATTCGCCAGCCAGCGCATTGATCGGCTGATTAGTATAAAACTCGACAGAATTTAACCGCACTTTGACATCCCCTTGCGCGCATTCGCTGAGATCTTGTTGCATTGTGCGTTGGACTTCGTCAAAAGAGGTAAAGTGTGTTTGGTTAAAGCTGTTCAAATAAAGTTTAAAACTTTTCGATTCAATTAAATTCACCGAGCGAAAATCAATTTCTACATCGGCAATGGCGACTTGTGGCAAGCCTTTTGCGTTCAGCCACGAAATTTCATAAGCCGTCCAAATATCCGCACCTTGGTTGAACGGCTGTTGCGTGGTAATGCCTAAGCCGTCACGATTTAACGCGCGTGGCACAGGTTGTAGCAAAGTGCAGTCGTATTGGGCTTTATATTCTGTTTTTTGCCCGAGTTTAAGGCTTTTTAATTGAGATTCGTAATTCATTATAGAAAATTCCATGACATATTCGACACCAAGCGACAATGATCGCACTTAAAATGAAAAAGGTCAAAAAGCGGAGCGGAAAGCGCCCAATCACCACCACATTTAGGGCATTTTCGTTGTTGCTCTGAGAAACGATCAGCGCCGCCAACACGATACAAATAATAAAAAGTTGGAATTTGAGTTTCACGCTCAATTTCTTGCGCAAGCGAATAACCGTGTTTAAAACTGTTTGAATGAATGTCAGAAATTTCTGCCAAGGCTTGCTTTTCTAGCACTGAGCCATTCATTTGCAACTGATCGCAGGCTTGCCAATTTTCCTGCCATTTGATGACATCCATGCTTAAGTGCTGTTGATTTTTCAGCTGTTTGTAGAGCGGAATCGGCGCAAGACGATCACCACTGTGCAGCGGCGAACAGACTTGTAAATAGGTGGTGTACAACACCTGCCATTCAGGACGTTCTTGTTCAAAGGTAATATCAGAATTGAGATCTTCGCTAATAATTTGAAAACTATCTAAAATTAGACCGCACTTTTCCGCCTGTTCAAGGGCAAGAGCGACTTCAGCATTGTTATTTTCAGGCAACAGGCTTGATTGTTCGGGGCAAATGACACGCGTGCCAAACCCGTTTTCGCCGTCTTGTTCCGCCACAAAAACAGGAATTTCACGCCCAATAATTTGCCCGTTATAACGCCATTGATCGATAACACGATTAATATACGGCATTTGTTCAAGCCCTAAATCAGGCTGATTATTTTGGAAAAATACTTCAACAAGATACATTTTTATTGTCATTTTCGTTAGAATAAGTCACATCTTAACCTATCGAGAATGTTTATGCCAATTCGACACAAAACTCGCCAACATTTGACCGCACTTCAAGCGGTGATGAACGAATTAGATCTATGGCAAATTGAAGCGCCTTCTGAAGAAGCATTCGCCAGCCAAGAACCTTTTGCCATTGACACCATGAGCCCAACAGAGTGGCTACAATGGGTGTTTATTCCTCGTATGCACGCGCTTTGTGAGAGCCAATTGCCCTTGCCAAGCCAAATTGCGATTTCGCCTTATATTGAAGAAGCGTTGAAAGAACAGGAGCGTCTAACGGATTTATTGCGTCCGATCATTGAAATTGAACAGTTGTTACAAAAACAATGACGCTCGAAATTTTATATCAAGACGAATATCTTGTTGCGGTGAATAAACCTGCGGGGATGCTAGTGCACCGCAGTTGGCTTGATAGCCATGAAACGCAATTTGTGATGCAAACCTTGCGCGATCAAATTGGGCAGCACGTTTTCCCCATTCATCGCTTAGATCGCCCTACATCTGGCGTCTTGTTATTTGCACTGAGTAGCGAAGTCGCCAATTTGTTGTGTCAGCAATTTGAGCAGAAATCCACAGAGAAAAGCTATCTTGCGGTGGTGCGTGGCTATTTGACGGATAGCGCACGCATTGATTATCCATTAAAGATTCAGTTGGATAAAATTGCGGATAAATTCGCCCAAGAAAACAAAGAGCCGCAAAGTGCGGTAACCGATTACCAAGGTTTGCAAACGGTGGAAATGCCGTGGGCGATAGGGAAGTATCAAACGGCACGCTATTCTTTAGTGGAACTCACGCCACACACTGGGCGCAAGCATCAGTTACGTCGTCACATGAAACATATTTTCCATCCCATTTTAGGGGATACGCAATATGGCGATTTGCACCAAAATCGGGGATTGGCAGAGCATACTGGAATAACAAGATTGATGCTGCATGCTCGAACTTTAACCTTTCAGCACCCCATTTCACAGCAACGAATTAAAATTTGTGCAGACTTAGACCAACAATGGCAAGCCTTGTTAGAAAAATTTGCCTGGCGGCTACGTTGATACCCTGACGGCTATGTTGATACCCTGATGGCTACGTTGAAATGTTGAACGAATGCTCAAGATAAAATTAATGCCCTTGGCAACAAGCTCAAAAAAGAAAAGCTATACATATTGGTATAGCTTTTTACTTTATTTTTCAGTAATTATTTAGCCTAATGACGCCACCATCACTGCTTTGATCGTATGCATACGGTTTTCAGCCTGTTCAAAGGCAATGTTCATTGGGCTTTCAAATACATCTTCGGTCACTTCAATACCATTGGCTAATGCAGGATATTTTGCCGCAATTTCTTGCCCGATTTTGGTATCGCAGTTGTGGAAAGAGGGTAAACAGTGCATAAATTTCACGTTTGGATTACCTGTGCGTTTCATTAATTCTGGTGTTACTTGATATGGCATTAACAAATCAATGCGCTCGCCCCAAGCCTCGATAGGTTCGCCCATTGAAACCCAAATATCCGTATGCACAAAATCTACGCCGTTGACAGCAAGATCAATATTTTCGGTCACGGTAATTCTTGCGCCAGTTTCTTTGGCAAATTGCTGGCACTGTGCAACGAGACTTTCTTCAGGTAATAAGGCTTTAGGCGCACAGATACGCACATCCATACCTAATTTAGCACCAATTAATAATAAGGAATTGCCCATATTGTTACGCGCATCGCCAATATAAACATAGCTAATTTCATTTAATGGTTTCGGGCTGTGTTCCATCATTGTCAACACATCGGCAAGCATTTGAGTGGGATGAAATTCATCGGTTAAACCGTTAAATACCGGCACGCCAGAATATTTCGCCAAATCGTTCACTACTTGCTGGCTAAAGCCACGATATTCAATGGCATCATATAAACGCCCTAACACGCGCGCCGTGTCTTTAATGCTTTCTTTATGGCCGATTTGTGAAGAAATAGGATCAAGATAGGTTACATTGGCGCCTTGATCATAAGCCGCAACTTCAAAGGAACAGCGTGTACGAGTGGAAGTTTTCTCGAAAATTAACGCAATATTTTTGCCTTTCAAACGGGGCTGCTCAGTTCCTGCATATTTTGCACGTTTCAAATCACGGGCTAAATCTAATAAAAACTGAATTTCTCGCGGACTATGATTAACCAAGCTAAGTAAATGGCGATTTTTCAAGTTAAAAGGCATTGTGTTGCTCCCATCTCGTTGTGTTTATATCGTTGTGTTGTGATTTTTGCTATATTACCGTTTTCTTTAGTGTTATTAAAGGGCAATTATGTTAGATAGCGCATTATTAGGATTAACCCATGAACAGCAGCAACAAGCGGTAGAAAAAATTCAAGCGCTTATGGCGCAAGGCATTGCAGCAGGGCAAGCAATTGCGATGGTGGCGGAAGAATTACGTCAGCAACATCAAGACAAAGAGCAAAAATAGCACAGAAAGCAACGTAATATTCTATCAATGTGCCGTGTTTGAGTTACTGATTATTGGGCTTAAATCGTGATATAATTCCGCTAGTTTTTCGCTAGGATTTTATGATGAAACGATTTTTTTTGTTTTTTGCGCTCATTTTGACCGCACTTTCCGCTCAAGCTGGGCTATTTGATAATAATAAACCAGCATTTTTAAAGGCGGGTGAGGCTTTTCAATTTTCTGCAGAACGGCAAAATGATGTTGTGCATTTGCAGTGGCGCATTGCCGATGACTATTATCTCTATAAAAAAGAAATTCATGTAAATAGTGAAAGCACGAAATTAGGCGAATTGCAATTCCCTAAAGGGGAAATGTATCACGATGAATTTTTTGGTGATGTGGAAATTTTTCGCCATGATTTACTCGTGAATGTGCCGATTGAACAGCGCACCGCGGCGGATCAAATTGTGGTGAGCTATCAAGGTTGCACCAAAGGATTTTGCTATCCGCCAGAAGAAAAAATCATCAACTTAAGTGCGGTCAAAAAAACGCAAGAAAATTCGACCGCACTTACAGCCAATTTAAGCGAGCAAGATAAACTTGCGCAGAGTCTATTTCAATCAAAATATGCGGTATTTTGGTTTTTCTTACTTGGGCTTGGGCTTGCCTTTACCCCTTGTGTATTGCCGATGTTACCCTTGCTTTCCGCCCTTGTGATCGGGCAGGGCGAGCGTCCAACTATGGGGCGTGCATTGAGTTTGAGCGTTGTTTATGTGCAAGGCATGGCGCTCACCTATACTTTACTCGGCTTAGCCGTGGTTGCGATAGGCTTGCCGTTCCAAGTGGCGCTGCAAAGCCCTGCGGTTTTGATTGGGTTGTCCGTATTATTTGTGCTATTAAGCGCATCAATGTTCGGCTTATTTGAATTACAACTGCCGAGCGGTTTGCAAAATAAATTACATCAATGGAGCCAAAGCCAAAAATCAGGGGCATTTGGTGGCGTTTTTATGATGGGCGTGATCGCAGGGCTGGTGGCATCGCCTTGCACGTCGGCGCCGCTTTCGGGTGCATTGCTTTATGTGGCACAATCGGGCGATTTATTGACTGGGGCGGCGACCTTGTATTTACTGGCTTTAGGCATGGGCGTTCCGCTCATTTTAATGACCGTCTTTGGCAATAAAGTGTTGCCTAAATCAGGTGCGTGGATGCTGATCGTAAAAGAATTATTCGGCTTTATATTATTGCTGTTGCCGGTATTCTTGTTAGAACGTGTTTTCCCCGAATATTCTGTTTATTTATGGATGCTTTGGTTGATTGCATTTTGTTGCTGGGTGGCATCGAAAAAATATTGGGTGGGACTCATTGTGACTTTGGCGTTATTTTTTGCACTTCAGCATTTTTATCCAAATGCTTTATGGATAAAAAGTGCGGTCAAATCTGACGAAATTTCGCAAAACCATCGCCAATTTGTGCCTATTTCAACCTATGCCGAATTGCAACAAGCATTGGCGGAAAATCCGACTAAAATGGCAATGGTCGATTTGTATGCCGATTGGTGTGTGGCTTGTAAAGAATTTGAAAAATACACGTTCACGGATAACAATGTACAAAAAGCCTTTGAAAATATGCTTTTATTACAAGTGGATATGACAAAAAATAGCAAAGAGAATAAAGAATTAATGGAGCAATTACAGGTGATGGGATTGCCGACCATTCTCTTTTTCGATCACAATGGCAAAGAAATTCGAGGCTCACGAGTTACAGGATTTATGGAGGCTCAGCCCTTTGCTGATTGGATCAATATGCTAATGCAGAAAACGAATTAATCAAAAATTAAGGAGAGAATATGACAGCACAAAGTGGCATTTTATTAGAGAGCTGTAAAGCGGGGATCTTTTTAGAAGCGAATGTAGTTGATGTCAGCTTATTAGCCAATGCAAGCCGTCAATTTATTGCGCAATTAACTGAATTGCAAACCCAATATTCAGACGCTCATCTTGGCGCAACAGTGGCATTCGGTGATAGGGTGTGGAAACAATTGACAGGTGCCGACAGTGCACCAGAATTAAAGCCTTTTACTGCGTTAGGCAAGGGCAATTTAAGCGCGCCAGCAACGCAATATGATTTGCTTATTCACATTCAATCAAATCGCCCTGACGTGAATTTTAGCGTGGCGCAATCGGCGTTCAATGTCTTTCAAAGTGCGGTCAAATTTCAGCAAGAAATTCACGGTTTCCGCTGGATTGAAGAGCGCGATTTGACAGGATTTATTGATGGCACGGAAAACCCTAAAGATGAACAGCGCGCCAAAGTGGGCTTAATCGCCACTGGCGATGATGCGGACGGAAGTTATGTTTTCACTCAACGTTGGGTGCATCAGCTAGATAAATGGTCAAAACTCAGCGTGGCTAAACAAGAAGATGTCATCGGGCGAACCAAGCCAGATAGCGTGGAATTGGATGATGTTCCTGCCACTTCTCATGTTGGGCGTGTGGATATAAAAGAAAATGGTGAAGGGCTGAAAATTTTACGCCAAAGCTTGCCTTACGGCACGGTAACAGGCGAGCATGGCTTGTTCTTTATCTCTTATTGCGCAAAATTGCATAATATTGAACAACAGCTGCTCAGTATGTTTGGTGAAGTGGATGGCAAAACTGATCGCCTTCTTGGTTTCACCAAGCCTGTGACTGGCGCATATTATTTCGCGCCATCATTGGAAAAATTAAAAGCACTCTAGTTGCTAACATATTGGAAAAACGTTCACTTTGTGGACGTTTTTTTATGCAGTTAAACATCTTAGTATAGTTTTGCGCAATCGTTTGCGGTATAATGCAGCCAATTTTTTATGGCTAACAAAAAGGAAACATTCATGCAAACTCGTCCCATTCGTCAAGCGTTATTAAGCGTATCTGACAAAGCTGGTATTGTAGAATTCGCTCAGGGCTTACACCAACGTGGTGTCAAATTATTATCAACTGGTGGCACAGCAAAATTGCTCGCAGAGCGTGACTTACCCGTGACTGAAGTTTCTGATTATACTGGTTTTCCTGAAATGATGGATGGTCGTGTGAAAACCCTGCACCCGAAAGTGCACGGCGGGATCTTAGGTCGCCGCGGCACGGATGACGCGATTATGCAGCAACATGGTATCGAAGGAATCGATATGGTGGTGGTAAACCTTTATCCATTTGCGGCAACGGTGGCAAAAGCCGATTGTTCCCTTGAAGATGCGGTAGAAAATATTGACATTGGCGGGCCAACAATGGTGCGTTCTGCCGCGAAAAATCACAAAGATGTCGCCATTGTGGTGAATAATAAAGATTTCGATGCCATTCTTGCTGAAATGGATCAAAACCAAAATAGCTTAACGTTAGAAACGCGTTTTGATTTAGCGATTAAAGCATTTGAACATACCGCGCAATACGATTCGATGATCGCCAATTATTTCGGCAAAATGGTTAAACCTTATTTTGCCGCCGAGGAAGAAGATAAAGACGCGAAGTGCGGCCAATTTCCACGCACTTTAAATTTAAACTTTGTTCGTAAACAAACAATGCGTTATGGCGAGAACAGCCATCAAAATGCGGCGTTTTATGTGGAACAAAATCAGCAAGAAGCCAGCGTTTCCACCGCGAAACAGCTACAAGGCAAAGCTCTTTCTTATAATAATATCGCGGACACGGATGCGGCGTTAGAATGTGTGAAATCCTTTGATGAGCCTGCTTGCGTGATTGTGAAACATGCGAATCCTTGCGGTGTAGCATTAGGCAAAGATGCATTAGAAGCCTACAACCGAGCCTATCAAACGGACCCAACTTCAGCCTTTGGTGGCATTATTGCCTTTAACCGTGAATTAAATGAAGCCACAGCAAAAGCGATTATTGAGCGTCAATTTGTGGAAGTGATCATCGCACCAACGGTTTCAGCGGCGGCGGTAGAAGTGGTTAAAGCGAAGAAAAATGTACGCTTGCTTGAATGCGGTGAATTCACTAAATCGCAACAACGTTTAGATGTGAAACGTGTAAACGGCGGCTTGTTAGTGCAAGATGCGGATTTAGGCATGGTGACGATTGATGATTTAGAAGTGGTCAGCAAACGTAAACCGACTCAACAAGAATTAGAAGATTTGCTGTTCTGCTGGAAAGTGGCGAAATTTGTGAAATCTAATGCCATTGTTTATGCGAAAAATAATCAAACTATCGGCATTGGTGCGGGCCAAATGAGCCGTGTTTATTCGGCGAAAATTGCAGGCATTAAAGCTCAAGATGAAGGTTTAGAAGTGAAAGGTTGCGTCATGGCTTCTGATGCGTTCTTCCCATTCCGAGATGGTATTGATGCGGCAGCGGCAGTGGGCATTGAATGCGTTATTCATCCAGGTGGTTCAATGCGCGATCAAGAAGTGATTGATGCCGCAGACGAACATAATATGGTGATGGTGTTGACTAAAATGCGTCATTTCCGTCATTAATTAAAAGTGGGGTAGAAAAATGAATATTTTAATCATCGGAAATGGTGGACGTGAACACGCTTTGGCTTGGAAAGCGGCACAATCGCCATTAGCCTCAAAAGTGTTTGTTGCTCCAGGCAACGCAGGCACGGCACGAGAAAAAGATAGCAAACAAAGTGCGGTTGAAAATGTGAATATTTCGGCAACGGATGTTCCCGCATTGGTAAAATTTGCACAACAAAATGAAATTGGTTTGACTATTGTTGGGCCAGAAGCCCCACTGGTTGTTGGTGTGGTGGATGCCTTTGAAAAAGCAGGTTTAACGATTTTTGGCCCGCGTCAATCAGCGGCGCAATTAGAGGGTTCAAAAGCCTTTACCAAAGATTTCTTAGCTCGTCATCATATTCCAACGGCAGAATATCAAAACTTTACCGATGTGGAACAAGCATTGGATTATGTTCGCCAAAAAGGCGCGCCAATTGTGGTTAAAGCAGACGGCTTAGCTGCGGGGAAAGGCGTGATTGTGGCAATGACCTTGCAAGAAGCGGAAGAGGCAATCAAAGATATGCTTTCGGGCAATGCCTTTGGCGAAGCAGGCAGCCGCGTAGTGATTGAAGAATTTCTTGATGGCGAAGAAGCCAGTTTTATCGTGATGGTTGACGGCGAAAATGTTGAACCAATGGCGACAAGTCAAGATCACAAACGTGTAGGCGAGGGCGATAAAGGCTTGAATACTGGAGGAATGGGCGCTTATTCGCCTGCACCAGTGGTTACTCAAGAAATTCATGACCGCATTATGGAACAAATTATTTATCCGACTGTGCAAGGCATGGCTGCGGAAGATAATGTTTATAAAGGTTTTCTCTATGCAGGGTTAATGATCGACAAAAAGGGGCAGCCTAAAGTGATTGAATTTAACTGTCGCTTTGGCGATCCTGAAACTCAGCCAATTATGATGCGAATGAAATCAGACTTAGTGGAACTTTGCCTAAAAGCCTGCAAAGGCGAGTTGGATCAAGTCAAATCAGAATGGACGCAAGAGTCTGCACTAGGCATTGTGTTAGCCGCAGAAGGGTATCCCGCAGATTATCGTAAAGGCGATGAAATTCAAGGTTTGCCAGAAAAAGCCACAGCGGATGAAAAAGTATTCTTGGCTGGCGTGGCAGAAGAAAATGGCAAATTAGTCACCAATGGCGGACGCGTGCTTTGCGCCACTGCATTAGGCAATTCTGTTTTGGAAGCCCAACAAAAAGCGTTAAAACTCGCTGAACAAATTCAATGGCAAGGGCGTTTCTTCCGCCGAGATATTGGCTGGCGAGCCATTGCGCGTGAAAGCAAGTAACGCATTAAGTAGAATGACTTTAAACGCTATCATCAATCATAAAGATGAAAAAAATTCATCAAGATGATGAGAAATTAACAATTAAATTTTCATTAAAAATTGTAAGAGAACAGGGTAAACTATTCTCATATTTAAAACAGAGAGGACAAACACAATGTTTAAAAAAAGTATGAATATCGCTGATTATGATCCTGTATTATGGCAGGCGATCCAAGATGAAAATCGTCGCCAAGAAGAACATATCGAATTAATCGCCTCAGAAAACTATGCAAGCCCTCGTGTGATGGAAGCCCAAGGTTCTCAATTTACCAATAAATACGCAGAAGGGTATCCAGGAAAACGTTATTACGGCGGCTGTGAATATGCAGATATTGTTGAACAATTAGCCATTGATCGTGCAAAAGAATTGTTTAACTGTGACTATGTGAATGTGCAACCGCACTCTGGTTCACAAGCAAATGCTGCCGTGTATGGCGCATTATTGCAACCGCACGATACCATTTTAGGAATGGATTTAGCCCACGGCGGACATTTAACTCACGGTGCAAAAGTAAGTTTTTCTGGAAAAATCTATAATTCAGTGCTTTATGGCATTACCGCTGATGGCGTAATTGATTACGAAGATGTACGCCAAAAAGCCTTAGAATGTAAACCAAAAATGATCGTGGCTGGTTTCTCTGCTTATTCGCAAGTAGTTGATTGGGCGAAAATGCGCGAAATCGCCGATGAAGTAGGCGCATATTTATTCGTAGATATGGCGCACGTCGCTGGTTTAATCGCCGCAGGCGTTTATCCAAGCCCATTGCCATACGCGCATATCGTCACAACCACAACCCATAAAACCTTAGGCGGCCCGCGTGGTGGTTTGATCTTATCTGCTTGTGGTGATGAAGAATTATATAAAAAATTACAATCTTCTGTATTCCCAGCCAATCAAGGTGGTCCATTAGTACATATCATCGCGGCAAAAGCGGTTTGTTTCAAAGAAGCATTAGAGCCTGCCTTTAAAGAATATCAAACGAATGTATTGAAAAACGCCAAAGCAATGGTGGAAGTGTTCAAAGCGCGTGGTTATGATGTGGTTTCCAACGGAACAGAAAACCATTTATTCCTTGTTAGCTTTATCAAACAAGGCAAAACAGGTAAAGCGGCAGATGCTGCATTAGGCCGTGCTAATATCACTGTAAATAAAAACTCAGTGCCAAATGATCCACAAAAACCATTTGTGACTTCAGGTATCCGAGTAGGCACGCCATCTGTCACTCGCCGTGGCTTTACTGAAGCAGACGTTGCCGCACTTGCAGGCTGGATGTGTGATGTGTTAGATGCAATGGGAACAGATAAGGAAGAAGAGGTTATTCTTTCAACCAAAGCAAAAGTGCTAGAAATCTGTGCTCGTTTACCAGTTTATGCAGACTAATGTTTTTTAGTATTATTGCAATCTATTTGGCGGCGGTGAATATCGCCGCTTATTTTTTGATACGCGCCGATAAAAAACGCGCAATGAATAAAGAATGGCGCATTGAAGAAATAGTGCTATTCAGTTTTTGCTTTATGGGCGGTTTTATCGGTATTCACCTTGCGATGGAACGTTATCGCCATAAAACTCAACATTGGCAATTTCGCGCGGCTGTTATCATAAGTGCGGTCATTTTTTTTGATAATTTTACCGCTCTTATTTTTTATGCGAATGCATAGCTAATAATCAATGAAAAATCCCAAGCTATTTTCTCGCTTGGGATTTTTATATGCCTTGTTTAAGAGCCTAAGATAAGTGGTTATAGTTGAACAATTACTCGCTATATAGTGCAGAAAAAGCATTATTGTGTTGGTTTGAGTATTACCGAAAACGAATATTTAATGCACTGGGAATATCAACAAAATGATAATATTATCAAACCAGAACTGCGTTATAATGCCGTAGTAAATAGCAATCTGTTAGCCCAGAATATGGCTGTTGACGGTGTTGGTATCTGTTGGCTACCAGAACATATGGTCGCAGACGATCTCGCCAGTGGAAATTTGATTGAAGTGTTGGCGGATTATGCCATTACCTACCCTGGGCATTATCTCTATTTCCCTAAAAACAGCTATAAATCATCGGCACTGCAAGCATTGATAGATGTGTTAAAGATGTAAAATGTTTTCAACCTTGAATCTTCACTTTTCTGTCTTGTTCATAGAAATAATAGAGTAAAAATAAGTTAACTTAGGAAATTATATGTCATCTAATAAAATAAATTTGTCATTAATGCTCATTTTGGGCTTATTAATGGCATTCACCTCACTTTCCACCGATATTTATTTGCCAGCGATGCCGCAGATGGAAGTGGATTTACAAGGGAATGTGGAATTGACGATCACTGGCTTTTTGATCGGTTTTACTATTGCTCAGCTAGTGTGGGGCGCGATTTCAGACCGCATTGGGCGCAAAATTCCGCTTTATATTGGTATGTGCTTATTCATCATAGGGTCAATTGGCTGTGCGCTATCAACCACAATTGGGCAAATAGTATTTTGGCGAGTATTCCAAGCATTAGGGGCATGCACGGCACCAATGTTAAGCCGTGCCATAGTTCGAGATATGTTCAGAGCCACGCAAGCCGCACAGATACTTTCAACCTTAACCCTAATTATGGCGGTTGCGCCTATTGTTGGACCATTATTAGGTGGTCAACTCATTCGTTTTAGCACATGGCACAGCATATTTTGGTTGTTGGCAATAATTGGTGCGGTGATGTTTTTCTCTTTATTTGCGTTAAAAGAAACTCATCATAAAGAGAAAAGGGCAGCTACGCCTCTTTGGGCTGCGTTTCGGACTTATATAAATTTACTGGGTAATAAAGTATTTATGAAGTATACGTTATGTGTAACCTTTTTCTATGTGGCAGCGTATGCTTTTATTGCAGGATCGCCAAAAGTCTATATTAATGATTTCGGAATTGAGCCTCAATATTATGGTTATTTATTCGGACTTAATATTATTGGTGTAATGACCTTAAGTTTTTTCAATCGAAAATTAGTTCATCAATATTCCCTTGATCAATTACTTAAAGTTAGCACATTGATCGCTATGTTAGCAGGGATTGCATTATTAATCGTGGCATTAAGTGGTGCGAGTAGCATAGTTGGCATTGTTATTACGGTGTTTATTATGTTTTCAATGAATGGCATTATCGCAGCCTGCTCAACTGCCGCGGCATTAGACGGCGTCCCTCAAGTGGCAGGATCAGCTTCAGCATTAATTGGCGCTTTACAATATGGTAGTGGGATTATTTCATCACTTATTTTAGCTTGGTTTGCGGATAGTTCTTTCATTACTATGGCTGCAATAATAGCCGTTTCTTGTATGTTATGCGCACTAATGGTATGGAAAAAATAGATTAATTAGCTGCTATTTTGCTCTTTAATGCCAATGAAGTTTTTAAAAGTGAAATTGAATTTAATGAGAATTATTTGCTGAAAAGGGAAGTCGGAAGTGGTAATAGAAAAACAAGAAGAACCGTTCCAGACAAGCAGCAATTTAGCGCAGAGCATAAAAAAGGGTATCTTTACGATACCCTTAATTTTTAGATTGCTTTGCGATTAGCCAGTGTTACGCATACCTGCGGCGATACCTGCGATTGTAATCATTAAGGCTTGTTCTACATCTTGGTTTGGTTTTTCTGGGTTTTGACGTAAACGGCTTAGCAATTCCACTTGGAGTAAGTTGAGTGGATCGGTGTACACGTTACGTAAGGCAATGGATTCCGCAATCCAAGGCAAGTCAGACATCAGTTGTTGACCTTTGCCAGAAAGTGCCAATACGGTTTTAATATCTTCAGCGAGTTGTTCGCGTAAAGATTGACCAAGATACCACAGCTCTTTTTTCACTAAACGTTGATCATAATGTTCAGACAACCATAAATCTGTTTTACTGAACACCATTTCTAACATGCCGATACGCGTATTAAAGAACGGCCATGCGTGGCACATTTCTTCAATTGTGGCTTTTGCTTCGGCATTTTTCATCACTTGACGTAATGATGCTCCCGCACCAAGCCAAGCTGGTAACATTAAGCGGTTTTGCATCCATGCGAAAATCCATGGAATTGCACGCAAACTTTCTACGCCGCCATTTGGGTTACGTTTAGCTGGGCGAGAGCCGAGTGGCAATTTAGACAATTCTTGCTCTGGTGTTGCGCTGCGGAAATACGGCACAAAGTCTTTATCGCCACGCACAACATTGCGGTAAATATCGCAAGATGAACGAGAAAGCTCATCCATCACAGTGCGCCAACTGGCTTTTGGTTCTGGCGGTGGTAATAAATTCGCTTCTAAAATGGCGCTGGCATATAAATCTAAGGTTTCGACTGCCACGGCAGGCAAGCCGAGTTTAAAGCGGATCATTTCCCCTTGTTCAGTCACGCGTAAGCCATTTTTCAACGAGCGTGGCGGTTGAGATAATAATGCCGCATGAGCTGGTGCACCGCCACGACCTACTGTACCGCCACGTCCGTGGAATAAGGTTAATTCAATGCCTAATTTTTCGCAGAGTTTAACTAGGTTTTCTTGCCCACGATATTGCGCCCAAGATGCTGCCATCATGCCCGCATCTTTCGCACTGTCTGAATAGCCAATCATCACCATTTGTTTATTGTTGATAACGCCACGATACCAGCCAACATTAAAGAGTTGTGTCATCACTTCTTCTGACGCGTCTAAGTCATCAAGGGTTTCAAACAATGGCACAACAGGCAAATGATATGGCACACCAGCTTCTTTCAACAATAAATGCACGGCTAATACATCAGAAGCCGTACGCGCCATAGAAATGATATAGCAAGAGAACGTTCCCTCAGGCTGTTTTGCGATCACACGGCAAGTATCTAAAATTTCTTGCGTTTCTGCTGACGGAACCCAATCGCGCGGCACTAATGGGCGGCGTGAGTTTAGTTCGCGAATTAAGAACGCTTGTTTGTCATCTTCTGTCCAGCTTGAATAATCGCCCAAACCGATATAGCGTGTGATTTCAGCAATGGCATCGGAATGACGAGTGCTTTCTTGGCGAATATCTAAGCGAGAGAAAGCCACACCAAAGCAACGGATACGACGCAAGGTGTCTAATAATAAGCCGTTTGCAATAATCCGCATCCCACAAGCGGTTAAGGATTGATAGCTATCGTAAAGCGGTTCCCACAAATCTTCATCTTGGGTAATGATTTCTTCTTTAGTGTGTTTAGGCAAACGATCGGCTAATAAATCATCATAATAATCAAGCGTATTTTTTAATTTAGTGCGTAAACCTTTCATCACATGGCGATAAGGCTCTGAACGCTCACCATATTTTTCACGGAATTGGGCGGTACAATCTGTAATGGAAAGCTCATCGACTAAATTTTGAATATCGCTTAAGAATAAATCAGCTGCTTTCCAACGTGCGAGTTGGAGAACTTGCGCGGTTACTTTAGCGGTAACAAACGGGTTGCCGTCACGATCTCCCCCCATCCAAGAAGAAAAACGCACAGGCGTGAGATCAAGTGGTAATTCATAGCCAAAATGCTCCACCGCATGATCGTTTAACTGACGTAAAAAGGTTGGCACAGCTTCCCAAAGGCTGTTTTCGATCATCGCAAAGCCCCATTTTGCTTCTTCAAATGGCGTTGGGCGTTGGGTACGAATTTCATTGGTGTGCCAAGCTTGCGCGATCAATTGTAACAAACGGCGTTCGATAGTATGACGTTCAATTGCAGTTAAATCGCTATGTTCGAGTTTGCTTAAACATTTATTGATTTCCACTTGTTTATGCACAAGCGAACGGCGAGTGACTTCGGTAGGGTGCGCAGTTAGCACCAATTCCACCAACAATTTTTCTATGGTTTGGACAATTTGTTCACGCGGCACATTTTGTTCTTTTAAGCGTTTAAATAAGGACTGAATCGAACGTTCTTGCGCGGTTTTGTCTTGATGATGGCGCGAAATTGTTTGATATTGTTCCGCCACATTCGTTAAGTTTAAAAATTGGTTAAACGCGCGGGCAACAGGAATAATATTTTCAGTAGAAATATTGGAAAGAAGTGATAAAAGTTCGCTACGCGCTTTATCATCACCACTGCGAGAATTGCGCGATAATACACGAATATTTTCAATTAACTCGAGAATATCGCTCCCTTGCGCTTCACTGATTGTTTCGCCTAAAAAATGCCCCAGCATATTGATGTTATTTCGCATCGCTGAATATTCTTGTTCTTGTGTCATATAAACCTCGCTGTAATTTTAATTCTGCTATTGATATAACCAAAATTCGTTATGAATTGCAAACGGAAATCACAAAAAAAATAAAAATTTGCATTTTTCTTGTTTTAGATCGTGTTTTTATAAAATTAAAGTCTTATTTTTGGATAATATCTAACAAATATTGCACTATGCAAGAAAATTATCAAAAATTTGACCGCACTTTTGAGCCCATTTAACTATTCACGGAAACCTTTAACTCACGTTCATTTTTAGTCGCAAAAGAAGCGATATTTCGTTATAATCGACCGCACTTTTGAGCTTATCTATGGGAATGAAATCAGTGAAACTTCGTGCAAATAACAAAGTGCTAGATTTGTCGCAGCCACAAATTATGGGGATTTTAAACTTTACCCCCGATTCATTTTCTGACAGTGGTCAATTTTTTAATTTAGATGCTGCCTTATTTCACGTTGAAAAAATGCTGCGTGAAGGTGCAACAATTATTGATATTGGTGGCGAGTCCACACGCCCAATGGCAGATGAAGTGAGCGAACAAGAAGAGCTTGAGCGAGTAGTGCCGTTGGTGGAGGCGGTGAATCAACGTTTTGATTGCTGGATTTCGGTGGATACGTCAAAAGCCGCGGTGATGGAAGAAAGCGCTAAGGTGGGTATGGATATCATTAATGATATTCGTGCTTTGCAAGAACCGAATGCCTTAGAAACCGCCGTAAAATTAGCACTTCCAACTTGTATTATGCATATGCAAGGGCAACCGAGAACGATGCAAGCCAATCCGCAATATGATGATGTGGTGAATGATGTGCTCGAATTTTTACAAAAACGCACCGCACTTTGCCTGCAAGCGGGAATGGCGCGTGATAATATCATTTGGGATGTGGGTTTTGGCTTTGGCAAAACGGTGCAACATAACTATAAATTATTGCAACAAACCGCGCGTTTTGCCGTGGAAGGCTATCCTGTGTTGGCGGGGCTTTCACGCAAATCAATGATTGGTGCCGTATTGGATAAACCCGTAGAACAACGAATGGTGGGCAGTGCCACAGGGGCATTACTTGCCGCAATGAATGGTGCCACTATTTTGCGTGTGCACGATGTGGCAGAAACCGCCGATGCATTGAAAATTTGGCAAGCGATGTTAAACGCTTAATTAATTTGGCAAATCTGTTTGCCTGTTAAACGAACAATTAGTTAGAAAGCGTGAACAAATCTGTTCACGCAATAAATTAAGGATAAAAAAATGGCTGAACGTAAATATTTTGGTACTGATGGTGTGCGTGGAAAAGTCGGTGAATTTCCGATTACCCCCGAGTTTGCCCTTAAATTAGGTTGGGCGGCTGGCAAAGTGTTGGCGACACAAGGTTCAAAAAAAGTATTAATTGGTAAAGATACGCGTATTTCGGGCTACATGCTGGAATCTGCGTTAGAAGCAGGGCTCGCCGCAGCGGGTTTATCGGCGGCATTTGTTGGACCAATGCCGACACCTGCGGTGGCTTATTTAACCCGTGCATTTCGTGCCGAAGCGGGCGTTGTGATTTCAGCTTCTCATAACCCTTATTATGACAATGGCATCAAATTCTTTTCAGCAGAAGGCACAAAATTACCTGATGAAGTCGAAGAAGCCATTGAAGCGATGCTTGAGCAGCCTATGGATTGCGTGGAATCCGCAGCATTAGGTAAAGCGAGCCGTATTAATGACGCGGCAGGGCGTTATATTGAATTTTGTAAAAGCACTTTCCCAACGCATTTAAGTTTAGACGGATACAAAATTGTGGTGGATTGCGCTCATGGGGCAACATACCATATTGCCCCTAGTGTGATGCGCGAGTTAGGTGCGGAAGTCATTGAAATTGGTACAGAACCAGACGGTTTAAATATCAATGAAAAATGTGGTGCAACAGATATTAAAGCCTTGCAAGCAAAAGTCTTAGAAGTCAAAGCAGATGTGGGTTTGGCTTATGACGGTGATGGCGACCGCATTATGATGGTTGATCACTTGGGTAATAAAATTGATGGCGACCAAATTCTGTATATCATTGCACGCGAAGCATTGCGTTCAGGCAATTTAAAAGGCGGTGTTGTGGGAACATTAATGAGCAATATGAGCCTAGAAATTGCCCTAAAACAGCTTGGCATTCCATTCTTGCGTGCCAATGTGGGCGACCGCTATGTCTTAGAGAAAATGCAAGAAAATAACTGGAAATTCGGTGGCGAAAACTCAGGGCATATTATCATTGCAGACAAAAATACCACGGGCGATGGCATTATTGCATCATTAGCTGTATTAACCGCAATGGTTCAGCATAAACTTAGCTTGCATGAATTAGCCACGGCGGTGCAGTTATTCCCACAAGTGTTAATTAATGTGCGTTTCGCTGGCGGGACAAATCCATTAGAAAGCGAGAGTGTGAAATCAGTTGCCGCTGAAGTAGAAAAACGTTTAGCAGGCAAAGGACGCATTTTATTACGCAAATCAGGCACAGAGCCGTTAATTCGTGTGATGGTGGAATGTGAAGATGGTGCCTTAGCGCAACAATGTGCTGAAGAAATTGCTAACGCAGTAAAAGCAAACTAATCGTTCAAATTTGTATCAGTTAGCAAAGTGTGGTCAAATTTTCTCTTGTTTTGAAATAAAAACTCGCTATAATTGACCGCACTTTACACGCATCAGCGTAAATAAAAAATTCATTATGCGACTATAGCTCAGTTGGTTAGAGCACCACCTTGACATGGTGGGGGTCACTGGTTCGAGTCCAGCTAGTCGCACCATATTAGAAAGCCAGACTATACAGTCTGGCTTTTTGCTATTTTAAGATTTCTTATACTAAAAATTGTCGCCAAATTTCGTCAATAAATGACCGCACTTCTGCAAATTCTTCAGCTTCTACAATTGAAGGTAGCCCTAATAGGTTTAGATGATGAATGTGGTTGCGTAGGCTGGTATAACAGGCTTTTAAACGTTCTGCGGTGTCATATTCAATCACATTATTGCTCGCCATAACATCAAAAATTCGCACGTTATCAGACCAATAGGCGAGATCAGGATTTTGTGGTGCGTTGGCAAGCACTAGATATTGGGCGATAAATTCAATATCGGTAATGCCGCCGTGATCAGTTTTGATGTCGAATTTTTCGCTATGTGGATTTGCCAGATGTTGATACATTTTCTCACGCATTTCACGCACATCAGTTTTTAATTGTTTTAAATCTCGTGGGGTTGCTAGGATTCCTTGGCGTAATTGTTCATAGCTTTGGCGCAGACGCGCAGAGCCATACACCGCACGGCTGCGCACTAGCGCTTGTTTTTCCCATGTCCAAGCTTCGTTAAGTTGATATTGCTCAAATGCTTGGATTGAGCTGCATAATATGCCTGCTTCCCCAGAAGGGCGTAAACGCATATCCACTTCATAGAGAATACCCGCGCTGGTATTCATGCTGAAAATACTGATGATTTTCTGCGTAAGGCGCAGATAAAATTGATGGGTATCAATTTGTTTTTTTCCGCCCACCGTCCAACTATCTGCTGCTTCATATAAGCAAACTAAATCTAAATCAGATTTATAGCCCAATTCAATGCCGCCTAATTTCCCATAACTGATCACCAAAAAACCTTTTTCATTGGCTTGCAGATGTTCGGGGACGCCAAAACGCGCGGTAACTTGTTGCCAAGCTAAATTAACCACTGCATTAATCATGGCTTCAGCAAGATAAGTGAGGTGATCGCTGACTTTCATCACGGGGAGAGCGCCAAGAATATCGGCTGCCGCAACACGGAGCAAGATCGTTTGTTTAAATTGGCGCAGTGCGTTGATATATTGCTCTTCATCGTCATCGGGCAAACGCAACAGATATTGTTGCAGTTCATCCGCATATTGGGTAAATGGCGGCGGATTGAACAGCGGTTTGCTGTATATGAGTTCATCAAGCAAAATAGGGTGCTGCGCCACTTGTTCTGCGATCATCTGCGATTGCGCGCAGAGTTCCATTAATAGGCTAAGCACTTGGGGATTTTCGAATAACAGCTCTAAATAGGTAGTGCGCGACACAATTTTTTCAATGATGTTTAGCATGCGTGGCAAAAGCTGACGATATTGTGCGTGCGCAAAAATTTTTGCAAATAAATTCGGCATTAATTGCGCAAGCACATCACGCCCACGCGCACCAATAGAGCGATTAGCAAGTGTATTGCGGAATTGTGATAACAGGTGATCAATGTCATCGAGTTCTTCATCGCTTACGCCCATTTTACTGATTGCGAAGAGTAAATCTTCATGATTGAAATCAGAATCCAAAAAATCAGCCCATTCACTGTCTTCATGATTTTCTTCCGTTTCATTATCATCGCCAATTAATGCGTTGAAAACTGACCGCACTTTTTGCTGATGCATTTGTAGCATCGCATAAAACTCATCCCAGTTGGCAATATTGTAATGGATCGTAACGGGCTGATGATTTTCGTCCCATTGCGTAAATGTTGCCATAGCAGAAACCAAACGCTGGCGATCGAGTTCATCCGTGGGTAAAAGCTGGGTTTGTTTATCATTAATCGCTTGCAGCACATTTTCTGTGCGGCGCAAAAATAAATAGGCATTTTGTAGATCTTGCCGCTGTTCTGCGCTGATTAACTGCAAATGCGCAATTTCGGGGAGTAACTTTAATAATTCGTGCTGCTGTAATTTAGCTTCTCGTCCACCACGAATCAGCTGGAATACCTGCACAATAAATTCCACTTCACGAATACCGCCTGCACCTAATTTGATGTTATCCACTAATCCGCGGCGGCGAACCTCACGCTCAATTTTTCCTTTCATATCACGCAATGATTGAATCACACTGAAATCAATATAACGGCGATAAACAAAAGGGCGGAGCATTTGATGCAGCGTTTTTACGTGAGGATCATCGGATTGCGCGCCGAGAATGCGCCCTTTGATCATCGCATAGCGTTCCCAATCTCGCCCTTGCTCTTGATAATAGGTTTCCATTGCCGCAAAACTCAATGCCAGTGCGCCATTATCACCAAATGGGCGCAAACGCATATCTGTGCGATATACAAACCCGTCAGAGGTGAATTGGTCTAGGGCATTGATTAAACGTTGACCAAGGCGAGTGAAGAATTTTTGATTATTGACACAGCGCCGTGCGCCCACGGTTTCGCCATTATGCGGATAGGTAAAAATGAGATCAATATCTGATGAAAAATTGAGTTCAAAGCCCCCTAATTTTCCCATGCCTAAAATATACAGTTGCTGTGGTGTGCCATTTTCATCGACAGGTGTGCCCATTTCTTGGCAGGCTTGTTGATAGAGCCAATCACGGGCAGCAATAATTAAACTTTCCGCGAGCTGAGATAAACGAATAAAAATTTCTTCAACGGTTCCCAAATTTAAACTTTGACAAATGCTTAATTTGGCGATTTCACGATTGCGAAATTGGCGTAAAGCTTGATTGAGCAGTTCTTCATTTTCAACATGATAAAGTAGCGAGCCAAGTTTTGTACTATAATTTTCGCAATCAGTAATATTCGGTAAATTAAGCCAACATTCCGCCAAAAAGTGCGGTTGTTTTCTAAAAACATCGGTGACAAAGTCCGACATAGCGATACTTTGCAAAATCGCAGATGAATTTGGATTGGCAGTTTGAAAGCCTGCTGAAAATTGTTCAGGAAATTGCTCACAGAGCAGATTGGCAAGCTGATTCAGCGTATCTTCAAATTGCGCGGTAGGAAGTGGCATTTTTCGTCCTTTATCGTATTGAGCGGCGGGAGATGATGCGCTTATGATACAAAAAAGTGCGGTGAAATTCGACCGCACTTTTGCCGTTTTTATGATTTTATGATGAATTATAAAGTTGCTGCTTTCATCGTTTTCACAAATGCGGCTAATTCATCAAGACATTTTGCATGATTATCAAGATTAGCCTCAATAATTTTTACGGTTGCCGAACCCGAAATCGCCCCCGCAACGCCCATATTTAAGGCATCTTTCACCTGTTGAGGCTGCGCGATACCAAAACCTTGCAGAATTGGCGGCGCATTGTGCGCTTTAAGGCGTTCCACCAAATTATCCAAGTTAGCGGCATGACTTTGATTTTCAGCGCTGGTGACACCCGCGCGTGAAACTAAATAGGTATAACCTTCAGAGTGTTCAGCCACGCCTTGAATTGTGCTTTCATCCGCATTCGGCGGGCAAATAAAGACGGGCTGAATGCCGTATTTTTTCGCTGCTTGAACATAAGGTTCGCAAGCCAATAGGGGAATGTCGGCGACTAACACGGCATCCACGCCCACTTCCGCACAACGCTGATAAAATCCATCTAATGTTTGCGCATAAATCAAATTAGCGCAAAGCAGCAGGCTGATAGGAATTTCTGGATATTTTGACCGCACTTTTTCCAATAATTTAAAGCTTTCAGCGATGCTGCAACGGGCTTGCAAGGCACGATTATTGGCTGCTTGGATAACAGGGCCGTCTAATAGCGGATCAGAAAAGGGAAAACCTAATTCCAAAGCGTCTGCACCGTTATCGACCAAAGTACAAATGATGTCAAATGAACGTTCAAGATCGGGATCGCATAATGTCACGAATGGCACAAAAGCCCCTTGTTTTTTTGCTGCTAATTGAGCAAATACTGTTTCAAAACGAGCCATTAGAGCATACCTCTTTCAGTGAAAATTTTATCTACCGTGAAAATATCTTTATCACCACGACCAGATAAATTCACCACCAATAATTGTTCTTTTTCGGGATTTTGTTTCGCCATTTTTAAAGCGTGCGCAAGCGCGTGAGAACTTTCAAGCGCAGGAATAATGCCTTCGTGCTGCGCCAACTCTTTAAACGCATTAAGCGCTTCATCATCAGTAATGCTAGGATATTCCGCACGACCTATTGCGTTTAAATAGGCATGTTGTGGCCCCACAGAAGGAAAATCTAAGCCCGCAGAAATACTATAAGATTCTTCAATTTGCCCATCTTCTGTTTGCATAATAGGCGATTTCATACCAAAGTAAATACCAGCTTTGCCATGACCAAGCGGCGCGCCATGCTCGCCTGTTTCGATGCCTTTGCCCGCAGGTTCAATACCAATTAGGCGGACGGATTGTTCCTCAATAAAATCTGCAAACATCCCAATCGCATTTGAACCACCGCCAACACAGGCAATCACCGCATCGGGTAAACGACCTTCTCGCTCTAAAATTTGGCGTTTGGTTTCTTCACCGATCATTTTTTGGAATTCGCACACAATGGTTGGGAATGGATGCGGGCCTGCTGCGGTGCCGATTAAATAATGGGTATTATCATAATTTGCTGCCCAGTCACGCATCGCCTCACAGCAGGCATCTTTTAATGAGCAAGAGCCTTTTTTTACGGGAACAACTTCCGCGCCCATTAAACGCATTCGGAAAACATTAGGTGATTGGCGTTCTACATCTTTTGCCCCCATATAAATACGACAAGGCATACCTAACATTGCACAAGCAAGCGCCGTGGCGACACCATGTTGCCCTGCACCTGTTTCCGCAATAATACGCGATTTTCCCATACGTTTTGCTAGCAAAATTTGCCCTAAAACTTGGTTCGTTTTATGTGCGCCACCGTGCAATAAATCTTCACGTTTTAAATAAAGCTTGGTTTTTGTGCCTCGGGTGAGATTGCGACACAGCGTAAGTGCGGTTGGGCGGCCTGCGTAGTTTTTGAGTAAATCTAAAAATTCGGCTTGAAATTCAGGATCTTCTTTGGCTTCCACAAAGGCTTGTTCTAACTGTTTTAATACAGGAATCAGAATTTCGGGGACATACATCCCGCCAAATTCCCCAAAATAAGGGTTTAAAATTGTATTCGTCATAGTATTTCCTCAATATGATATTTATGTGAATTATACTATTAAACTAGTACATAAATGTAAAGTGATTTTTTAACTAAACATTTAAAAATGTTGAAAGAGTAGGAGTTGGCGAAATTTAAAGGAAAGAATGTGTAAACGATGTGAATGAGAGAATGCATAAGAAAAAGCAAAAAGTGCGGTCAAATTCACCGCACTTTTGGTTTAAAAATCAATGATTTGTTTAAAGGTGGCGGCAATTTTTTGCTGATCCTTTATACCTGCGGCAGATTCCACGCCAGAGTTGAGATCTAAGCCACGACAATGTTGTTGCAATGCCTGTTGCACGTTGTCTGGGCTGATGCCACCTGCGAGCAAAATTTGGCTTTTGAGTTCAGTTGGGATTTTTGACCAATCAAAGGTTTTCCCTGTTCCCCCTTGCTGGTTACCTATTTTGCTATCTAACACATAGCGATTTACGGCAGAAAATTGCGGAATTTCCACCGCACTTTCTGTGTTGACATCCACAGAAATGGCTTTCCAAATCTGAATTGGCGGTGGTAGTTTGGCACGAAGTGCGCTGATAAATTCAGCCGTTTCTGCGCCATGTAATTGCACTGCGTAAAGATTTAATTGACTGGCGATTTTCACAATAAAATCAATGTCCTGATTTTGAAAAACGCCGACAAAGCGCAATGGGGCTGTGGTTACTAGCTCTTGCGCTTGGCGTAAAGAAACACAACGTTTTGATTTTTCAACGAAAATTAATCCGCCATAAAGCGCACCATTGTCATATACCGCTTGCACATCTTGTGGACGTGTTAAACCGCAGACTTTGTTTTCCCCAAAAATCACCGCACGCACGGCATTGTTTAAATCCTCACTTCCCATCAAACTTGACCCGATTAAAAAGGCATGCACATGGCTTTTTAATTGTTGTACTTCTTGATGAGAATAAATACCTGATTCACTAACAATAATGCGATCAGCGGGGATTTGTTGTGCCAATGGTGGGGTTTGGCCAAGATCGACCGTTAAATCATGCAAATTGCGATTATTGATACCGATAACTTTCGCCTCTAAGGCAATAGCGCGTTCAAGTTCTTGCTGATTTGAGGTTTCCGTGAGCACGCCCATTTCCAATTCGTGCGCAAGTGCGGACAAATTTTGATAAGTTTCATCATCTAACACAGAAAGCATTAATAAAATCGCATCTGCTTGATGATAGCGTGCCAAATACACCTGATATTCACTGATCATAAAATCTTTGCAAAGCACAGGGCAGGTGACAATGTCACGCACTTGTTTAATATAGGCAAAATCCCCTTGGAAATATTTTTCATCAGTCAGCACCGAAACGGCTGTCGCATAATGTTTATAGATTTGCGCGATGGACTTCGGATCGAATTGTTCACGAATGAGCCCTTTTGACGGCGAAGCTTTTTTACATTCCAAAATAAACGCAGGGCGTTGGTGCGTGCCTTTCGCCAAGGCATCATAAAAACTGCGGTCAGATTTTGTGATATTTTGCTTAAATTCGCTTAAAGGAAAAGCCTGTGATTGGGCTTTCACCCACTCAATTTTATCGAGCACAATTTTTTGCAAGATAGTCGGTTTGTCTTTTAAATTATTCATATTTTTATCATTAATATGTGGTTAGTTGTTCTAAAGTCGCAAAGGCTTTGCCCGAGGCAAGTTGCTCTAATACTTGTTGTGCATTTTGTTTCAGATCTTCATAACCAAATAATTTCATGAGCAGCGCGGTATTCATCGCAACCGCTTGGTTATGTTCCGCTTTGCCTTTGCCTTGCAAAAGTGCGGTCAAAATTTTAGCATTTTCTTGAGGCTCGCCACCACGTAGGCTTTCTAGCGGTTTAGCCTCAAAGCCGAAATCTTTTGGGGTCAGGCTGTAATATTCAATTTTGCCATCGCGTAATTCTGCCACTTTTGTTTCGCCGTGAATGGCGACTTCATCAAGCCCACAACCATGCACAACAATGCTATGCTCGTGTTGCAGATTGGCATTGGTTTCGGCATAAGGTTTTAATAATTCTGGACGATACACCCCCAATAATTGGCGTTTCGGGTTCGCTGGGTTAATCAATGGGCCTAAAATATTAAAAATGGTTCGTGTTTTTAACGCTTGGCGCACAGGTGCCGCATATTTAAAGCCCGTGTGATATTTTTGTGCAAAGATAAAGGCGAGCCCAATCTCATCTAAGGCTTTGCGTGCGCTTTCTGCTGACATATTAATGTTCACATTCAAGCACGTTAATAAATCGCTTGCCCCAGTTTTACTGGATACGCTGCGGTTTCCGTGTTTAGCAATTTTTAAGCCAAGGCTCGCACCGACAATGGCTGAAACGGTAGAAATATTGATTGTGTTAGCGCCATCACCACCTGTTCCTACAATATCTGCAAAGGCATAATCAGGAGCAGGGAAAGGTTCTGCGGCGTTTAAAAGTGCGGTCACCGCGCCTGTAATTTCTTCAATGGTTTCCCCTTTTAGTTTTAATGCGATCAGTGCCGCCGCTAATTGTTCATTGGATAATTTTCCATTAACAATGGCGTGGAATAAATGGCTAGATTGCTCTTGAGTGAGGGATTGCCCCTCAAAAAGTGATGAAAGAATGTGTTCAGTTTGCATATTATTGTCCTTTTCTTATTTGGTGCGATTAACTTTTGTGCGATTAACGATGAATATCGTAGGCTAAATCATTGGCTTCATCGCCCGTCATTCCACGAAATCCCCAGCAATGAGAAGGTTGTTCCTTGATGGTAATTTCCACATCAATAGGGGAAAGCCCAATTCGTTGTTCTAGTTCACAAAACAGCGTTTTTATTAGCCGTTTTTTGGTTTCTTCTGTCCGCCCTTGCATTAAATTAATTTCAATCACGGTGAAATTTTCACTGCGCCCTTCGGGATAGTAAAAATCTTCAGGCTCTAGCCCAATAAAGCGCAAAGCATGTTTTCTTGCGGGAATGCCTAGCTGTAAATGCAAACAATCAAAAATTGCTTGCATAATGGCAGCTTTGCGAGATATTAAAGGCTGTTTGAGCCCATAAACGATGATCATTTATTTCTTCCTATCCTGTGTTTGCTTATCTTTTTAATAACCAATTAATGGAATTTTCTAATAATTTAGAGCCTTGCACCGTTAAAATGCTTTCTGGGTGAAATTGAAAGCCACAAATGGGCAAGGTTTCGTGGCGAATCGCCATAATGATATTGTTGTAATGCGCGTTGGCGATTAATTCATCTGGTAAATTTTGCCCCATTAACGAATGATAGCGTGCAACTGGCATCGGGTTTTGCAAGCCTTGGAACATAGCTTGTTCATCATGAGTGATTTTAGAAACCTTGCCATGCAAAACTTCCCCCGCATGAACCACCTTGCCCCCAAAGCTCTCAATCAGCGCTTGATGGCCTAAACAAATGCCAATAATGGGTACTTCATTTTTCACACGTTCAATCAAGGCTAACATATTTCCTGCTTGCGCAGGGGTGCCTGGACCGGGTGAAAGGGCGAGAATATGATTAGGCTGGCGACAGCATTTCGCTAAAAAATCGAGATCACAATCATTGCGATAAATTTTCACCGAATGCCCAAGCGTGCGAAATTGATCGACTAAATTGTAGGTAAAGGAGTCAAAATTGTCTAAAAAGATGATGGTTGCCATTTTTTACTCCTTATTTGAACGATTGATTTGCATAATGGCGTTTAAGACAGCGCGGGCTTTGTGTCGTGTTTCATCCGCTTCCATTTGCGGATCGGAATCTAACACTTCACCGCAGCCCGCTTGAACATAAGCGATACCATTTTGCACAAAGGCAGAGCGAATGACGATACAGGTATCAAAATTGCCGTCTGAAGAGAGATAGCCTACCGCGCCGCCATAACTATGTCGTTTTTGTTTTTCAAATTGATAAATAAGCTGCATCGCCTTGATTTTTGGCGCGCCAGTCAGTGTTCCCATATTCATACAGGCTTGGTAGGCGTGTAGCGCGTCAAGTTCTGTGCGCAGTTTGCCCACTACACGAGAAACCAAATGCATAATATGAGAATAGCGATCCACTTGCATTAAATCTTTTACTTGGCGCGTGCCACTTTCACAAACGCGTGCGATGTCATTGCGCGCGAGATCCACTAACATTAAATGTTCCGCCAATTCTTTGTGGTCAAGACGCATTTCGAGTTCTAAACGCGCGTCCAGCTCAGGATCAATATTGCCATTGGCATCAAAACCACGAGGGCGCGAGCCGGCGATCGGATAAATTTCTAGCTGACGGCTATCCGCACTATATTTCAATGCACTTTCAGGAGACGCGCCAAACAGGGTAAATTCGTCATCTTGCATATAAAACATATAGGGACTTGGGTTATTCACTTTTAGTTGACGATAAGTTGCCAGCGTATTCGGGCAAGGTATGCTAAAACGGCGTGACGGCACAATTTGGAACACATCGCCTATATAAATATGCTGTTTAAGTGCGGTGATAATTTGTTTAAATTTATCATCATCGTGATTTGGCACCACTTCCGTGCTGGCAGGCACAATAGCGGGTAAAGGCTTGAGATTTTGTAAATCTTGCTCAATTTTGACCGCACTTTGTTGCAAATTTTGCTTTTCTTGGCTCGTAAAACAGAAGGTTTGTAGCGTTGCCTGTTGGGTAGGGTGATCTAAACGCAGCAAATTTTCTGCTAGGTAGAACACATAATCGGGGCAGCTGAGTCCGTCATCTTGCAACGCAATGTCTTTCATCGGAATAAAATTGGCGACCAAATCATAGGCAAATAATCCGCCTAAGAAAATCGGTGTTTGGCTGTGAGCATAAAGATTATTCACTTGGCGCAAACCTTCAAAAATCGTTGCGGCTTGCAATTTACTGTCTTCATCAAGGTTTTGGTCAAGCTGAGAAAATTGCGCTTGCAAGGTTGTATCATTTAATTTTGTTAAGGTTGCTAAACCCTGTAACTTTTCTTCTAAATGAGATAAAACCGCTTTGCCATTATTCGTTAATGCTAAAAATGTGACGAATTGACTTGTACAAGTAATTTTCACTGCGGCATTAACAATAAGCAGACTTTTTAAACTGTTTTTACTGGAGATTTCAGCACTTTCCAACAAAAGGCTATTTGATGTCGCAGGGCAGAGCGTGGTAAATACAGCGCTTAAATCACTTTGATAGCGCACATCACGTTGAAAAACTTGAATATAAGGTTGAAACATAGTAAATCCTTAATCTTGAATATTTTGCACTATTAAACTAGTGCATTAAATTTTTGTCAAGTAAAGAAATAAAAATTTTTCGATTATCATCATCGGTCAAGAGAAAGTGCGGTCAGTTTTTGCATGATTTTAGAAAAAAGAGTATGATTCGTGCCTATTTTTGCAAGTGAATATGAAATGAAAGCATTAGAAATTTCTAAATTAACAAAATCTTATAAAAATGGTGTGCAAGCGTTGCATGGCATTGATTTAGTTGTCGAAGAGGGGGATTTTTATGCCTTGCTCGGACATAATGGCGCAGGTAAATCCACAACCATTGGCATTATCAGTTCGTTGGTGAATAAAACCAGCGGTTCGGTGAAAGTGTTTGGTTATGATTTGGATCAAAATCAGTCGGCATTAAAGCAACACATTGGTTTGGTGCCACAAGAATTTAATTTTAACCAATTTGAAAAAGTACAAGACATTCTGACAAACCAAGCGGGCTATTACGGTATTCCCCATAAAGAAGCCCTAGTTAGTGCAGAAAAATGGCTAAAAAAATTGGATTTATGGGAAAAACGAGATCAACAAGCAATGCGCTTATCTGGCGGAATGAAACGCCGTTTAATGATTGCGCGCGCCTTAATGCATAACCCTAAGTTATTGATTTTAGACGAACCCACCGCTGGGGTAGATATTGAATTGCGCCGTTCTATGTGGATTTTCTTGCAAGAACTCAATGCGCAAGGCACAACCATTATTTTAACCACCCATTACCTTGAAGAAGCAGAGATGTTGTGCCGTCATATTGGCATTATTCAGCAGGGGAGATTAGTGGTGAATATGCCAATGAAAGATTTGCTTGCGAAGCTTGAAACAGAAACCTTTATTCTTGATGTGAAAAATGCTGAGACGTTGTCACAAATTGAAGATTATCCGTTACGCAAAATTGATGACAATTCTATTGAAGTAGAAATTCATCGTTCCCTTGGGCTAAATTCGTTATTTACTCAATTAACCGCGCAAGGCGTGCAAGTGGTGAGTATGCGCAATAAAGCCAATCGTTTAGAAGAATTATTTGTGAGTATGTCGCTTAACAAGCCAGTGGGAGAAACAAAATGAGATTATCTTGGGTAGCATTTTCGACCATTTTACACAAAGAAATTCGCCGTTTTACACGCATTTGGCTGCAAACTCTCGTTCCCCCTGTGATCACAATGACATTATATTTTGTCATCTTCGGGCAATTAATTGGCAGCCGCATTGGTGAAATGAGCGGTTTTAGCTATATGCAATTTATTGTGCCAGGGTTGATCATGATGTCGTCACTGACCAATTCGTTTACAAATGTGGCGTCTTCTTTTTACAGCACAAAATTCGCGCGAAATGTGGAAGAACTCTTAATTTCACCAACTTCGCCGCATGTGATTATTTTAGGTTATATGGCAGGGGGAATGGCGCGCGGTTTATGCGTGGGGGTGTTAGTTACCATTGTTTCGCTCTTGTTTGTTTCCTTTGATATTCATTCTTGGCTTGTCATTTTTGTGACGTTGTTACTTACTACCGCCACCTTTGCTTTAGCAGGATTAATCAACGCTGTTTTTGCTCGTTCATTTGATGATATTAGCATTATTCCTACCTTTGTATTAACGCCATTAACCTATCTTGGTGGGGTATTTTATTCCATTTCTTTATTGCCCCCATTCTGGCAGGTTGTGTCTAAGCTCAACCCAATCGTCTACATGATTAACGGTTTTCGTTATGGTTTTTTAGGTATTAGTGATGTCAGTTTAGGCTACACCTTCACAGTGTTGCTAATTTTTATTTTAGGCTTGTATAGCTTTTCCTATTATTTAATTAGTCGTGGTATAGGATTGCGTAGCTAATCGCATACAGCCTAAAAAGTGCGGTCAAATTTTGAGAAATTTTTGAAGAGTTTTAAAGAGAAAAGGAGAGGACAATGTGGTCTGAAATTTTAGTGGGATATGGGATTTTTATTTTAGAGATCTTGACGATTTTACTCATTATTGGCGCAATAATTTTTGCCATCATCGCCTTAAAACAAAAGAAAAATGCTATTCATGGCGAATTAGAGCTGACGGATTTAGCTAAAGAATTTGAAGAGAATAGCAAAAAAGTGCGAGATTTCTATCTCACCGAAGATGAACTTAAAACACAGGAAAAAGCCGAGAAAAAAGCAGAAAAAGCCAAAGCGAAAGAACAAATGGCGAAACGTAAAAGTGGTGAGCTGCTAGAAAAAGAAATTAAGCCAACGCTTTATGTGCTTGATTTTAAAGGCGATGTTCAAGCCTCGGCAACTGGGGCATTACGCGAAGAAATTAGCACCATTTTATCTGTCGCAAAACCCGAAGATGAAGTGCTGTTGCGCTTAGAAAGCCCTGGTGGTGTCGTACATGGTTATGGATTAGCCGCTTCACAATTGGCGCGTTTAAAACAACATGGTATTAAATTGACTGTGGCTGTTGATAAAGTGGCGGCAAGTGGTGGTTATATGATGGCTTGTGTTGCGGATAAAATTGTATCAGCACCCTTTGCGATTATTGGATCTGTTGGTGTTGTTGCTCAAGTGCCGAATATTCATCGTTTGTTGAAAAAACATGATGTGGATGTTGATGTGATGACGGCAGGGGAATTTAAACGCACGGTGACGGTTTTAGGCGAAAATACCGAAAAAGGGAAACAAAAATTCCAGCAAGAATTAGAAGAAACACACGAATTATTCAAACAATTTGTGGCGCAAAATCGACCGCACTTAGACGTGAACCAAATTGCCACTGGGGAGCATTGGTTTGGGCAACAGGCTTTAAATCTAAAATTAGTGGATGAAATTGAGACAAGTGATGATTTGATTTTACAAGCAATAAAAGAGAAATCTGTGCTTGCCGTGCATTACAAACAGAAAAAATCGATACTACAAAAATTGGGAAAACAAGCAGAAGAAAGTGCGGATAATATTGTTTTAAATTGGACAAAATTTAACCCTAGAACTTATTTTTAGAAAATCCTTTGCTCTCTTTACAATATTTGACAAAAATATGCCTCGAGTAAGACCGTTTTAAATTTACTTTTTAATCGGCTACGATTAATATACCGCCTTAATGAAATTAGAGTTTCATTGCTTTGATAAGCGAATGTTGTCTCGTTAACGCTGATTTGAGCGATTTTTAATTTAAAAGGTAAGAGAAAATGAAATTATCAAACTTTGTATTCACTGCTGCCGCTGCATTTACTTTAGCTGCATGTGGTAACTTAAGTCATGTAACCGATGAAGGAACACCGGCGGGTAATACACCTGAAGAAGCAGTTCAGAATTTAGTATGGCCGAAAGTGGAAGATAATACATTTAACCATGATGGTACACAATTTGGTACATGGCCAAACTGGGATAATGTTCGTATGATCGAACGCGGGATGAGTAAAGATCAAATTCGTCATTTAATTGGTAACCCTCAGTTCCAAGAAGGCTTATTCGGCGTGCGTGAATTTGATTATGTCTTCAATTATCGTGAAAATGGCGAACACAAAATTTGCCAATATAAAGTGTTATTTGACAAAGATATGCAAGCACAAAGTTTCTTCTGGTATCCAAATGGTTGTAATGGTAACGCTGGTTTTAACTTAAGTGGTGATTTCTTATTTGATTTTAACCAAGCCACATTAACAGCAAAAGGTCAAGGCGTTGTTGATAATGTTGCAGAACAATTGAAAAAAGTTGAGTCAAAATCAGTTAAAGTAGCGGGTTATACTGACCGTCTTGGTTCTGAATCTTATAACTTAAAATTATCACAACAACGTGCAGATGCTGTAAAAACGCGTTTAATTCAAAAAGGTGTAACAGCTGATATTTCTGCTGTGGGTTATGGTAAAGCAAACCAAGTTGTAGCTTGTACAGGGGAAACAGGTCAAGCATTGCGTGATTGTTTACGTCCAAATCGTCGCGTAGAAATTAGTGCTTCAGGAACTAAACAAATTGACAGCTCTATTGGCGGTTCAACAGGTCCAACGCCACTTTATAAAAAATAATAAATTTGTTAAATAATAATAAAAGGGCTTTATGATCTGAAGCCCAAAAGTTGGACAGTTTAATCTAAGTGTTTAAGGACTGAATTCTGTATGTAACAGGCTCCAGTCCTTTTAATTTAGTTTGAATTCGAATAAGCAATTAATCATGCAGAACCTGTTCAAGTTGTGCGATATCCTCAAACTGCCTGCTTATAATACTCCTTCTCTTTTAATCATCGCCAAAAACTTTCCACCGCACTTACATCTTCCTATTCATTGTCATTAAAGTGTCATAATTGCTGCCTATACTATCTCTCGTTACTTTAGCATTAGCACATATTTTAGGAGAAACAAATCGATGAAAAAGAACTGTTTAGCATTATTGATAGGCGCGATATTACCGCTTTGTAGTATGGCACAAAATGTTGTTTATCCCATTGATCGAGCTACAATGATGGAGGGGAGTAAATTTGATTTTAAAGTCGAATTTGATGAAGTTATTAAACCTGAGCAAGCAAAGATCTTAATTAATGGCAAAGATTTTAAAGAATTGCTTGGTAATAACGTCGAATTTGTTGAAAAAGAAGATGGTAAGGATGTATCTGCCCTATGGGTACGAGATACCAGTATTGCACAAGCAGGCGATTATAAGGTAGATGTCACAGTCAATGGAAAACAAACTGAAGTCAATTGGAGTGTATATGCTACCCCTGATGTGCGTAAAGCTAAGAATGTTATTCTATTTATTGGTGATGGTTTATCTGTTGCTCATCGAACAGGCGCAAGACTGCTTTCTAAAGGCATTAATGAAGGGAAAGCGACGGGGCGTTTAGCCATGGATACTTTACCTTATATGGGATTGATTGGTACATCAAGTACCGATTCTATTGCAACAGATAGTGCAAATACAGCGAGTGCTTATATGGCAGGTCATAAATCTGCAGTCAATGCATTAGGTGTGTATGCGAGCCGTTCTGAAGATAATTTTAATCACCCAAAACAAGAAACTATCGGAGAATTACTAAAACGCCGCACAAAAATGTCAGTAGGTATCGTTTCTGATGCGGAACTACAAGATGCAACACCAGCAGCGGTTGTTGCTCATACTCGCCGCCGTGCAGAAAAAGCAGCAATTACCGAGATGTTATATAACGTTGGTCCTGATGTAATGTTAGGCGGTGGTTCTGCTTACTTTTTACCAAAAAGCACGCCGGGTTCTAAGCGTAAAGATGATAAGAATTTTCTTGAGGCTTTCCAAAATGCAGGATATCAGTTAGTCACTAATGCAACGGAACTCAATGCCGTAGATAGTACCAAAACACAAAAATTATTAGGGCTATTTCACACAGGTAATCTTAACTCAGTATTAGATCGTCGTTTCTTACAAAATGACACAACGAAGAAATTTCCTGATCAACCTGATTTAACGGAAATGACTAAAGTTGCCCTTGATGTATTATCAAAAAATAAAGAGGGTTTCTTCTTAATGGTAGAATCCGCATTAATTGACAAAGCATCTCATCCATTAGACTGGGAGCGAGCTTTCGCGAGTACTATTATGCTTGATCAATCTGTTGAAATAGCCAAGGAATTTGCTAAAACACATCCAGACACATTGGTTATTGTAACTGGTGATCATACTCACGGTATTTCTATTATCGGTACAGTTGATGATGATAAACAGGGAGATATGCGTGAAAAAGTAGGCACCTACCAAAATGCAGGTTGGACAAACTATACTGATGAAAATAAAGATGGTTACCCAGATAGATGGGATGTCAGCAAACGTTTAGCGGTTTTCTTCGCATCATTCCCTGATTACTATGAGACGTTTCGTCCTAAATTAGAGCGTCAATTTGTTCCAGCAATTAAAACAGAGAAAGGTGACTATATTGCGAATGAAGAATATAAATCAGTAGAAGGTGCAATGTTCCGTGAAGGTAACTTACCTCGCTCAGCAGACACAGGAGTTCACGCTGTAGATGATATGCTCATTCAAGCACAAGGACCTGGTGCTGAAGCAATTCACGGCTACATGGAAAACTCCGATTTATTTAAAGTCATTGTTGATACACTTGCGGTGAAATAATAATGAAAACATACTTTGCAAAAATAGTTTCTCTTTTGCAAGTTAGCAGCCTAGCTTTGCTAGGCTGTTTGCTACTCATCACTTCTCCCGCATACTCAAATAATCAGCTTAGTTTTGAACAACTATACGGAAAATATTCAGTAACAGGATTAGAATTTAGCGATAAGGTGAAAGCATTATCAGGTAAAGAAGTTACCATTCAAGGTTTTATGGCTCCACCACTAAAAGTAGAGTCACAGTTTTTCGTTTTAACTAAAGCACCAATGGCAATCTGCCCTTTTTGTTCCAGTGATGCAGATTGGCCAGAGGATATTTTAGTGGTATATCTAAAAAAACGTCAGTCTTTTGTTCAATTTAATACCATTATTGAAGTAAAAGGGATATTAGAACACGGAATGTTTGTAGATCCTGATACGGGATTTGTCAGCATGCTAAGGCTTAGAGAAGCAACGTTCAACTCATTGTAATTGTGGAGAATATTATGAATTTATTTATTGATCAGTTACATATTACCGTTCCAACGCTCTATACGCCTATATTATCTATTCCCAAGTTGTTTATTCCCTCTGCTCAGCAAGTCGCTATACTTGGTCCCTCAGGTTCAGGAAAAACCACTTTATTGAATGCGATTAGTGGATTAATTGATCTCTCTGCTAATCAATTATTATGGGACAATACAGATTTATCACAATTATCAGCAAATAAAAGGGATCAATGGCGGTTTGAACATATCGGTATAGTGATGCAAGATTTTCATTTAACTCAAGGGTTAACCGCATTAGAAAATGTACTGCTGCCTTATTATTTCCTCCACGGTACGAGCCCCAGGGGTGTAAAACAACGGGCTGTTGAATTATTAAAACAAATGAACTTTCAGCGAATAGAGAGTAAAACAGAAGTACTTTCTCGTGGAGAAATGCAACGGGTCTCTATTGCGAGAGCCTTATTAACTCATCCTAATATTATCATTGCAGATGAACCAACTGCCAGTTTAGATGCGGAAAATAGTGAAATGATTACCGCACTTTTAAAAGAACTCGTAGAACAAGCAGGTTGTACCTTGATTATATCTACCCACGATCAACATTTAGCCCAGCAAATGCAACGACGTATTTATTTACAAAACGGACAGATTCAATACGAGAATTAAGCAATGTTCAATATCAAATTATTATGGCTCAATGTGAGTAAAAATAAATTTGGCACATTAATGATTATGTTGCTAACGGGATTGTCTGTGGCATTAAGTGTCACAGTTAATTTACAAGAACGAGCATTTCGTGAAGGCAGTGCTAGAGCTGCTGAGCGTTTTGATTTAGTCATTGGAGGATTAGGTAGCGAAACGCAGTTAGTGCTTTCTACTGTATTCCTGCAACCTTCTCCATTACCTTTAATTGATACTCAAAACCTTACCGCACTTGAAGCAGATTCTCGAGTAAAATGGGTAGCGCCTTTAGCTTTAGGGGATTTTACCAAAGGAATGCCGATCATTGGCACAAGTAAGGTATTTGTTACTGACGGAGGGGAAAAAGAGATACAAGGGCGTTTATTTGAACGCGATTTTGAAGCCGCCGTAGGGGCAAGAACGGGTTACCAGATTGGAGATAAGTTTTCACCAATACATGGACAAGTGGGTGAAAGCGGCTCACATAGCCATAGTGATATTGAATATGAAGTCGTGGGAGTTTTGCCAGAGGATCACAGTATTTGGGATACCGCAATATTAGTTCCTATCGAAACAATATGGGAAGTTCATGCACACCATCAAGAAGGGCAGCAAAGCGGTGAACATACAGAGCTTCATCATCACTCACCTTTTCCTATCAAAACTAAACCAACGCACATTAACCAGATCCCCGAGATGCACGAACATTCCGAATTAGGTGTATCAGCGATTATTGTCAAACCGACAAGTTTTTCAGCAGCTTACCAATTAAGAAGTGAATATCGTAATTCTCAGACACAAGCGTTATTCCCTGCGGAAGTGTTGGTGAAAGTCTATGGTGTATTAGGCGACAGCAAAGAAGTGCTTTCTTGGATTGCAGTGGTAATGCAAATATTGATCGGGATTGCTTTAATGATGATTATTACTCTATATCTCAAGCAACAGCAGAAACAAATTGCCGCGTGGAGAATTTTTGGTGCACCACGTCACAAAATTTTATGGCTAGTTTGGTCGAGTCTATTATTATTGATAACACTTTCAATCATACTTGGTGCTATATTAGGCTATATTGCTACACTTTTAATTTCACAGCATATTAGCTTAAAAAGTGGCTTCGCTTTACCCGTTAGTTTTACTTTGGAAGATGTTTCACAACTTTTCTTAATATTGTCTATCTCTGTGATATTTGCCCTCATTCCTTCATTAATGTTATATGCCCAATCTCCTGTCAAAATATTACAAGAAAGAGATTAAGCACCTTATGCATTTTCTATAAAAAATACTTTAAATGACCTGAATTCCAAAACTCAGATGGTTTAATCTAAGTGTTTAAGGACTGAACTCCGTATACAAAAGGACTCAGCCCTTTTAATTTTAATTTGGATTAGCTCATTATTATAATAAGTAATATAATCATGCAGAGCTTGTTCAAGTTATGTGATATTCTCAACTGCTGACTATGATAATATTCATCTCTTAATTGCCCCAAAACTTTCCATCGCTACATTATCGGATGTTGTGTCGCAATCGCCTTCATTTTCTCAATTAATGCCTTATCCTGTTTCGCCGAATGACTTAAGCAATTGTAAAATGTGCTACGTTTCATTTGAACGATATGAAGCAACCTATCAAGTAGAAAGTCTTTCCTTAACTCACGAATGATTTTTGCCTTTTCTCTATTTTATCTTACTCCGCGAGCTTTCTTAAGTAAGCATTCTCCGCTTCTAAATAGAGACGATGTTCTCATAAGCATTCAAATTCTGTTTGTGGTTCTTTTGTTTTTTCCTCTGTGTTTGCTAGACGATTTCATCGCTTTTCGTCTTATGGATTTATCTTCAAGTCTCTACTGATATTATGCTACCCATTTTTTACAATGGATTTATGAAGAGGAAAATGTTGGCTTGTCTGAGTTATTGATTGGTGGTGTTTGAAGTAAAAATGAATAGCATCAAGTTTGAATATTTCGTTGTATTTGGTTATAAAAAATCTGCACCTTAATTAGTTGGTTAGTTAGTCCAACTTTTGGGGTGCAGATCATGAGACCCTTTTTTAATGCCTAAATTTCATCATTTAAAATTAGCTGAACAAGCTTTCGTGTGAGTGCGACATAATGCCCTTTGAAACGATGGCTAAAATTTAATAAATAATAAAGTTGATAGAGCGGTTTGCGTTCAATATAGTCTTTTTCTAAGGGAAAAGTGCGGTCATAATTTGTATAAAATTCTTCTGGGAAAGGCTCAAATAATTCAGTGAACGCTAAATCGCATTCACGATCTCCCCAATAACAGGCAGGATCATAAGTGATTGTTGTGCCATTTGCTGTCGCACAGTTTTCAATCCAGAGATTGCCGTGGAGTAGTGATGGTTGGGGTTTATGTTTAGCCAGTTTATTCGCCACTTTATCCACTATGGCTTGAATGTCGCCAAATTCAATGCCCTTTTCTTTACAGATTTGTAACTGCCAGCCGATGCGTTGCTCAGAAAAAAATGTCGCCCAATTTTCTTGCCATTCGTTTGGTTGATAAACTGGTCCAAGCCAAGTATCAAAATCTAATCCATAGCGTTCAGGGCCTTGTATTTGGTGAAGTTTGGCTAATGTTTCACCAAATTTAGCCAAGGTTTCTGCCGCATTATCTTGCAAATCTAAATATTCTAATAATAAAAAACTATGATTTTGTGAACAACCAATGCCATAGACACGCGGCACTGCTACTGTATTAGTTTTTGCAAGCAATTCGAGCTGATCGGCTTCTGCGCGAAACATTGAGCGGAAAGATTTTTCATTTGTTTTCACAAACACAGGTTGCAAACCATCATCAATCACCCATGATTCATGCATTTCGCCAGTATGCACTTTGTCTTTCGATTTGATGTTGTAATAGGCACCAAATTGATCAGCTAGCACTTGAGAAACGGATTTCCACATAATTGCCCCCTAATATGCGTGATTTAAGATTAACTTGATATTAGCGGATCTTTTGTGAATAATCTGTGACGAAGTTCAAATTTTCAATGAAATGCTGACATTATAAGGAGTTATCTATGAAATTATATGTTTATGATCATTGCCCATATTGTGTGCGAGCTCGCATGATTTTCGGTTTTAAAAAGTTATCCGTTGAGCTAATCATTCTGGCTAATGACGACGAAGCCACGCCAATAGGCTTAGTAGGCAAAAAAGTGGTGCCTATTTTAGTGAAAGAAGATGGCAGTGCAATGCCAGAAAGTTTAGATATTGTGAAATATATTGATGATAATTTTGGCGAAACAGTGCTTTCAGAACAAGTGCGCCCAGAAATTGAAGCTTGGATAAAACAGGTGGGAGAGTATTATAATCATTTATTATCGCCGCGCTTTGTTCAATTGGATCTGGCTGAATTTGCTAGCCAAAGTGCGGTCAATTATTTCACTAAAAAGAAAACCACATTGATTGGCGACTTTGCGGAAAATCTTGCTAATAGTCTGCAATATATCGCTAAAATTAACGCAGATTTGACCGCACTTTCTGAGCTGATTCATGCAGATGATAAAGCGAATGGCGCACAGCTTTCTTTGGAAGATATTATGTTATTCCCAATGCTGCGTAATTTGACTTGCGTAAAAGGAATTGTGTATCCCGCCAATGTGGAACGCTATTTGCATAAAATGGCAGAATTAGCCCAAGTTTCCCTTTATCTCGATCGCGCAATTTAATTTCCGATAAAATTATGCTAAAATCCACCGCACTTTTGTTGATTCATGGTAGGAGTCAAACAAAAGTGCGGTGCGTTTTTGCGCACTTTTTTATTTTCATTTCAAACACATTTAACAAGTCACCTCTCGTATGGGTGACCACTGTAAGGATATAAAAATGCCTATTATCACTTTACCAGACGGCTCACAACGCCAATTCGACAATCCCGTTTCTGTCATGGAAGTGGCTCAATCTATCGGTTCAGGTTTAGCGAAAGCCACGATTGCAGGACGTGTAAACGGACAACGCCGTGATGCCTGTGACATTATTTCTGAAGATAGCTCAGTTGAAATTATTACCGCAAAAGATGAAGACGGTTTAGAGATTATTCGTCACTCTTGCGCGCATTTATTAGGGCACGCAATCAAACAACTTTTCCCAGATGTGAAAATGGCGATTGGGCCAACCATCGACAATGGTTTCTATTATGATGTGGATTTAGATCGTTCGCTCAGCCAAGAAGATTTAGACGCGATTGAAAAGCGTATGCTTGAGCTTGCAAAAACAAATTATGATGTGGTGAAGAAACCTGTAAGCTGGCAAGAAGCGCGTGATACCTTCGAAAAACGTGGTGAGCCGTACAAAATGGCGATCTTAGATGAAAATATCGAACGTAGCGCAACGCCTGCGTTATATCATCACCAAGAATATATTGATATGTGCCGTGGGCCGCACGTGCCAAATATGCGTTTTTGCCATCACTTTAAATTACAAAAAGTGGCTGGCGCCTATTGGCGTGGCGACAGCAAAAACAAAATGTTGCAACGTATTTACGGTACAGCTTGGGCAGACAAAAAACAATTAACTGAATATTTAACTCGCTTAGAAGAAGCTGCCAAACGTGATCACCGCCGTATTGGTAAAGCCCTTGATTTATATCATATGCAAGAAGAAGCGCCGGGTATGGTGTTCTGGCATAATGACGGTTGGACAATTTTCCGTGAACTTGAAACCTTCGTGCGTACCAAATTAAAAGAGTATGATTACCAAGAAGTGAAAGGTCCATTTATGATGGATCGCGTACTTTGGGAGCGCACAGGGCACTGGCAAAACTATGCAGATTTAATGTTCACCACCCAATCTGAAAACCGTGAATATGCGATTAAGCCGATGAACTGCCCAGGACACGTGCAAATCTTTAACCAAGGTTTAAAATCATACCGTGATTTACCAATCCGTATGGCAGAATTCGGTTCATGCCACCGCAACGAGCCGTCAGGTTCATTGCACGGTTTGATGCGTGTTCGTGGATTTACCCAAGATGACGCGCATATTTTCTGTACGGAAGAACAAATTGAATCGGAAGTAACCTGCTGTATCAAAATGGTTTATGACATTTACAGCACATTCGGTTTCAATAATATTCAAGTGAAACTTTCAACACGCCCTGAAAATCGTATCGGCGAAGACGCAATGTGGGATCGTGCAGAAGACGGTTTAGCCAAAGCATTAGTGGCAAATGGCTTAGAATATGAAATTCAAGAAGGCGAGGGCGCATTCTACGGGCCGAAAATTGAATTTGCATTGCGTGACTGTTTAGATCGTGAATGGCAATGCGGTACAATCCAATTAGACTTTGCCTTACCAGGTCGTTTAGACGCTTCTTATGTGGCAGAAGATAACGGTCGCCGTACCCCTGTGATGATTCACCGTGCAATTTTAGGTTCTATCGAACGTTTTATCGGTATCATCACCGAAGAATATGCAGGATTCTTCCCAACTTGGTTGGCGCCGACTCAGGCTGTTGTGATGAATATTACGGATAGTCAGTCAGATTATGTTCAAAAAGTTACAAAAGCATTATCTGACGCTGGTATTCGTGCAAAATCTGATCTCCGCAACGAAAAAGTCGGTTTTAAAGTCCGCGAACACACCTTGCGTCGCGTGCCTTATATGCTGGTATGCGGTGATAAAGAAATCGAAGCGGGCAAAGTTTCCGTGCGTACTCGTAAAGGTGCGGATTTAGGCACATTCACCATTGAAGAATTTGTGGAAATTCTCAAAAATCAAGTGAAAGCCCGTGAGCTTAAATTATTAGGCGAAGTGTAATTTCATTATTTGTAAAAGTGCGGTCAAATTTGGCCGCTTTTTTATAGTATTAATTAAAGTGATTCGATTAATTATATTGATAAAACGTTCATTGTAAGAAGTTGAAAAGATGATAACTTCCACTTGCATAACGCGTAAATATCTTTTAGAATTCAAACGTTTGCTCTCTAATTAATTTAACGAGCATTATCAATTTTAATCTTCTGCTTAGCAGAGGATTTTAGCCTAAAACTTACAAGAAGGAATAATATTATTAAACCTGTAAAACGTGTTCAGACAAATCGCGCACATCGTCTTAATGATGAAATTCGTGGCGTGAAGGAAGTTCGCCTCACTGATGAAAATGGTGAACAAGTTGGTATCGTGTCGATTCAAGATGCTTTGGCGAGAGCGGAAGAAGCTGAATTAGATTTAGTTGAAATCAGTCCTAATGCGGAGCCACCAGTTTGTCGCATTATGAACTACGGTAAGTTCATCTACGAAAAAGAAAAAGCTGCGAAAGAGCAGAAGAAAAAGCAAAAAGTGGTACAAGTGAAGGAAATTAAATTCCGTCCAGCTACTGATGAAGGCGACTATCAAATTAAATTGCGTAATATTTTACGTTTCTTAGATGATGGGGATAAAGTTAAAATTACGGTGCGTTTCCGTGGACGTGAAATGGCGCACCAAAGTATCGGTTTTGATGTTTTAGAACGCGTTAAAACAGATACTGCTGAAGTGGCTGTGGTTGAATCTGCACCAGGCAAACTTGAAGGTCGCCAAGCGGTAATGGTTATTGCACCGAAGAAAAAATAATTTATTCTTGCATAAAACGGGCGGATCCTATAAAATCCGTCCGTTTTCTCTTTTGCAAAAAAGAGAAATAAAAGCAACATACAGGCACATTTCGCAGCCTGATTTGCTTTTTAAGCTGAAAGGCTTATGAGCGGTAACGCTCTTCGAGATAATTAGTGCTTTCCAAGTAAAAATATGATTAGCGATAATCGCATTTTTCGCCTGATTATTGTGTATTATCTAAACAATGCGGAGTTTATAAAACAATGCCTAAAATTAAAACAGTACGTGGTGCTGCGAAGCGTTTCAAAAAAACAGCTTCAGGCGGTTTCAAACGTAAACAATCTCACTTACGTCATATTTTGACTAAGAAAACCACTAAACGTAAACGTCACTTACGCCACAAATCAATGGTAGCGAAAGCAGACCAAGTGTTAGTCGTAGCGTGCTTACCATACGTATAAGCCGTTAGTAAGTTAAACGTACTTTAGTGAATTTTAGTTAATTATATACATTAGGAGATTTAATAATGGCTCGTGTAAAACGTGGTGTTATTGCAAGAGCACGCCATAAGAAAGTTCTTAAGGCTGCTAAAGGTTATTATGGTGCGCGTTCACGTGTTTATCGCGTTGCGTTCCAAGCTGTAATTAAAGCTGGTCAATATGCTTACCGTGACCGCCGTCAACGTAAACGTCAATTCCGTCAATTATGGATTGCACGTATCAACGCTGCAGCTCGTCAAAACGATTTATCTTACAGCAAATTCATCAATGGCTTGAAAAAAGCTTCTGTTGAAATCGACCGTAAAATTTTGGCTGACATCGCCGTATTCGACAAAGTTGCATTTGCAGCTTTAGTTGAAAAAGCAAAATCTGCTCTTTAATTTTAAAGAATAGAAATTGGGACGCTTTTTAGCGTCCTTTTTTATTGTTTTATGTTTTTTTATTCTTATTTATTGACTATTTTGTTGGCGGGATATTCAAAATTCTTTAGTGACTGTGAACAATTTGCAGATAATAAATTGCAATAAAAGTACCAAAAAAACATAAAAAAACCGCTATCAGTGGATAGCGGCGAATCTTAATATAAGATAGTAAAAAGACGACTGATATTTTTCAATAACAGTGCATTAGCAATTACTCAGACTTACGAACGAGAAAATAGTTCACAGATTTTCAATATTTCTTACAAATTGTCGGATTTTTTCTTCGATGCCTTTAGCATCTAAGCCTAAATCTGACATAATCTCTTGCTGAGTACCTTGTGGAATAAAGAAATCGGGCAAACCGAGCTGTAAAAGTGCGGTCAATTTTGCATGAGAATTTAATACTTCCGCGACTGCAGAACCTGCGCCACCTTGAATGGCATTTTCTTCCAAAGTCACAATAACTTTATGTGTTTGGCTAATTTGAAGGATACGCTCTTCATCAATCGGCTTAACAAAACGCATATCCACAACGGTTGCATTGAGTTTTTCAGCCACTTCAAGCGCTTGTGGTAATAACGTTCCAAAATTTAAAATCGCAACTTTTTCCCCTTGACGAACGAGATTTGATTTTCCTAATTCCAGAGTTTGTAATGGCGCTAGCTCAACGCCCACGGCATTGCCACGAGGATAGCGCACCGCCGCAGGTTTACCGCATTGATAGCCTGTGTAAAGCATTTGACGGCATTCATTTTCATCACTTGGTGTCATTATGACGAGATTCGGAACACAGCGCATAAAAGAAATATCAAAAGCCCCTTGATGGGTTTGTCCGTCTGCACCAACCACGCCCGCACGATCGATCGCAAAGAGCACAGGTAAATTTTGAATTGCCACATCATGAATTAATTGATCGTAGGCGCGTTGTAAGAAAGTCGAATAAATAGCGACAACGGGTTTATAGCCACCAATCGCTAAACCCGCAGCAAAGGTTAGTGCGTGTTGTTCTGCGATGGCGACATCAAAATATTGCTCAGGGAATCGTTGAGAAAATTCCACCATACCTGAACCTTCACACATCGCAGGCGTGATACCAATTAAGTGCGGATCATTTTCAGCCATTTCACACAGCCAATCCCCAAAGATTTTAGAATAAGTGGGCTTGCTATTAGATTTGGGCAACATGCCGCTCATCGGATCAAATTTCGGAACGCCATGGAAACCTGTTGGGTCATTTTCCGCTGGTGCATAACCTTTACCTTTTTTGGTGCGAATATGCAAAAATTGTGGTCCTTTCAGCTCGCGCATATTGGTTAGCGTTGCCACTAAATCTTCAATATTATGCCCATCAATAGGCCCGATATAATTAAAGCCAAGTTCTTCAAATAGGGTACTTTCAGGAGAAAACATCACGCCTTTCATGTGCTCTTCCGTTTTCTTCATAAAGTTTTTGACAGTCGGGATTTTATCCAGAATTTTTTTACTACCATCACGCACATTGGTGTAAAGCGAGCCAGAAAAAAGGCGAGCGAGATGATTATTCAACGCGCCGACATTTTTTGAGATCGACATTTCATTATCATTGAGAATCACGAGCATATCCGTATGTAGCGCGCCCGCGTGATTCAAGGCTTCAAACGCCATGCCCGCAGTAATCGCGCCATCGCCAATAACGCAAACGGTTTTGCGTCCAGCATTTTCTTTTTCTGCAGCAACCGCAATGCCAAGCCCTGCACTGATTGAGGTTGATGAATGCCCCACGCTTAACACATCAAACTCGCTTTCTTCGCGCCACGGAAATGGATGAATGCCATTTTTCTGGCGGATAGTAGACATTTTATCACGGCGACCAGTGAGAATTTTGTGTGGATAGGCTTGATGGCCAACATCCCAAATCAGTTGGTCAAAAGGGGTTTTATACACATAATGCAATGCCAAAGTCAGCTCTACACAGCCTAATCCCGAGGCCAAATGCCCACTGCTTTGGCTGACGGTTTCTAATAAATAAGCACGCAGTTCATCACAAACTTGCGCTAACTGCTCTTTGTCTAATGTGCGTAATTCATCAGGGCTATCAATTTTTGAAAGTAAAGGGTAATTATTCATATAGCTAAACTAATTTTTTCGTTGAATAATAAATTCTGCTAATGCGCGTAATACCGTGGTATCAAACTCAATTTCATCTAAAATTTTGACCGCACTTTGATAAAGTTCTTGTGCTTTTTGTTTAGCACCTTCTAAGCCAAGTAATTTGGGATAGGTGCTTTTGTCTAAATCTAAATCAGAGCCAACAGGTTTGCCAATTTCTGCTTGATTGCCTTCAATATCTAAAATGTCGTCTTGCACTTGAAAGGCAAGTCCGATAGCATTTGAGTACGCCGCAAGTTTTTGTGCTAAGTTTTTATCGTTAAAATACGGAGAGCAGAGAAATCCCATCATCACAGCGGCAGAAAGTAATGCGCCTGTTTTATTGCGATGAATGCGTTCTAGTTCTGTTAAGCTGACTTGTTTATGTTCTGAAATCAAATCTAAACTTTGACCAAGACACATTCCGTTTACTCCAGAAGCTTGGCTAAGGGTTTGTACTAATTTTAATTGTTGTTGAGCAGAAAGTGTGGTCGATTTTTCTGAAGATTTTGTGAGCAATTCAAAAGCAAAAGCTTGCAATGCATCGCCCGCTAGAATGGCGGTTGCGTGGTCAAAAGCGATATGGCAAGTCGGCTGTCCGCGGCGTAATTCATCATTATCCATCGCAGGTAAATCATCGTGAATTAGTGAATAAGCGTGAATGCATTCAATCGCCGCCGCTGCATAATCCAGCGTATTGGCATCAGTCCCGAGCATTTCCCCAGTGGCATATACCAAAAAAGGCCGAATGCGTTTGCCGCCTAGCAAAAGTCCATATTTCATTGCTTCGACCAATGGCGAGGGTTGGCTATCAATGTGTTCAAATTGCGCCAACATAAAATGATTAATGCGATTTTGTACTTGCTTTAAATCTTGAGAAAAATCGTAATTCATAAGTATTATGCATCAGGTTGATAATCTGCCAATGGGGCGTCATCGCTTTTTTGTAATAAAATTTGAATGCGTTGTTCCGCTTGCTGTAAGCGTTCTTGCCCTAATTTGGCAAGTTTTACGCCGTTTTCAAATTCTTTTAACGCCTCTTCTAAAGGTAAATCCCCATTTTCTAATTGCGAGACAATCGCCTCAAGTTGAGCGAGTGTTGTTTCAAAGTCTAATTCGACGGGTTTGCGAGCCATAATTTTCTCTTCTAAATAAATAATTTACGTATTGTACTGGAATTTACGCAGACGGCAATTTAATTTCACGAATTGCCATATTTAAGCCATCGATCATCAATAATCGACCACACAAATTCTTGCCAATTTTTAACCGCACTTTGATGGCTTCTAAAGCCTGAATCGAACCCACAATGCCTACAATCGGCGAAATAACGCCTGCTTCCACACAGCTCAACGCGTTTTCACTAAATAATTGGCTCAGGTTTCGATAAGTTGGGGTGTGCGGTTCGTAAGTGAAAACTGAAATTTGCCCTTCAAAACGTATTGCTGCCCCAGAGATTAAAGGCACTTTAGCTTGCTCACAGCAACGATCAAGTTGATTACGAATTTCCACATTGTCGGTGCAGTCTAAAATAACATCAAAGTGCGGTACGATTTCCGCTAATTTTTCTTCGCTTAATAACCCATTGATGGTTTCAATTGTGATGTGTGGATTTAAACTCGTTAGGGAAAGTTTAGCAGATTCCACTTTCGGCATATCTAAGCGGCTGTCATTATGCAAAACTTGGCGTTGTAGATTTGATAATGACACCGTATCAAAATCGAGTAGCGTCAAATGCCCAACGCCAGCAGCGGCTAAATATTGGCTTGCCGCACAGCCTAAACCGCCTAAGCCAACAATCAGCATATTGCTGTCTTTCAATTTTTCTTGCCCGTCAAAATCCACCGCTTTCATAATAATTTGGCGGTTATAACGCAATTCTTCCTGATAACTTAATTCTGCCATAGTGATTTGTTATGAAAGTAAGTGGTTAAAAGGCTCAATGGTGACGGTTTCACCTGCATTCACATTGCCGCGATCTTTTTCTAATACGATAAAACAGTTGGCTTTAACAAAGGCGCTGAACAAGTGTGAGCCTTGGAATCCTACGGGTTGCACTTCAATTTGTCCTTGTTGGTTTAGATGATAAAAACCGCGTTGAAAATCCAAACGTCCAGCCGATTTTTTCATATTGGTTGTCGCAATCGCAGGAAGTGGCTGCGGGCGCTGATATATGCTGCCAGAGAGTTTTGCAATCACTGGTTGAACGAGTTGATAAAACGTTACTAAAGCCGAAACTGGGTTACCAGGCAAACCGCAGAACCACGCATTTTCGAGTTTACCAAAGGCGAAAGGTTTGCCGGGTTTAATGGCTAATTTCCAGAAATTGACCGTGCCGACTTTTTCGAGCACATTTTTGGTGAAATCCGCTTCGCCAACAGAAACACCGCCGCTGGTGATCACTAAATCAGCTTGAGCTTGCGCTTTAATAAACGCTTGTTCAAACTGTTCGGGGTGATCGGGCAGGATACCGAAATCTAAGACTTCACAATGTAATTTTTCTAACATTAATTTTACGGCAAAACGGTTTGTATCATAAATTTGCCCTTGTGCTAATGGCTCACCAACGGGAACAAGTTCATCCCCTGTGGACAAAACAGCGACTTTTAAACGCGGATAAACGGCTACATTGGCGATCCCAAGAGAAGCCAATAACGGCAAAGAAACCGCATTAAGCGGTGAACCTTTATGCAAGACCACATCGCCTTGTTTTACATCTTCACCAATGCGGCGAATGTTTTGGTTGAGCTTTGGCAGTGCGGCAAAAGTCACGCTGCCATCGGCGTTGAGCGTGACTTCTTCTTGCATTACCACCGCATCAGCGCCTTCTGGAATCATTGCGCCCGTCATAATTCTGACCGCACTTAAGGGCTGCCATTCATCTGAAAACGGATTGCCCGCAAAGGATTTACCCGCCACGGAAAGGGTGAGCGATTGTTCTAAATCTTTTAAACGCACCGCATAGCCATCCATCGCTGAATTATCGAACGAAGGGACATTTATAGGGGAAATAATATCTTCGGCGCAGATACGATGAGCGGCTTGATGAATAGAAAGTTGTTCAGTTTGAGTTGGAGCGGGAAGTGCGGCAAGCATTTGCTCTAATGCCTGTTCAATCGTGAGCATAATTTATCCTTGTTGTAATCATTGTTATAAATGGCATCATCAGCGATGAATGAGCCTCAAATTTGCGTTAATTTTAGCACAAAAGTGCGGTCAAAATTCTAATCAAATTTAGTAAAATTCAGCAAAATAAGTATAATAGCCTATTAAATTTTAATAACGATTAAACAATCTGGATAAAAATAAACAGTCTATGAAAATTATTTCTTTTAATATTAATGGATTACGCGCACGCCCACATCAGTTAGAACAATTAGTCGCAAGCTATCAACCCGATATTTTAGGTTTGCAAGAAATCAAAGTGGCAGATGAACAATTTCCCTATGAAATGGTAGAAAATTTAGGCTATCACGTTTTTCATCATGGGCAGAAAGGGCATTATGGTGTGGCTTTATTTTGCAAACAACAGCCGAAAATGGTGCGCAAAGGGTTTCCAACAGACAGTGAAGATGCACAACGCCGTATTATTATGGCGGATTTTGATACCGCATTTGGTTCATTAACGGTGATCAACGGTTATTTTCCGCAAGGTGAAGCGCGCAATCATGAAACTAAATTTCCAGCGAAAGAAAAATTTTATGCCGATTTACAACGTTATTTAGAGCAGGATTTGCCTTCAGAAAATGTAGTGATTATGGGCGATATGAATATTAGCCCAACGGATTTAGACATTGGCATTGGCGATGAAAATAGAAAACGTTGGTTGCGCACAGGAAAATGCTCTTTCTTGCCTGAAGAGCGTGAATGGTATCAGCGTTTATATGATTTCGGTTTGCAAGATACCTTCCGCAAATTAAATCCAACGGTTAATGACAAATTCTCGTGGTTTGATTATCGCTCAAAAGGCTTTAATGACAATCGCGGATTGCGCATTGACCACATTTTGGCAAACGAAAAATTAGCACTTCGCTGTGTTGATACGGGGATCGCTTTGGATATTCGCGCGATGGAAAAACCTTCCGATCACGCACCAATTTGGGCAACTTTTGAATAAGGAATGCCATGAATATGGAACAAAACTGGCAAACTTATCGTTCTACATTAAACGATAATGTCGCCGTTTTTTCGGCAAATTTAAGTTTATTTGAGCAATTTCCCAACACTAAATTGACGCATGTTGTGCAATTTTCTTTGCCCTATGAAACAGACGATGCCTCGGGTTTGCCTAACGAAGATGAATATCAAAATTTGCTTACGCATACATTTAAAGCATTGACTCAGCTTTCGGCTTTGCCCGACACGATTTATGCTGGCAACATTATGTCTGCGGGTAAATCAAAATTGTATTTTTATACCCATGATACCGAGGCGTTGCTGACCGTGCTAAGCCAAATTGAGCAAGTGGATGATGTTGAAATTCAGCAAGATGCGGATTGGGATTTGTATTTCGATTTTTTACTGCCTTCGCCATTAGAAATGAAAATGAATGCCACAGAAGAAATTCTGGAAATGTTGGCGCAAAATAACCGCACTTTAAGTGATGTTTATTTGGTTGAGCATCGTTTTCATTTTGAAGATAAAGAGCATTTACAAATCTTTATTGAGAAAATGCGGTTAAATGATAATGTGCCATTTAATGTCATAAAATACACAGATGAACCTGTTGCAGTCAATGATGAAGAAATGATGTTTATGGTGAAATTAGAGCAGGAAATTACGCTAGATACGCAAGATATTTTTAAATTTGTGGAACAATTTGAACGCTTGGCGATACAATGTTCGGGCGAATATATTGGCTGGGAATGTGATGAACTGTTTTCAGAAAAACAATTAAATTGATGAGCAATTGGGCGTAAAATTACGCCCATTTTGTTATTTTAATAAATCTTTCAAGCCCGCTTTCATTGTGGACATTTTATTTTCAAACAACACTTTGCTTTCACGCTCATCGATCATATAAGAAATGGTTTCAGACAAGGTCATATTCATTTTGCGTGAATATTTTGATAGACGATTCCATACACTATATTCCAAATCAATAGATTTTTTCTTGGTATGTCGTTTTTCTGCGTTGAAAAAACGTTTACGGCGCGCACGAATGGCTTGATCCAATTTAATAACAAGATTTTCTGCCATATTTTCTTTTATCCAAGCTTCAATGAGTTCGGGGTGATTACGGCTATCCGCTAATTGCTTGGTTTTTTCTTCTTGCAAGCTACGCTCTGGATAGCGGGTGATATTTTCCCCTTCACGACTTTTCTTTATCAAATATAGCCATTTCCATTGTGCTTCTTGGTTTTCAAGTTTCTGATATTTCATCGCTAGTATTTTCCGTGACGTGGTAACTGCGATTAATATACGCTTTTTTACTAAAAATTTCTAGTGAAATCTGGAAAGTATGCGATAATCAGCAATCATTTTTAGCTGTGAGAATATCCGCGTGAAGTTAACCGAGCAATCTTTGAATTGGCAAAATTTAATTCCTCATTTAGACATTAATCATATATCAAATGACAACGTCACATTTTTTGATTTACAACCCCGAGCCAGTTCGGCAATAACCCAATTTTTGCAAAATTCGCACCGCACTTTATTAGTTCTCAAAGCCGATGACCAAAATGAATATGCGCCGTTGCTAGAAGCGTTTATTGCCAAACAGCAATCTCAGTCTCATACAGTAAAGGGCGTGCAGTATCTTGTTGAGCAGGCTGACAGTTTTTCTTTTGCTCGGGTTTCGGTACAACCCGCACATTCCGTTGATGATAACTTTGCGGCGAAGAAAACGGTGGCAAGCGCGCTGTATTTTGACCAAGCTAAATTATTTGGTTCTTTACAAATTCACCCAACTTCAAAAGATATTCAGTTAAATGCAGGGTTGGTACATCAAGTAAATGGTGGGGTATTGATTTTATCTGCAGCAACATTGTTAGAGCAATTTGAGCTATGGCCACGTTTAAAGCAGATTTTGCTCACTCAAACCTTTGATTGGTATTCTGCACATCCTTTCAAGCCTTTACCTTGCGATATTCCTAGCTATCCGTTATCACTAAAGGTTATGTTATTAGGTTCGCGCAATGATTTAGCCACATTTAACGAATTAGAACCCGAGTTATTTTCAGTAGCAGATTATTCTGAAATTGAAAGTTACTTCAGTTTGGAAACGGCAGAGGCTCAAAATCAATGGGCAAGTTATGTTCAGCAAGCCAGCCCCTGTCCGCTTGATTTGTCAGGCTTGAATAAATTTTACCAATTATTAGTGCGAGAAAGTGAAGATCGTCATTTAATCAATATTTCTCCCACAACCCTAAAAAACTGGTTTTCACGCGCAGAATGGCAAGGCAAAAATAGCCTAAGTGCGGTTGATTTTGAGCAAGTTTTTGCCCAACAGCAATATCAACAAAGTTTCTTGCGCGAACAGGCATACAACGATATTTTGTATGAACAAATTTATGTGCCAACGGAAGGGGAAGAAATCGGGCAAATTAATGGCTTGTCGGTTGTTGATTATGCTGGCACGCCCTTATCCTTTGGCGAACCTTCGCGCATTAGCTGTATTGTGCAATATGGCGATGGGGAAGTGATTGATGTGGATCGCAAAAGTGAACTGGCGGGCAATATTCATAGCAAAGGAATGATGATTGCAGAAAGCTGTTTGGCGAATTTATTGGAGCTGCCTTCACAACTGCCATTTTCCGCATCGCTTGTTTTTGAGCAATCTTATAGCGAAATTGATGGCGATAGTGCGTCACTGGCGGCTTTCTGTGTGCTAACCAGCGCATTGGCAGATTTACCTATTCCGCAATCTATTGCAATTACTGGGGCGATTGATCAATTTGGCTTGGTTCATTCTGTTGGTGGGGTGAATGACAAAATAGAGGGATTTTTCTCGATTTGTGAACGCCGCGGTTTAACGGGTTCTCAAGGCGTTATTGTGCCAACCGCAGTGATTCATCAATTAAGCCTGAGCGAACAGGTGGTAAGTGCGGTCAAAAATCAACAATTTTTTATTTGGGCAGTCGAAGATGTATTTCAGGCTTGTGAAATTTTATTCCAACGCGATTTATTGGCGCAAGATAAGGATTATCAAGATGATAACCAGCCAATTTCCCGTCTTATTCAACAGCGCATTGAATTGCGTGCCGAGCCACCTCGTTTAAATTTGTTACAAATGCTATTTGGCAAAAAATAACAACTGGTTTGACCAATTCAGCGAACAAGTGTTAGCTGTTTTTATTTTCCTATAACTTTGCTAGAATGCGAACCATTCGATGCTCTAGTAAAGTATCTCATATTAATAATTTCAAAGGAGAGTAAAAGTGACAAACACTTGTACACCGAATAAAAAAAGTTCTTACACTTATGAAGATTTATTAGCTTCAGGCCGTGGCGAACTTTTTGGACCAAAAGGCCCACAATTGCCAGCCCCTACTATGTTAATGATGGACCGCGTTGTCGAAATGAACGAAACAGGCGGTAAGTATGGTAAAGGCTATGTCGAAGCGGAATTAGATATTAAACCAGATCTTTTTTTCTTCGATTGTCACTTTATTGGTGACCCTGTGATGCCAGGTTGTTTAGGTTTAGATGCAATGTGGCAACTAGTTGGCTTTTATCTAGGCTGGCTAGGCGGTGAAGGCAAGGGCAGAGCGTTAGGTGTTGGCGAAGTGAAATTTATTGGCCAAGTATTACCAACCGCGAAAAAAGTTACTTACCGCATCCATTTTAAACGCGTAATTAATCGTAAACTGATTATGGGGCTTGCAGATGGCGAAGTGGAAGTAGATGGTCGCCTTATTTATACGGCAACAGATTTGAAAGTGGGTCTATTCCAAGATACTTCAACATTCTAATTAATGTTTTCAGAACATAGCCAGTTGTTAAAACTTATTTCAGCTGGCTGTTCAATCCTTTAAAAAGCCTTGTTAATCAAGGCTTTAAGCTATCTTTATTTTTGTTAAACGCCCAATTATCAGCTGAAGATGAAGCAAATTATAAATATGCTGCCATAATAATGGCGTTTTCTCGTTTGCCGTCGGGGCTTGGATAGTAATTTTTGCGAATATCTACTTCATTAAAATTCAATTTTTCATACAGCTTAATCGCATTTTGATTGCTTTCACGAACTTCTAACCAAAGCGTAATAATGCTTTTTTCTCGTAGCCGTGACATCAATTCTTCCAGTAAATACTGTCCCAATTTTTTTCCTTGAAAATCAGGGTGTATCGCCAGATTAAATAGAGTCGCTTCATCTAACACGGTTTGGCAAATCGCAAAACCAATAGCACGCTGCTCCATTTCTAATTTTAAATTGAGATAGCGTTCTCCCATATTATTTTTCAGCGTCCCCATGCTCCAAGGCACCAAATGAGCGGCTTGCTCAATTTCAAATAGAACATCGAAATCCCGTTCTGTGATCGGGGAAATTTGTAGCGTTTCTGTCATAAGTTTCTATTAAAGTGCGGTCAAATTTGCGTGAGATTTTATCATTAATCTCTGATTTTGTGACCTAGCTAACAGAATTGCTGTTTCGATTTTGCTACATTGTATGCGTTTTCTTTTCTCTTTCTTAAAAGGACGACAATATGAAAAAATTAATTAATTCCGTTGATACCGTATTAGATGAACAATTACAAGGTTTAGCCAAAGCTCATCGCAATCTAGTTTTGAATACCGATCCTGTCTATGTACGCCGCGCAGATGCGCCTGTTGCTCGAAAAGTTGCGTTAATTTCTGGTGGTGGAAGTGGTCATGAACCAATGCACGCAGGTTTTGTGGGAAAAGGAATGTTAGATGGTGCTTGTCCAGGGGCTATTTTTACCTCTCCAACGCCAGATCAAATGTTTGAGTGTGGTTTAAATGTAGATAGTGGCGAAGGTGTACTCTTATTAATTAAAAATTACACTGGTGATGTATTGAACTTTGAAACGGCAGCAGAATTGCTCGCGGACAGCGGTGTTAAAGTAGCAACAGTATTGGTTGATGATGATGTTGCCGTAAAAGATAGTCTTTATACAGCGGGTCGCCGTGGTGTGGCAAATACAGTAATTTTAGAAAAATTACTAGGTGCGGCAGCAGAAAAAGGGTATTCCTTAGAGCAGCTTGCCGAATTAGGTTATAAACTCAATAATGCTGGGCATTCCATTGGAATCGCACTAGGGGCTTGCACAGTGCCAGCCGCGGGTAAACCGTCTTTCACATTAGCCGAGAATGAAATGGAGTTTGGCGTGGGAATTCATGGCGAACCGGGAATTGAACGCCGCGAATTTGTTGATTTGAATAAAACGGTTGAACAAATGTTTGAAACCTTAATTGCGCACGGTGATTATGAACGTACAATTCGCCGTTGGAATCATGAGAGTAATCAATGGGATGAAGTAAAAGACAGCAAAAAAGCATTGCAAAAAGGTGATCGCGTTATTGCGTTAGTGAATAATCTTGGGGCAGTTCCGCTTTCTGAACTTTATGGGGTATATCATAAATTAGAACAAGTGGCTGAAGAATTCGGCTTAAAAATTGAACGTAATCTGATTGGCTCATACTGTACGTCCTTAGATATGCAAGGGATCTCTATTACATTATTGAAAGTGGATGATGCAATTTTGGAATTATGGGATGCACCAGTGAATACACCCGCATTGCGTTGGGGCGAATAGAAGTTTAGCCAAACAAGGAGAAGTCGTAATGAGTATGACAAAATCGCAAGTGTTGCAATGGATAGAAAATTGTAATGAAGTGATGACCGCGCAACGTGATTATTTAACACAATTAGACACAGAAATTGGCGATGCGGATCACGGTTTAAATATGCAACGGGGCTTTAGCAAAGCATTAGAAAAAGTAGCCACCGTATCAGAAAAGGATATTGGCACGATCTTGAAAACTGTCGGCACGACATTGTTATCTCAAGTTGGCGGTGCCAGTGGCCCATTATATGGCTCATTATTTATCAAAGGCGCACAAAGTGCGGTCGGAAAAGAAGAAATTTCTAATGATGAACTGATTACCGTGCTTAAACAGGGCGTAGAAGGCATTATCGCTCGAGGACGTGCTGAAATAGGCGATAAAACGATGTGTGATGTATGGTTGCCTGTATTAGCCGAGTTAGACGCTGCTGATAAATCCCAACCTTTGGCAGTTTTATTGGAAAGTGCGGTGAAAAAAGCGGAAGAATCCGTGGCAGCTACGATTCCATTAATCGCTAAAAAAGGGCGTGCAAGTTATTTGGGTGAACGAAGTGCAGGGCATCAAGATCCCGGTGCAACGTCGACTATGTATATGATTAAAGCCTTATATGATGCAGTGAAATAGAGGTGAAAATGGTTAATTTAGTTTTGGTTTCACATAGTGAAAAATTAGCGCAAGGTGTGGCTGAAATCACCCGTCAAATGGCGGGTGATGGTTGCAAAATTACAGTCGCCGCAGGGATTGATGATTCAGAGAATCCCATAGGGACTGATGCGGTTAAAATTATGACGGCAATAGAAGATGTTTATTCTGCCGATGGCGTAATTATTTTTGTGGATCTTGGGAGTGCAATTTTAAGCGCAGAAACCGCTATTGATTTGTTAGATGCGGATATGGCAAAAAATGTTGTGATCAGCTATGCCGCATTGGTTGAAGGTGCTTTTGCGGCTGCCGTTTCTGCATCAAGTGGCGATGATTTGCAAACCGTGTTGGCTGAAGCGAATGCGGCGGCTGGTTTAAAATTAGAACAAGCGGGGACATAAATTATGCAGATTCAAGCCGTTATTTTTGATATGGACGGAACACTGATTAATTCGGAACCCATTTGGAATGAAGCTGAGGTTCAATATTTCAATCAGCAGGGTTATCCTGTGACACGGGCTGATATTGCGAATTTACGAGGTTTGCACATCGGTGGCGTCACGGATTATGTGCTACATCATTATGCGGATTATCATTCCGGCAAAAGCCCCGAAGAGTTAAGTCAAGAGCTGCTTGATTATGCCATTGCGATTATTCTTAAGAAAAAGCCGCTCATCGATGGCGTGCGAGAAACCTTAAGTTATTTACATGAAAAAAAGATTAAACTCGCGGTCGCATCGGCATCGCCTTTGTATATGCTGGAAGAAATCGTAAAAAGCTGTGGCATTGCACAATATTTTGATTATTTATCTTCAGCGGAAGAATTGGAATATAACAAGCCTCATCCTATGGTATATCTGCATGCTGCCCAAAAATTAGGCGTGCCAGCAAAACATTGTCTTGCCGTGGAAGATTCGGTCACAGGGATGATTTCAGCAAAATCTGCCAATATGAAATGTGCGGTTGTGCCAGAAAGCGAACATTGGCATGATGCTCGTTGGGCAATTTCTGATTTTAAATTTACTCAAATTAGTGAAATTAAAAAGCTTTTTGACTAGGGTGCTGAATAAGGCTCTCAGAAACTAGAGATAAAAAACCGCACATAAAGTGCGGTCAAATTTTTCTTAGTTTTAGAAGTTTGCATTGCGTGGTGAACGAGGGAATGGGATCACATCACGAATGTTTTGCACGCCTGTTACATACACGATTAAACGTTCAAATCCTAAGCCAAAGCCTGAATGTGGTACGGTGCCATATTTGCGTAAATCGCGATACCACCAGTAATCTTCCGGGTTTAATCCCATTTCAGCCATACGTTTATCTAACACGTCTAAACGTTCTTCACGTTGTGAACCACCGATGATTTCACCAATTCCTGGGGCTAATACATCCATTGCCGCCACCGTTTTGCCGTCATCATTTAAACGCATATAGAACGCTTTAATGTCTTTCGGATAGTTTTTTACCACCACTGGCGATTTAAAGTGTTCTTCTGCTAAATAACGTTCGTGTTCAGATGAAAGATCGATACCCCAAGATACTGGGAATTCAAATTTTTTGCCTGATTTTAACAATACATCAATTGCATCCGTATAATCGATTTGCGCAAATGGTGAATTGATAAAGTTTTCTAAACGAGTGATCACATCTTTATCAACATGTTTAGCGAAAAACTCTAAATCATCACGGCGTTCTGCAAGCACGGCTTTGAAAACATATTTCAACATATCTTCCGCCACTTTCGCATTATCCGCTAAATCCGCAAAAGCAATTTCAGGCTCAACCATCCAGAACTCCGCCAAGTGGCGAGTAGTATTTGAATTTTCAGCACGGAATGTTGGGCCAAAAGTATAAATTTTGCTTAATGCGCAAGCATAGGTTTCGCCATTTAACTGACCAGATACCGTTAAGAATGACTCTTTGCCAAAGAAATCTTGGCTAAAATCGACCGCACCTTTGTCCGTGCGAGGTAAGTTTTCTAAATCTAAGGTGGAAACACGGAACATTTCGCCCGCACCTTCAGTATCAGAAGCGGTAATTAATGGCGTGGCAACCCAATAGAAACCTTGTTCGTGGAAGAAACGATGAATCGCTTGAGCCAAGCAATGACGCACTCGAGCCACCGCACCGATAATATTGGTACGCGGACGTAAGTGAGCAACTTCGCGTAAATATTCAATGGAATGGCGTTTCGCCGCCATTGGGTAAGTATCAGGATCTTCCACCCAACCTGTGACTTCAACCGTTTCTGCTTGTAATTCAACCGCTTGTCCTTCAGCAGGCGATTCCACCACCGTGCCCGTGACAATCACAGAACAGCCTGTAGTTAAACGCAACACTTCGCTTTCATAATTCACGATATCGTTGTTGATGATTGCTTGGATAGGATCAAAACATGAACCATCGTAAACGGCTAAGAAAGAAAGCCCCGCTTTTGAATCACGACGTGTACGCACCCAACCGCGCACCGTTACTTTTTCGCCAATGGCTACTTTACCTTGTAGCACATCTACGATTGACGCAATTTTTGCCATTTTTATCTCCGAAAAATTGGTTTGATATAAGGTTAGAAAATGCCGTGTAGTTTACCTTAATTTGGCTAAATTACCAAAAAATTATCCGTCATCATTGAAACGATTGCTTTCCTTTTTAACATTGGATAAGTGTAATTCCAAAAATCTCTGATTTTTTCACCGCACTTTATTTAATCTTATCCCTATATTTGCTAGAATGCGCCAATTAATTTTGACCTAAGTGCCTAAAAAAGGACAAAGAATGACAATTTCAGCAGAAGCGAAAAAAGTTCGTGATGCCTTGGTAGAAAAGGGGATTGAAACCCCAATGCTACATTTACAGGAAAGCAAAGATAGCCGCCGCAACGCCATTGAACAAAAAATGCGTGAAGTAATGGAACTCATTGGTTTGGATTTGCGAGATGACAGCCTTGAAGAAACGCCCGTGCGTTTAGCAAAAATGTATGTGGATGAAATTTTCAGCGGCTTAGATTATGCGAATTTCCCTAAAATTACCAATATTGAAAACCGCATGAAAGTGAGTGAAATGGTGTTAGTGAATGACGTTACTTTAACCAGCACTTGCGAGCATCACTTTGTAACCATTGATGGCTTGGTTTCGGTGGCGTATTATCCGAAAAATTGGGTTATCGGATTATCAAAAATTAACCGAGTGGTGCAGTTTTTCGCCCAACGCCCTCAAGTACAAGAACGCTTGACGGAACAAATTCTGTTAGCTTTTCAAACAATTTTGGAAACAGACGATGTCGCCGTGTATATGAAAGCGACGCATTTCTGTGTGAAATGTCGTGGGATTAAAGACACGAATAGTTATACCGTGACTTCAGCATTTGGCGGGGTTTTCTTAGAAGATCGGGAAACGCGTAAAGAATTTTTATCGTTAATCAATAAATAAACGCTGGATTAAATTAAGCCCTAAATTCTCTTTCTTTCAAAATAACGGAAAAGATTTCTGATCTATTCCGTTATTTTTTTATGCGCATTTTGCCTATTCCATAAATTTACAGTTTTATTAACGCCATTTTTGTGGCTACATAATAAATGGAATAAACATTGCTATATTAATACAAATAAAAAGGACTGAATCTGAGTATCAGAAACAGTCCTTTTGGGGAGTTTAAGTATTTTTATTTAAATACTATTTCACCGCAACTAATTTCACTTTACACGGTGTAGCATCAACGGTGTTAGTGGTAACGAGAGTGGTATCACCTTTCACTTGTGCGCTTGCGCATTGGTTGGCTTTCTCAAGTTTCCATTTGCCTTTAACAGTCAAGGTGGATTGTTGTGCTTGAGACGGCACTTTGCGCCATTCGCGTGAATAGATGCTGACCTCAGCTTGTTTACCATCTTTCACCTGATCGGCTTCCGTGCCTTGATAGAATGCAAAATCAGGGTTCACGATGGAAAGTTCAAGCGCGCCTTCACCTTTTTGCGCCATTGCCATTAACGGTTTATCCGCACCTAAAACGATACCGCCAACATCCTGTTGAGCCGCTTCAAAATAGGCATATCCCTCTTGGCCGCTGTGATTATCACGAACAGCGTGCAAATCGCTGGTTTGCGCGAGTTTTTGATAATCCGCTTTTTGCTCTGCTTTTGGCGCAATGAGAATGGCGTATTCATATTGGCCATTCTTCGGCGCGGTGCCGTGGTCAATTACAGCAGTGGCAAAGTCGCCTTTGGTCGGTTTATCATCGCGATCATCAACAGACTCTTGGGTTTGATAGCTAAACACGATGTTTTGTCCTTCGCCAACATAATAGCGGTTGCCTGCTGGATCAGAGAGCACCGCTGGGCTAGTGAGAGTTTTCGTTGTGCCGAGTTTAGCGATGGATTCGCCATTAACAATCGCCGCTTTATGATCGGCAACATTATGTTGGAAAAGGGTAGTTTCCGTATGATGTTTGCCGTCATCGCTTTGAATGTCGCTACCGAGCGCAACAATTTGATTATCAAACAAGAAATAGGATTTTTTCGCGAAGAAAGATTCTTGTTGATATTTGCTGTGCCCGCGTAATTTCATTGCGTACATGCTGTTGTTGTTCAAATCCGTACCGCCAGCATAGGTTTCCGTTGAAAGCAACATTTCTTCCAATCCTGCCGCAGGCAATTGCAACAATTGGGCTTTGAGATCAGGATATGGCAAGCGAATAGCGGTTGTGCCTGGGAAACGATTCCAATCCCAACCGTCATAGCGATAACCACGATTAGCGAAATGGTCTGGGATAATTTCTAACGCGCCGTAAGACATATAGCGTCCGTAGCGGTTATTTTTATCATAAGACTCATTACCTACGAGATAGCGGCTGAAACCGCGCGCGATAGCAAGCCATGATAGTTTTGGATCATCCACATGACGGCGTTGTACTACCATCGAAGCATAGTTCATCGCCCATGCGCCGACAGGTTCATTAGCCGCTGGCACGCCTTCAAACTCAGCTTTTTGTGTCATCGCTGCGTAAATACCCGCAAAAGTGCGGTTAATTTTTTCGCCGTTATCGCCTGCGAGCGCAAACCATTTAAATGGTTCAGGGCTAACGTTGAATTTACCCGTTGGGTGGCGACCGCTCAATACGATAGGAATTTCACGATCTTTGGTGTAAATCCACATTTTGTATAGCACATCGTCTAAGCGTGCTTTTGCCGCTTTGCTTAAGGCATACGGAGAATTATTGATAGCATAAACTAATGGTGCTAAGCCACCAAAGGCGTCTTTAGCATAGGCAACATAATGTTGCGAGTGGTGGAAAATCGAACCGTCTGGTTTGAAACCACCGCCCACGCCTTGGGATTGCAAAATTGAGAGCGTTAACCAATGAGAGAATTGGTTAAGCAATGCTGAACGTTGTTTTTCATCAGGCAATAGTAGGATACTTTTTAAAATCCATTGTAATTGCGTATTGAGAATATCCACATTGGTATCAACAATTTGCGCATCAGGTTCTAAAATTCGACCCATACCAGTAAACCACGCCATTGCGCCTTGTGCTTGCTCTAACAATCCCTCTTTAGCGAGTAAATCACGCATCAAGAACCACGCATCGAACATTTCGCGATTTTGATAGCCCATATGGCTGACGATTTGAATACCGCTGCCGCGCACCATCCCTTGATCGAATAAATAGCGAGTAGTGAGCAAGAATTGCGCTTCTAATTGCTGACGTTGCTCCGTAGTTAATGCATCAGAACGTAAAGCGCGCGCACTTTCTAGCATCACTTTGCCGATATCGCGCATAGAATTGGAAGTGAGTAAGAAATCTTGCGTAGCTTTGTCAAAAGTGCGGTTATTTTTCATGAATTTTTGACGCGCAGGGAAATCGACCATCGCCCCTTGAATCACGCCATCTTTCTCATGGATATTAAATGCCGCATATTTTTTCAAAATACCTTCCACATCCGCCGCGCTCGGTTTTTTCTCGCCGACTTTCAGCACGGTTTCAAAGCGCTGATAAATGCTTGCGCTGTTTTTATCCGCTTGGAAAGCTGAACTAAAATCCAAATTCGGATATTGTTTAGCGAACATTTGATCATACATTAACAACGCATTCCAATGTTTATTGGCGGCGGTATTAATTTTCAAGTTCACAAATGGCGCTTGATAATCAGGAATCGGTTCGCGATTATCCACTGGCACATTAAATAACAATTGATCTAAATATAATGTACCTGCCGTATTTGGCGCTTGAATGACTAATTTATCCAATGCGCTGACTTTCTCGCCTTGCATATCGCGGAATGGCACGGCAATCCCGCGCCAACCGACAAAATCAAGATTGATTTGGAAAGATTTTTTCACCGAACCTTTATCTTCAAAAGCGAATTTCAGCGGTGATTTAATGGCTTTCTCGTTATAAATCCATAATAAAAATGTTTGTGGCAACACATCATCATCAGTTGATAAATCCATGTTTTGATTGAAAACCAATTTTCCATCAGGCTGAAATTGCCAACGCAAAGATTGCTTACCGTCTTTATAACGCAACTGGCTCGGCTCAACCTGCCCCGCATCGACGGTAAGATTGCTCGGTAGCTTTTCCGTTTCAAAAAAATCCCACACATAATTCTCCGCGCTTGCACTCGCTGCGATAAGGCAGCTAGCCAAGAGCGTTAATCGGGGGAACGACGCTAATTTCATATTTACCTCTCTTAGAATAGGAAACGGAAACCAGTGTAGTAGCTGTTTGCATAGTCATTGTGAACGTTGACATTGGCAATGTTGCGATCACGTGCAAATTCAATAAAGGTAATAAAGTTTTTAATAGGACGATAATCTAAACCAGCGGTATAGCCGCGATTCACGTTTTCTCCGCGTTTTTCATAACGGAATTGGCTATAAGCTGCGAATTTTGGTGTAAAGAAATATCTCGCAGCAAGGAAGTGTCTTTTTTCTTTTACGCGATCGGTATCAAGATAATTAGCAAATTGTAAATCTTTTAATTCACCATAGTTATAAGCAACTTCAAAATCACGATATTTCACTTCTGTGGAAACACGCCAAGCATCGCGGTTTACATCATTTGCAATCCAACTTCTGTTTACACCATTATTATCTGGCGCCTTAAATTGATGACTATCATAAGCATCTCGGGTGTAACCAGCTCTGAAGCGGAAACGCCAATCATCATTAAATTTATTGGTATAGTATAGTGCGAGTCCATAACCATTTTTTAAGCTACTGGTTGAATTGAGATCCTTAACTGCAGAACCAAATAAATAATCTGCACCGACTTCAAAACCTGCATATGCCGCACTACGGTAATGAATACCTTTACTTGTTGAAGCTGTTAATGGGTTGCGTCCGTTGCCACCTAATTGATAATCCCCTAACATGATGGCATCACCATTGGTTGGTAAACGTCCAAAATATAAACGACCAATAGATTTTTGTTCTAAACCTAAATAAAGTTGAGCTGTACGTGGCTCACCAAAACCAGAATTGTTACTACCATTAGCATCCTTACCATTAAAGATAATTCGGTTTTTACCGACTAACGTCCAGCCACCCATATCTTGTTTAAGGATAAACTCAATACGAGAACCACGGTCACGCAAATCTGTGCGTTGACCTTCTGAATGAACGATCATTGGTCTGTATTGACCATTAATTTGAAAAGCTAAGCCGTCTTTTTTATAGATTTCGACACCGTGCGCAGTAGCTGATGCGAGTAAAGATAGTGTCAACAAAGAAAGTGATTTTTTCATAAAAAATACTCCTGGTTATTAACTAATGATGTAAATTTTTTCGTTTACTTACACTGTATCTGATGTGTACTAATGCACTGAGATTTCTACCTAAAGAGTAGTAATCGAGGCTTATCATAGAAAAAACGAAAGTATTTGCAACCATGAATTTAAAAAAACGGTATTATGTAGCAGTTGCACAAAGACCAAAATTTAAACAAAACCGTACAAAAATGCCCTTATTTCGATAAGGGCATTATTTTTACTATAATTG
>NZ_QENU01000007.1 GCF_003096995.1 Alitibacter langaaensis DSM 22999 | reverse complement strand
CCAAGTAAATCTGCAGCTGAGCGAGCCGTGACTTCTAGCACAAAAAATTCAAGTAATTTTCTCTGTATAGATTTCTTTAGTTTACAATGAGTTATCTTCATTTTTGTAGATTAGCATAGTACCTAATCTACGTCAGCCCCAATTTTTATAATGCGAAGGATAAATTTATATCATGAAAGCCATCATAAAAGATTGATCCATATCAATTTTTTTTGTTGTAAACAAGACTATGATCTCGCCCAGATTTTATTTATAACCCTTTTGGAGAAATCAAATTATGAGTAACACACGCATCGAAGTCGATCTTTTAGGCGAACGTGAAGTATCAAATGATGTTTATTGGGGAATCCACACCCTAAGAGCGGTGGAAAATTTTAACATTTCTAATGTCACCATTTCCGATGTGCCAGAATTTGTACGCGGTATGGTTATGGTGAAAAAAGCGACCGCACTTGCCAATGGCGAATTAGGTGCAATTCCGAAAAAAGTTGCCAAAGCCATTGTTCAAGCTTGCGATGAAATCTTAGAAAAAGGTCGCTGTATGGATCAATTCCCGTCAGATGTATATCAAGGTGGCGCGGGAACATCTGTGAATATGAACACAAATGAAGTGGTGGCAAACCTTGCATTAGAAATTTTAGGGCAACCGAAAGGGGCATATGATGTGGTCAACCCAATGGATCACGTTAATGCCAGCCAATCTACCAATGATGCCTACCCTACTGGTTTCCGCATTGCCGTATACAACAGCATCTTAAAATTAATTGAAAAAGTCTATTATTTACAAAAAGGTTTTGAAGCCAAAGCTGACGAATTCAAAGACATTTTGAAAATGGGGCGTACTCAATTACAAGATGCGGTGCCAATGACCGTTGAACAAGAATTCAAAGCCTTTGCGGTGCTATTGGAAGAAGAAGTACGCAATTTAAAACGTACCGCAGAATTATTACTAGAAGTAAACCTTGGTGCCACCGCTATTGGTACCGCTTTAAACACCCCAGAAGGTTATCAAAAATTAGTGGTGAAACATTTATCTGAAGTGACAGGCTTGCCGTGCGTGCCGTCAGAAAACTTGATCGAAGCCACTTCAGACTGCGGTGCCTATGTGATGATTCACGGTGCATTAAAACGTACTGCGGTCAAATTATCTAAAGTTTGTAATGACTTGCGTTTACTTTCTTCAGGCCCTCGTGCAGGTTTGAATGAAATTAACTTGCCAGAATTACAAGCAGGCTCTTCTATTATGCCAGCAAAAGTCAACCCAGTGGTGCCAGAAGTGGTGAACCAAGTTTGCTTTAAAGTGATTGGCAATGACACCGCTGTAACCTTTGCGGCAGAAGCAGGACAATTACAATTAAACGTGATGGAACCTGTTATTGGTCAAGCAATGTTTGAATCTATCGACATTTTAGGTAACGCCTGCGTGAATTTACAAGATAAATGCGTAAGCGGCATCACTGTGAACAAAGAAATTTGCGAAAACTTTGTGTTCAACTCAATCGGTATCGTTACTTACCTAAATCCATTTATCGGCCACCACAATGGCGATGTCGTTGGTAAAATCTGTGCAACAACAGGACGCAGCGTGCGTGATGTCGTGTTAGAAAAAGGTTTACTCACCGAAGCACAATTAGATGATATTCTTTCGGTAGAAAATTTGATGAAACCAACCTACAAAGCAGCGAAATTTACCGATGAAGAATAATTTATAAAATAATCTTAATTTTGACCGCACTTTTGACGAACAACGCAAAGTGCGGTCATTTTTTTCATTTTTTCCTTGAAAACGCATTGAATCATCCCAATCTTCTCCGCAATTCACGATTAAAAAGGACAAAATAATAATGACTACAATTGTATGTGTTCGTAAAAATGGCAAAGTGGCTATCGGTGGTGATGGTCAAGCAACATTAGGCAACAGCGTAGAAAAAGGCACCGTGCGCAAAGTACGCCGTTTATATAAAGACAAAGTGGTGACTGGCTTCGCAGGCTCGACCGCCGATGCGTTTATTTTACGCGATCTGTTTGAGAAAAAATTAGAATTGCACCAAGGGCATTTAGTGAAAGCCGCCGTGGAATTAGCCAAAGAATGGCGCACAGAACGTTCATTACGCCGCTTAGAAGCGATGATGATTGTGGCAAATGAGACTGAATTTTTATTAGTGTCAGGTAGCGGCGATGTGATTGAGCCAGAATTTGATGTTTTGGCTATCGGTTCAGGCGGCAACTATGCAAAATCCGCCGCCCTTGCGTTATTGCGCACCGACAATGAATTAAGCGCAGCAGAAATTGTGAAGCAAGCCTTAACCATTGCAGGCGATATTGATATTTATACTAACCACAATCATGTCATCGAAGAACTTTAACAGAGCAGCTTAACATTAAACTTATCTAATTATAATTTAGGGTGGACACAGGTTCCGCCCCACAATGGAATATAAAATTATGTCAATGACCCCAAGAGAAATTGTATCTGAGCTAGATGCTCATATTATTGGACAAAATGAAGCGAAACGTGCCGTGGCAATTGCCTTGCGTAATCGCTGGCGCCGTATGCAGCTGCCCGAAGAGCTGCGCCATGAAGTCACCCCTAAAAATATTTTAATGATTGGGCCAACGGGTGTAGGGAAAACTGAAATCGCCCGCCGCTTAGCCAAATTGGCGAATGCACCATTTATTAAAGTGGAAGCCACTAAATTCACCGAAGTGGGCTATGTGGGTAAAGAAGTGGATTCGATCATTCGTGATCTCGCTGATGTCGCCATGAAATTAGTGCGTTCACAAGCGGTAGAAAAAAATCGTATGAAAGCGCAAGATGCGGCAGAAGATCGCATTTTAGATGTGTTATTGCCACCAGCAAAAGATCAATGGGGTAATGCTGAGGACGCGCATAATAGCTCGACTCGTCAAGTTTTCCGCAAAAAACTGCGTGAAGGCAGTTTAGACGATAAAGAAATTGAGATTGATGTGAGTGCGCCAGTGAGCGTAGAAATTATGACCCCACCGGGTATGGAAGAAATGACTTCGCAGCTGCAATCTTTATTTGAAGGAATGTCGCCAAACAAAACGAAAAAACGCAAGATGAAAGTCAAAGATGCGTTAAAAGTGATGATTGACGAAGAAGCCGCGAAATTGGTTAATCCAGAAGAGCTTAAACAGCAAGCCATTGAAGCCGTTGAACAACACGGTATCGTCTTTATTGATGAGATCGACAAAATCTGTAAAAAAGGCGAATACAGCGGTGGCGATGTCTCTCGCGAGGGCGTGCAACGTGATTTATTGCCAATTATTGAAGGTTCAACCGTCAATACGAAACATGGCATGGTAAAAACCGATCATATCTTGTTCGTTTGTTCTGGTGCGTTCCAAGTGGCACGCCCGTCAGATTTATTACCCGAATTACAAGGGCGTTTGCCTATTCGTGTAGAGCTCAAATCCCTCACGAAAGAAGATTTCGAGCGTATTTTAACAGAGCCTAACGCCTCATTAACATTGCAATATGTTGAACTAATGAAAACAGAATGCGTTGACATTGAATTCACCAAAGATGGGATCAGCAAAATTGCAGAATCCGCCTTCCGTGTTAATGAAAAAACCGAAAATATCGGTGCTCGCCGTTTACACACGGTGTTAGAACTCTTAATGGACGGCATTTCATTTGATGCAAGCGAACGTGCTGGCGAGAAAATCGTGATTGATGAAAAATACGTGCAAGATGCGTTAAATGACGTGGTGGAAAATGAAGATTTAAGTCGCTTTATTCTTTAATAAAAATTTTCCAAAATTTGACCGCACTTTTAAAGTGCGGTCATTTTTTTAAAATTCTGTTCATTTCCCTTGTTTTAAGCTATCCTATAGCGCATTTCTAACGTTCAAATTCGCCGCAAAGTGCGGTCAAAATATCTACATTTTAAGGTTATATCATGCAAGAACAATATCGTCCCGATTTAATCGAAGCCGAGGTACAAAAATATTGGCAAGAAAATAAAACATTTAAAGCCATTAAAGATGCCAGCAAAGAGAAATATTACTGTCTTTCCATGTTGCCATACCCATCAGGCAAATTGCATATGGGGCACGTTCGCAACTACACAATCGGCGATGTTGTTTCACGCTATCAACGTATGATCGGTAAAAATGTATTACAGCCAATGGGTTGGGATGCATTTGGTTTGCCTGCGGAAGGGGCGGCGGTAAAAAACAACACCGCACCTGCAAAATGGACTTACGAAAATATTGAATATATGAAAGGTCAGCTCAAAATGTTAGGCTTTTCATACGACTGGGATCGCGAAGTTACCACTTGCCGCCCAGAATATTACAAATGGGAACAATGGTTCTTTACTGAGCTATACAAAAAAGGCTTGGTCTATAAAAAAACTTCAACCGTAAACTGGTGTCCGAACGATGAAACCGTGTTGGCGAATGAGCAAGTTCACGAAGGCTGCTGCTGGCGTTGTGATACCCCTGTTGAACAGCGTGAAATTCCACAATGGTTTATTAAAATCACCGATTATGCAGAACAACTTTTGGCGGATTTAGACCAGCTTTCTGAATGGCCAGATATGGTGAAAACCATGCAGCGCAACTGGATTGGGCGTTCTGAAGGCGTGGAAATCACCTTTAAAATTGAAAATTCAGACGAGACAGTAGCAGTTTACACCACACGCCCTGATACTTTCTATGGCGTGAGCTACATGGCGGTGGCAGCAGGCCATCCATTAGCTGAAAGTGCGGCGAAAAATAATCCAGAATTAGCGGCATTTATTCAAGAATGTAAAAATACCAAAGTTGCCGAAGCTGAGCTTGCCACCATGGAGAAAAAAGGCATGGCAACGGGCATTAACGCCATTCACCCAATCACAGGCAAACCCGTGCCAGTTTGGGTGGCGAACTTTGTGTTAATGCACTATGGTACAGGCGCAGTTATGGCAGTGCCAGCACATGATCAACGTGATTTTGAATTTGCACAAAAATACGGTTTGCCTATCAATCAAGTGATTGAGCCTGCAAATGGCGAAGCGATTGATTTAACCAAAGCTGCCTTTACCGAACACGGCAAACTGGTTAATTCTGCCGAATTTAACGGCTTAGAATTTGAGGCGGCATTCAATGGTATCGCCGACAAATTAGAACAAATGGGCGTGGGTAAACGCCAAGTGAACTTCCGCTTACGTGATTGGGGCGTTTCGCGCCAACGTTATTGGGGGGCGCCAATTCCAATGTTGACATTAGAAAACGGCGAAGTCGTTCCTGCGCCAATGGAAGATTTGCCGATCATTTTACCTGAAGATGTAGTGATGAATGGGGTGCATAGCCCGATTAAAGCAGATCCTGAATGGGCAAAAACCACTTATCACGGTCAGCCAGCGTTAAAAGAAACTGATACTTTTGACACATTCATGGAATCATCTTGGTATTACGCGCGCTACACTTGCCCGCAATTTAACCAAGGCATGTTAGATAGTGATGAAGCCAATTATTGGCTCCCAGTGGATCAGTATATTGGTGGTATCGAGCACGCTACAATGCACTTGCTCTACTTCCGTTTCTTCCACAAATTATTGCGTGATGCAGGCATTTTAAATTCCGATGAACCGGCGAAAAAACTCCTTTGCCAAGGTATGGTGCTAGCTGATGCATTCTATTACACCAGCCCAACTAACGAGCGCATTTGGGTATCGCCAACACAAGTTACCTTAGAGCGTGATGAAAAAGGGCGCATTATCAAAGCCACTGATCCTGAAGGGCGTGAATTGGTGCATAGCGGGATGACCAAAATGTCAAAATCCAAAAACAATGGTATTGACCCGCAAGAAATGGTGGAAAAATATGGCGCAGATACTGTCCGCTTATTTATGATGTTTGCCTCCCCAGCGGAAATGACACTGGAATGGCAAGAATCAGGTGTGGAGGGCGCGAAACGTTTCTTGGGTCGTCTTTGGAATTTGGTGTTTGAATACAACCAAAACCCAGCAAAAACTGCATTAAATCCGACCGCACTTTCAGCTTCGCAAAAAGCCTTGCGCCGTGATGTGCATAAAACCATTGCGAAAGTGTCTGATGATATTGGTCGTCGCCAAACGTTCAACACCGCCATTGCTGCAATTATGGAGTTAATGAATAAACTCACGCGCGCACCGCTTGCAGATGAACAAGACCGCGCCGTGATGGGCGAAGCGCTCAGCGCTGTGGTGCGTATGCTTTATCCAATCACACCGCACATTTGTTTCCAATTATGGAAAGAACTCGGCAACACCGACATCATTGATTTTGCACCGTGGGTACAAGCAGATGAAGCAGCGATGGTTGAAGACGAAAAACTGGTTGTCGTTCAAGTGAATGGTAAAGTGCGCGGCAAAGTCACTGTGCCAGCAGACTTCAGCGAAGAACAAATCAAACAAGTGGCATTAGCGGATCCGAATGTGCAAAAATTCTTAGACGGATTAACTATCGTGAAAACCATTTATGTACCAGGTAAATTATTTAGCTTTGTCGCGAAATAATTGCAGTAGCGAGATAATTATAGTCGCGAAACAACCGTAGTGTGGGCTTTCGCCCACGCTTTCAACAAAATAACGCTACGCCTATGATGAAATTACGCAAACTCATAAAAATTTCGTTAATTTTGACCGCACTTTCAGGTTGTGCCACCCATTCAGATGTGGTGGAATGGCGTCCATATAAAGATATTGATGGCAGTATTCAGCATATCAGTTTCTTAGAATGGGAAACTTGGGCGACGGTCGATGGTAAGCAGCAAAAAAGCCGCAGCGTGGAAGTGTCTAAAGCGGAGAATTTCGGTGATACCAAGGTGCGTCAACCACTCGGCAATCTGCAAGCATTACGTACCGCTGAAAACGACTTTATGGGCGTGTTATTTATTCATAACGCAAAAGGTTTGGATATTTATGACAAAGAAAATATCCAAACCCTTGCCAAAGCGAAAAGTTTTGAGTTTTATGAATTCGGGCGATTTCGTTTAACCCATGCAAAATTCAGTGCGCCAAAAGGCATTTGTCAGGATTTTAACCGTAAAACTGGCGTAAACTTGCTGATGACAACGAATTATTATCCCGAAAATAGCTTTACCGATTTTTACACCGCGCTGATTAATGTGAATTTGCAGCGTAATAATGCGCCGAGAGAGATCGGATACACGCCAAGTTTTACTGGCAATGATAAAAACTTACAACAACAAATTCACCAACAAGAACAGCAAAATGGCAAAGGTTTAGCGATTGCGAACATCAAAGAAAAAGCCAGTATCCTATTTAATATTATTTGTCACTAAGGTCTAGCCTATGTTTAAAACACTAAAAAAAATCGCCCTACTCACTAGCATTGCGGCATTGAGCGCTTGTGGTTTCCATTTTCAACATGGTCAGCTTATTCCGCAAGAATTGAAAACGCTTACCTTTGAAAGCAATGATCCCTATAGCGATATGTCGATGGCGATGCGTAAACAGCTGCAAATCAACAATATCAAATTAGTCGATGCCAATGAGAGCATTCCTGTGCTGCGCATTGACAGAATTCGCACCAGCGATGAAGTGGTTTCCGTCTTTAAACAAGGGCGCGAAGCAGAAAAAATGCTCATGATGCAAGTGGATGCAAGCGTGCATTTACCAAAACAAAATACTTATCCAATCAGTGTGAAAGTAAATCGCACATTCTTCGATAACTCTCGTGCTGCCTTAGCAAAATCCGCAGAAAAAGAGGTGATTTGGAATGATATGCGTGAACAAGCTGCCCGACAAATTATCAGTAAAATGGTGGCGCTACAACATCAAGTCAAAACAGCAAAATAGCTTTCATCAGTATGAACCGCCTATTTCCTGAGCAGCTCCAACACTCGCTAAGCCAACGCTTGGCGAGTATTTATTATTTGGTGGGGCAAGATCCCCTATTGCTTAGCGAAAGCCATGATCTCATCATCAAAACCGCCAGCTCACAGGGCTTCGATGAAAAATTTAGCCTGCAAGTAGATAACTCAACCGATTGGGATGAGCTGCTCGAACGTTGTCAATCTATGGGGCTTTTTTTCAATAAACAAGTGATTAGCCTAACCTTGCCCGATAACTTAACGAATGCTTTACAAGCGCATTTAGCCAATTTAATTGAGGTATTAAATGAAGATGTGCTGTTAATTTTACAGCTGTCTAAATTCGCTAAAGCCACTGAAAAGCACGAATGGGTGAAAAAATCGCAGCAAATTGAACCGCACTTGGTGCTCATTAATTGCCAAACGCCAAATATAGAGCAACTGCCACGTTGGATATCCAATCGCGTCAAGGTGATGAATATGACCATTGAGCCAGACGCGATTCAATTATTGTGTTATAGCTATGAAAATAACTTGTTGGCATTGAAGCAAAGTTTAGAGCTATTGGCGTTGCTTTATCCCGATAACAAACTCAGTTTTGCCCGCGTGCAATCCGTGGTGGAGCAATCCTCGGTTTTCACACCGTTTCAGTGGATTGACGCGATGCTAGAGGGCAAAGAAGGGCGCGCACGCCGTATTCTGGATGGCTTAAAAAACGAAGACACACAACCTGTTATTCTGCTGCGCACACTACAACGTGAACTGATGGTTTTGTTAGAATTAGCGAAACCGCAACAACGGATTCATCTCGATCAACCCTTGCCTGTGGCACAACTTCGAGAAGGTTTCGACCGCTTAAAAGTGTGGCAAAATCGCCGTAATCTATACACCGCTGCTTTCCAACGCTTAAGCTATCGAAAACTCTATGAATTATTTCAGCAACTCGCAGAATTGGAACGCATTGCCAAGTTAGATTTTGGTGCCGACATCTGGGAAAAATTGGCTGACATTTCAGTCAATTTGGCGGTTGCTAAATAAAACGGCATTGGCGAATAAAAAACTTAAGGCTTGTTTTAATCAGCACCGACAAATCAGCACAATAATCTTTGCATATCCATAATTCTAAATTCCCCAACATGGGAAAACGCTATACTTAAAATGCAAGCTGAACACAAAAGTGCGGTTGAATTTTTCAAAAATTTTGATAAAATCGACCGCACTTTTTGTTAGCCTTGCTAATAAAAATGTTCGGTTGAAGCTAGTTGGAGAGTAATGAATCAACATTACACCGACGAAGTAAATCTTTCAGGTGCGCGTAAGCGTGGGGACTGCTAGTGGACGAACCCTTGGAGAGATCCGGCACAAATGTGCAAAGGACGCCGAAGGCGAAAGAGTGGCAACACTTCAAACGCTCAGGCAAAAGGACAGGGGCAGGAGATTTCATTAGGCGTTTTTACGCACCTTTCTTACTTATCTCTATTGCCTTTGTATTTTCAATGTTTAGGAAATTACAATGGAATCAATTTTATCTACAATCGACTCTTTTATTTGGGGTCCACCACTTCTGATTTTACTTTCAGGCACAGGATTGTATTTAACCTTGCGCCTTGGTTTTATTCAATTCCGCCAATTGCCTCGCGCCTTTGTCTATATGTTCAAACGCGAAACAGGTAATGGGCAAGTCGGCGATGTTTCAGCTTTTGCCGCACTTTGTACCGCACTTTCCGCCACCATTGGTACAGGGAATATTGTGGGCGTGGCGACCGCAATTAAAGCGGGTGGCCCCGGCGCAATGTTCTGGATGTGGTTGGTGGCATTGCTTGGTATGGCAACAAAATATGCCGAGGGCTTGCTTGCTGTTAAATACCGCGTACGAGATAAAAATGGCTTTATCGCTGGCGGCCCAATGTATTACATTGAGCGCGGCTTAGGCATCAAATGGTTAGCCAAACTCTTTGCTGTATTTGGTGTGCTTGTCGCCTTTTTTGGTATCGGAACCTTCCCACAAATTAATGCCATCACCCATGCAATGCACGATAGTTTCAATGTGCCTATTGAGATCACCGTCACAGTTATGACGGTTTTAGTCGCGATGATTATATTAGGCGGTGTCAAACGGATCGCCTCCGTGTCATCTCTTGTGGTGCCGTTTATGGCGGTGCTCTATGTGTTGACGTCAGTCATCATCTTAATCCTAAACGCAGACAAAGTGCCGGCCGCATTAGGGTTAATTATTCATAGTGCCTTTAACCCCGAAGCCGCACTTGGCGGTGCTTTGGGCTTAACCGTTATGAAAGCCATCCAAATGGGCGTGGCTCGCGGGATTTTCTCCAACGAATCGGGCCTAGGTTCTGCGCCAATTGCCGCCGCCGCGGCACAAACCAAAGAGCCAGTGCGCCAAGGGCTTATTTCAATGACAGGCACATTTTTGGATACCATTATTGTATGTTCGATGACAGGCTTGGTGTTGGTGATTACGGGCGCATGGCAGGGTCCCGCAGAAGGTGCTGCAGCCACCAATGCTGCATTCTCCACAGGCTTAGGTACAAATATTGGCGCCACCATTGTAACGCTCGGATTATTATTCTTCGCATTCACGACAATTTTAGGCTGGTGCTATTATGGCGAACGTTGTTTTGTTTACTTGTTCGATATTCGTGGCATTAAATTATATCGTTTCTGCTTTATTTTATTAGTTGCCACAGGGGCATTTATCAAACTTGATACCATTTGGGTCTTGGCGGATATTGTTAACGGTTTAATGGCATTTCCGAATTTAATCGCCCTTATCGGCTTACGCAAAGTCATTGTGCAAGAGACAAAGGACTATTTCCATCGTCTGCATAATGGAAAACTCGATACAGACGAAAGTCACGCATAGCGTGATATTCGTCATAGAAAAAGGGGGCGTTTTCTGATCTGCACCCCAAAAGTTGGACTAACCAACCGATTAAGGTGCAGATTTTTTATGACTAAATATACTCAAAGTTTCAAACAACAAGTACTCGATTTTTATCTTCAAAATGGAAAAAATCGTTCGCTTACTCGCCTGTATTTTCAGCTTACCAAAAACACGTTAGAGCACTGGATTGCTAAATTTAATCATAATGGAATCAATGGATTAGCGGTACCAGGTAAAAAATGATGTTATTCTGTTCAGTTTAAATTAAAAGTTATTCAAACAATCCCCAAAGGGCAACATTCCGCTGAAGCCGCGTATTTTCACTTTGATATCCCCATTAGCCAATGGTTGCAAACCTCCGAAAAACAAGGTATAGAGAGGTTGTTACCCAAACCTAAAGGTCGTTCAAGTATGAAACTAAAATCGCCCCAAATGCCACCGAAGCCCAAAACGGAAGAGGAACGCTTGCGTTACCGAATTTTGGAATGAGAGGCGGAGAATGCTATTCTAAAAAAGTGGCAGGAACTCAACCAACAAAAAGTGCAGAAAAAAAACCTCATCGTAAATGCCTTGCGTTTCTCGTTGGAATTATTACTCAGGCTAATCGGATTGGTACGCAGTTCCTTCTTTTATCATCTCAAACCAAAGATTGATAAAAATACCGAGATTTTACAGCAAATAGTGGTGATTTATCACAAAAATGACGAAAGCTATGGTTATCGTCGAATTACTTTGGAATTAAGAAAAGACTGAATTATCAACCACAAAGGGGGTAGGCGATAATGCAACGTTTGGGGTTACAAGGAAAAGGTAAGCAGAAAAAATACCGTTCTTACCAAGGTGAAGTGGGGAAAATTACCGCTAATCTGCTGCAACTGTGCGGAAGGCAAACTTTAGTTATCGGCGATTAAAGACAGAATGTTACTTTGGCAAGCGGTTTGAGACGTTTGAACAACTTGAAAAAGTGATTCACGAATACATTCATTAGTACAACAATGAGCGTATTCAAGTGAAGCTAAAAGGGCTAAGTCCTATGGAATATAGAACTCAGCCCTTGAATTAAAATAGAGTCTAACTTTTTGGGGTCAGATCATTTTCACTAAACTTTTTAAAAATTGACCGCACTTTTTAATTTTTTCAGTGCGTTAGTTTCTAATTGGCGGACACGTTCAGCAGAAATGTTATATTTTGCCGCTAAATCATGTAGTGTTGCTTTGTTTTCATCTAACCAGCGGGTTTTGATGATGTCTTGGCTGCGGGCATCTAATGTTTCCATTGCGCTGCTAAGCTGATCCACCGCTTGGTTTTCGAAGTTTTCGCTTTCAAGCTCTGCGGCGAAGTTTGAGCTATTATCTTCCAAATACATAGAAGGCACAAAGCTGTCTTCATCATCATCGTTTGATAAATCAAAACCTACATCCGCCCCAGTCATGCGGCTTTCCATTTCAATAACATCTTCTTTAGATACGCCTAATTCGTTCGCAACTAAATCCACTTCGTTATCATTAAACCAACCTAAACGCTGTTTTGTTTTGCGCAAATTAAAGAATAATTTACGTTGTGCTTTTGTGGTCGCCACTTTAACGATACGCCAGTTGCGTAATACGTATTCATGAATTTCCGCTTTAATCCAATGCACCGCAAATGAAACCAAACGCACACCCACTTCTGGATTGAAACGTTTTACGGCTTTCATTAAGCCAATGTTGCCTTCTTGAATTAAATCTGCTTGTGGCAAGCCATAACCTGAGTAGCTGCGGGCAACGTGGATAACAAAGCGCAAGTGCGATAGAATCAAAGCTTTCGCGGCTTCTAAATCCTCGTTGTAATATAAACGCTCTGCTAAATCCTTTTCTTCGTCCGCCGTGAGCATTGGATATTCATTTGCCGCACGGATGTAACCTTCAAGATTACCTTGTGGAATTAACATCATTTGAGCTTCTTTATTCATTATCTTCCTTCTTAGTTAAGACTAACGATTTCGTTCGTTATAACATAAAAATCTGAAAGTACCAATGACTTTCAAAATTATGTTAAATTTGACCGCACTTTGCTCACCAAAGTTCAATATATCTGAGTATTTTTATCGGTATTTTTCTTTTACCCCAAATATCCTATCTATATTCCTTGCTACGCCTTGATTGGCTGTAACACATAAACAAGATTTTGATTAATAACTTGGAATAATAAGTCAATATTCGGGTGTTTGCCTGGATTGGCTTTGGCATCAGCGGTATGCTCTGCAAAGATTTCTAATCCCTTTTCAGCAGAAGTGCGGTCAAGTTTGCCGTTAAATTGTTGCGCCAAAGCAAAGTAAACACGCAATGAACCCAATTTTCCTGCCACCGCGGGAATATGATGAATCACTTGTTCGCCATTCAACACATTTAAACCGCTTAAATGATCAATCGTGGGTAATGTATCTAAAATTGTTTTGAAGTCCATAAATTATCCTTTTTAACTAATTGCATTTTCTGCGTTTACTTCACCATTTTCAGCAATAAATCGCACTTCTGGTGCAAGATATACATCAAATTTCGCGGCGACAACTTGGCGTATATGGTGCGCAAGTTCCACCACATCAGCACCCGTTGCATTGTCTTTGTTAATTAACACTAACGCTTGTTTTTCATGAACAGCCGCGCCGCCAATTTGATAGCCTTTTAATCCGCATTGATCGATCAGCCAACCTGCCGCCAATTTAACAAAGCCCTGTTGTTGAGGATAGCTTGGGATAGCTGGATATTCCGCTTTCAGATCATCAAATTGGCGTTGCGTGACAACAGGGTTTTTAAAGAAGCTGCCAGCATTGCCAAATTCTTTAGGGTCGGGCAATTTAGCACGACGCACGGCACAAACTTCATCAAAAATTTGTTTCGGCATGACCGCACTTGGATCGAATTCCGCTAATGAGCCATATTTCAAGACTGGTTGCCAATTTTTTGCCAATTTTAACCCTACAGCGATCACCACAAAATCCCCTTTATACTGGGTTTTGAAAATACTTTCACGATAACCAAAATGGCAATCTTTATTTGTTAAACGGAAAGTTTCCCCCTTGGCTAAATCGAGGACATCCACATAATCGCAAACATCTTTAAATTCCACGCCATAAGCGCCGATATTCTGCACTGGCGCAGAACCCGCGCAACCGGGGATTAAAGCAAGATTTTCTAGCCCCGCAATCCCTTGGCTGAGCGACCATTCCACCAAAGAATGCCAATTTTCACCTGCGTGAGCATGCAAATAATGGAAATCCTCATCTTGGCGGTGTTCAATGCCCATTAAACGATTGACCAAAACCGTGCCATTAAAATCGCGTAAAAATAAAACATTACTGCCTTGCCCTAAAAATAATACAGGTTGATTCTCTGCTTTGGCTTGTCGCCATGCTTGTTGGAGTTCATCAACGGTGGTGAATTCTAACAACATTTTGGCGTTCGCAGGGGTCGCAAAGGTGTGGTATGGAATAAGGCTTGGCATTATTGTGGATCCTGTCAATATCGAAAGCTCATAGTCTAACGATCATTACAGGCTAAGGCAAATTTTGTCGAAAAAATACCGCACTTTTATGCGGTACTTTTGTTCGGTATTATGAGAATAAACCAATAATTAGTGTAATACGCTAATGAAAGCTAAGAATCCTTTCAATATTGTTGCATTTAATAAGTCAATAAAAAATGCCCCAACCATTGGTACGATTAAGAAGGCTTTATGTGATGGACCAAAATGCGATGTAACCACTTGCATATTTGCCACCGCAGTTGGCGTTGCGCCTAAACCAAAGCCACAATGCCCCGCACTTAACACCACCGCATCATAATCTTTGCCCATTGCACGATAAGTCACGAAAATAGCATACAAGATCATCACAACCACTTGCACCGAAAGAATGATAAACACTGGTAAAGCTAATCCTGCGAGTTCCCATAATTTCAATGACATTAAAGCAATGGCTAAGAATAATGACAAACCGACCGTGCCTAACACGTCCACGGCTTCATCCGCTACTTTAAATTTGAAAATATGCGCCAGGCTATTGCGTACAATCACGCCCGTAAATAAACACCATACGAAAGTTGGCAACTCAAAGGCTGTTTCTTTGGTGGCTGCACTTAAATGTTGTCCAACGAACAGACAAATAGACATCATTGTGATGGTTTCGATGATCGTGCGTGTATTCACTTTACGGCGATAAACAGGTTTTTCAAAGGCCTCTTCGATGTCGTCAATGTTTTCATCTTCTGCCACTTCATCTTTATGCATACGTTTTAGCAAGAAGCTGGCAACTGGGCCACCAATAATCCCACCAAACACTAAACCGAATGTCGCACACGCCATGGCAATTTCCATTGCGCTGTTAATGCCAAATTTCGAGGTTAAAGTCCCAGCCCAAGCAGCGCCCGTACCGTGTCCCCCTGTTAAGGTGACGGAACTTGCGATTAAGCCATAAGCGGGATCGATTCCCAATGCCATTGAGCCTAAAACGCCGACTAAGTTTTGCAGACAAATTAAACCCGCAGCAACAACCAAGAAAACAACTAATGGCTTACCGCCCTTAATTAAGCGTGCAAAATTCGCACTTAAACCAATGGAGCTGAAGAATACCAACATCATGGTGTTCTGCAAGTTTTTGTCGAACGTAAAGCTCAATCCCCAGCCTTGATGCGCAATTGTTAATGCAATCGCCACAATAAAGCCGCCCACAACAGGCTCTGGGATATTAAAGTTTTTTAACACTCGGACACGTTTTACTAAAAAATACCCGAGCAATAAAACCAAACAGGCAAGCGCCACTGTTTCATAAGTATCAAATGTCATAATGTCCTTCTTAGGTTACAACAAAATAGAAAGTTTCTTTCTTCTTTTAAAGGATAGGTGCATCAATCTATCAGAAAAAAATAACGCATTCCAGCAAAATACGCATTTTTCAAAATTTCATTTATTTTGACCGCACTTTTTAACCAATGCTGAAATATTTACTGCGCAAATTAAGGAAAAAGCATTCACTCAGCGCGCTGATAACCATACATTAAGAAAGTCTGCAGGCTATCTCGCATATTAGCGATGTTTGGGTATCGTCCCCATTGCTCAAAGCCTTGTTTTTCAAACATTTTTCGGCTGATTGCATTTTCTTCAATCACATAAGCCATCAGCGTATTAACGCCACAAATTGGCATTTGCGACTGGAGAAATTGAATCGCTTTTGAGCCATAGCCTTTGCCCTTTGCGTTTGCATCTAAATAAACGCTCACTTCCACCGTTTCATTAAATGCCGCGCGATCATAGAACGGAGAAAAACTGCACCAGCCCAAAATTTTGCCATTTTCGACCGCACTTTCTAGCACCCAAATCGGATGGTTTGCGCTAGTTAAATGCTGATGAAACCAAGGTCGGCGATCTTCTTCTGTCACGAGCTCTAAATCAGCGGTGATACGGCGACACGGAATCGCTTGGTTATATATGGCGATAATTTGAGAAAAATCTTGTTCAGTGGCTTTTCTAATTTTCATGGTTATAACAAAATACGAACTTCAGTACCGCCAGTTGGGCGGTTTTTAATGGTTAATTGAGCATTTAATTGTTGGCTGCGTTCTTCCATAATGCGTAACCCATAATGCCCGACTGGCTCATCAAGGCTTGGGATGCCTACGCCATCATCACGGATCAGAATTTCACGCTCGCCCTCAGCATTGGTCTGCGCCACAATTTCAATTAACGAGGCTTTTGAATGCTTAATGGCATTGAGCGTGGCTTCTCGAACAATTTGTAAGGCGTGGACTAATTGCTGCGCATTAAAAGTTTGCGACGGCAAGGTGCATTGCACGCATAATTGAATATCCGTTTGCGCACGCAATCCCTCAATGACTTGCTCCAAGGCTAATTTTAAATTTGCTTCTTGCACCGTCAAGCGGAATGTGGCTAACAATTCACGCAGCTGGATATAGCCGTCCCTTAGGGCTTGCTCAAAATCATTGATAATCGCAAGGCTTTTCAGTTTATGCTCATCGCCCTCTTTATGCAAAGTATGTTTCAACAAAGTCAGCTGAATTTGCAAATAAGATAGCACTTGCGCCAAAGAATCATGCAATTCTCGGGCAATAATTGAGCGTTCTTCCATTAATAATAGCTGTTGTTGCTGGCGTTGGCTTTGGTTGAAATGCAAGGAGCGGCTAAACAATTGCGCAATATTTTCCATCGTACGCGGATCGGGGCAAGGCAATCCAGCCTGCCAACGTAACACGCCCAAGCGATGATTTTCTTCGCCCAATGGCACTTCTTGCCAATTCAAATATTCCGCGCTTTCGCCCAAGGAAACATTCCAATTTTCCGCGCCAAAAATTTCTAGTTCAAATGCCGTGAGATGCTCTGTTGCCATTACGTTTTGCATCACGAATTGCAAGCGGCTGCGATCAATATCCGAAGCCGCCAAGCTTTGCGAACAATGATAAAGCATAGACAAAGTGCGGTTAGTTTGCGTCAATTTTTGCGTTTTTTCGTTAATCTTGTCTTCTAAATGGGCATATAACTTATAAAGTTCGCTAGACATTTGGGTAAAGGCTTTGGCAAGGCTACCAAGCTCGTCCGCCCGTTCCGTATCCAGCGGCACATGCTTAAATTGTCGCATTTGCACTTGCACGCTCGCCCGTGTGAGCTGGCGCAATGGGGTAACCACTTTTTTGCGGGTATACCAAATGACATAGCCAACCATCGTAATAATGAGCAACATGGCGATTAAAATAACCGCCGTGGTGATATTCAACTTGTACTCAGCGAATTCTTGCAAAGAATACACAAATTTATCCACTTGCCCTACATATTCGGGCAAGGCTTCACGATACGCCTTTTCATCCCCTTTCAAGGCGAATTCTTCCATTTTGCCCCAACTGCTGATTAAATCATGGTAAGCGTTTTTCAAGGAAAGCGGTGCCATAAATTGTTCGTCAATTTGGGCTAAGGCATGGGAATGTAGGCTGCGGCGATATTCGCGTAAATATTGTTCCAAATGTTCGGGTTCTTGTTTTAAGCCGTACCACATTCGATAGGTTTGAAAACGCAGAGAGCCTGAAATATTGATTTGTTCCGCATCAGAACGGCTGCTGGCAATAATACCCAGCGCAAAAGTGGTAATAATGCCCGCAAACACAATCACCATAAACAAATAGTGAGCGATTTTGGTGGAAACAGATTGTTTAACGTTCACATTTATTCCTTACGAAGTGCGGTCAAAAAATTCTGAATTTTTGACCGCACTTTCGATTATCGTTTATCCGCTTGGGAGTGCGTTGCGCCTTTCGCAAGCATGCGTAATTGTAAAATAAGGCGTTCTTTCAATTGCTTGCGTTCTTTCTGCGCCATATCCAAGGCGTTGGCGCCAGCGGTAAACACCAATGTCACCATGCCCTCCGCTTGGACATAGGCAATGTAGTGGTTATATTGATGTTTATGGGCGAGATATTCGGCTAATTCATCGGCAAAATGCTTAATTTCTCGTGCGGATGCTGTGCGAAATGCTGCTGACGTGCCAGAACTTTCACGCAGCAATAAACGAAATACGTTCGGGCTGTTGTGGATAAACTCGAAAAAAGTTTCTACCGAGATCGCAATCACGCTGCCGCCTTTTTCAATGCGCTTGCGCGCTTGGCGCATTAATTGGCGCAAGGTTAAACCCGCTTCGTCCACCATTACCAATCCCAATTCATCCATATCTTTGAAATGCCGATAGAACGAAGTTGGCGCTATCCCTGCCTCACGCGCTACTTCACGCAGGCTTAAATTAGAAAAACTTTTTTCGGCATTGAGTTGATTAAACGCTGCATCCACCAAGGCTCGGCGGGTTTTTTCTTTTTGAATTGCACGGACGCCCGCCATATTAATTTCCCTCTAAAATAGGTTTAACCGCATTGGCGACCGCTGTTGCAATGCGTTCATAACGAGCGCGTAATGGCGAACCGGGGCGATAGACTAAGGCAATGGTGCGTTTCGGCTCTGGCATTGTGCAAGGGATATATTTCACGCCGACACGCGAGCCTTCATTTAACACAGCGAGTTCTGGCATTAAGGTAATTCCTGCGTTTGCCGCGATCATATTGCGTAACATTTCAAGGCTTGTTGCTTTAAAATGTGCGTTTTCGCTAGCGCCAGCGGTGAAACAATAGCCTAAGGCTTGATCGCGCAAACAATGCCCATCATCTAACATTAAAACTTCGCGCCCTTTTAATTCTGGCATCGACACTTGATTTTTCTGTGCAAGTTCGTGGTGTTCGGAGACCGCCAACATCATGCGTTCATTAAATAACGGCACTTCAATAAAAGGTTCTGTTTCTGGCACAGAGGCTAAAATAGCACAATCTAAATGCCCTGTTTCTAGCTGGTCAAGTAATTGTGAGGTTTGCGATTCGTATAAAAATAATTCAAGTTCAGGAAAAGCGTCTTTCAACGCAGGCATAATATAGGGTAACAAATAAGGTCCCACAGTCGGGATCACGCCGATATGAATTGGCCCCGTCATATCTTTGCCTTGATTGCTTGCCATTTCTTTTAATATTTTCACTTCACGTAGCACTTGTTTGGCTTGATCGACCAATAACAAACCCGATTGCGTAAACAACACTTTTCGGCTAGTGCGTTCAAGCAAAATAATGCCGAGTTCATCTTCTAATTTACGAATTTGCCCACTAAGCGTTGGTTGGCTTACGTTACAGGTATCTGCTGCACGGCGGAAATGTTTGTGTTCTGCGAGGGCGACAAGGTATTCCAAATCACGAATATTCATACTAAAACCTGCCTATGTTTAAATAGAAAAAAACGATTGAATGAATAGTTATTAATTGTTTGTAACGATAACATAAAAGGAACTATAATTCACTCAGTTTAAAGATTAACTCACTCAAATAGGAGAAATTATTATGAGTATGGAAGGCAAAAAAGTCCCACAAGTTACATTCCACACACGCCAAGGCGATGCTTGGGTTGATGTGACTTCCGCTGAATTATTTGATAACAAAACCGTTGTGGTGTTCTCGCTCCCAGGTGCGTTCACGCCAACTTGTTCATCAACACATTTACCGCGTTATAACGAATTAGCTTGCGAATTCAAAGCATTAGGCATTGATGACATTATTTGTATGTCTGTCAACGATACTTTCGTGATGAACGCTTGGAAAGCAGACCAAGAATCAGAAAACATCACCGTGATCCCAGATGGTAACGGCGAATTTACTGCAGGCATGGGCATGCTTGTAGATAAAGAAGAACTTGGTTTCGGCAAACGTTCATGGCGTTATTCTATGCTAGTGAAAAACGGCGTGGTGGAAAAAATGTTCATTGAACCAAATGAACCAGGCGACCCATTCAAAGTCTCTGATGCGGATACAATGATCAAATACTTAAAACCAGACTGGACAGCTAAACCGTCAGTGTCAATCATCACAAAACCAGGTTGCCCATTCTGTGCGAAAGCAAAAGCCTTGTTAAAAGCCAAAGGCTATGCATTTGAAGAAATCGTGTTAGGTCGTGATGCATCAACAATTTCTGTTCGTGCTATCACTGGCAAAACATCGGTTCCACAAGTCTTTATCGGCGGTCAGCACATTGGCGGCAGCGATGATTTAGAAAAATATTTCGCCTAATTTAACTACAAAATAAAATTTTGACCGCACTTGAGCAATCAAAGTGCGGTCAATTTCATTAGAATATTGTGCAAAAGTAAACTTACTTACGCACCGCAATTGCTTCAATTTCTAACCCCACATCTTTTGGCAAACGAGCCACTTCCACGCACGAACGCGCAGGGAAATTCGGGTGATTGTTCTCTTTAAAGAAACGCTCATATTCCGCATTCACCGTAGCAAAATCATTGAGATCTTTCACAAATACTGTGGTTTTCACGATGTCGCCCACTGTTAAACCCGCTTGCTCGATAATCGCTTTGATATTTTCCAAAGATTGACGCGCTTGTGCCGTAATCTCTGCGGGCACTTCGCCCGTTGCAGGATTAACTGGAATTTGCCCAGAGGTCATCACTAAATTCCCTAAATCCACCGCTTGGGCATAAGGGCCAATCGCCGCTGGCGCGTTTTCTGTATGAATAATTTTTGTCATGGATAGCTCCCTTTGTTCAGTTGATGGCATGATTTTACACGCGCGCCCAATAAAAACAATCCAAAAAATGACCGCACTTTGATCTGTGCAGCCAAAGTGCGGTCGATTTTTGCAAAATTTTAGCAATTAATATTTGCTTTCATCATAGCCATAATACGCATTGGTAAGGATTTCTTCCATATCCGCTACCATTGGCAAGCGTGGGTTTGCTGGTGAACATTGGTCTTCATAGGCAAGTAATGCGATTTCATGACGCGCGTCCATCCATTCTTTTTCATCCAAACCTTGCTCTTTGAATGACATTTTAATGCCACAACGAATGGCTAAATCATAGACCGCTTTAGCATAAGATTTCACGCCTTCTTCTGGTGTGGCAGCTGGCAACCCTAACAAACGTGCGATATCTTGATATTTTTGATCCGCTTTGTAGTAGTTGTATTTCGGCCATGTCGCTGTTTTCGTTGGTTTAGTGCCGTTATAACGAATAACATGCGGCATTAAAATAGCGTTTGTGCGACCGTGTGGCGTATGGAAGTGTCCGCCCAATTTATGCGCCAATGAGTGGTTCATGCCTAAGAATGCGTTGGCAAAAGCCATACCCGCCATAGTTGATGCATTATGCATTTTTTCACGCGCTTCTGGATCTTTCTCTTTCACTGAACGTTCGAGATATTCAAAGACCAATTTAATCGCTTGTAAAGCTAAGCCATCGGTATAATCATTCGCTAACACGGAAACATAGGCTTCAGTAGCGTGGGTCAACACATCTAACCCTGTATCTGCGGCAACATTTGCAGGCACGGTCATCACTAAAGCTGGGTCAACAATGGCAATGGTTGGCGTTAATGAATAGTCTGCCAATGGATATTTTTTATCTCCTTTGGTGATAACGGCAAATGGGCTGACTTCAGAACCTGTACCCGAAGTGGTTGGAATGCCGATATAACGTGCTTTTTTCCCTAAAGATGGGAATTTGAACGCACGTTTGCGGATATCCATAAATTTTTGCACTAAATCACGGAAATCAATTTCTGGTTGTTCATAGAATAACCACATTGCTTTCGCTGCATCCATCGCCGAACCGCCGCCTAAAGCGATAATGGTGTCTGGTTTGAAACTTTGGATCAGTGCTGTACCACGGCGTACCGTCTCAATACTTGGATCGGGCTCTACGTCTGCAAATAATTGATAAGCCACGCTATCTCTACGGGATTCTAATTGATGAGCAATTTTTTGTACAAAGCCTAAATCGACCATAGTACGGTCAGTAACAATCACTGCACGTTTCATGTCAGGAATGGATTGTAAATATTGAATTGAATCACGTTCAAAATAGATTTTTGAAGGCACTTTGAACCATTGCATATTATTTCTCCGTCTTCCCAAACGTTTAATGTTGATTAAATTGACCGCACTTACATTGTTACCTACTGAGTTTTTACCATAAGAACCACAACCCAATGTTAATGATGGTAAGAAAGAGTTATACACATCACCAATGCCGCCAAAGGTTGACGGTGAATTCCAAATCACACGAATCGCTTTCACACGTTCACCAAAGTGTTTGGCTAGTTCCGCGTCTTTGGTATGAATCGCCGCAGAATGTCCTAAACCGTGGAATTCCACCATTGCTTCCGCCAAATCTAAGCCTTGTTCACGCGATTTAGATTTAAGCAACGCCAATACTGGAGAAAGTTTTTCACGGGTTAATGGCTCTTTTTCGCCCACTTCTTTACATTCGGCTACTAAAATATTGGTTTTCGCTGGCACGGTGAAACCCGCTTGTTCTGCGATCCACGCAGCCGCTTTGCCCACCACGTTGGCATTTAATTTCGCACCACCGCAGTTTTTGCTATCAGCTTTCACACCGAACATAAATTCTTCTAATAACGCTTTTTCTTTTTTATTGACGAAATACACGCCATAAGATTTCATTTCTTTGACAAATTCATCATAAATTTCAGCATCAACAATCGCCGCTTGTTCAGAGGCGCACACCATGCCGTTATCAAATGATTTTGACATCACAATATCGTGAACTGCTTGTTTCACATCGGCAGATTTTTCTACATAAGCTGGCACATTTCCTGCTCCCACGCCCAAGGCAGGTTTACCGCAAGAATAAGCTGCTTGAACCATTGCGTTACCACCTGTGGCTAAAATTGTTGCAATACCAGGGTGATTCATCAATGCGTTAGTGCCTTCCATAGACGGTTTTTCAATCCATTGGATACAATCTGCAGGCGCGCCCGCTGCAACCGCGGCATCACGCACGATACGCGCTGCATGGGCAGAAGATTGTTGTGCTGATGGGTGGAATGAAAAAATGATTGGGTTACGAGTTTTTAAGGCAATGAGTGATTTGAAAATGGCGGTAGAAGTTGGGTTGGTGGTTGGGGTAATACCACAAATCACACCCACAGGGTCGGCAATTTCAGTGATGCCAGTGACATCATCTTCACTGATCACGCCAGCGGTTTTCAAATGGCGCATTTTGTTTACTACGTGCTCACAAGCAAACAAGTTTTTGGTGGCTTTATCTTCAAACACACCACGTCCTGTTTCTTCTACCGCATGTAATGCCAAGGCACCGTGTTGATCAAGGGCAGCCACAGAGGCTTTCGCCACGATATAGTCCACTTGCTCTTGATTTAGCTCGCGGAATTTCTCCAACGCCACCAAACCTTTTTCCACAAGGGCATTCACTTCCGCTTGCGCTGGGCTGACTGCATTTTCAACAGTGTTACTCATAATGATTTCTCCTAAAGTTGTTAAATTTTAAAATCTTAGCTGCGGATAATTATACTCCTTTGTGGGTAGGCAAAAAGTGGGTATTTATTGAAACTTAAAAATAATATGATCTAGATCACAAAATTTTATTGGTTGAAAGAATTGACTTTGTATGAAAATAAATCGCTGTCTAAATATCATAAAAGTGCGGTCAAAAACTGTTAAATTTTTGACCGCACTTCATTTTTACTCAACCTGTGCTAAATACGCCTTTAAAGCCCTTATCTGCTTGCGCCCTTCTGCAACGCCTAACTCATACATCGCTTTCACTTTATGCGGGTCTTTTTCCAAACGGCTAATGTGTAAATCTTGGTTTGGACGGACGACAAAAATCTTTCCTTGCCGCTCTAGCTCTATCACTTGTTCCACCGCTGCATTGTATTCTGCATAGCGATTTGCCCAGCGTTTACAGAGTTTAGGAAATTTTCGATAGATCAAATTAAACAGAATATTGTTTGATGGCGTTTTGCGATAATCCAATGGGCGAGTAAGCACTACAATGATTTTATCAAATCCCAATGCTTGCGTTTTTTGCAGCGGGATACTGTCGGCGATGCCACCGTCAAGATATTTTTTCCCTTCAATTTCCACCATTTTCGACACCATTGGCATTGCCGATGTCGCACGCAACGCTTCCATTTGTGCAAAGGCATCTGTGATTTTTACATATTCAGCCTCTCCGGTTTCCACGTTGGTCAGGGTGACCCAAAAATCGATGCCCGACTTTGCGAACGTGGCTTGGTCAAAGGGATCTAGCGTAAACGGCAATTCATAAAAGGCAAAATCTCGATTCACCACATTGCCTGTGGTGAGCAAGCTGTGTAACCCCATATAACGTTTATCATTTAAGTATTTCAAATTATAGCGCAACACGCGCCCTGCTTGTTTTGACGGGAAATTCACGCCAAATAATGCACCAGCGGATACCGTCACCATGCCATCCACCTGCACATTCTCGGCTAACATGACATCTAACACGCCAGCGGTAAACATTCCGCGCATAGCGCCGCCTTCTAAGACTAAACCTATTTTCATTACTGCTCTCCTATTTTGCACAAATTATAGTCTATTTATTGGCTTTCACTAAAATATTCATCAACTCCCTAAGATATTTAGTGCTACTATTTAACGAAGAAATTTCACGATAAAAAGAAAGTATAAGAAGAAAATTATGGAAAAACTCTTTGATATTAATGAAAACGGACACAGCGTTCGCTGCAAATTATTTTATGAAAAAGATCTACAGGCTATTGAAAATGTCGTGATCGTCTTACATGGTTTTGGTTCATCGAAAGATTTAAAATCCAATACCAAATTTGGCGAGCGCCTGCACGCAAAGTATAAGAATTACGCTGCCCTTGCCTTTGATTTACCTTGCCATGGCACAGATGCGCGCAAAAAATTGTCGCTGGCAGAATGTTTGCTCTATCTGCAAATTGTATTGGATTATGCGAAAAACCATTTACACGCTAAACAAATTTATGCCTACGGGACAAGTTTTGGCGGTTACTTGGTGCTGAAATATATCGCTGAACAGGGTAATCCCTTTGCTAAAATCGCAATGCGTTCACCTGCATTACAAATTTATCATTCCCTAAGCAACCGCTTAACCGATGATGAACGCCACAAATTGGCTAAAGGCAAAGAAATTTTATTCGGCTTTGAGCGAAAAATGAAAGTCACCAAGGATTTCTTTGATGATCTCGCTCAAGGGGAAATTATGCAAAATGATTATTTAGCCTACGCCGATGATATGCTCATCGTTCACGGCACCGCCGATGAAATGGTCGATATCCAAGTTTCTCAAGAGTTTGCAGACAACAATGTGATCGAACTCATTCCAGTGGAAGGCGCCGACCACCCATTTACTAACCCCAATTTAATGGATTTCGCCATTGGGAAAATTGTGGGATTTTTAGGGGAATAATTATAGAGAGCCGTAAATTTGAGATTGCCGCTAATCTCGCCCCGCAAACGCTTCCACTAAAAAGTCCACAAAGCTGCGTATGGTTTGGGAAAGTTGACGATGTGGGGGATAAACGGCATAGACTTGATAAGTCGGCATTTGCCAATCGGGTAGCACAATTTGTAGTTGGTTATTCGCAAGTTGCTGTTCAATAAAATACTTTGGCAACATTGCGATTCCCCCGTCTGCTAGCGTGAAATTAAGTAATGCGCCCGTGTCATTAATGGTGAGCTGGCTGGTAAGTTCCAAAACGGTTTCTTGCCCGTCTTTGATAAATGTCCACTCTTTTCGGTTTACATTTGCGTGTGCTAAATAACGGTGGTTGACGAGTTCCTGCGGCGAATGAATCGTGCCATATTCGGCTAAATACGCTGGTGTTGCCACTAATAAAGAATGGCAAGTAAATAATGGGCGTGCCACAACATTGGGATCAGGATTATTGGTAAAGCGAACCGCAAGATCAATTCTCTCTTCAACTAAGTTTACCGTGTTATCCGCCAAGATCAGTTGAATATTCAGTTTTGGGTGTTTGGCTAAAAAAGCACGAATCGCAGTGAGTAAATGGGTGCTGCCAAATGCAGGATTGGAAGCAATTCTCAACAAGCCCCGTAATTCGCCTTGTTTCGTCAAAAAATCTTGTTCAATGGCGGATGTTAATTCCGTCATTTTTTTGCAATATTCAACCGCCTGTTCGCCTGCATTTGTCAATGAAACATGGCGGGTAGTGCGTTGCAACAGCCGAGCGTTGAACCATTCTTCCATAAGAGCGACAGCCCGAGTGACTTTAGGGCGCGAAAGATCTAATCGTTCTGCTGTTGTCGTGAAACTGCCTGTTTCTGCCACCATTAAAAAGACTTGAATTGCCGTGATTCTATCCATTTTTCCGTCTATTGTTTCAATTATTGCAACAAGCATATTCAAAAACAGGTCTTTTTTCCAGAAATTATTTCAATATAATAAGAACAAATTTTGCTACAGCAAATTCCTAAATTTGAAAATTTCAAGTTTATTACTAGAGCCCAAACGCCGCCAATCGCATTAAGATTGCGTGGTAAACCATAACAACATATTTAAGAAGGAACATGAGTATGAAAAAATTACTTAAAACTGCCGCAATTTCGACCGCACTTTTAGCTTCAACAGCAGCAATGGCACAAACCACCCCAGAGCAAAACAAAAAAAATGCCATTGAGTTTTATGAATTAGTGTTTAACCAACACAAAGTGCAAGAAGGGACAGACAAATATATCGGTAAAGAATATTTGCAACACAACCCAGGCGTGGCAGACGGTGCTAAAGCTTTTGTGGATGCATTCGCGCCATTCGTAAAAGAATATCCACAATCTCGTGCTGAAATTAAACGTGTAGTGGCAGAAGGCGATTTAGTGATGTTACACGTTCATAGCACATTAAATCCGCAAGATAAAGGCGAAGCCGTGGTGGACATTTTCCGCTTTGATGACAACGGCAAAATCGTAGAACACTGGGATGTTATCCAAGCCGTACCAGAAAAAACCGCAAGCGGTCGTTCAATGTTCTAACTAAAATTTCAGCTCACAAATGGTCGAAAACAAACAGGTTTTTCGACCGTTTTTTATTTCAAACGCTTTTATTTTTACCAAATTAACAATGATGAAAAAAGCCAATTCAAAATTCTTCTTGGTTCTACTACTCGGTGTATTGTCGGCATTTGGACCTTTTGTGGTGGATTTATACTTGCCATCGTTGCCACAACTTGCCGCCTTTTTCCAAACTCACACATCAATGACGCAGCTCACCTTAACCACGGCAATGTTCGGTTTAGCGGGTGGACAATTATTGCTCGGCCCGTTGAGCGATAAATTTGGGCGTAAAAAACCGCTAATTGCGTCATTACTCGTTTACATCGCCACTACCATTGCAATTATTTTCTCGCCAAATATTCAAACGATGATCGTGCTGCGCATCGTACAAGGGTTATCTTCCGCAGGCAGCGTGGTGATTTCTCGCGCGGTGGCGACAGATTTATATCGTGGGCGTGAAATGACACGATTCTTTGGTTTATTAATGGCAATCAACGGCGTCGCACCGGTTGTTTCACCCGTGTTGGGTAGTTTGTTATTAGACCTATTAGGTTGGAAAGGGATTTTTGCCTTTTTAGCCTGCATTGGCGTGATTGTTACCCTATTCAGCTTGCGATTACAAAAGAGCCTCAGCCCCGAAAATCGCTTACAAGGCTCAATTTTGGCAACATTTAGTACCTTCGGCAAAATCATCAAAAATCACCAATTTATGCGCTATGTCGGCATTGAAAGTTTCCTATTTGCGGGAATGTTTGCCTATATTGCTGCATCGCCATTTATTTTGCAAAGCGTTTATGGCTTATCAGCTTTGGCATTTAGCCTATGCTTTGGCGCAAATGGTGCAGCTTTGGCGATGGGTTCTGCTCTAGGGGGCAAGTTTTCTAACCCAACTGCGCTACGCTTTGGCGTGTTAGGTTTTGGCATTGCCGTCTTTTACACCGCAGCTACGCTATTTATTCAACCCCATTGGTTTTGGGTAGAACTAGGTTTCTTCGTCATGCTCTTTACTACTGGCTTGCCAATGCCTGCCATTTCTGCCTTAGCCATGGAAAGCGAACGGCAATATGCAGGGGCGGCTTCCGCTGTACTCGGTTGCACACCGTTTTTGCTCGGTGGCATTGTTTCACCGTTAGTGGGCATGGGCGATATTTTTATCGCAAGCGCAATAGCCATTATCATCTGCGCCCTTATCGCATTAGCCATTTATTGGCGTGCTAAAAGAGAGATTATTTAAACAAAATTATCTGTGTATCTCCTTCGGATTAGCTTGATAACTAAAACGGTCGAAACTCACAACGTTTTCGACCGTTTTTTATAGCCTATTTAGGCTGAAAAACGTTTCAAAAATGGGGAAACCAGCTTTTACCCAATATTCCGTTGAAAAGATATATGCAGAGAAAATGGGAAACATCATTTGCTTGAAAAGTGCGGTCAAAATTAAAGAAGTTTTGACCGCAAGATAATGTTTGAGAAAAAACATTCGGATAATTGTGTATTGGGAATAAAATTAGCCTGCTAAACTCTGCAAAAACTCAACCATACTACGCACTGTCGGCACACTACCTCGATTTTTATAATAAATCACTGACACAGGCGATGACGCCATTTCCCAAGATTTGAGAATTTGCACCAATCCAGTTCGTTGATATATTGGGAAAATAGGCAAGGCACCAATGCCCATTCCACGCTGAATTTGTTTTTCTACCGCAAGGAAATCGTTAGAACTCATGCGGCTAGTGGGCGCAATGGTGATTTGATGATTTTCGCGCTGAAAATGCCACGGCAAGGTATGGTTTTGTCCGATAATTTGATGCTGATAGAGATCATTTGGTGTTTGTGGCTCACCATATTTCGCTAAATAATCCGGGCTTGCAAACACTCCTAGCCCCACTGAAATCCACGATTTCGCGACAACATTATCGTTATCAATGGTGCCTACACGCACGGCTAGGTCGATACCATCTTGAATCATATTAATTTTTTGGTGGCTAAGATTTATTTCTACATTTACGTCTGGATTTTCTTGTAAATATCGCCCTAAGTGCGGTTCAATCAGCAAATGAAAAATATCTGATGCAACTGAGATGCGCAATAAACCGCTTGGTTTTATCAGGCTTTGTTGCACGCTTTCAATGGCTAATTCCGCTTCCTGCAACATCATTTTTGCCCGTTCAAAAAAATGCGTTCCCACTTCATTGAGGGTGACACCTTTTTTGCCACGATTAATTAATTGGGTGCCAAGGGCTTGTTCTAGCTGAGTCAAACGGCGGCTTAAGCGTGAAACAGGAATATCCGTCAATTCACTTGCACGACTTAAACTGCCCGATTGCACAACAGACACAAACAATCGCATATCATCTAAACTAATTTTGTCCATCTTTCTATTATTGCAAAGTTATTTTGCAAAATTGTATCTTGTCGCAAATTTATATTCAATTAAAATGGCGCCGAATTCACTCATATTAAACAAGGAAACTTATGAATAACTTATTAACTAAACTTTCAAACGCATTAAGCCCTGTGATTTTATTGCTCGTTCGTATTATCGCGGGTTATCTAATTGTGTTACATGGGGTGCAAAAATTAACTAACCCTGATATGCCATTATTTTCATTAATGGGCTTAGGCGGATGCATTGAAACTGTCGGTGGTTTATTAATTATTATTGGCTTATTCACACGCGTTGCGACTTTCTTATTAGCAGGTCAAATGGCTGTGGCTTATTTAATGTTCCATGCAAGCGCAGAAACATTCTTCAATCCATTAGCAAACCAAGGCGAACTTGCCATTATTTTCTGTATGACATTCTTGTCATTATTCGTAACAGGCGCTGGAAAATTCTCGCTAGACACAAAATTTAACAAATAATTAAAATTCGGATATAATTCATCTCGGTAATTCGAGGCTGTTTATCTTGTATAAACAGCCTCTTCTAACAAATAAGGACAAAATAATGACCAAACAAGTCGCCGTTTTAGTTGGCAGCAACAGTACAACATCCGTTAGCAAAATCGTAGCACGTTATTTGCAAAGTATCGATCCAGCTAGCATTCAATTAAATTTCGTAGAAATTTCAGATCTTCCTCTTTACGACCGCGATTTAGACGCACAAGAAGTAGCATAATATAGCCGTTTCCGTGCAGAAATCGCCAAAGCAGACGCGGTATTGTTCGTTACTCCTGAACATAACGCAAGCTTCTCAGCAATGATTAAAAATGCGATTGATATTGGCTCACGCCCAATGGGACAAAGCCTTTGGATCGGCAAACCAGCAGGTATCGTTTCTGTTGCAGCAGGTGCTGCAGGCGGCGTTCGTGCAGCGGATCATCTTCGCACAGTTTGCTCTGGTGCGTTTATTAATATGCCAACTGCCTCGTTTGCAGCGAATGTAGGCGGGATTTACAATGGTGTAATCAGTGAAAATGGCGAAATCGCCTCTGAGCCAGTAAAATCAATGTTGGCTGGATTTATCAATTCTTATACAGACTTTGTAAGCAAATTCTAAAGTCTTATGGTGTAAAAGTATTAGCGCCTAATTAATTTCTACTCAAAGTGCGGTCAATTTTGACCGCATTTTTGTTATCTTAAAGTTCTGATATTAAAGCAGTGATATTGAAGTGCTTATATTAAAACGCTTTATTAAAAATCTGAACTTTCGGCTCTGTTGCACTGCATTCTAGCAAAATCGGAAACGCTTTCTTGATATGTGCTGTTTCTAAATGCACATCTAAATCCGCTTTACTCGCCCAGCGTTCGACAAATACAAAATGATTTGGATCATCGCTATTGCGTTGTAATTCATAAGATTCTACGCCTTTGTCATTCTGCGTATGCGCAGTTAATTCACGGCAAGTTTCTAAAAATAACTCAACTTTATCCGCTTTAACATTGAATGTGGCTAATACGGTAATACTCATATAAAACTCCTAAAAAAACGACCGCACTTAGTATCAGAACAAAGTGCGGTCAACTTTTATTACATTTTCGTTACATTCGATTCAATCAAATTACATTGATTCAGTGAATGTACGAGTGATAACGTCTTGTTGTTGTTCACGAGTCAATGAATTGAAACGTACTGCGTAACCAGATACACGAATTGTTAATTGTGGATATTTATCTGGGTTTTCAACCGCGTCTAATAATGTTTCACGGTTTAATACGTTTACGTTCAAGTGTTGACCGCCTTCAACTGTTGCTTCGTGGTGGAAATAACCATCCATTAAGCCAGCAAGGTTACGGCGTTGTGACTCATCATCTTTACCTAACGCATTTGGTACGATTGAGAATGTGTATGAAATACCATCTTTTGCGTATTCAAATGGAAGTTTAGCCACAGATGTTAATGAAGCAACCGCACCTTTTTGGTCACGACCGTGCATTGGGTTAGCACCTGGACCAAATGGCGCACCAGCACGACGGCCATCAGGTGTATTACCTGTTTTTTTACCGTAAACCACGTTTGAAGTGATGGTAAGGATTGATTGTGTTGGTGTTGCATTGCGGTATGTTTTATGTGTTTGGATTTTTTTCATAAAACGTTCTACTAAATCAACTGCGATGTCATCAACACGTGGGTCGTTGTTACCGAATTGTGGATATTCTCCTTCGATTTCAAAGTCTAATGCTAAGTTTTTCGCAACACCTGTTACTTCACCTGCTTTATTTTTGATTTCGATATCGCCACGAATTGGTTTCACTTTTGCATATTTGATGGCAGAAAGAGAGTCAGCCGCAACAGAAAGACCTGCGATACCACATGCCATTGTGCGAATTACATCACGATCATGTAATGCCATTAATGATGCTTCATACGCATATTTATCGTGCATGAAGTGGATGATATTTAACGCAGTCACATATTGTGTTGCTAACCAATCCATGAAGTGATCCATACGAGCCATAACTTTGTCGAAGTCTAAAACTTCATCAGTCATTGGTTCAGATTTAGGACCAACTTGCATACCATTTTTCTCGTCCACACCGCCGTTGATAGCGTAAAGCATTGTTTTCGCTAAGTTTGCACGTGCACCGAAGAATTGCATTTGTTTACCAACGATCATTGGTGATACACAACACGCGATTGCATAGTCATCGTTGTTAAAGTCTGGACGCATTAAATCGTCATTTTCGTATTGAACAGATGAAGTATCAATTGACACTTTTGCACAATAACGTTTGAACGCTTCAGGTAATTGTTCAGACCAAAGAATGGTTAAGTTTGGTTCTGGAGATGTACCCATTGTGTATAAAGTGTGAAGGATACGGAAGCTGTTTTTAGTCACTAATGGACGACCGTCTAAGCCCATACCTGCGATGGTTTCAGTTGCCCACATTGGGTCACCTGAGAATAATTGATCGTATTCTGGTGTACGTAAGAAACGAACCATACGTAATTTCATTACTAAGTGGTCCATTAATTCTTGTGCTTCTTGTTCAGTGATCACGCCATTTTGTAAATCACGTTCAATATAGATATCTAAGAAGGTTGATGTACGACCAAATGACATCGCTGCACCGTTTTGTGATTTGATTGCAGCAAGGTAACCGAAGTAAGTCCATTGGATTGCTTCTTGTGCATTTGTTGCAGGGCCTGAAATATCACAGCCGTATGATGCAGCCATTTGTTTGATTTGACCTAAAGCACGGTGTTGTTCTGCGATTTCTTCGCGTAATTGAATTGTCGCTTGTAAATCTTCACCCGCTTCTAAACGTGGTTGTAAAGAATCGAATTGTGCTTTTTTGTCTTTCATTAAGAAGTCGATACCGTAAAGTGCAACACGGCGGTAGTCACCGATGATACGACCACGACCATACGCATCTGGTAAACCTGTTAATACACCTGATTTACGGCAACGCAAAATGTCTGGTGTATAAACATCAAACACACCTTGGTTGTGAGTTTTACGATATTCAGTAAAGATTTTTTCTACTTTAGGATCTAAAGTACGGCCGTAAACTTGGCAAGAACCTTTGATCATATTGATACCACCGAACGGCATAATTGCACGTTTTAATGGCGCATCAGTTTGTAAACCAACGATTTTTTCTAAATCTTTTTGAATATAGCCCGGTGCATGTGAAGTAATTGTTGATGGTGTATGTTCATCGAAATCTAACGGTGCGTGAGTACGGTTTTCTTCTTTGATACCTTCCATTACTTGCGTCCATAATGCTGTTGTTGCAGCAGTTGCGTCCGCTAAGAATGATTCGTCACCTTCATACGGTGTGTAGTTAGTTTGGATGAAGTCACGTAAGTTAACTTCAGTTTGCCATGCACCTGGTTTAAAACCAGCCCATGCTTTTTGTTGAGCTTCTGTTAATTGAGCCATTGTAATACTTCCTTTTGTTAGTATTGATATATGAAACCTTGCAAGTGCGGTGAAAAATACAACATTTTTTGACCGCACTTACGCCAAAACGATTATTAGTGATGAGCGTGTGGTTTATTGGTGTACCACTGCATTAACGCAACACATACGCCACCACCCACGATATTTCCTAAAGTGACAGGAATTAAATTTTTCACAATAAAATGATAAAGATCTAAATCCGCATATTGCTCTGGATTTAAGCCAATGGATTGCCAAAATTCTGGCGCACTAAAATGTGCAGTTAATATTCCCATTGGAATCATAAACATATTCGCCACACTATGTTCAAAGCCTGAAGCAACGAATAAACCAATTGGTAAAATTTGAATAAAGGCTTTATCTGTTAAAGTTTTGCCTGCGTAAGTCATCCACACGGCTAAACACACCATAATGTTACACAACATACCAAGGGCAAACGCTTCTGACCAAGTATGATGAATTTTATGTTGCGCCGTATTTAAAATTGTTAAACCCCATTGCCCATTGGCTGCCATAATTTGACCACTCATCCAAATTAAAGCAACTATAAACAAACCGCCGACAAAGTTACCGAAATACACTACTACCCAGTTGCGTAGCATTTGGAATGTGCTGATTCGATTATTTGCGCGGGCGACCATCGTCATTGTAGATGAAGTGAAGAGTTCGCAACCGCAAACCACCACCATAATCACGCCTAATGAGAACACTAAACCGCCCACCAATTTGGTTAAACCCCAAGGTGCGCCTGCGGTGCCAGTTTGTGTTGTAGTATAGAAAACGAAAGCTAATGCAATAAATGCACCTGCAGAAATTGCAGAAAGGAAAGAATAGAATTGATTTTTACTGGCTTTATACGCACCTGCATCTTCACCAATTTGCGCCATTTCGGTCGGCGTTGCAGCCACAGTAGACATCTTTTCTTCAGTTGTCATCGGTTATACCTTATCAATGAGAGCCTGTTTATTTTATGCAAAAAATGAACAAACTGCAAATTCAACAATTTTTTAAAATTTATAAGATTTGTTTATTATATGGGAATCAGACCTCAAAGTAAAAAAAGATTTTATGCTAAAAAGAACAAACTTGCGCTAGATCAAACTCTGTCGTGCTAAAATTGCCTTTTCGCTCATTTTCTGTTAAAAAGTGCGGTGAAAAATTACCAAATTTTACAAGGAAAACCCGATGGCAGAAGAAACTATTTTCAGCAAAATCATTCGCAAAGAAATCCCAGCGGATATTGTTTATCAAGACGAACTTGTTACCGCATTTCGCGATATCGCCCCACAAGCGCCAACCCATATTCTGATTATCCCTAACAAAGTGATTCCAACCGTCAATGACATCACCTCAGAAGATGAAGTCAGCCTAGGGCGTTTGTTCACCGTGGCAGCAAAAATCGCCAAACAAGAAGGCATTGCTGAAGAAGGCTATCGCCTAATCGTGAATTGCAACAAACACGGCGGACAAGAAGTTTTCCACATTCATATGCATTTAGTTGGCGGCGAACCTTTAGGCAAAATGTTGGCAAAATAATGAAAAAATTTCTCTTTATTTTAACCGCACTTTTGCTTGCAGCTTGCTCTTCCGCACCAAACTTAGTGCATACTTACCAGCCTATTTTAAACATTGATGCGGCGTTAAATCCCTACGTTGATGCCAGTGCTGGCAGCCATTCTGCTTGGGTAAAAAATAAAAGTCAGCAACCACTTACCGTGCGTTATGACGTATTTTGGTATGCTGAAAATGGCGTAACCCAACCTGCAAATGACCAACAAGAAGCTTTCAGCGGTTCGTTATTGCTGCAACCACAGCAAAAACAAAATATTGAATTAATTAAACCAACTCCTGAAAGCGTCAATTACCGCTTATATTTAAGAAATTAATATGTCAACGCTTATCATCGATCTCAAAGGTCAAAGTCTGCAACAACAAGAAGTAGAACTGCTCGAACATCCTTTGGTGGCGGGCTTGATTCTGTTCAGCCGTAACTTTTATGATCGCGAACAAATCCAAGCCTTAATTAAAGAAATACGCCAGCGGGTGAAAAAAAATCTGCTGATCACAATCGATCAAGAAGGTGGCAGAGTACAACGCTTTCGTGAAGGCTTTACCCAACTTCCTGCGATGCAATCCTTTGCCGTGCTAGAGCAAGATCCGCAGCAGCAATTACGCCTTGCCGAAGAAACAGGCTGGCAAATGGCGGCTGAAATGACTGCATTGAATATCGATCTTAGTTTTGCCCCTGTGTTAGATCTTGGACATGAATGCAAGGCGATTGGCGATCGTAGTTTCTGCGGCGAAGTGGAACCCGCGATTCAACTGGCTTCTGCTTATATTAGTGGCATGAAGCAGGCTGGCATGGCAACCACTGGCAAACATTTTCCGGGACATGGTCATGTGTTAGCGGATAGTCACTTAGAAACGCCTTATGATGAACGCCCAAGTGCGGTCATTTTTGAGCGAGATATTCAGCCGTTCCAACAGCTCATTGCGCAAGGCAAACTGGATGCCATTATGCCTGCCCATGTAATTTTCACCCAATGCGACAGTCAGCCTGCTAGCGGCTCAAGTTATTGGTTACAGCAAATTCTGCGCCAACAGCTTGGCTTTGACGGAGCCATTTTCTCTGATGATCTCGGTATGAAAGGCGCGGGTTTTATGGGCGATTTTGTCGCTCGCAGTGAAAAAGCATTAGCGGCAGGCTGTGATTTGCTGCTACTTTGCAACGAACCTGAGGGCGTGGAACAAGTGCTCGATCAACTAAAACTTGATGAAACTCGACCGCACTTTGAAGCCCGTCAGCGCCGATTACAGCGTCTATTCAAACAAAAATCATTCAGTTGGGATGAACTCACAAAAACGGAACGCTGGCGCAAAAATCACCAAGAACTCTCTGCTTTCCAACAAGAATGGTTAGCGAAAAAAGGTTAGCATCGCCTATTCTCCATAAGCTAACCATAACATTAATAATCACTTTTTTGACGTAGCACTTTATGATGAAAAACTTAAATATTATCTTTGCCGGCACGCCCGATTTTGCCGCTCAACATTTACAAGCCTTACTCAATTCGCAACACAATGTCGTTGCGGTTTACACGCAGCCAGACAAGCCTGCAGGGCGCGGCAAAAAACTGCAAGCCAGCCCTGTCAAACAGCTAGCAGAGCAACATCAATTGCCCGTTTACCAACCCAAATCATTGCGCAATGCGGAAGCACAAGCCGAGTTAAAAGCATTAAACGCTGATGTAATGGTGGTGGTCGCTTATGGCTTAATTCTGCCAACGGCTGTGCTCGAAGCGCCACGCGTAGGTTGCTTAAACGTGCATGGCTCGCTGTTGCCGCGCTGGCGTGGGGCTGCGCCAATTCAACGTGCAATTTGGGCAGGCGATGCGCAAACAGGAGTAACCATTATGCAGATGAACGAAGGTTTAGACACGGGCGATATGCTGCATAAAGTCTATTGTGATATTGCGCCGAATGAAACTTCCGCCACCCTTTATGGCAAATTGGCAGAACTCGCACCGCCAGCATTAATTGAGGTGTTGGATCATTTAGAAAGTGGCAAATTCCCACCAGAAACCCAAGACGATCAGCAAAGCAATTATGCGGACAAACTCACTAAAGAAGAAGCCAAATTAGATTGGTCGCTTTCTGCCGCTCAGCTCGAACGTAACATTCGCGCCTTTAATCCTGCGCCTATCGCATTTTTAACGGTTGTGGTAAATGGCCGTGAAGAACGCATTAAGGTTTATCAAGCAGAAGTTTTGCCGCATCAAAACAAACCTGCAGGCAGCGTGTTGGCTTTCGACAAAAAAGGGCTGCAAATTGCCACTACCGATGGGGTGTTAAACATCACGCAATTACAGCCATCTGGCAAAAAACCGATGAGCGTACAAGATTTCTTAAACGGCCGTGGCGACTGGTTTGCGGTAGGTAGCCAGTTATGAGAACCCATTACAAGAAACCGTTCGCTCAGAACAATAACACGGCAAAGCCTGAGAAAAAAATGAAAAAATCGACCGCACTTTTAGCGAATGGCAACGTTCGCGCATTGGCGGCGCAAATTATCTTGCAAGTATTAGATCAAGGAAAATCGCTTTCAACCCTGCTTCCTGAAATGCAAAGCAAGATCAAACCGCAAGATCTGCCATTATCGCAAGAAATTTGTTTTGGGGTGTGCCGTGTGCTGCCGCGCCTTGAATGGATTATTCGCCTTTTGGTCGATAAACCACTCAAGGGCAAAACCCGCATCGTGCATTGTTTATTGCTCGTGGGTTTATATCAGCTTCTTTATATGCGCGTGCCTGAACACGCTGCGCTCAACGAAACGGTTAACGCCACACAGGATCTGAAATCCGATAATTTTCGTGGATTAACGAACGGCGTGTTGCGCCGTTTTCTGCGTGAGCGCGAAACACTCCTTGCCGTTGTGGATAAAAACTGGCAAACCAATCATCCCGACTGGTTTGTCAACAAATTGAAAAAAGCCTACCCCAATTGGCGTGAGATTATTGATGCCAATAATCAAAAACCGCCGATGTGGATCCGTGTTAATCAGCAACATTGCTCCACCGCAAACTATCGTCAATTATTATTAGCAGAAAGCGAAATTCAAGCCTTTAGCGCGGATAATCCTCTGGCTTTACGTTTAGAAAACCCGACAAGTGTACAAAATTTACCGCACTTTGCGGACGGTTGGGCAACGGTGCAAGATCTGCACGCGCAATGGTCGGCGATTTTGTTAGCGCCTCAAAATGGCGAGCTGATTTTAGATGCCTGCGCCGCCCCCGGGGGGAAAACTACGCATATTTTAGAGCAAGCGCCTGCGGCAAAAGTGGTGGCTTTAGATGTGGAAGAAAGTCGCCTTAAACGTGTGCGCGAAAATTTGGCGCGCTTGCAGCAAAAAGCCTTGGTAATTTGTGGCGATGCAACTGAGCCGCACACTTGGTTGCCCGACGTTGCAGAACAGATTATCGGGCGTAAAAGTGCGGTCCAATTTGACCGAATTTTGCTTGATGCGCCTTGCTCGGCAACGGGCGTTATTCGCCGTCATCCCGACATAAAATGGCTTCGCCAAGAAAACGATATTGCGCAATTAGTGGCATTACAACAGCAAATTTTGACCGCACTTTGGGCAACATTAAAACCCAATGGCATTTTGCTTTACGCCACTTGTTCCCTGTTGCCTGAAGAAAATAGCCAGCAAATTATGCGTTTTTTAGCGGAAACCCCCAATGCCAAATTAGAACCGCTGCCATTCAGCCAACAAGAAAGTGCGGTCGGCTTTCAATTTCTGCCAACTGAATCTGGTGGCGATGGCTTTTATTATGCTAAATTACGCAAGCTCGCTTAGATAAAAGCATTTTAAATTAAACAAGAGAAGTAAATATGATAAATCATCAACCCACATTAAAAGAGCTCACATTCCGTGGAATGCTGCTCGGTGCATTGATTACGGTGGTATTCACCGCGTCAAATGTTTATTTAGGCTTGAAAGTTGGTTTGACTTTCGCCTCGTCCATTCCTGCTGCTGTAATTTCTATGGCTGTGCTGAAATTCTTTCCGGGTTCTAATATCCTTGAAAATAATATGGTGCAGACCCAAGCTTCATCAGCAGGGACGCAATCTTCCGTTATTTTCGTGTTACCCGCGATGTTAATGATGGGCTATTGGCAAGGTTTCCCGTTCTGGCAAACCCTGTTAGTTTGTATGGCTGGGGGGATTTTAGGGGTAATTTTCACCGTGCCATTGCGCCACGTTATGGTGGTGAAGAGTACACTGCCTTATCCTGAAGGCGTTGCCGCCGCAGAAATTCTTAAAGCGGGACATGATGACAGCCAAAATGGCGAAAGTGGCATTAAAGAAATTGCGGCGGGTGGTATTTTAGCTGCGGTTGTCAGCTTTTTAACAAATGGGCTACGCGTAATCGCCGATGGTGCAAGTCTATGGTTTAAAGGCGGCAACGCTATTTTCCAAGTGCCAATGGGCTTTTCTCTTGCATTATTAGGTGCGGGCTATTTGGTCGGTTTAGTGGGCGGTATCGCTATTTTAATCGGTATCGTGCTGGCATGGGGCGTGGCTGTGCCTTATTTCAGCGCCGCAGCGCCAATGCCTGTTGACGGCGATATGATTGGTTATGCGATGGATATTTGGAAAACCAAAGTGCGCTTTATTGGCGTTGGCACTATCGGGATCGCCGCCATTTGGACACTATTAATTTTGCTTAAACCTATGCTTGAAGGCATGCGCCAATCGTTCCGTGCCTTAGGCGATAAAAATATTCAAGAAACTGACCGCACTTCTCGCGATCTTTCCCCTAAAGCGATGAGTTTAATCACGCTAGGCAGCACCGTGTTAATCGTGTTAGCTCTTTATGAATTTATCAAACCAGTAGCATTGTCGGCAGAAACATCGATGTTATTAATCGTGGTCTGTACGGTGCTAGCCGTGGTCATCGGCTTCTTTGTCGCCGCGGCATGTGGTTATATGGCAGGGCTTGTAGGCTCGTCATCTAGCCCAATTTCAGGCATCGGTATTATTTCTGTGGTTATCACTTCCCTCGTCTTAATGGCGTTGGGTAAAGGTGTTGGTTTAATGGATACAGTGGAAGGTCAACGTTTCTTAACCGCACTCACCATTTTCACCTGTTCGATTGTGGTAACGACGGCGGCGATTTCTAACGATAACTTGCAAGATTTGAAAACGGGTCAGTTAGTCGATGCAACACCATGGCGCCAACAAACTGCTTTAATTATTGGCTGTATCGTGGGTGCATTTGTTATCTCGCCTGTGCTTGAACTGTTGTTCAACGCTTATGGTTTCAGCGGTGCAATGCCACGCGAAGGCATGGATGCCGCACAAGCGCTATCCGCGCCACAAGCCACATTGATGATGACAATTTCTAACGGGATTTTCGCACATAATCTTGAATGGTCATACATTTACACAGGCATTGCGTTAGGGGTTGCCGTGATCGCCATTGACGCGCTGTTGAAAAAATCAAGCAACGGCAAATATGCTTTACCTGCATTAGCCGTGGGTATGGGAATTTACTTACCGCCAGTGGTGAACGCACCGCTATTCGTAGGGGCATTGCTCGCTTGGTTGATCAACCGCCACATCGAAAATTATGCTCGCAAATCAGGTAAAGATGCCGTTGAAATGAAGAAAAAAGCAGAACGCTATGGCACATTGTTTGCCGCGGGCTTAATTGTCGGCGAAAGCTTAATTGGCGTCTTGCTCGCATTTATTATTGCAGGCTCCGTCACCTCAGGCGGCAGCGACGCACCATTAGCTCTCGATCTCGAAAACTGGGACGGTACAGCAGAAGTTTTAGGCTTATTGGCATTTGTCATCGGCATGGCAATTTACGCATTACGCGTATTCCGCGCCAAACGCTAATCTGTCAATGACAAAACAAAGTGCGGTCAATTTTCTTGAAGAATTTTGACCGCACTTTTTGTTTGGTGAAATATGACCTTGTGCTACAATCCCGCCATTTTGTATACCAAAGGAAAATATGATGAATATTCTTAACTATTTACAAAAAATTGGGCGCGCGTTAATGGTGCCTGTGGCAGCGTTACCAGCTGCCGCAGTATTAATGGGGATCGGTTATTGGCTCGATCCCGATGGCTGGGGCACCAATAGCCAATTAGCCGCGTTGCTCATTAAATCTGGTTTAGCGATTATTGATAATATGGCAATTTTATTTGCTGTGGGTGTGGCATTTGGCTTGTCGAAAGATAAACATGGATCTGCTGCATTATCAGGCTTAGTGGGCTATTTAGTAGTCACCACCCTACTGTCACCAGCAGGCGCCGCACAATTGCTTGGTGTGCCAGTAGAACAAGTGCCTGCTGCCTTTACAAAAATTAACAATCAGTTTGTGGGCATTCTTGTTGGGGTGATTTCCGCTGAACTTTATAACGCATTCCACCAAGTAGAATTACCCAAAGCGCTCGCTTTCTTTAGCGGAAAACGCTTGGTACCAATTATCGTTTCAATTGTGATGATTGCATTATCTTACGCTTTACTTTATGTATGGCCAGCAATTTTTGGCGGCTTAGTTTCCTTTGGCGAAACCATTAAGGATATGGGCACACTCGGTGCGGGTATTTACGGTTTCTTCAATCGTTTATTAATTCCTGTCGGCTTACACCATGCTTTGAATTCTGTTTTCTGGTTTGATGTTGCAGGAATTAATGATATTCCAAACTTCCTAGGCGGTGCAAAATCAATCGCAGAAGGCACGGGGGTAGTCGGAGTCACAGGTATGTATCAAGCAGGGTTCTTCCCTGTCATGATGTTTGGCTTGCCTGCTGCGGCACTCGCTATTTATCACAGTGCAAAACCTGCTAAAAAAGCCCAAGTGGCATCCATTATGTTCGCAGCAGCATTGGCATCATTCTTTACAGGTATTACCGAACCGTTAGAATTTGCCTTTATGTTCGTTGCGCCAATTTTGTATTTAGTACACGCATTGTTAATGGGATTATCAGTATTTATCGCCGCTTCAATGCAATGGATCGCAGGCTTTGGCTTTAGCGCGGGATTAGTCGATTTGGTACTATCATCACGCAACCCATTAGCCGTGCATTGGTATATGCTCATTGCGCAAGGCATAGTATTTGCTATCATCTATTATGTCGTCTTTCGCGTTATGATTAAAACCCTAAACCTAAAAACATTAGGTCGTGAAGAAGATGAAAGTGAAGCGCAAAATGTGCAAAATAATATCTCTCGTGCCGAACGCGCCGCCAAATTTATCGAGGCACTTGGTGGCAAAGAAAACATTGCCAATATTGACGCTTGTATCACCCGTTTACGGCTCACTATCAACGACATGAGCAAAATTAACGAAGCAATGCTCAAACAGCTTGGTTCAAAAGGCGTAGTAAAATTAGGCGGAAATGGTTTACAAGTGATCCTCGGCGCAGAAGCAGAATTAGTTGCAGATGCTATGAAACATGTTTAAGCAATAAAAATCCCCTCGTTTAAAAAGAGGGGGATTTTTGATCTGACCTAAAAAGTTAGACTCTATTTTAATTCAAGGACTGACTCCTGTATTCCACAGGACTTAGTCCTTTTAACTTCACTTGAATACGCTCATTATTATAGTAATGAATGTATTCGTGAATCACTTTTTCAAGCTGTTCAAACGTCTAAAACAGCTTGCCAAAGTAATATTCTGTCTTTAATCGCCCGAAAAAGCTTTCCATCGCCCCATTATCAATGGCAGTTACCTTTTCTCAACATGCTTTGCTTAGATTAATACCGTGTTTTTTTTTCAATATATTCCTATAACCTATCATTTGGTACTGCCATCCTTGGTCGGAATGGCGTATCGGTTTTGCCCCACTCAAGCGTTTCACTACCTGTGTCATCACAATCAGATTAACCTGAGTAATAGCTCCAACGGAAAACGCGAGCTCAAGGCATTTACGATGACAGCTTTCTCTGTATTTTTTGTTGGTTGAGTTCCTGCCACTTTTTTAGAATGGTATTCTCCGCTTCTCATTCCCAAATTCGGTAACGCAAGCGTTCCTCTTCCGTTTTGGGCTTCGGTGGCATTTTAGGATATTTTCGTTTCATACTTGAACGACCTTTAGGTTTGGGTAACAACCCCTCTATACCTTGTTTTTCGAAGGTTTGCAACCATTGGCTAATGATTCCTGAATTGGGGATATCAAAGTGAAAGCACGCGGCTTCAGCGGAATACTGTCCTTTTGAATAGCTTGAATGACTTTTAATTAAAATTCAACAGAATAACATCGTTTTTTACCTAACACCGCTAATCCATTGATTCCATTATGATTAAATTTAGCAATCCAGCGCTATAACGTGCTTTGGTAAGCTGAAAATATTGGCGAGTAAGCGAACGATTTTTTCCATTTTGAAGATAAAAGTCGAGTACTTGTTGTTTGAAACTTTGAGTATATTTAGTCATAAAAAAATCTGCACCTTAATCAGTTAGTTAGTTAGTCCAACTTTTGGGGTCAGATCATTTCACGTCCCCTTTTATTTATATCACATGTATTTTACTTTTATGCCATATTCATATTGGCATTTCATAACTAATTTCATAGCCATTTGGCTTTTATATGCTAACTGGCTTTGTTCGGAAAAAAAAGGATTTTTTTATGGTTTTGCGATCCAGATCATATTTTTGAAAATTACTCCATTGGCAATGAATAAACTACTTGAAAAGGCATGCAGATAGGCATATTTTGTAATTAATCAAAGTCAACCGCGTAGCAATACGCCTAACAGCAAAAGAGGTAACTGCCATGACACTTAATATCGCAAGCAAACAAATGGACATTACGCCTGCAATTCGTGCTCACATTGAAGACAGATTAGCTAAATTGGAGAAATGGCAAACGCAGTTAATTAACCCGCATTTTGTATTAAGCAAACTCCCACAAGGTTTTGGCGTTGAAGCCACCATCGGCACCCCGAACGGCAATTTATTCGCCACCGCAGAATCTGATGACATGTATCATGCCATCAATCTTGTGGAAGAAAAACTCGAACGCCAACTCAATAAATTACAACACAAAAGCGAAGCTCGCCGAGCAAATGAACGCTTAAAAGATTCTTTTTAATCGAAAATATTAATACAAATACAATAAAAGCGTGGATTTCCCACGCTTTTTTAATTTTCTTAACTAAAATCACCACATATATAAAATCCACCCTGTGGTGGATTTTTAACGATTATTTCGTTGAAGAACGAGCAGGCAATGCACATTGCCAACGCCAATTTAATTTCGCTAAACGAACCAGTTCTTTGTCGATGACGTATTTCTTCAAATAACCAATTAATTTCACTTGCCCCATATTCATTAATTTTTGTGTTCTAGGCACTTTCAAAATATATTGATATTGCACAAAACCGCATCCTGCAACATCCTCTCCCCGCGCTACGTTAACTTGCCAGTTTTTTTGCGTTTCCGTTGGGGAATAAATCACAAAACTATACAACGCCTGATCGCGCTTATCTAAATTAAAATGTTTGACGCCCGTATTTTGATACACTTTTTCCCGTAGTTTTACACGCTCAGTAAGATCACGATTTTCAAAGTTGCGATCATGCAATAACTCAATTTCACTGTTCCAATTAGTGGCGGTATCTTTGCCTTCAAAATACACAAAGCGCGCTATGGTGCCCAAATCATGATCAGCTTTTAATTTATAGGTTTTATTATTATGTTTAATGGTTTTGGGTGCGTTTAATTGCACCTGCTGATCCTGCGGAATTTCTAGGGGATTTTTCGTGCCAGTTAGCGTACAGCCTGTTAAAAGTGCGGTCAAAAATACAAATATTTTTTTCATCGTCAATTACTCTTTTATATCTCGTTTAAAAACAAATTCACTCGCGGTTGAACTCGTTTCATCAAACCAATAGCCGCCTAAATCAAACTCTTTCAGCTGTTCAATATCCGTTAGTCGATTTTGAATGATATAGCGACACATCAAACCGCGCGCGTGTTTGGCATAAAAACTGATCACTTTATATTTGCCGTTTTTGTTATCTAAGAAAATCGGTTTAATAATTTGTGCATTCAGCAGGCTTGCTTTCACCGATTTATAATATTCATCAGAGGCAATATTGACCAGAATATCATCGCCTTGCGCATCTATCGCTTGCTGTAAGGATTGCGTGATGATCTCTCCCCAAAACGCATACAAATCTTTGCCTTTGCTATTTGCCAGTTTGGTTCCCATTTCCAAACGATAGGGTTGTATCAAATCTAGGGGTTTTAGCAAACCATATAAACCTGACAACATTGCTAAATGAGATTGCGCAAATTGCACCTCATCGGCAGTTAAAGAATAAGCATCTAATCCAGTATAAACTTCACCTTTAAAAGCATAAAGCGCGGCGCGAGCATTTTCTTCATTATGTTCTTTTTGCCATTGTGCAAAACGTGCCACATTTAGCCCTGCCAATTTATCGCTAATAGACATTAAAGAAGCCAATTCATCGGGGGTAAATTGGCGGCAAAGCTGAATTAATTGCTCACTGTAATCAGTTAAGTGCGGTTGAGAAAAGGAAAGTTTTGGAACCGCACTTTCGTAATCTAATGTTTTTGCTGGGGAAATAATCGCTAACATAAGGGGTCCTAAATATTTGCTAATTGCCACTTAATGGGGGATAAATTTTTTGAAGATAAATAGTCATTCGCTTTGGCAAAATGTCCACAGCCGAAAAAACCTCGATTGGCTGATAACGGCGAAGGATGCACGGCGGTTAATACGCAATGCTTAGTGCGGTCAATAAATTGCCCTTTTCGTTGCGCATGACTGCCCCATAATAAAAAAACCAAATTTTCACGCCGTTCATTTAACGCTTGAATAACGTGGTCGGTAAAAGTTTCCCAGCCAAAATTCGCATGAGAATGGGCTTGTCCTTGTTCGACCGTCAGCACCGTATTTAATAACAACACGCCTTGCTCTGCCCAAGGAACGAGATAGCCATGATTCGGGATTTGGAAATCAGGATATTCATTTTTCAATTCTTTATACATATTCAAAAGTGATGGGGGAATTTTCACTGAAGGCTTCACTGAAAATGCTAAACCATGGGCTTGATTCGGTCCGTGATAAGGATCTTGCCCTAAAATAACCACTTTGACCTGTTCAAATTCCGTTAATTTGAACGCACTAAAAATTTCATTCTGTGGTGGATAAACAATTTTGCCAGCTTGACGGGCTTGTTGAACTTGCGCAAGAATCTGTTGAAAATACGGTTGTGTTTTCTCGATGGCAATCACATCTTTCCAAGTTTTCATCCCAACTCCTTAAGCATAGAAATGCCCTAATTATAAAGAAGTGCGGTCATTTTCGGTAGTTTTTTATGAAAAGTCACTTGATAACCCTATAAAAAGTGAGTATTCTTTACACAATTCAATTGATATGGATCAATTCAGCGATTTATTCGATAGAAATTTAGAATTGATTAAAATCAAAAAAAAGTTGACCCTTTCAAATTTTTTGATAAAATTTATAACAACTTTTGAATTTATACATTTCCAACAGCCAAATGGAGGCAAAAAATGATTAAAGGTATCCAAATTACTCAAGCAGCAAACGACAGCTTATTAAACTCATTCTGGTTATTAGACGCAGAAAAAGGTGAAGCACGTTGTTTAGCAGCGAAAAAAGATTTCGCAGAAGACCAAGTTGTTGCAGTTAGCGAATTAGGTCAATTCGAATATCGTGAATTACCAGTTGATGTACGTCCAACTGTAAAAGTGGAAGGTGGTCAACACTTAAACGTAAACGTATTACGTCGCGAAACTTTAGAAGATGCAGTGAAACACCCTGAAAACTACCCACAATTAACAATTCGTGTGTCTGGTTATGCAGTGCGTTTCAACTCATTAACACCAGAACAACAACGCGATGTTATTACTCGTACTTTCACTGAATCTCTATAATTTCTGAAAGTAGTTTAGCAAAAACTACCCCAAAGTTCGCTTTGGGGTATTTTTTTGCATAAAACAACGTATTTTATGACCGCACTTCTAGCAGTATCCGAGCCTTTCAGGTACAATTCATCGATTAAATTTTTATAAAAAACAATTTACTAGATTTTAAATTTTTATGATGAAAAACATTCGTAACTTTTCCATTATTGCCCATATTGACCACGGTAAATCCACACTTTCTGACCGCTTAATTCAAACCTGTGGTGGTTTGTCTGACCGTGAAATGGAAGCGCAAGTGCTTGACTCAATGGATCTTGAGCGTGAACGTGGGATCACGATCAAAGCACAAAGTGTTACTTTAAATTACAAAGCAAAAGATGGCGAAACTTATCAATTAAACTTTATTGATACGCCGGGGCATGTGGATTTTTCTTATGAAGTATCACGCTCTCTCGCTGCCTGCGAGGGCGCATTACTCGTTGTTGATGCGGGGCAAGGTGTAGAAGCACAAACCTTAGCAAACTGCTATACCGCGATTGAAATGGATTTAGAAGTCGTGCCAATTTTAAATAAAATTGACTTACCTGCCGCCGATCCTGAACGTGTTGCCGAAGAAATTGAAGACATTGTTGGTATTGATGCGATGGAAGCAGTGCGTTGTTCAGCCAAAACAGGGGTGGGGATTGAGGATGTTTTAGAAGAAATCGTCCATAAAATTCCAGCACCTGAGGGCGATATGAATGCGCCATTGCAAGCGCTAATTATTGACTCTTGGTTTGATAATTACTTAGGGGTTGTTTCTCTCGTTCGCGTTAAAAATGGGGTGATGAAAAAAGGCGATAAGATCAAAGTGATGTCCACAGGGCAAGCCTATAATGTTGATCGTCTTGGTATTTTTACGCCAAAACAACTCGATACAACTGAGCTGAAAACTGGTGAAGTGGGCTGGGTTGTTTGCGCTATTAAAGATATTTTAGGCGCACCAGTGGGGGATACATTCACTCATCAACATAATAGCGCAACAGAAGTATTACCTGGCTTCAAGAAAGTCAAACCGCAAGTTTATGCGGGTTTATTCCCTGTGAGTTCTGATGATTATGAAGCATTCCGCGATGCATTAGGTAAATTAAGCCTTAACGATGCTTCCTTGTTCTATGAACCAGAAACATCAACCGCTCTGGGCTTTGGTTTCCGTTGTGGTTTCTTGGGCTTGCTCCATATGGAAATTATCCAAGAGCGTTTAGAACGAGAATACGATTTAGACTTAATCACCACCGCGCCGACAGTAGTGTATGAAGTGGAACTGACGAATGGCGATGTGGTCTATGTGGATAGCCCATCAAAATTGCCACCACTGAATAATATTCAAGAAATTCGCGAGCCGATTGCTGAATGTAATATATTGGTGCCACAAGAATATTTAGGCAATGTGATTACACTTTGTGTAGAAAAACGCGGCGTGCAAACTAATATGGTTTATCACGGTAACCAAATTGCCTTAACCTATGAAATCCCAATGGGCGAAGTGGTATTGGATTTCTTTGACCGTTTAAAATCGACCTCTCGTGGATACGCTTCCTTGGACTACGGTTTCAAACGTTTCCAAGCGGCAAATATGGTGCGTGTAGATATTATGATTAACGGTGAACGAGTAGATGCACTGGCTTTAATCGTGCACAAAGATAATGCCGCCTATCGTGGGCGTGAATTAGTGGAAAAAATGAAAGAATTAATTCCACGTCAACAATTCGATATTGCGATTCAAGCGGCAATCGGCAACCAAGTCATCGCACGCTCTACCGTGAAACAGTTGCGTAAAAACGTGTTAGCCAAATGTTATGGTGGCGATGTGAGTCGTAAGAAAAAACTGTTACAGAAACAGAAAGAAGGTAAAAAACGCATGAAACAGCTAGGCAATGTTGAAGTGCCACAAGAAGCGTTTTTAGCTATTTTACATGTAGGAAAAGATTAATAAGGAATACTATGTCAAAACTTTTTCTCCCTATTTTATTGGTGGTCGGTTTTGGGATTTGGAAAGTGTTAGATCACTTACAATTACCCAACACCTTTTCAATTTTACTCATTTTATTGACCGCACTTTCTGGGATTTTATGGTGCTATCATCGTTTTTCCGTCATTCCACGCCGTAAACGTCAAATTGCGCGCACAGAACAACGCACAGGTCATGAACTTAGCGCTGAAGAAAAAGCGAAAATTGAGCCCATTGGTGAAGGAGAAGAATTTATCGCTTCGCTATTCCCTGTGCTCGCTTTTGTCTTGATTCTGCGCTCATTCCTGTTTGAGCCATTCCAGATTCCATCACAATCAATGGAGCCAACATTGCTAGTAGGCGATTTCATTGTGGTCGAAAAATATGCTTACGGTATTAAAGATCCCGTTTTCCAAAATACCATCATCCAAACAGGCAAAGTAAAACGTGGCGATGTTGTTGTCTTTAAAGCGCCACCAGCACCCAATATTGACTACATTAAACGCGTGATTGGTATTGGCGGGGATCGTATTTTATATAATGAACTCGAACGTAAATTAACCGTTGTATATGGTAATAACGGCAAGCCTTGTGAAGAAAACTGTACAGTGAAAGAATTCACTTATAGCACGCCGCAAGCTAACGATAAATTTAAAGCGATTATGGGGCGCAATCCAGACGGGAGTTTTATCTATGGCCCAAGCATGTTAGAACTCACAGAAACTGGCGATGTTAGCCATAAAATTCATTGGTATCCAGAGCCTATTTCAGAAGGATTCCGTTATAAAGATTATGCAAAACAAGAATATTATGTTACTGAATGGGTCGTTCCTGCTGATCATTACTTCATGATGGGCGATAATCGCAATATGAGTGAAGACAGCCGTTTCTGGGGTTTTGTGCCTGAAAAAAATATTGTGGGAAAAGCCAGCTACATTTGGTTGAGTTTAGATAAAAAACCAAACCAATGGCCGACAGGAATTCGTACCGAACGCTTATTCACCAAAATCCAATAATATGAATCAACTAGATAGACTACAACGCAAAATCGGTTATCAATTCGCCGATTCTGCGTTATTAAAACAAGCCTTAACGCACCGAAGTGCGGCTAAAATTCATAATGAACGATTAGAGTTTTTAGGCGATGCCATTTTAAATCTCACCATTGGCGAAGCGCTTTATCAGCAATTCCCTGCCTGTAACGAAGGAGAGCTCAGTCGAATGCGCGCCACCTTAGTACGCGAGCAAACCTTAGCGGAAATCGCCAAAGATTTCGAGCTAGGCGATTATATGGCATTAGGTGCGGGTGAGCTCAAAAGTGGCGGATTTCGCCGTGCTTCTATTCTTGCCGACTGCGTCGAAGCTATTATTGGCGCAATGTCGCGAGATAGTGACCTACCGCAAGCAATGGCAATCGTACGTCAATGGTATACGCAATATCTGCACGATATCAAACCAGGCGAAAACCAAAAAGATCCCAAAACACGCTTGCAAGAATATCTGCAAGGCAAACGCCTTCCGCTACCAATCTATAACGTTGCTGATATTAAAGGCGAAGCCCATTGCCAAACCTTTACAGTGGAATGTCACGTTTCCAATTTAGACCGCACTTTTGTCGGCATTGCCGCCAGCCGTCGTAAAGCAGAGCAAGCTGCAGCAGAACAAATTTTAAAAGAATTGCAAATTTAACAAGGCAACAGAATGACAGATGAAATTTTAACAACAGAAGCTGAAGAAACCTATTGTGGTTTTATTGCGATCGTAGGGCGCCCTAACGTAGGTAAATCCACATTACTTAACAAAATCTTAGGTCAAAAAATCTCCATTACCTCACGCAAAGCGCAAACCACCCGCCATCGTATTGTGGGCATTCATACTGAAGGCCCATACCAAGCAGTTTATGTTGATACACCAGGGCTACACATTGAAGAAAAGCGCGCGATTAACCGCCTAATGAACAAAGCGGCAAGCTCTGCAATTGGCGATGTAGATTTAGTTATCTTTGTTGTGGATGGTACCCATTGGAATGAAGATGATGAAATGGTGCTGAATAAATTGCGCCAAGCCAAAGCACCTGTGGTGTTAGCTATTAACAAAATTGACAACGTGAAAAATAAAGATGAATTATTGCCATTCATCAATGAAATCACAGCGAAATTTAACTTTAAAGAAATCGTGCCAATTTCAGCACAACGCGGCAATAATGTGCATAACTTGCAAAAAATTGTACGTAGTTATCTAAAACCAGGCATTCACCATTTCCCTGAAGATTACGTTACCGACCGCTCACAACGCTTTATGGCATCGGAAATTATTCGTGAAAAACTAATGCGTTTTATGGGGGAAGAGCTGCCCTATTCTGTTACCGTTGAAATTGAACAATTCAAACTCAACGAACGTGGCGTTTATGAAATTAACGGACTAATTCTTGTTGAACGAGATGGTCAGAAAAAAATGGTTATCGGCCAAGGCGGACAAAAAATCAAGGTCATCGGCACGGAAGCCCGCCAAGATATGGAACGCCTATTTGACAATAAAGTCCATTTAGAACTTTGGGTCAAAGTCAAATCGGGCTGGGCAGACGACGAACGCGCCCTACGCAGCCTAGGTTATATGGAAGATTACTAGTTCTTAAAACTTATAAAAATTTGACCGCACTTTTCGACTAACCAAGTGCGGTCAAATTTTACGATATTTAGTCTTTTATTCCCACCACCAACTTTTATCTTGCTAATTTAGTTAAATAGCCCTCAAAAACAGCTAATCTATTAGATTTTAGAGAGAGCGCATTCTTCTCATTTACCAATTGAATTGTTGACTATTTAAACCCATTGCTCAGCCCCAAACGGTATCTATATCAAATACACTCTATATTAAATAATTAAATATTTCACTTATATAGACAGAGATTACTATGACTGGGAATAGATTTATATGCATGGTAGAAATAACAAAGGTATCATCTTATCAAAAATAAAAAACCACATAGATTTTATTCTATGTGGTCTTTATTCTAATCAGAAATTAAAGTGATGCTTGATCAACAGCAACACCAGCACCCATAGTTGTAGAGATGCTTACTTTCTTGATGAAGATACCTTTAGCTGTTGTTGGTCTAGCTTTATTTAATGCTGCTAATAACGCAACTAAGTTATCTTTTAATTGTTCTGGTGCAAAGTCTGCTTTACCGATTGTTGTATGGATAATACCATTTTTGTCATTACGGTAACGAACCTGACCTGATTTAGCATTTTTAACTGCTTCAGCAACGTTTGGTGTTACAGTACCAACTTTTGGGTTTGGCATTAAGCCACGTGGACCTAATACTTGACCTAATTGACCTACAACACGCATTGCATCTGGAGAAGCGATAACAACATCAAAGTTCATTTCGCCTTTCTTGATTTGCTCTGCTAAATCTTCCATACCCACTAAATCAGCGCCTGCTTCTTTAGCTGCTTCCGCATTTGCACCTTGTGTGAATACGGCTACTCGAGCTGTACGACCTGTACCATGTGGTAATACTGTTGCACCACGCACATTTTGGTCTGATTTACGAGGGTCGATACCTAAGTTCACCGCTACGTCTACGCTTTCAACGAATTTAGCTGTTGCAAATTGTTTTAACACTGCGATTGCTTCGTTGATTTCGTAAGCTTTAGTAGAATCTACGCCAGCTTTAATTGCTTTCATTTTTTTAGTCAATTTAGCCATTGTATTATTCCTCTACGATTAAGCCCATTGAGCGAGCTGTACCAGCGATTGATTTCATTTTAGTTTCGATAGTCGCACCTGTCATATCCGCAGCTTTAGTTTCAGCGATTTGACGTAATTGCTCTTGCGTTACTGTACCCACTTTCTCTTTGTTCGGTTTACCTGAACCAGATTTGATGCCAACAGCTTTTTTAAGTAATACTGCTGCTGGTGGAGTTTTAGTCACGAAAGTGAATGATTTATCAGCATATACTGTGATAACCACTGGAATTGGTAAACCTTTTTCAATGCTTTCAGTACGAGCGTTGAATGCTTTACAGAATTCCATGATATTAACACCTTGTTGACCTAATGCAGGACCAACTGGTGGTGAAGGGTTAGCCATACCAGCTGCAACTTGCAACTTAATATATGCTTGGACTTTTTTTGCCATTTTTTAGTTTCCTATGTTTTGGGTACAAGCGCTGAAATCAGCTCCCCGATGATAAATAACACAAAAGTGTTGTTACACAAAAATATGAGCAAGTTATCTTGCTCATAATAGGTTGCGGATTATACGCAAAGTGCGGTTAAAATTCAAGCCGTTTTATCGGCTTATTTTAATCAAAAAAGAGCAAACTGATTCGTTTGCTCTTTATTATTTCATTGACTTATCCGTTTGATTTTTCTACCTGAGAAAATTCAAGTTCAACAGGGGTTGCGCGTCCAAAGATAGATACAGACACTTTCAAGCGACCTTTTTCGTAATCCACTTCTTCAACCGTACCATTAAAGTCCGCAAATGGACCTTCAGTTACACGCACTTCTTCACCAGGATGATATTCATTACGATGACGTGGTTTATCTGCATTTTGTTCAACACGATTTAAAATAATATCTGCTTCACGTTGACTAATTGGCAATGGTTTATCTGGCGTACCGCCAATGAAACCCATAACACGAGGCACGCTACGCACGAGCTGCCAAGTGTAGTCATTCATTTCCATTTGTACTAATACATAGCCTGGGAAAAATTTTCGTTCACTTTTACGACGTTTTCCCGCCACATTTTCAACCACTTCTTCGGTAGGAACAAGGACTTCGCCAAATTGATCTTCCATTTGGTTTAATTTGATATATTCACGTAATGTCGTTGCCACGCGGCTTTCAAAACCAGAGAAAGCTTGTAATACATACCAACGTTTTTTAGGAGCTGTTGTTTCTGTCATTTTAGAATCTCAAATTAGTTAAGAAATTAAGCACGGCAATGATAACACTGTCAAAGCCCCATAAAATCAAAGACAATAATACGGTTGCCGCAATAACAATAAAAGTTGTTTGCATTGCTTCTGGACGAGTTGGCCATACAATTCGTCTTAATTCTGTTCTTGATTCACTAAAGAATGCAATCGCGCGTTTACCTTCATTGGTTAAGGCTGCAAACACTAATGCAAGCACGATGAGTACAAAAATTGCAACAACACGGATTGGTGTTGAATATTGATCTGCAAAGACTACATTACCCACTGAGGCAACAAGGATAATCGCAAGAGCCAATAACCATAGACAAATGTTTACGCCTTTGGATTTTTGGCCGACTTCTTCAATAACGTTTTTCTTTTTATCAGCAACTAAAGCCATAAATAAACCTAATTCGATGTAAAAATAGTTTGGAATACTTTTGAATTGGCTATTTTAGCATTTTATTTCACGCTTTCATATTAATTTTTTTCGCGAAAGGGCAAAAGAAAGGCTAAGAATGTCCGATTTCTTAGCCTTTAGTTTAAATTTAACGCTTATAGCGTTTTTGCTAATTTTTTCAAATAATCTTTAAATTGAGCGCCTAATTTGTCGTGTTGCAAACCATATTCAACAAAAGCTTGCATATAACCGATCTTATCACCACAATCAAAAGACTCGCCAGACATTTGGAAAGCTTCAACGGTTTCTTTTTCTATCAACATATCAATAGCATCAGTGAGCTGAATTTCATCACCAACGCCCATTGGGGTTTTCTCTAATAAATCCCAAATTGCTTTTGAAAAGACATAACGCCCTACAACTGCAAGATTTGACGGTGCATCTTCTACTTTCGGTTTTTCTACCATGCGTGAAATTTTAGCACTTACTCCACTGGTAAATTCAGCGCCATTACAATCCGCCACCCCATAACTGCTTACCTCTTTAGGATCAACGGGGGCTACCATGATTTGGCTGTTGCCTGTTTCATTAAAACGTTTAATCATCGCCGCTAAATTTTCTGTTTTTTGATCTGCGGTAAACTCAGCCAATAGCACATCTGGCAACACCACAGCAAAAGGTTCATTCCCTACTAATGGACGACCACATAACACCGCATGCCCCAAACCTTTCGCATTACCTTGACGCACATGCATAATAGTCACATCTTTCGGGCAAATTGAACGCACTTCTTCCAATAACTGACGTTTAACACGTTTTTCAAGCATTGATTCAAGCTCATAGGAGGTATCAAAGTGGTTTTCGATTGCATTTTTTGAAGAATGGGTAACCAAGACAATTTCTTTAACGCCAGCTGCCACACATTCATTCACCACATATTGAATTAATGGCTTGTCAACTAATGTTAACATTTCCTTTGGAATCGCTTTGGTCGCTGGCAACATACGGGTACCTAGCCCCGCCACAGGGATAATCACTTTCATGTCTTTTCCTTTTTATATATAAACGACCGCACTTTAACATAAACAATGCTAAGTGCGGTCAAAATTTACCAAATTTTACAGCTTATTGACGTAACAATGCCAAAATTTCATCCGTTTTCTCTTGCATTAATTTTTTATCGCCACGCGTTTCAAGATTTAAGCGCACTACAGGCTCGGTATTTGAACTGCGTAAATTAAAGCGCCAATTTGGATATTCAATACTGATACCATCCAGATCGCTCACGCTAACAGCCTCTTTTTCATAAGCGGCACGCACGCGCGCAATTGATGCTTTTGCATCTGTTAATTTGCTATTAATCTCACCTGGTGACGGATAAGTATCAATACTTTCATTCACTAATTGCCCTAGGGTTTTACCTGTTGTGCAAACTAATTCCATCACAAGCAACCATGGGATCATACCACTATCACAATAATAGAAATCACGGAAATAATGGTGTGCTGACATTTCGCCGCCATATACCGCATCCACTTCGCGCATTTTTTCTTTAATAAATGAATGCCCAGACTTAGACATCACGGCTTCGCCACCATTTTCTGCCACTAATTTTTCTGTATTCCAGATCAAACGTGGATCATAAATAATCTTGGCACCTTTATGTTTTTGAGCAAACGCTTGACCTAATAACCCCACAACATAGTAGCCTTCAATAAAGCCACCATGCTCATCAAAGAAGAAACAGCGGTCAAAATCGCCATCAAAAGCGATACCAAAATCCGCTTGGTTAGCTAACACAGCATCAATGGTATCTTGGCGGTTATCATGTAAAATCGGATTAGGGATACCGTGCGGGAATGTGCCATCTGGGTTATTATGCACTTTCACGAATTCAATGGGCACATGACGAGCTTTGAATTGCGCTTCAATCGCATCAACCACATGACCTGCCGCGCCATTGCCCGAATTAATCACTAATTTTAGTGGTTTGATATTATCCAAATTTACATAAGATAATAAACGCTCAACATAATCCCCTAATACAGATTGTTGTTTATAGGAACCACGTTGGGCAACGGCTGGGAAGTTATTTTCTTCCGCCAAGCGTTGAATGTCCGCCAAACCTGTGTCCGCACTAATAGGGCGAGAACCTTCGCGCACTAATTTCAACCCGTTAAAATCCATTGGATTATGGCTTGCGGTGACTTCGATACCGCCATCTGCCTTTAAGAATGAAGTCGCAAAATACACCTCTTCCGTGCCGACTTCGCCTAAATCAATAACGTTAACGCCTGAGTCTAACAAACCATTCGTTACTGCGCTTTTTAATTCTTTACTTGTTAAACGAACATCGCCACCCACAACAATCGTTTTGGGTTTTAAAAACTGACCAAACGCACGACCAATACGATAAACAATGTCGGCATTTAATTCATCGCCCAAACGACCACGAATATCGTAGGCTTTAAAACAAGTTAGTTTAGACATAAGACCTCCCAATGATCTAAGCGAGGCAAATCATTTACTATTATCATTTTTGCCCTCCTCCAATTCCTTAATGCGCTGATAGATTTCTTCACGATGAACAGACACATCCTTTGGTGCGTTCACCCCAATTTTCACTTGGTTACCCCGCACACTCAAAACAGTGATAGAAATATCATCGCCGATAAGCAAGCTTTCACCGACTTTACGGGTTAAAATTAACATACAGACCCCCTAATATGCCTGTCGTTCTATCCCTAGATAACCTTGCGGCGAGCAGTCATTCATCGCCGCAAGGTGTCATTACAAATTGGCTTTTAACCAATCTGATGCAGCATTTAATGCCACTGATACATTTTCAGGTTGAGAACCACCAGCCATCGCCATATCTGGGCGACCACCACCTTTTCCGCCAACCTGTTGCGCCATCACATTAACGAGTTCGCCAGCTTTAACTTTTGAAGTTAAATCTGCTGTCACCCCAACAATTAGGTTTACTTTATCTTCTGCCACTGAACCCAACGCGACAACACCAGAGCCTAATTGATTTTTCAAATCATCCACCATGACACGCAATGCTTTCGCATCCACGCCATCAAGCTGATGAACAATCACCGAAACTTCACCAATTTTGACCGCACTTTGTGCGAGGTTTGAACCTGCAGCCTGTGCTGCTTTCGCTTTTAACTGCTCTAATTCTTTTTCCGTTTTCTTCGCTTTATCTTGTAACTGAACAATTTTTTCAGGCAGTGATGGCACGTCAGATTTCAGTAATTCCGCGCTTTGCGCCAAAATGGCTTGTTGATTAAACAACCAATTCATTGCGCCCTCGCCAGTCACCGCTTCGATACGGCGGATACCCGCTGCCACCGCGCTTTCTGAGATAATTTTGAATAAACCAATTTCACCTGTGCGCTCTACGTGCAAGCCGCCACAAAGTTCAATCGAGAATGGACTCATAGTAACAACGCGTACGACATCGCCATATTTCTCACCGAATAATGCCATTGCGCCTTTCGCTTTCGCTTCTTCGACACCCATCTCTTCAGTAAGTACAGGGTGATTTGCACGCACGTGGAAGTTCACTAAACGTTCGATCTCCGCGATCTGTTCTTTGCTCACCGCTTCAGGTTGCACAAAGTCAAAGCGCAGACCTGTATCAGCCACTAAAGAACCTTTCTGCGCCACATGTTCGCCTAATACTTGGCGCAATGCTGCGTGTAATAAATGTGTTGCACTGTGATTTAAGCGAGTTTGCTGGCGACGTTCATGATTTACCGTTGCATTCACAATTTGCCCAACGCTTAATGTGCCTTGTTCTAGCTCACCAACGTGACCAAAAACAAAGCCATATTTTTGTGTATCTTTCACTTCAAATTGCACGCCATTTGCGGTCAACACACCGCTGTCGCCAATTTGACCACCCATTTCTGCGTAGAATGGCGTATTTTCTAATACCACCACCGCACTTTGTCCCGCAGTAATGGTTTCTACTGATTTACCATCATAGAAAAGTGCGGTCACTTTTGCCAAACTTTCGTCATGGGTATAGCCTTCAAACTTGGTTTCGCCGTCAACACGAATAACGCTACTATAATCCACACCGAAGTTGCTTGCTGCTTGTGCGCGTAAGCGTTGCGCTTCCATTTCGCGCTCAAAGCCTTCTTCATCAATGTTAATATTGCGCTCACGGCATACATCGGCGGTTAAATCTAATGGGAAACCGTAAGTATCGTAGAGCTTAAAGGCGACATCGCCAGAAAGCACGCCATTTTTCACGTTAGCCAATGCCTCATCTAACAATGCCAACCCACGTTCAAGGGTGCGTGCAAATTGTTCTTCTTCTAAGCGTAATAATTTTTCAACGTTCGCTTGTTTTTCTTTAACTTGTTTGCCCGCTGCTGCCATAACTTCAATGAGTGTCGGCACTAATTTGTAGAAGAAGGTTTCTTTCGCACCAAGCAAATGTCCATGACGTACCGCGCGGCGAATAATGCGGCGCAAGACATAGCCACGGCCTTCATTTGATGGGATAACACCGTCAGCGATTAAATAGGCACAAGAGCGAATATGGTCTGCAATAACACGCAATGATTTATTGCCTAAATCTTGTGTGCCAACCACTTCTGCGACTTTTTTAATTAATGTTTGGAAAATATCGATTTCGTAGTTTGAATTCACATGTTGCAGCACGGCTGTCATACGTTCCAAGCCCATGCCCGTATCCACTGATGGTTTTGGCAATTTTTCCATTGTGCCATCTGGCAAACGGTTAAACTGCATGAACACGATATTCCAGACTTCAATATAACGGTCGCCGTCTTCTTCTGGAGAACCTGGCAAGCCGCCCCAAATATGATCGCCATGATCATAGAAAATTTCGGTACAAGGGCCACAAGGTCCTGTATCGCCCATTGCCCAGAAATTATCTGAAGCATAAGGCGCGCCTTTATTATCGCCGATACGGATAATATGCTCCGCTGGCACGCCTACGACATTATTCCAAATGTCATAGGCTTCATCATCCGTTTCATACACGGTGACGTATAATTTTTCTTTCGGCAATCCTAACCATTGCGATGAAGTTAAAAACTCCCAAGCGAATTGGATCGCATCATGTTTGAAATAATCACCAAAACTGAAATTCCCCATCATTTCAAAGAATGTATGGTGTCTGGCGGTGTAGCCCACGTTTTCTAAGTCATTGTGTTTACCACCAGCACGCACACAACGTTGAGCCGTTGTCGCACGGGTGTAAGGGCGTTTTTCCATGCCTAAGAACACATCTTTAAATTGGTTCATCCCCGCATTAGTAAATAATAACGTTGGATCATTTTCTGGCACAAGAGAGCTACTTTCTACTACGGTATGCCCCTTGCTATGGAAGAAATCTAAATATGCTTGTCGAATTTGCGCTGTTGTTTTCATTGTAACCTTAAAGAAATTTGTCTAAAAATCGGCTTATTTTGGCATATTTTTCACATTTATAGAACGGCTTTTTCAAGGAATTCTCAGATTTATCATAAAACAAAACCGCACTTTGGGATTTTGCCACAAAAGTGCGGTCGATTTTTAATAAGTTTTCAAACAATGGCATTATGCCTCGTCGTGTAATGGCACAACCAGCATATCAATTTTAATGGTATTCATCACTTGGCGAGTTGATGACATGAGTTTGCTCCAGAAATCTTGATGATGGCCTGTGACTAATAAGTCAACATCATATTGCTCAATCGCATCTGAAAGCACTTGCCCCAAATCACCGCTACCACTTAATTTTTCGGAAATTGGATAGCCTGCATTTTCAGCAAGTTGCACCAATGCTTGTTGAGTTTCACTTGAAATGCGATCTTGCATGGATGACATATTCACATCAATCAAACCAGTATAAAGATCGGAGAAGTTCACATCCACGTGGATAATCGAAAGCTTAGCCCCGTGACGTTGCGCCACTCCTACTGCTTTTTTCAATAAAAAATCGCTCTCATCTGAGAGATCAACTGCGACTAAAACGTGTTTGTACATAATCAACTCCTTATCTGATTAGTTGAACCTTTCGGTTGTCTGTATAGTAGCGCGCCCAAATAAAAAAAACCTTGCACTAGATCACAATTTTGAAAATTCATTGAATTATTTGCATTTACGCAATACACTGCCCCACACCTCGTTTAATAGGGAAATATCATGCAATACAATATCCAAGACTTTATCAAACTTATCGCTCAACTGCGCAACCCCAATGGCGGCTGCCCGTGGGATCTAAAACAGAATTATCAATCAATGATTCCCTGTTTAACAGAAGAAACCTATGAAGTGATTGATGCCATTGAGAAAAATGACGTTGAAAATTTGCGTGAAGAATTAGGTGATCTATTAATGCAAGTGGTCTTTTTCAGCCAGCTTGCCAGCGAAGAGAAAAAATTTACCTTTGACGATGTGGTTAACGAAGTGGCTGAAAAAATCGTGCGCCGTCACCCTCATGTTTTTGGCGATAAATCAGCCAACAATGAAAAAGAAGCCTTGGAGCGTTGGAATGAAATTAAAGCACAAGAAAAACAAGGACAGACGGATAAATCAATATTAGCGGCAATTCCGCATGCATTTCCGGCATTAATGCGTGCGCAAAAAATGCAGAAGAAATGCGCCAAAGTGAGCTTTGATTGGGACAATCTGCCTGATGTCATCGCTAAGGTTGAAGAAGAATTAGAAGAAATAAAACAAGAGCTAAATCGACCGCACTTAATGCAAGAAAAAGTGGAAGAAGAACTCGGCGATTTCCTTTTTGCCACGGTGAATATGGCGCGCCATTTAAACATTGATGCCGAAGAAGCCCTACGCAAAGCGAACCAAAAATTTGAGCGCCGTTTCCGGGCAGTGGAACAGAAACTCGCAGCCCAAGGCAAATCCCCTGCGCAAAGCTCTTTGGCGGAAATGGATATCTTATGGACTGAAGTGAAATCAGAAGAAAATTAAGCGGATAAACTGCCTAAATAACGTTCCCAATCAAAAAACTGCCCTGGATCGATTTTTCGCTCTGGGGCAATATCACAATGTCCAACAATGCGCGATTTATTGATCTGCGGATAAGTTTGCATAATCGCTTGCGAAAGCGCGGTTAAAGCCTGATATTGCTCATCCGTAAAAGGCTGTTCGTTACTGCCCTCAAGCTCAATGCCAATCGCAAAATCATTGCACTTCTCCCGCCCTTCAAAACAAGACAAGCCAGCGTGCCAAGCGCGATCATTAAAATTCACATACTGCGTTACACGCCCATTGCGCTCAATCAAGCAATGAGCAGACACCCGAACTTGATAAATTTCTTCAAAATAAGGATGTACTGTTGGATCGAGTTTCCCTTGAAAAAAATCATCAATAAATCCACCACCAAATTGCTCTGGCGGCAGGCTAATATAATGAATAACCAACAAGGAAATATCTTGGCCATCAGGGCGTTGATCAAAATGGGGGGAAAGCACTTTTCGTGTATGTTCTAGCCACCCTTGCTGTATTTTAAAGGCTGTTTTGCTCGTCATAAAATTAAATTTTGTGATCTGTATTCCATATTTATTTTGCACATTTTGACAGGGTTTGCCCATTATTTCAAAGTGCGGTCAAATTTTCTCACAAAAGGAAAACATCATGAAATTTAACCGCACTTCATTCTCTATCTCTGTTCGCAAAGGTTTTACCTTAATTGAATTAATGATCGTGATTGCGATTGTCGCTATTTTAGCCACGGTCGCCATTCCTTCTTATCAAAATTACACCAAAAAAGCCGCCGTTTCCGAATTATTACAAGCCTCCGCGCCTTACCGTTCAGAAGTGGAATTATGCATCTACAATACAGGTGATGCCACTCAATGCAGCGCGGGAACTAACGGCATTCAAGCCAACAATGCGGGATTAGGCAAATATGTTGCCAGCGTTAATGTGGCATCTGGGGTGATCACCGCAACGGGAAAAGACACCTTAGACAATGTCAGTTATACACTAACGGCAAGTGGAAATGCCGCCAAAGGGGTCAGTTGGCAAACAGCCTGCAAACCCGATGCCACCATTTTCCCCGCTGGATTTTGTAACTAAAGCGACATAAGGCCACCAATGAAAAGCGCAACCACGAGTCAGGGAAAACGCATTGAAATTTCACCGCACTTATGGGCGAAAAATCAGGAGCAGCAAGCCTTGTTGCTCCGCTATCTTGCCTTGCCGCTGACTGAAAATGAACAAACACTCTGGCTAGGCGTGGATAGTCTGACCAACATTTCGGCTTGCGAAACCTTTTCATTTTTAACTGGGAAAAGTATAGAGCCAGTTTTATTATCAACGGTCGAACTCAAAAGACTCTTGCAAGAACTTTCCCCGCTCTCGCTTAAAGTGGAAGAAAGCCCTGTTTTTTATCAAGTTGAAAATACGCCGAGCACGGATTCGGCTCAGCATTCAGACGAACCCATTATTCAACTGCTTGATAATATCTTTGAACAGGCGTTACAAAAAAATGCCTCAGATATTCACATAGAACCCCAAACTCAACATTTACAAGTACGCTTTCGTATTGACGGGGTGCTGCAAAAGCAAGCGCCTCTCTCCCTTGCCTTGACAAGTCGTATAATATCGCGTCTAAAATTACTGGCAAAACTGGACATTGCGGAAACAAGATTGCCACAAGATGGGCGTTTTCATTTTAAAACCACATTCTCTGACATCTTGGATTTTCGGCTTTCCACATTGCCTACTTATCTTGGCGAAAAAGTCGTGCTGCGTGTGCAACAAAATAAGCCAGTGAACTTCAATTTTGCTGAACTTGGAATGACAGCAGAACAGCAGCAGCGTTTTCAGCACGCCTTAAAACAGCCGCAAGGATTAATTCTTGTTACGGGTCCAACAGGCAGCGGAAAAAGTATCACACTTTACACCGCACTTTCTCATCTCAACACGCCCGACAAACACATTATGACCGCCGAAGATCCCATTGAAATTGAGCTCAACGGCATTATTCAAACCCAACTCAATTTAGCCATTGGTTTAGATTTTAGCCGTTTATTGCGCACCTTTCTGCGCCAAGATCCCGACATCATTATGCTCGGGGAAATCCGTGATGAAGAAAGCGCGCGTATGGCATTGCGCGCAGCGCAAACAGGGCATTTGGTGCTTTCTACGTTGCATACTAATGATGCGCCATCAGCAATGGCACGTTTGCAACAACTTGGCATTCAACCGCAAGAAATTAACACCGCTTTATTGCTCATCATCGCACAACGCTTGGTGCGAAAACGCTGTCCTGTGTGCTCTGACAATAAGTGCGGTCAAAAATCAGAAAATATTTGCCATTGTCATCAAGGTTATGCAGGGCGCATCGGGATTTATCAATTTTTGCAACCGCACTTGAACAACGATCATCGCTATGAAACAGACTTTGCTTCGCTTTATCAAGCGGGGCTGATAAAAGTAAATGATGGCATCACAGATTTAGATGAAATCCAACGCGTGTTAGGGAGTGAAAAATGAAATTAAAACTCTACCGCTGGAAAGCCACCGATCATCTAAATCAACGGCAACAAGGGATGATTGTGGCAGAAAGTGAGAGTGCCGCCAAACAAGTGCTTTTTTCTCGTGGCTTGCAACATCTTCGTGTTCAACACAATATTCAACTTTTCAACAAGCCAAAACAGGCGGAAATTTGTGATCTATTAACACAGCTGGCAACCCTATTAAATGCGGCAGTTCCACTTAAAACTTGCTTACAAATTTTATTGCAGAATTGTGTCAATATTCCATTAAACCAATGGCTGCGCGGCAGTATCGCAGATATTGAAAGCGGTTTGTCTTTTTCGCAAAGCCTAGAATCTCAAAAGCTAGAAAAGCAAAATGCCTTTCTCAGCACACAAGAACGGCAACTCATCAAAATTGGCGAAATCACAGGAAAACTTGCTACCGTGTGCCAGCAAATTTCCGAGCATAAGCAACAGGTTTTAAGCTTACAGCGGAAAATGCAGAAAATTTTGCTCTACCCCGCCATTATATTAATTACTTCGCTTATTTTGACCGCACTTTTGCTGATATTTATCGTGCCGCAATTTGCGGAAATGTATGGCGAAAAACAAACAGAATTGCCGATGTTCACTGCCATTTTGTTGGCGTTATCGAATGGGTTGCAGCATTACTTTTGGCATATTGTTATTTTATTCGCACTGGCAATTTGGCTGATAAAATATCAACTGCGTCATTCTCTTAAAATCAATCAGTACAAAGCGAAAATGATGACTCGCCTACCGATTTTAGGCAAAATTCTCAGCCTTTCTCGTCTTGTGCTATTTTGCCGTAGCTTACAGCTTATGTTGCAATCTGGCGTGCCATTAAACCAAGCGCTACAATCCTTTTTGCCGCAGAAAAAGGCTTGGCAACCCCAAATGCTGGCGCAAGAGGACATCGTGCTCATTCATGAAGTGGAAAATATGTTGCACGGCATTACACAAGGGCATTCTTTCTCAAGCTCGGTTAGCGCCAATTTATTTCCAATGCAAGCGCAGTAAATGTTGCAAGTTGGGGAGCAAGCAGGGCAACTTCGCCAGATGCTGCAACACATCGCTCAAAATTATCAGCAGCAGCTAGAACACCAAATTGATCTGCTTTCACAACTGCTCGAACCCGTACTCATGATGATCATTGGCGGGCTGATCGGTTTGATTATGTTGGGAATGTATTTACCTATTTTTAACCTTGGATCGATAATCCAATGATAACGCTCGCATTTTTCTTAATCGGCGGTTTGGTGGGCTTATCCATTCGCCATTATTGGACGCACTTTCATGATCGGCTTGCGCAAGAAGTCTATTCCACTTATTGCGAAATATTTCCTGAAAATCCACCGCACTTTCGCCCACAAAAGATCAGTTTGCCGCCCATAAAGTGCGGTCAAAAATGGCGATATTTTTTAGGTTTCGCCACACTCTTTGGTTTTTGCCAATACTTATTTTCTTCTTCATTACTGGCTGCTTTCATCGCAGCATTCACCTTGTCCATATTGATTACGGTCAGCGTGATCGATTGGCGATATCAATTAATCTCGCCAACATTCTGCCAGCTTCTAGCCTGTTTAGGTGTTGGCGCAGCTTATCTGCAACTTCTGCCCATTTCTTTAGAACAAAGTTTGCAAAGTGTAGCGTTAAGTTTCGCTTTATTCTTTCTTTTCTTTCATCTCACACAATATCTCTACCAACGTGAAGCCTTTGGGCGCGGAGATTACTGGCTGATTAGCGGATTGAGCAGTTTTCTGCCTTGGCAGCAGTTGCCCCTTTTTTACTTTATTGCGTGCAGCTGCGCCATTGCTTATGCGTTGTTCAGCAAACAGCAACAGATTGCTCTCGCACCTTTTTTAAGTATCGGCGCGCTAGCCGCCTTTCTATTGAATGTGCTAGGATAACGCCATTCATTATGGATTGAGAAAGGCTATGAACTATATCGTTGGATTAACAGGCGGCATTGGCAGCGGAAAAAGCACCATTGCTGAGTTTTTTGCTGAATTAGGTGTCCCCATTGTAGATGCCGATGTTGTGGCGCGCCAAGTGGTGGAAAAAGGCTCGCCTTTACTCGCCCAAATCGCAGACCATTTTGGCAATCAAATATTAACGGAAGCAGGGGAATTAAACCGCACTGCATTGCGCGCATTAATCTTTGGCAATGAAAATGAGAAAAATTGGCTCAATGCTTTGCTTCACCCCGCCATTCGCCAAGCGATGCTTGCCCAACTGCAAGCACAAACTGCTGCTTATACGCTTTTTGTCGTGCCATTGTTAATTGAGAATAAATTAACCGCACTTTGTGATCGTATTTTGGTGATTGATGTGAGTGAACAAACCCAACTCAAGCGAGCAAGCCTGCGCGATCAGAATAATCAAAAACTGATCCAGCAAATTATGGATGCGCAAGTCAACCGCGCAACACGTTTAAGCTATGCAGATGATGTCATTAATAATGATGGCGAGATAGCACAAACGCGCGATCTATTGCGTCAAAAAGTGTTAGAATTACACCACACTTATTTAGCATTAGCCGAGGAAAAACGATGACTGAAATATTGACCGTTGCTTGCCCCACTTGCAAAAAGCCTGTGGCGTGGCGCGCAGAAAGCCCTTATCGTCCATTTTGTAGCAAACGTTGCCAGTTAATTGATTTGGGCGAATGGGCGGATGAAGAGAAAGCCATTCCTTGTGAAACGGCAGATTTCGCCGCCAACCCTGAATTTTCTGATGAATGGACAAGTCGTTAAAGGGAAAAGATGAAGATTGAACATCAACAAAATGCGACAGAAGGTGAATTTTTTGTATTGGATAGTTTGGGCAATAAAATTGCTCAGCTAAATTATTTTTTTGAAAATACCAACACCATTAATGCGCATCATACTTATGTATCCGAAACCTTGCGTGGACAAGGCGTTGCAGATAAGCTTTATCAAGCCTTACGCCAGTTTGTGCAAGAAAAACAGCTAAATTTGCACCCAACTTGTAGCTATATTGCGAAAAAATGGGAACGTGAAAAATAAGCCGCCCAAAAGCCGAGTATTTCATTCAAAGTGCGGTCAAAAATCAGCAAGTTTCCGCTAATAAACGTTGAATTAATTTTGCATTCGCCGCTGGAAATTGCCCTGCATCAAGCTCTTTTTGATCTAGCCAAAAGCCTTCTTGACCTTCGCGCCCAAAGGGTTCGCCCACCCATTCTTCCACAAGATAGAAATGAAAGTATAAAATCTTGTGCGGATATTCAAATAAAAATTGCTCGTACAATTCAGCATTAAGAACGTGAATGCCGATCTCTTCTTCTAACTCACGTTTTAACGCTTGTTCAGGGGTTTCGCCCATGTCAACTTTCCCGCCGGGAAATTCCAAAGACTGAGCAAAATCTTGCCCCTCTAAACGTTGGGTGAGAAAGAGCTGACCAAATTCATTACGAATAATCCCCGCTGCAACGTGCGTGATTTTCTTCTCCATTATTTCACCTTTTGAGTTCACTGTTCATCAGTTACAGAAATTGGCTACAAAAATCGGTTACGGCAAAAGTGCGGTCAAAATCGACCGCACTTTCAGGTTAGCACTTAGTTACTGGCACGACTGCCGTGGCAATGTTTGTATTTTTTGCCTGACCCGCATGGACAAGGCTCATTACGACCGATCTTACGTTCGCTTTCTGCTATCGCCACTTGTTCATTGGTTTCTTCCGTTTGACCATTGTATTCTCTCGCTTCTGCTTGGCGTTGCGCCTCTTCACGATGAGCTTGTTCTACTTGGTCAACTTCTTCGGCTGAGCGCACTTGCACACGGCTTAAAATACGGATCACGTTTAATTTTAAAGCTTCAAGCATATCGGTGAACATTTCAAAGGATTCACGTTTATACTCTTGTTTTGGATCTTTCTGTGCATAACCACGCAAATGGATGCCTTGACGGAGATAGTCCATTGAACCTAAATGCTCTTTCCATAGTTCATCAAGGGTTTGCAACATAATTTCTTTTTCAAAACGGCGTAGATTTTCCGCGCCTGCTAATTCTTCTTTTTGGCGATATTCCGCTGTTGCCGCTTCCACAATGCGTTCACGCAAGCTATCTTCATGCAGATTGCTGTCTTCTTCCAACCAATGTTGAATTGGCAGATCTAACGCAAAATCGCTACGCAAACGGGTTTCTAGTTCAGGAATTTTCCATTGTTCTTCTAATGATTGTGGTGGCACATATTCATCAATCACCGAGTTAAACACATCTTCACGAATAACATTGATTGTTTCAGAAATATCTTCATTATCTAATAACGTGTTGCGTTGCGCATAAATCGCATGGCGTTGATCGTTCGCTACATCATCATATTGCAATAAGTTTTTACGCCCATCAAAGTTGTGCGCTTCCACTTTTGCTTGCGCTTGTGCAATCACTTTAGCCAACAATTTAGATTCCATCGCTTCACCCGGAGAACTGAATGCTTTGCGCATCATATTCAGTTTGCCTTCATTAAGGTAAATACGCATAAGCGCATCATCTAATGATAAATAGAAACGAGATGAACCTGGATCCCCTTGGCGACCAGAACGACCACGCAATTGGTTATCGATACGGCGCGATTCATGGCGTTCAGTACCAATAATATGTAAGCCACCCGCTTGCATAACAATGTCATGGCGTTGTTGCCATGCGGCTTTGATTTCTTCAATTTGCGCATCGGTTGGATTGTCTAACTTAGCCACTTCGGCTTTCCAGTTACCGCCTAGCACAATATCTGTACCACGGCCTGCCATATTGGTTGCGATAGTCACCGCCCCTGGATAACCCGCATTCGCCACAATTTCTGCTTCTTGTGCGTGGAATTTGGCATTCAATACGCTATGGTTAATGCCTGCCTTGGTTAACGCCGCAGAAAGTGCCTCTGATTTTTCGATAGAAATCGTCCCTACCAAAACAGGCTGATGACGCGCGACACAATCTTTAATATCTTCAATGATCGCATCGAATTTGTATTGTTCATTTTCAAACATCACATCCGTACGATCATCACGAATCATTGGTCGGTTGGTCGGGATCACAACGGTTTCCAAGCCGTAAATTTGTTGGAATTCGAAGGCTTCTGTATCCGCAGTCCCTGTCATACCCGCTAATTTTTCATATAAACGGAAGTAGTTTTGATAGGTGATAGACGCCACAGTTTGGTTTTCAGCTTGAATACGAACGCCTTCTTTGGCTTCAATCGCTTGGTGTAATCCATCAGACCAACGGCGTCCTGCCATTGTACGCCCTGTGTGTTCATCAACAATCACCACTTCGCCATCTTTCACCACATAATCCACGTCTTTTTGGAATAAGGTATGCGCACGCAATGCCGCAGAAATATGGTGGAATAAAGTTAAATTCGCTGGCGAATATAAGCTTTCATCTTCGCCCATTAGCCCTTGAGCAATGAGCCAATTTTCACATTTTTCTAAACCGCGCTCAGTGAGATTGGCTTGTTTATTTTTCAAGTCTAAGGAATAATCGCCATCACCTTGGAATTCATCGCTGTCTTCTTTTTCTTGCTCAACCAAGGTTGGGATCAATTTATTAATCGCGATATAAAGCTCTGAGCTATCTGCCGCAGGGCCTGAAATAATCAATGGTGTACGCGCTTCATCAATTAAAATGGAATCCACTTCGTCCACCAAAGCATAGTGTAATGGGCGTTGGAAACGCTCTTGCGCGCTATGCGCTAAATTATCACGCAAATAGTCAAAGCCCAATTCGCTATTGGTCGCATAAGTAATATCTGCTTGATAAGCCTCACGTTTCACTTCTGGCGGCAAACCCGGCACATTAACCGCCACCGTCATACCAAGAAATTCAAACAACGGGCGGTTAGTTTCCGCATCGCGGCGTGCAAGATAATCATTCACGGTTACCACATGCACGCCCTTTCCAGTCAATGCATTCAAATAGCAAGGTAAGGTTGCCGTTAAGGTTTTCCCTTCCCCCGTACGCATTTCAGCGATACAACGGTTGGTCAGCACCATACCGCCCACAAGTTGAACATCGAAATGGCGCATGCCTAAAACACGTTTACTGGCTTCACGCACAGTGGCAAAGGCTTCTGGCAAAAGCGCTTGTAGGCTTTCACCATTTGATAAACGCGTACGAAACTCTGCTGTTTTCGCTTTTAATTCATCATCCGTCAACGCTTCGAAACTTGGTTCTAAGACATTGATTTTTTTAACATCTTTATTTAAACGGCGTAAAATACGCTCGTTACGACTACCAAAAATTTTTGTTGCAATTGTTCTTAACATAATGATTTTCTTTAATTTCTTAATTTCAAATAAATAATATACCCACTATTTAGAGCGAGTGACTGGGGTTTAAAAGAGAATTAAGAAAACAAGGGGCTGCCACGAATTGGCGCAGATGGAGAGAAAATTTTCGCCACAAAGTGCGGTGAAATTTTATTAAATTTTATAGATTGCTGCGCTGGGCGTACGGTTTTCGCTTGCGGATATTGTTCAGCTTGCGCAAAAACCGAATGCGCGGCTTGCGTTTGTAGCGACTGATTTTGATATTCTAAATGCAATGTTTGCGCACGCTCTACACCTTGCACCTGCGGCAACGTCAAAAGTGCAATCATGCTCAATAGCAAGTGCGACCAAAAATGCGTACGTTTATGTAAGTTATTCAAAATCAACTCAGTAAAAATGAAAAAGTTTTCGGATTATAACGGAAATTCGCTACAATGTCGCTATTATTGGGATCGATTTAGCAAAATCAAGATCTAGCTTGGGAAATAAAATGGATAAAACAAAACGCTATCAAAAAGCGATGAATATCAAAGAGCTGCTAGAAACGTCAAACCTTGCAGGTGTGATGAAAAAAGGCTTGCTTTTAAATGAATTGAACAATCAGATAAAATCTATTTTTCCTAGCCATTTTAATGGGTTATATCAGATTGTGAATTTTGATGAAAATAGCCTTAATATTGATGTAATCAGCGCAGTGGTGCGACAAGGATTTTTATTCCGCCAGCAAGAATTGCTCTCTTTAATTCAGCTGCAACATCCTGAAATTACTCGACTTAATTTTCGCATTAATCCTCAATTAAGCCCTAAATAGCAGAAAAACTTCACTTATTTTGACCGCACTTTTAGGTTTTAACGGCTTGCTCCCAAGATTGCCTTAAAATACGAAACAGTTATTCGATTAAATTTCTTAGATAAAAAATCTCTCCCTATAAAAAAGAGAGATTTTAAAGAACGGTGCTTTGTCAATAAAGACTAACGCATAGTAACAAACTCTTCCGAGCCTGTTGGGTGGATTGCCACGGTATTATCAAAATCCGCTTTTGTTGCCCCCATTTTGATGGCGACAGCAAAGCCTTGAATCATTTCATCAACGCCGAAACCGATGCCATGTAAACCCACCACTTTTTCGTCTTTCCCCGCGCAAACTAATTTCATACGGCAAGGCTGACGATGTTGTGTGACTGCAGAATACATTGGCGTAAATGAAGATTTATACACTTTCACGTTTTCTGCGCCATAAATTTCAATGGCTTTTGGCTCTGTTAATCCCACCGTACCAATTGGCGGATGGCTGAATACCACAGTCGGCACCAGATTGTAATCCAAATACTCGTTCGGTTTATTATTAAATAAACGCTCTGATAAACGGCGCCCAGCCGCCACGGCAACAGGAGTGAGTTCAATCCCGCCTTCAATAATATCCCCCACCGCATAAATGCCTTTCACATTGGTATTTTGATATTTATCGACTTTAATAAAACCTCGTTCATTCGTTTCAACGCCCGTTGCTTCAAGATTGATTACATCAGTGGCTGGCTCACGACCAATCGCCCACACTAAACTATCAACGACAGTTTCACGTCCGTCTTCCAATTTCAAGGTTAAAGAACCATCCGCATTTTTCACTACTTCTTGTGGAATTGCATTAGTATGCAGCTGAATGCCGTCTTGCGCTAGCACTTCAACCAAGGTTTCCACAATTAATGGATCTTGCTGGCGCAATGGTGCGTGCTTGCGCACAAATAAATGCACTTCAGAGCCTAAACTGTTAAACACGCCAGATAGCTCAACGGCAATGTAACCTGCTCCGACCACGGCGACACGTTTAGGCAATGCTTTTAAAGCAAAAACACCATCTGAATCAATCCCATATTCCGCGCCTTTCACATTCGGAATACTCGGGCGACCACCTGTTGCAATTAAAATATGATCTGCGGTAACTTGCTCAGTTGAACCATCGGCATAACGCACTTCCACGGTTTTTGCATCAACAAATTTTGCAAAACCATTCAGCACATCCACATTATTTTTTGCCAATACGTTATTGTAAGAAGTATGAATGCGACCAATATAGGCTTGGCGATTTTCCACTAATTTAGCGAAATCAAAGCCTTTTACTTCCACATCAAAACCATAATCTGGTGCATAATTGTGAATAGCCTCGGCAATTTGGGCACCATAAAACATCAATTTCTTCGGCACACAACCTACATTCACGCAAGTTCCACCAAGGTGTTTGGCTTCAATAATCGCACATTTCTTGCCATAACTTGCCGCACGGTTAATAGAGGCAATCCCGCCCGAACCGCCACCAATTGCTAAATAATCATAATGTTTTGTCATAATTCTGTTTCCTATTTATATGAAAAATATTGGCTACTATTTTGCCGAAAATACCCATAAAAGGCAAAAGCCTAGGTAAATTGGTTTAATCGGTTTTATCAATCTAAAATTTAACAAATTTTGACCGCACTTTAAGAGTGCTTATAAAATCAAGTCATTTTATATAACTAAATAACATAAGTTAGTGTAGATTGATATTTGTGTCTAACTGGCGGTTTCGTACAATGCATCGAAATTTGCAATAAGGAAAATTAAATGGCTTCACATATTATCGACTTCGCCACATTAGGAAATAATTTTAGCACGCCAGAAATGCGTGCAGTGTGGGATGAAAAAAATCGCTTATTAAAACATATTGAAATTGAAGTAGCACTTGCCAAAGCAGAAGGAGAATTAGGTGTAATTCCCGCCGATGCAGCACAAAAAATTGCCGAACGAGCCGATCCTGAGAAATTTGATTTAGAAATAATAGCGCAAGAAATCGCTCGATTAAAACATTCATTTATGGCAACTATTAATGCATTGCAAAGCCAAGCGGGTGATGCAGGCGAGTTTGTGCATTATGGACCAACAACACAAGATATTGTAGATACTGGCGCTGTTTTGCAATTAAAAGAAGCCTTTGCCATTATTGAACGCGACGCAAAATTGGTGGCAAACGAATTAAAAATTCAAGCAAGAAAATATCAATATACACCTATGGTCGGGCGCACTCATGGCATGCAAGCGCTGCCCACCACATTTGGTTTCAAATTGGCTGTTTGGCTAGACGAATTTGTGCGTCATTTAGAGCGTTTAAAAGAAATTAAAGAACGTGTATTAGTGGGTAATATTAACGGTGCGATCTGTACTTATGCTTCATTTGGTGAGAAAGGCCCAGAAGTGGAAAAACGCACCTTAGATTTATTAGGCTTAAATACGCCAAATATTGGCTGGCAATCTGCACGCGATCGTTTTTCTGAATATGCTTCGGTTATCGCATTAATCAGCGGCACATTAGGTAAAATTGGTAATGAATTTTATAATTTAATGCGAACAGAAATTAATGAAGTGGAAGAACCATTCAGCGCGGGCAAAATTGGTTCATCAACCATGCCACAAAAACGTAACCCTGCTATGCTTGAAGGATTGGCAAGTTTAACTTCGCCATTATTCAAATCAGTGGCATTAATTCACGAATCTATGCGTGTTGAACACGAGCGCGATGCCATGAGCTGGCGTGCAGAATGGATTGCGTTGCCTGAAATTAATATGTATATCGCAGCACAATTAAGCATTGCCCTAGCCGTATTGCGTGATATGAAAGTTAATCAAAAACAAATGCTGAAAAACCTTGAAATGCAAAATGGTTTGTTACTTTCAGAAAAAGTGATGTTTGAATTGGGCACTCGTTTAGGAAAGCAAACAGCACACCATATCGTCTATGATTGTGCAATGGCAGCATTTGAGCAAGAACGTGCATTTTTAGACGTTTTAATGGAAACGCCAGAACTCGCCAAAAACTTCAAACGTGAAGAATTGGCGGAATGGCTAAAACCAGAGAATTACTTAGGTTCTGCGCCACAAAAAGTCGATGTTGTCATTAATTACGCAGAAAAATCAGGTTTACTTTAATGGCAGAAATATACCGAAAACTGACCGCACTTGATGCCGTTGAGTATCAAAACTTGGTACATAAAGCCTATAAGCCCGTAACTGCATTGGGGATTAACTTTGCCGCAGCAACAGCGGATCTTACAAGCATTGAAACCCACTTAAAAACCAATTTTGCTTACGGTTTATTTATTGATAACAAACTTGCTTGCACGATTAGTTTACGTCTGCCTTGGGGCAATAACCCAGGTCCATACGGTGTGCCACACATTGGTTGGGTTGCCACATCGCCTGACTACAAAAAACAGGGTTTAGCGGCAAAAATGCTTGCTTGGGTTGAGCGAGAAGTGTTAATTAAACAGCTCAATGTTCCCTTTGTCACCCTCGGGACGGCAGCAAATCACCCGTGGTTATCACAATTTTATATTCACTATGGTTTTGAAGAAGTGGGCCGTGCGGATTTAACCCCAGATCACACCACAATTTATTACCGTAAAATTTTAAATCATGAACTGTTTGCATTGTGGAAAAAACACAATCCAAATCGAACAAAATTTACGAACTAAAAGGAAATGCTATGAAATTAAAAACTCTTACTATTTTGACCGCACTTTTCAGCTCTATCGCCTTATTTGGCTGTGGTGAAAAGCAAGCAGCTAATCAAGCTGACACGACAGGTGCTGAAAAAGTTTTACGCATTGGCACAACAGGGCAAAGTTACCCTAATGGCTTTAAACAAGACGGAAAATTAGTCGGCTTTGATGTAGAAACTGCGGAAGCCATCGCCAAAGAATTAGGCTATAAAGTGGAATGGACAACAGCAGAATTTGCTGGCTTAATGGGGCAATTAGATGCGGGCCGTTTAGACACCGTAGCCAATGCTGTTGCCATGACTGAAGCTCGTAAAGCCAAATATAACTTCACACAGCCGTATAGCTATTATGGTAGCCAAATTGTGACGCACATTGATAACAAAGATATCAATACCTTTGCGGATTTACACGGCAAAACGATTTCTGGCGTATTAGGCTCAAACCATATTAAAAACCTAGAAAAACAATTCCCTAACAAAGAAGTGAACGTAAAAACTTACGAAACGCGTGATGGGGCGATGAAAGATTTAGAATTTAAACGTGTGGACGGCTACATTAACTCAAAACCAATTTTATTGGCTGAAATTAAACGTGGTAATCTTCCATTTAAATTAGTTGATAAACCGTTGGTCATTGAAGAAGTCGGCTTTGCTTTCGCCAAAACAGAACAAGGCGAAAAATTGCGTAATGAATTCGACCAAGTCATCACAAAATTGAAAGAAAACGGCACAATCAAAGCCCTTTCTGAAAAATACTATGGTGCGGATATTACCACGCCAGAGCAGTAATTTTGTAATGATCGCTTTTGTAGGGTGCGTTTACTAACGCACCATTTTATTTAGATTCAGTGCGTGGGCAAGCGCACCCTACAGGACAATTTATGAACTTTGATTTTTCTTATTTTCTAAGCGTATTTCCTGAAATTATTGGCTATTTACCAACCACATTATTAATTTCAGTGGTATCAATTTTAGTCGCCATTATTTTTGGCTTATGCATCGCGCTTATTCGCATACAACGCTATGCCATTATCGATCAAATACTTGCCGTTTATATTTCTTTATTTCGCAGTATGCCATCGGTTGTCTTATTATTTTTAGTCTATTATGGTTCGCCCCAAATCGTGCCTGCGATGGTGGGCGTGCCTGCGCTAACAGCAGCCATTATTTGTTTTGCCTTAAAATATTCCGCTTATTTAGCTGAAATTTTCCGCGCCGCATTAGAATCTGTCGATGCAGGTCAAAAAGAAGCGGGCATTGCAGTGGGTTTAAGCCAGATCCAGATTTATCGTCATGTGGTCTTGCCACAAGCCTTTGTGAATGCCTTGCCTGGCACAGGAAATATGTTTATCTCCCTATTAAAAGATTCCTCAGTGGCATTTTTCGTCGGCGTACCCGAATTATTATCCGCAGCAAAACTGATGACCGTAGAATCATACAAATTCTTTGAAACCTATCTTGCCGTGGGTATTGTCTATTGGCTTGTGGTTATCCTCTATTCTTGGGGACAAAAAATCCTTGAAACCAAACTTTCAGCCGCATACAAACGCTAGGAGAATAAAATGGAAATGATTAAAGTCGAAAAACTCACAAAATCCTTTGGCTCCAATGTTGTGTTGAAAGAAATTGATTTAACTATTAACGAAGGGGAAGTGGTTGCAATTATTGGCCCATCTGGTTCGGGGAAATCCACACTTTTACGCTGCCTAAATTTATTAGAAAAGCCCGATAGTGGCCATATTAGCATTGCGGATGTATCCCTTGATGTAAAACAGCATAGCCGCAAAGAAGAAAGCGCGCTACGTCATCAATCGGCAATGGTTTTCCAAAGTTATAATTTATTCAAAAATAAAACCGCACTTGAAAACATTACGCTTTCGCCTGTTGTGACACAAGGGCTAAATAAAAATGAGGCAAAAGCATTAGGTTTATCACTGCTCAAACAAGTTGGGTTAGAACAACAGGCGCACCAATATCCAATCACGCTATCGGGTGGACAACAACAACGCGTTGCTATCGCTCGTGCCCTTGCAGTGAAACCCAAAGTATTATTGTTTGATGAACCCACATCTGCGTTAGATCCAGAGCGTGTGAACGAAGTGTTACAAGTGATTCAGCAACTCGCTAAACAAAAAATCACTATGGTGATTGTGACCCATGAGATGGAGTTCGCAAAAAATGTGGCGGATCGTGTGGTATTTATGGCTGGCGGCAATATTGTTGAGCAAGGCCCTGCTAGACAAGTTATAGATCAACCACAACAAGAACAAACAAAACGTTTTGTGCGTCAATTTGGCGATCCCATTGAATTTTATATCTAATGACAGCAACCAAAACGTTAGTGCAACAAATTATGACAACACCGCTCATCACTGATGAGCGTGTGCTAACAATTGCTACCCAAGCACTCACTGATTATTTCGCTTGCATTTTAACATCGAAAAATGAATTAGAAATTCAACAGCTTAAACAATGGATTTCCGATGAGGGCGGCAATGCAACTTCATGGCTAATTGGACAAAAACAAGCGGCCACAGCGCGGCAAGCTGCATTATTTAATGGCTTTCAGGCGCATTTTCTTGATTATGACGATGTTCACGCAGAAGTGCGGGGGCATCCAAGTGCGGTTATTTTATCAGCACTTTTCGCCAGTATTAATATGGCAAAAACATCGGAAAATTTGACCGCACTTAATAGCCAGCGCTTTCTCACGGCTTATGTGATAGGCGTAGAAATTATGGCGCGTTTGGGTGTGGCATTAAACCCTACGCATTATAATCAAGGTTTTCATCCAACTGGAACCCTTGGCGGCATTGGCGCAGTTGCGGCTATTTGTTATTTACATCAATATGATTTTCTTGAGCAAGCGCTAGCTTTAACCGCTACGCAAACTGCAGGTTTACGCTTAATGTTCGGGACGCCAATTAAGCCTTTGCACGCAGGTTTAGCCGCACAATCGGCTATTCAAACCATAGAAATATTAAAACATGGATTAACTGCACAAGCAGATTTTCTTGATGAAAAAATGGGATTTATGGCAGTATATGGCAATGCTCAAAGCATTTTGGATATTCAGAACTGGGGGCAAAGTTGGAAAATCGTTGAGCCCGGGTTATGGTTTAAAACCTATAATTTTTGCTCCGCCGCAGCAACGGTGGCTGATGCCGCAAGCATTTTACAGCCCCAAATCAATCCTGATGAAATTGACAAAATCAAGCTACAATTTAATCCCAAGGGCGATGCGGCGCTGATTTATACTCAGCCAGAAACTCAAGTTAAAGGGCGTTTCTCGGCTGAATATATTGTGGCGAAAATTTTGTGCAATGAACCCTTAGATGCTCACGCATTTACGACAAATCCCATACCACTGCATATACAAAAAATAATGCAGAAAATTGACCGCACTTATGGCGAAAGTTCACAGCGTTTTGGTGCAGTAAAAGTGCGGTTAAAAAATGGCGAGATTTTACAACATTGTGTCGAACATCCCAAAGGCAGCCCGAAAAAACCTTATTCTGAGCGAGAGCTTTATGAAAAACTGGCGAATGCAATACAAAATGATGACTTAAGTCAGCGTTTTTTTGCATCGCTTCAAACATTTAAATTGGAAAGCAATTTATATCATTTTATTAATCAATACAAAGACATACTATGAAGACATTAGACAGCATTATTAAAGACAACCAACAACTCGCCGATTTTCTTACGGCATTTCGCCGCGAGCGTCATCAACACCCAGAGCTTTCAAATGAAGAATTTGAAACAACTAAAGTATTGCGTGCTGAATTAGAAAAACACGGTATCGACATTTTAGATCTACCATTAAAAACTGGCTTAGTCGCTGAAATTAAAGGTGGCAAACCAGGAAAAACGGTTGTGTTACGTTCAGATATCGATGCGCTCCCTATTCTTGAAGAAGCGGAAGTCGATTACATTTCTAAAAATTCAGGCTGTATGCACGCTTGCGGGCATGACTTCCACATGTCTGCCGCATTAGGTGCCGCTATTTTATTAAAACTCAAACAAGCGGAACTCCAAGGAACGGTACGAATTTTATTCCAAGCCGCGGAAGAAACGGGATTGGGTGCGATTGACGTGGTCAATACGGGCGTGCTGAAAGATGTAGAAGTTATTTTTGGTATTCACAACGATCCTACTTTACCTGTGGGAACATTGGGCACCAAGCCTAACGCCTTAACTGCGGGTGTGGATCGTTTTGAGATCAAGATCAATGCCAAAGGCGCGCACGCGGCACGCCCTCATGATGGTAATGACCCAATTATTATCTTGTCGCATTTAATTAATATGGTGCAATCGATTATTAGCCGTAACTCACCATCGCACGAAAATGCGGTAGTTTCCATTACTCAAGTGCATAGTGGCTCAACATGGAATGTTATCCCAGATAATGCGTATCTTGAAGGCACGGTGCGTACATTTAGCCAAGAAGTGCGCGAGCTAATTGAACAACGTTTCCGAGCTATTGTGAATGGTGTAAAAACAGCCTTTGCTGCTGAGATTGAATTTTTCTGGCACGCAGGCCCACCATCAGTGATGAATGCACCAGAATGGGTTGATTTTACACTCAATATCGCTCGTGAAAATGGATTTGAAGCCAAATTAGTGGAAGCAAGCCCTATTGGTGAAGATTTTGCCTTCTATCAACGTGAAATTCCAGGAGTATTTGTAATGGTAGGTTCAGGCGGACCATATGCACTTCACCACCCGAAATTCCGTGTCGATGATAAAGCACTCTTCCCAACAGCTAATTATTTAGCTGAATTAGCTTTCGCATATTTAGCGAAACAAGCGCAATAAACACCAAAGGCTTGGGAAATCCAAGCCTTTTTTCTTAGCTCATTTTACAAAAATTTATCTATTTTTGACCGCACTTTTAACATCGAATCAGTAATTTATCAGGCTCATGGCAATAAAATGCTAACAAAAAAGGCAAATCCTGATTGATTTGCCTTTTGCTATACATTGAAAATTATAAATTATTTAACCGCACTTGTAGCCATTGTTGTTCTAATGGGGTGGAATTTTTCTGTGCTTGCTCATAACTTGTTTGGGCAGCAGTTTTATCGCCTTTAGTCGCTTGAATGTCGCCGATAAGTAATAATTTGCGCGCTTCCCAAGTAGGATCTTTCACTTGGTTTAATGTAGCCAACGCTGCATCGGTATCTTTTAATTGAATTTGAACATTTGCTAAACGAATTGCCGCAAGAGAAGCGAGAATTTCATCGGGCGATTCCTGTATCGCTTGCTGTAATGCGGTAGCCGCTAGCGAATAATCTTTCGCCTCGGTGGCAACTTTGGCTTTTTCGAGTAAGGCTAAAGTGGCATAAGCAGTTTTGCTATTATCTTTTACGAAAATATCAATTTCTGCATTTTTTATATCAACCGAATGATTGCTCAAAATAATGTTATCGTATTCCGTTGACATTGCTTGCGCTTTATTCACTTGGTGCGCTTGCCAATAATGCCAACCCCATGAGCCAGCCAATGCTAAGATTAACACTGCAATAATGGTTTTGTAGTTTTCACTCCACCATGATTTAATTTCGTTAATTTCTTGTTCTTCAAAACTCGTTAATGCCATTTTTCAATCCTTAAAATTTATTTTGCAAATATGCTACAACATTTGCCATATCAACAGTTTGCTGTTCTGTACCACCAAGCAAATCTTTTACTACGACTTGCCCATTTTGAACTTCGCTTTCCCCTACAACAAGGGCAAATTTAGCGCCGCTTTTATCTGCACGTTTAAATTGTTTTTTGAAATTTCCGCCTGAGCAATGTGTCATAATGCGCAAGTGCGGTAATTCTGAACGAAGTTTTTCCGCTAATTGGAATGCGGCCACTGTTGTGCCTTCGCCTGCAAAAACAAGATAAATATCAACCGCACTTGGCAGCTGAATGTTTTTGTTTACTTCTTGCACTAGCAGCACTAAACGCTCTAAGCCCATCGCAAAACCAACGCCCGGCGTTGCGTGCCCGCCAAGTTGCTCCACTAAGCCGTCATAGCGTCCACCGCCACAAACTGTGCCTTGCGCCCCTAGCGCGGTTGTTACCCATTCAAATACCGTTTTGTTGTAGTAATCCAAACCGCGTACCAGTTTCGGGTTAATCTCATAAGCGATGCCTACGCTGTCTAGCAGCGCACATAATTGGGCAAAATGCGCACGGCTGTCGTCATCTAAATAATCCAATAATTTTGGTGCGTCATCGAGAACTTTTTGTAATTCGGGATTTTTCGTATCCAAAATGCGCAATGGATTTTTGACCAAGCGCTCTTTTTCTTCATCGCTTAAAAGTACGGTGTGATTTTGCAAAAATTCCACTAGCGCAGAACGGTAATTCGCTCGCGCTTGTAGAGAACCAATAGAATTAAGTTGCAAGGTGACATCTTTGTCAATGCCTAATTCTTTCCATAGACGCGCGGTTAAAATAATTAACTCCGCGTCAATTTCTGGATTGGCAATACCAAAAATTTCTACACCCGCTTGGTGGAATTGGCGATAACGCCCTTTTTGTGGTCGCTCATGGCGGAACATTGGTCCCATATACCATAAACGTTGCTCATTGTTATAGCTCCAGCCATTTTCGATGGCTGCACGCACACAACCTGCTGTGCCTTCTGGGCGCAAGGTTAATTGTTCATCATTATCCCAGAACGTGTACATTTCTTTAGAGACGACATCGGTCACTTCACCAATCGCACGAGCAAATAAAGGCGTGCTTTCCACAATTGGCATACGCACTTCTGAATAACCATAATTTGCCAAAACTGACCGCACTTTGCCCTCAACCCATTGCCACAAGGGCGTTTCAGTTGGTGCAGTGTCATTCATTCCGCGAATTGCTTTAATAATATTTGCCACTTTTTATCCTTTTCGTTCAATAAGCGAACAGTTCAGTTTATCGCTACAAATTTAACCAGGGAACACTTCAATCCGTTGCTCTTTCATCGCCACTTTTGCACGAATTTTGGCTTCTAATTGATCGATAATATCTTGGTTATCAAAACGCTCTTTTTGGCGTTCGCCATCAAGATAATAACCGCTTTTTTTATTGCCGCCTGTCACCCCTAAATCAGAAACTAAGGCTTCGCCCGGTCCATTCACCACACAGCCAATAATAGAAACATCCATTGGCGTCGTAATATCTTCAAGGCGTTGTTCTAGGGCGTTTACCGTGCCGATCACATCAAATTCTTGACGAGAACAGGTTGGGCAGGCAATGAAGTTAATGCCACGGGAACGAATACGCAAGGATTTTAAAATATCAAAACCGACTTTGACTTCTTCCACTGGATCGGCGGCGAGAGAAATGCGTAATGTATCGCCGATCCCTTCAGCTAAAAGCATTCCCAAACCGACCGCACTTTTAACGCTGCCCGCGCGCGCACCACCTGCTTCGGTAATGCCTAAATGCAAGGGGTGTTTAATGGCTTTGGCTAATAAACGATAGCTTTCCACCGCTAAAAAAACATCTGAAGCTTTAACGCTCACTTTAAATTGGTCAAAGTTAAGGCGATCTAAAATTTCCACATGGCGCAATGCACTTTCAAGCAAAGCTTCAGGCGTTGGCTCGCCATATTTTTCTTGTAAATCTTTTTCCAGCGATCCCGCATTAATACCGATGCGAATAGGGATATTTTTATCTTTCGCACAATCCACCACCGCACGAATACGGTCTTCACGCCCAATATTGCCGGGATTAATACGCAAGCAATCTACGCCATACTCCGCCACCTTTAAGGCAATGCGATAATCAAAATGAATATCCGCCACCAACGGCACACTAGTTTGTTGCTTGATCAACTTAAATGCTTCTGCCGCTTCCATTGTTGGCACTGAAACGCGGACAATATCTGCCCCCACTCGCTCAAGTGCTTTAATTTGTGCTACTGTCGCTTCCACATCTGTCGTGCGAGTATTGGTCATAGACTGCACGGCAATAGGGGCATCGCCACCAATGGGCACATTGCCTACATAAATTTTTGTCGATTCACGACGTTTAATAGTTGGTTTAAATGCTGACATCGTTTTTACTGTAATTTAAATTTCGCAATACGTCCGTCCACTTTGAGCGGATAATTTTCACCTTTATAGGTAATTTTTACATTGCCCGGCGCGCCGATAATCACTGCATAAGGCGCCCCTGCATTGAATGTTAAAATCTCACCTTTTTTATATTCTTTTTGGGCAAGCACTTTGCGATTCGTATCTTTCACGCTGATCCAACTGGTTGCATCGGTGATTTCAATTTGTAAGTCGCCATTCACTGCTGAAACAGGTTGAGTTTCTTGCGAATTTTCCACCGCACTTGGTGCTGCAGGTTGAGCGGTTTCAGTGGTCGCTGCCGATGCAGGTTGTTCTGCTAACGCAGATAGTCCCGCAGATGTAGATTGTTCCGCTGGCGCAGATTGTGACGCAGCAGATTCAGCAGGCTGTTCAGAATTTTCCGCATTCACTGGCGCAGGCGTACCTTCTCCATTGGTCGAAACTTCTAAAGTAGGAATATTGCTATTCGCTGCAGAATCTGTTTCTGTTTCAACTGTTGTTGGCGTATAACTCTGCACTAAATTATCACGTTCTGTTTTGGATTGTTGATAACTTTCCCACCACCACAATGTGGTCATGCCTAAGGCAATAATTACTACAAAGGCGGTTAAATAACCCACCCAACGGTGATGAGAATGGGGATTGGTGACGCGATCAGCCCGCGTGGTACGATTAAAATCATGTTTAGGCGTATCGCCAAAACTGCCGACTGCGCTTGTCCAGACATTTTCGGGTAATTTCAATAATTTTGCGTAACTACGCACATAGCCTTTCATAAAGGTTGCGGGAATTTTTTTATGGGAAAATTCATTGTTTTCAATGTATTCCAAAATATTCGCCCGCAAATTTGCTTTTTGAGCAGCCTCGTCAAGGCTTAAGCCTAATTTTTCACGCGCTTGGCGGAATTGTTCACCTACTGAGAGCGTGCTTGATGTGAATTCTTGATCGGTCATAAATAATACTAACTTTAGTAAAAAATAAATCCGCTAAAGTTTAAAGTTGAAAGGGGGCTTTTGCAACCGTTATTACCTAAATTGATAAAATTAGCCGCTATTTGAGCATACTTTTTAACTGGGCAGCACGTTGTGGTGAGATTTTTTCTAATTGAAGGAGATTTTCTTGGGCACGCGCAAGATTATTTTGTGAATATGCGCAAAGCACGAGATTTTCATAAGTATCCGCTTGTTGATAATATTGCGGAGAGGCTAACGCCGCTTGGAATTGACTATAAGCGTTGTCAAATTCCCCTTGAGAGCATAAAAATGCCCCGTAGTTATTATGCACATCGCCTTGGTTTTTATCTAAATCGATGGCTTTAATGTAAGCCTTTTGGGCTAATTCTACATCGCCCTGTTGCTGATAAAAATAGGCAAAAGCAGAATGAACCAAATAATAATCGGGTGCATAGCTCAAGGCTTTATCAAGATTTAATTTCGCTTGCGACCACGCTTGTTGATTTAGATAACCAATCGCCAATTCAACACGCGCTTTTGCCGCTTGCTGGCGATCAAAATCTGCGTTATGTCCAGAGGAAACACAAGCACTCAAGAACAAAATAAACAAAAAGTGCGGTCGAATTTGCGTGAGTTTTTTAAATTGCATAAATTTCCTTAAATTTAACCGCACTTTAGCGTTAATAAAGACTAACGTACGGCAATATCAATACCTTGCCCGAATTGTTTTTTCTGTGCCGTGCGCTTGGTGCGATCAATCACCTCGCCAGCCAACTGCCCACAAGCGGCATCAATGTCATCCCCACGGGTTTTGCGCACAATAACAGTAAAACCATATTCCATTAAAGTTTTTTGGAAGCGATCGACACGGCTGTTTGAGCTTTTCGCATAAGGCGCATCGGGGAACGGATTCCATGGAATTAAATTAATTTTACATGGCGTATTTTTCAACACTTCGGCTAATTGGTGAGCGTGTTCCGTGCCGTCATTCACATGATCTAATAACACATATTCAATAGTAACTTTGCCGTGATTCGCATTAGACACGCTTAAATAACGATGCACGCTATCCATCAGCATTTTAATATTATATTTACGGTTAATTGGCACAATTTCATTACGCAATTCATCATTCGGCGCGTGCAATGAAATCGCCAATGCAACATCAATCATCTCAGGCAGCTTATCTAAGGCAGGCACCACTCCCGATGTGGAAAGGGTTACACGGCGTTTTGATAAGCCGTAAGCGAAATCATCTAACATAATTTCCATCGCAGGCACAACATTTGCCACATTGAGTAAAGGCTCGCCCATGCCCATCATTACCACGTTGGTGATCGGGCGTACGCCTGTTACGCCAAAATTACCAATAATTTTTGAAGCGCGCCAAACTTGCCCAATAATTTCAGATACCGTTAAGTTACGGTTAAAACCTTGTTGCGCAGTGGAACAAAAAGTACAAGCCAACGCACAGCCCACTTGTGATGACACACACAATGTCGCACGATCCGCTTCGGGAATATACACTGTTTCTACTTGTTGATCGCCAACTTGCATTGCCCATTTAATCGTACCATCACTTGAACGCTGTTCTACCGCCACTTCTGGCGCTTTGATTTCTGCGACGGCTTTTAATTTTTCACGCAGCTGCTTGTTAATATTCGTCATATTGTCGAAATTATCTTCGCCAAAATGATAAATCCACTTGACTAATTGATCCGCTCGAAATGGCTTTTCGCCTAATTCCTTAAAAAACTCGCGCATTTGTTGGCGCGTCAAATTCATTAAATTAATTTTTTCTGACATCGTTTGCCTCGTTATTACACCTTGCAGCATTCATAAATAGGCGGCGATTGTACAGATTTCAGGCTAAATAATCTATCAATATTTCAAAACTCCGCCAAGTTTGACCGCACTTTTTTGGAACACAGATCACGAAAATAATTTCATACGATTTTTTATGCGTAAATCTCTTTTCATATTGCATACTTATGCAAAAAACATTAATATGTTTGCAATTTTTCTTCTTTCATAACATAAATTTTACCATGACCATTAGTGTTAAAAATCTCAATTTCTTTTATGGCTCATCGCAAGCGTTATTTGACATTAATTTAACCGCTGAAGATGGCGATACTGTTGTATTACTCGGCCCTAGCGGCGCGGGCAAAAGTACCTTAATTCGTACCTTGAATTTATTGGAAGTGCCAAAATCAGGGCAGCTTGATATTGCTCACACAACCTTTGATTTGTCGGAAAACACCGATCCGAAAAAAATTCGTCAATTACGCCAAAACGTGGGCATGGTATTTCAGCAATATAATTTGTGGCCGCATTTCACCGTGCTTGAAAATTTAATTGAAGCACCGATGAAAATCTTAGGCTTAAGCGAAAGTGAAGCTAAAAAACAGGCGTTGGAATTATTGGCTCGCTTACGTTTAGAACAACACGCTGAGCGTTTTCCTTTACAGCTTTCAGGCGGTCAGCAACAACGTGTCGCCATTGCCCGTGCGCTAATGATGAAACCACAAGTTTTATTATTTGATGAACCAACGGCTGCGCTCGATCCTGAGATCACTGCGCAAATTATCTCCATTATTCAGGAATTAAAAGAAACGGGCATTACCCAAGTCATCGTGACGCATGAAGTGGCTATGGCGCGCAAAGTGGCAACCAAAGTGGTGTATATGGAACAAGGTCGCATTGTAGAAATGGGCGATGCAAGCTGCTTTGAGCACCCGCAAACAGAACAATTTAAACAATATTTATCTCACTCAGAATAAGGTGGCAACATGAAAAAATTACTTTTAACCGCACTTTTAGCAACAACAGCATTTAGCGCACAAGCGCGTGATATTCACTTCGGTACGGAGCCAAGCTATCCGCCATTTGAATTAACCAATGAGAAAGGCGAAATTATCGGTTTCGATGTGGATATCGCCACAGCAATTTGTAAAGAAATTCAGGCAAACTGCTCATTCTCAAGTCAAGCGTTTGATGGTTTGGTGCAAGCGATTAAACAAAAACGTATTGATGCGGCGATTTCTGCTATGGATATTACAGAAGCGCGTGCTAAACAAGTCTTATTCAGCGATCCTTATTATGACAGTTCAGCGAGTTTTATCGCGGTTAAAGGAAAAGCTGATTTAACCACAGCGAAAAATATTGGTGTGCAAAACGGCACAACCTTCCAACAATATATTGTTGCAGAAGCCTCTCAATATACACCCAAAGCTTATGCCTCTTTGCAAGATGCAATTCTTGATCTAAAAAATGGGCGTATCGATATTATTTTTGGTGATACTGCTGTGCTCGCAGATATGCTCACGAAAGAAGCAAGTCTAGGTTTTGTGGGGGAAAAAGTAACCAATCAAAAATACTTTGGTAACGGTTTAGGCATTGCTGTGAATAAAGCGAATAAAGACTTAGTGGCAGATCTAAATAAAGGCTTAGCTGCGATCAAAGCAAGTGGTGAATATCAAAAAATTTATGATAAATGGATGACCGCGAAGTAATTTATGTTCTTTGAATATCTTCCTTTAATGAAATCCGCAACCTTAATGACATTAGGGCTTGCGGTTTCTTCGCTAATCGTCGGCTTAATTCTGTCGATGATTTTCGTGGTGCTAGAAACCAGCAAATTTACCTGTATCCGCAAACCCGTTTCTGTCGCTATCGCTTTATTACGAGGCTTGCCCGAAATTATTGTGGTATTTCTGATCTATTTCGGGGCAACTGAGTTAGTCGAAAAACTCACGGGGGAATATGTGGAATTTAGTGCTTTTGCTTGTGGTGTCACTGCGTTGTCGCTCATCTTCGCCGCCTATGCGTCGCAATCGCTACGCGGTGCAATTCAAGCAATTCCACTTGGACAATGGGAAAGCGCCGCTGCTTTAGGCTTAAGCCGTGGGCATACTTTTTTGCGCGTCATCATGCCTCAAGTATGGCGTCATGCCTTACCAGGGCTAAGTAATCAATGGCTGGTTTTACTCAAAGACACGGCATTAATTTCTTTAATTGGCGTCAGCGATTTAATGCGTCAAGCTGAACTTATCAATACCAATACCCATCAGCCATTCACTTGGTATGGGTTCGCGGCATTGGTTTATCTGGTCATTACCTTGATCAGCCAAGTATTTATCCGCAAGTTAGAATTGCGCTTTACTCGCTTTGAACGAGGAGTTCGCTAATGTTTTACGAATATCTTAAAGTCATAGCACAAGGTATACCAACTAGTTTAGGCTTGACGGCTGTTGCCTTATTTTTTGCTTTTATCTTAGCGGTATTCTTCACATTTTTGTTATCAATGAATAACAAAATAGCGAAAAGTGCGGTCAAAATTTTCATTATTTTATTCACTGGCACACCTTTGTTGGTACAGTTCTTCTTAATCTATTCAGGCCCTGGGCAATTCCAATGGATTGTTGACAGCCCTATGTGGGGATTACTTTCCAATGCTTGGTTCTGTGCGATGTTAGCCTTAGCGTTAAACAGTGCGGCGTATTCAACGCAGCTCTTCCACGGTGCGGTGAAAGCCATTCCAAAAGGACAATGGGAAAGTTGCGCTGCCTTAGGATTGAGCCGTTTACAAACCTTAAAAATCTTAATCCCTTACGCTTTACGCCGTGCATTGCCATCTTATAGCAATGAAATTATTTTGGTATTTAAAGGCACATCCCTTGCTTCTACCATTACAATTTTAGATATTATGGGCTATGCAAGACAGTTATATGGTACCGAATACGATGCACTAACGATTTACAGTATTGCGGGTTTGATTTATCTCATCATTACAGGCATTACCACCTTGCTCTTACGCAAGTTAGAAACTAAAGTGCTTTCTTTCGAGCGGTTAGAAGTCGAAAAAGCCGCATAAATAATACAAGCGACTTGAGCAATCAGGTCGCTTTTTTATTACAAAGTACGGTCAAATTTGGACTATTTTTTGCAGCGGACAATGCTAGAATAATGGAATAAACGATAAGAGAGGTTCTATGACAATTAAAAATGTGATTTTCGATATGGATGGCGTGCTAATTGATAGCGAGCCATTTTGGGCAGAGGCGCAAATCTCCATTCTTGCACGCTATGGCATCAACATTACAGACGATGATTGTGAGAAGTACACCCGCGGTGTGAGAGTTGATGAACTTGCCGTCATTTGGATAGATATGTTTCATCTCGATATTACCCCTGCCGCTCTAAAAGAGGAAATTATACAAACAGTTTGTTTGCGCATCACAGCGGAAGGCAAACCAATGGCAGGGCTCTATGAATTATTAGACTTTTTAAAATCAAAGCAGATTCAGCTTGCACTTGCCACATCATCAAATCGCCAAGTTATTCAAGCTGTTTTTGATAAACTGAAACTGTGGGATTATTTTCCCATTCAATGCACAGCTGCCGATGAGGAACTTGCTAAACCCCACCCTGCCGTCTATTTAAGTGCGGTCAAAAAATTAGCCGCTTCAGTTCGAGAATGCGTCATTATTGAAGATAGTGTGACAGGGCTCATTGCCGCCAAAGCCGCCAATATACGCACATTTATAGTAAACCCTAACCATAACAATGATCGATTCGCTATTGCGGATAAACGTGTGGCAACATTAAATGATGTATTAGCTATTTTAAAAAGTGAATTATAAAAATGAGACGGCGATCACATTTATCACTAAATAAATAGTTCAAAAGGGTTACACTTTGTGCCACAATGAAATAGACCTTAATTAACCAACCGAGTTTTATGGTTTAAGGAGCTATCCATGAAAAAATATATTGTAGCCCTTTTTGTAATCTTATTATCAAGTTGTACTACGATTGAACAACGAAAACCTAATATCCCACTTCAACCGCCACAAGAAACAGCACAAGGGTATTTCAGAATTTCGCCACGAGCCTATTACTATGCGGATATCACATCAGTTTGGGCTGAAACAGATAAAAAATATTTGGTGCATTTTGATGCCGTGATTAATATGACGAAAGGCATTTATAACTTCGAAGATCCAGAGCTTTACGCAAAATCTATGCGCCAATCTAAAATCATTAACTGTAAAACTTATCAACTAACCCAATTAAATACGGATTACTATTCTAACTTTTGGGGAACTGGAGAACGTTCTACTGCCAAAAAACAACGTACATATACCATAAAATTAAGACCAGGCTCTTCGCTTTATACATTAAGTGAAGTGATCTGTGTTAATATAATGAAGTAATAGCATAAATATTAGAAGCCAGCTAAATACTGGCTTTTATTTTGGAATAAATTCATAAAAGAATTGATTACAGTAACTCATAAAAATGGATAACTAAATTAATACTGTTAGTTCGTTAACAAGCGCAATATTCTGCTATAATTTCAGATTCGGTAAGAATGATTACCACATACTCAAAAGAGTATTCATGTATTTACTTTTTATCAAATTATCTGAAATAGATTCAAATTTACTAGGCGTTGTCTAGCTAATTCAAACCAATCTTTTTCACGCTCACAGCCAATAAATTGACGTTCCAAAATCAAACTAGCTACCCCAGTGGATCCAACTCCCATAAATGGATCAAAAATTAGTTCATTAGAATTTGTATGAATTTGGATAATATCTTTCATTAGCGACACTGGTTTTTGTGTAGGGTGTGCAGTGCGTTCTTTGCCTAATAAAGTAGGTGTTTTGAAAAAAGCACGTTGATAAGGCACACCATCAGGTTTATTAAATACCCATTTGCTACGTTTACTCTTAACCGCCCAAATCGCAAATTCCATATCTTGTACATAACGACGGTTAATATTACGTGGCATTGGATTAGCTTTTTGCCAAACTAAAATATCTTTTACTACGCCACCTAATTGTTCAACTTTATTACCAATATGTGAAATAAATTTGTATGAACAAAAAATAATTAGTGAGCCATTTATATCCAAAATTGGAAATGCCACATCTAGCCATGCCGTAGGGTCAAAATTCCTATCCCACTCGCCAAAATTTACGCCTTGACGCGGATTCTTCATTGTGTGAAATTGATTTTCCGCAGAAATAGAATAAGGCGGGTCGGTAATAATATGATGAACAAATTGTTGTTTGCCGTGCAATTCTTTGGGTAGGCTGCTTTTATCACCTTCGGGTGGAATCATTTTTAACTTATCCAATGCAATTTTACTGTGATTAGTTGCCTGATGATTAAACAATTTCTTCGCATTTTGACGCATTTCACATTGATATTCACTGCTTTTAGGCAGTCTGAAATCTTGTTCAAATTCACCCTTGCCACTTGCTAAAAAATGCAAATCACTAATTGCATCACGAACAGTGATACTGGCTTTTGACGTTTCAGGCAGCCTGTTAAAATCAAACGCTTGTTTTCGCATTGCTACAATAAATACGCGTTCGCGATTTTGTGGTACACCAAAATTTCGCGCATTTAACACCTTGATTTTAGGTTGCAATCCTAATCTTTTCAATTCCGATTCAATTTGTTCTAAAAAATAGCCATTTGCCGTATTAACCAAAGCTTTAACATTTTCCATCACAATAAAATCAGGTTGAATTGTTTCTACAATTTTCAAATATTCACGAAATAAAAAATTACGCTCATCATTCAAGCCTAATTTTTTACCTTTCATAGAAAAACCTTGGCAAGGTGGCCCGCCCAAAATACCGCTGATGTCTAATCGTTTCGCTTGATTAATAATTTGTTGTTTTAGTTCATCAGATGTTAAATCCCCACATAAAATCTGGGTATTTCTATGGTTTTTTTGAAATGTCTCTAATGCTGCTGCATTTATATCTACTCCCAGCGCAATTTCAAAACCTGCTTGTTCAAAGCCGTATGACAATCCACCTGCACCGCAAAATAAATCCAATAATTTCATCGTAGTCTCTTATACACAAAGTCAAGTACTTGATTTTCGCCTGCAAAATTTAAACAAAATTCATAAGTCTTTGGCGAGTTCTTAAAAATATTTCGAATTAAGTGCTGTTGATATGACTCATCAGCACGATTCTTGGTTAAAGCACGATGGCAAGTAGGACAAAGTTTGACTAAATTATCAATTTGGTCACAAGTATTATCAGCAGAAAAACTAATACAATGATGAATTTCTAAGTAATAACGTTCGGAATTTCGGTATTTAAAACTTCGGTCAGCTATGGGATATTGTTGTTTGCAAGCTGCGCACTCATCAGGAAAATATACGCGAACATATTGCACAATTCCTTGATTACGTTTAATTTTATCATCAATGATTAAATCATATTCAAAACCTAATTCTTTACGAAGTTGTTCAATTTCTCGGTTGGTTTTATGCTGCCCGAAAACTTTATTGGTGTAAAAAATCATGCGTTCAATAAAGTTAGGATTATCAGATTGTGCAATATTTTTATTTAGAATCAATTCTTTGTTTTTATTCAAAATATCTGATTTAAAACAATTTACTTGTACTAAATCTATACCAACTTTGTCATAAAAATAGCGCAAATTAATTCTGAATTGTGTATTGCGTTGATTCTCGCCAGTGGTAAATTGTTCTTGTAATTCGCGAAAATTAAGATTTAATTGACGCAAATCTGGTAAATTTGTTAGTAGTTTAAATAAGTTATCCAAATATTGCGGATGAATAACTGAACGCAATAAACCTAAACTATAAAAATTCATTTTGAAATCAGGGCTGCCACGCAAAGCAAAAATGCTAATAGCACCATTTTTTCAAATTCATCTGAATTTAGTTTTGTGTTTTCAAAACGTTTTTGAATAATTCGCTGATAAAGGTTTTGAAAAAAATCTTCCATCTTTGCTGATGACTGGATAAAAAATTGATGTTTGGTTCCCACTAATTTAAAAGTCAAGCCTGTATATTGTTGCAATAATTGATTATTTTTCTGATAAATGGTTTCATGTAATTCATAAGGGGCATATTTGCTATTTTTATATGCAGATTCAATTAGGGGCTGACGTAGATTAGGTACTATGCTAATCTACAAAAATGAATATAACTCATTGTAAACTAAAGAAATCTATACAGAGAAAATTACTTGAATTTTTTGTGCTAGAAGTCACGGCTCGCTCAGCTGCAGATTTACTTGG
>NZ_QENU01000006.1 GCF_003096995.1 Alitibacter langaaensis DSM 22999 | reverse complement strand
ATTAACTTTGTTCAGCACTTTAAGTTTCTGTTTTAATTTTTTTCAAAACGAATCTTACTCGTGCCCACACAGATTGTCTGATAAATTGTTAAAGAGCAAAAAAGAACGACGCACTGGATAATCTTTTCAATTTCACAACAGCGCGTCGTTGTGTGCGGCGTATTATAGGCATTTTCAAATCCTTTGCAACCCCTTTTGCTGAAATTTTTTGAAAATTTCTCAATTTTATTTTTGAGTGATTATTTTGCATTCAAAGTGCGGTCAAAATTGGCATTATTTTTTATTTTTTGCGCAAATTATCGCCATCATCTTTATGTAATAAGCTCATTAGTAAGGCTAAAAGTATTGCAAAACTCGATGAAACTAAGAATGTATAACTAAACGCCTGTTCTAATCCCTCCGCATTTTCGCCTAGCGCGCCACGCCATAAAGCCAAAATGACGGATGAAATCGCAATGCCAAAGCCAATGCCCACTTGTTGCATCATACTTAACAGCGTAGAACCTGCGCTTGCTTGTTGAGCATTAAGATCGCCGATAGTAAGCGTGTTGACAGCGGTGAACATCAATGACATACAGGCACCATAAAACATAATAAGCGGCACATACACCCATAATGGTGTGTCTTTTGTGATTAATGCCATGGCGGCAATCGAAACGGTCATGCCAAGTGCGGTCAAAATCAGCGAAGTTTTATAACCATATTTGAACAACAATTTTGTTGCGAAGGTTTTAATTAAAATAGAGCTAACCGCAATTGGGGCGATCATTAACCCTGCCGTTTGTGCATCATAATGAAAGGCTATTTGCAGCATTAAGGGCAATAAGAACGGCACGCCTGAGCCTGAAATACGCACGAGCAAATTGCCAATCATACCTAATGTAAAGGTGCGAACTTTCCACAGTGATAATGGAATGAGCGGGTTGCTGGCTCGCTTAGCGTGATACACATAAAGAATGAGCAACCCGATGCCGCCGCCAATAAGCGCCAATGCTTTCACTTTTTGATTTAAGTCGTCCGCAATCACATCAAGCCCAAAGGTAATGCCCATTAATCCAAAAGCAAATAATAGAAAGCCGAACCAATCTAACCGCCCCGCATTGCCATAATTATTCGGCATATATTTACCCGCGATCCAAATCCCCATTAACCCAATCGGCAAATTCATCAAGAAAATCCAGTGCCAAGTCATATGAGTAACAAACCAGCCGCCCAGAATTGGCCCCACCACAGGCCCGATTAATCCTGCCATCGCCATTAAATTCCATGCGGCGATAATTTTATTTTTGGGCACATAACGAATAATCGCAAGGCGCGCTACGGGCATCATTAATGCGCCGCCAATGCCTTGCAACACCCGCGCGGCAATCAATTGGTTTAATGTTGTGGACATCGCACAGGCGACAGAGCCTAGCACAAAAACAAACACGGACACCCGAAAACTATGCAATGTACCAAAACGATCTGCCACCCAGCCACTTAATGGGATCAATGCCGCAACGGTTAATGCATAGCTAATCACTGCCATTTGCATTTCTAAGGCGGATTCATGCATATCCACGGCGATAGCGGGCAACGCGGTATTAAGAATTGTCGCATCCAGCGATTGCATAAATAGCGCTATTGCTGCGATCCAAGCTAATGGGCGATAATCTAGCGAATTACTCTTGATCGTTGTCATCCCTGTTCCTACTGCTGTTGACGATAATAACGGTGAATAAACGCGACAATTTCTGAAATTTCATTAATATTTAACCGCACTTTGCCTGTCTGCACGGGATAATCAGTAGCTACGGCTAACACATTTTCATCTAATTCAGGAAAAGGTTTGGTCATCTCTTGGCGGTGTAGCAAAATTTTAGGAATCGGCTCTTGCTTGAACCCTTCCACTAAAATCAAATCCGTCAACGCAGGGTCAAATTGGGCGGCTAAATAAGGCAAGCTTACGGGTTGTTTCGGGGTTTCAGTCATTAACGCCCAACAATTATCACACGCCATAATCACTTGGCTTGCGCCCGCCTCTTTCATGCGCCAGCTGTCTTTGCCTTCTTTATCCACGCTTGCGTTATGGTGGCTGTGCTTAATCACCGCGACACGCAGCCCAAGTGCGGTCAATTTTGGCACAATTTTTTCAAGCAACGTAGTTTTGCCACTGCCGCTATACCCTGTAATTCCCAATAATGGAATCATGCTTCATTATCCTTTACTTCATCATCATTCGCTTCAGCGTCCTTGGCTTCACCATTTTTTAAATGTGCCGCTACAAATTGTTGCAGTTCTGCAATTTCACGTTTTGCTTTATCTGACAACACTTTGTTATCTCGCAGCATTTGCTCGCTGCGCGCTTGGATATAACGTAAATAATCTTGATTTTGCGTTTGAATAAATTGTTGTTTAGAAAGGTACATTTCACGAAAATCTTTATTCGCTTGTGCAAGTAACATTTTTTGTCCGACTAGCACAAACAAGGCAAACAGCAGCACAACAATCGTAGCGTATTGCGATAGATACCATAATAATCCAGCAATCAGCAAAAGTGCGGTCACTAATGGCGAAGAATTTTTAACATAATTTTCGCTCGGCGGAGCTTGAATGAGATCTTTAAGCTTCATAATTATCCTTTCAAAAAAATAATAAAAAAATTGACCGCACTTTATAGCGCATAAGCCATAAACAAAACAGGGCAGTCTAAAACTGCCCCGAATTATATCATGCTTAGGAAAGACTACGCTAAAATACCTAGCCAGTAACCTAAAATCCCCACACCAAATAAGGCGAAGATGATGTACATTGCGTTCACTTTTTTACGCAATAACCACATACATAAGAATGTTAGCAATAATGCGGCTAAACCTGGAAGCAAGTCGTTTAATACGCTTTGTACGGTTGTCACCACTTCTTCGCCCATCACATTGGTATAGCGTGAAAGTTCAAGTGGAATGTTGATGCTCGTCCATTTGGACACCAACGCCCCCATCACAAATAGACCGAGAATAGATGCGCCTTGTGTCACTTTTTGTAAACGACCGCCACTCATATCTGACACGATTTCTGTCCCTTTTTGGTAACCATATTTAAAGCCATACCAACGGGTTAATGCACGGAAGATATTGATACCGATAAAGAATAATAATGGACCAAGAATGCTACCGCTTAACGCCAAACCTGCGCCAAGTGCGGCTAAAACTGGGCGTAATGTTCCCCAGAAAATTGGGTCGCCCACACCCGCTAATGGCCCCATTAAACCAACTTTCACCCCGCTGATTGCGGCATTATCAATCGCTGCGCCATTGGCTTTTTCTTGTTCCATTGCAGCCGTTACGCCCATAATCGCAGAACCAATCCAAGGTTGAGTGTTGAAGAACTCAAGGTGGCGTTTTAATGCCGCCGCTTGATCTTCTTTAGCTGAATATAAGCGTTTAATGGTTGGAATCATAGAAACACAGAAACCAATTGCTTGCATACGTTCAAAGTTGAAAGATCCCAAAAGGAAAGTTGAACGCCAGTAAGTTGAGCGAATATCGCCCGCTGTTAATTGTTTTTTCTCAGACATTTTCGTATTCCTTCTTATAGACCTTCAAGTTCATCATCTGCAAGCGCACGTTTAGCTTGCGTTGCCCCTTGAGCATTTTGGTTAAATTGTGGATTTAATTGGATATAAATTAACGCAAGACATCCGCCTAAGAAGCCTAAACCCACTAAGTTGTAGTTTGAGAATGAAGCAATCACAAAGCCCATAAAGAAGAATGGCATTAACGCGCCGGCACGCATCATATTGATTACCATTGCATAACCCACAACCACGATGAAGCCACCAGCAATTTGTAACCCGCGTGTTACCACTTCAGGAATCGCATGTAATGCTGCGGTTACTGTATCTGTGCCCGCCACTAATGCCACAAAGAAGGTAGGAATAGCTACGCGCAACGCTTGCAAAGAAAGCCCTGCAAAGTGACAGAACTCAATGCCGCGGAAATTGGCTTTTTCTGCAAAATCATCCGCTTTATGTTGTAAGAAAATGGTCGCTGTACGCACAAAAATGGTTAATACTTGACCTGCCGCTGCCACTGGAATGGCCACTGCGATTGCGGTTGCTTTGTCTTGACCACCTTTAATCACAAGAATTGCAGCAATTACAGACGCTAACGCTGCATCTGGCGCCATCGCCGCACCAACGTTCATCCAGCCTAACGCCAACATTTCAAGCATACCACCCACGATGATACCTGATTGTAAGTCGCCCAAAACCAAACCAATTAAGGTACAAGCCACTAATGGACGGTGTGTTTGACGTTCATCAAGCACAGAACCCATACCGCAAATTGCGGCAACTAAGGTTACTAAGAGAATTTCTAATGTAGTCATAATTGTTTCCTGAATTAGAATTGAATTACATCAAGTTTCGCTTGTGTGAGAGGCTCTTTTTTATTCGCCGCCACTTGTTGAAGTGACATATCAACACCAAGCTCCAATAATTTTTTAAACGCCGCAACGTCATCTTTATTCACGGCAACTGCTTGTGAAATTAATTTATCGCCTTCACGATAAGTCATACCGCCCACGTTCACCGTATTAATTTTCACCCCGCCTTCAATTAAGCGCACAATATCCGCTGGATTGGTTACCAACCAAATAATGTTTTTGCCCGCATATTTCGGGTTGTGCCAAACTTTAATCGCTTTTTCTACAGTGATCACATAGCCTTTCAAGTGCGGTGGCACAATTTGTAAAAGCAATTCGCGGCGAATATTATCCGTTGCCACACCATCATTAATCGCAAAAATCGCTTCGCATTTCACCGCTTTCGCCCATGATGTCATCACTTGACCATGAATCAAACGGCTGTCGATACGCAATAAAGAAATGTTCATACGACCATTTGGATCGTAATTGGCAGGCATAGAAACTGGCGCAGCAGGCGCGGTTTCTGCTTTTGCCACAGGTGCTGCAGGCTCTGGATTACGGAATGATTTCACGGCAGCTACACCTACTTCTTTCGCCGTTTCTGCAAGTTCTTCAAGACTTGCGCTATCTTTCGCATCAAGCACTTCTAACAACATTGGTAAGCTGATTCCAGTGACAATATCCGTATTCTCACGGCTCGTTGCTACACGTGCCGCGGCGTTATACGGGCTACCGCCAAATAAATCGACAAGGAACAGAACTGGCTCTTCTGCAGGCAAACTCTCTAAAATAGCATTATATTTTGCTACTAAATCATCGCCACCTTCACCAGGTAAAAATGTAACCACGTGTGTATTTTCATCTTCACCGAAAACCATTGCTGCAGAGTTTACGATTTCTTCTGAAAATTTACCGTGTGTCGCAACGATAAGATGAGTCATTTCAGATCTCCATATTTTAATTGATAATCATTAGGTTTCACGTTTCAGCTTTTCACGAAATAAAAAAGCAAACGGTTGCTGAAAGTCTCGGCTAGTCTAGTGTTATCGCGCCATTCGGTCAATTTATTTTTCGACAAAATATGATCTAGATCACACAAAATAATCAACAAAAAGTGCGGTCAAAAAATTAAAAGTTTTTTGACCGCACTTTGGGTGTCAATATAGGCTTGAATTGCCATAAAACCACTAAGTTTTACACGAATGAATTATGATGCCAACGCAAGAATTTCATCCAATAATAGCGGCAGTTCGGTGACACCTTGTCGCTCGGTGAAATGTCGATAGCCGTTGGTGGCAATATATTTGGCTTGCAAGTCTGTTGCCAGTTGTTCCGTGAAGGCGTGGTTCACAACATCATCATCTAAAGACGAGATAACCGTGCGTTGCGAAATCTGCGCAATCAATGCGTTGTAGTCTAAAGGCTGTTTGCTAAATCCGTCTAATTCAGGGAGATTCGGCAACGGTTGATTAAAACCAGACACTAAAATAGCGGCGGCGATCTTTTGCTGGCGCGCTGCTAAAAAACGTAAGGTGGCAATGCAGCCTAAACTGTGCCCGATAAAAATATCAGTGGGGTAAAGTTCGCCAATTTGGCTTGCGTGATAATCTAGCCATTCTTGCACATTAGGGTGGTTAGAATTCGGCATATCCAGCACAGTCACCAAAAACTTTTCTTTTTCTAACCGCACTTTTAGCCATTGAAACCAATGTTTTTGCGAATTAGCGGTGTAGCCATGAGTGATAAAAACGCGCTTTTGCATAATACTCTCCTTAATTTTCATTAAATATAACAAATTTCGCTGATTTTCACGTCTTTTTATTGACTGAATACAAAATTCCTTTATATTTCATCGTTTACACATCAAATCAACAACAGGAGCGTCTGTGAGCAATTCAAAACGCGAAACTTTTTCGGGGCGTCGTGCCTTTATTTTAGCTGCCATTGGTTCAGCCGTTGGCTTAGGAAACATTTGGCGTTTCCCTTATACCACCTATGAAAATGGGGGCGGTGCATTTATTATTCCTTATATCGTGGCATTATTAACCGCGGGAATCCCTTTATTATTCTTAGACTATGCCATCGGGCATCGTCACCGTGGTGGCGCGCCATTGTCATATCGCCGTTTCCATCGCCACTTTGAAACCTTTGGTTGGTGGCAAGTGATGGTGAATGTGATCATCGGCTTGTATTATGCGGTGGTATTAGGCTGGGCAGCCACTTATACTTACTTCTCTTTCACGGGTGCGTGGGGCAACGATCCTGTGCAGTTCTTCGTGGGAGAATTCTTAAAAATGGGCGATATTAACCAAGGTGTCAGCACCGAATTTGTGGGTATGGTAGTCGGTCCATTAATTGCGGTTTGGATTGTGGCATTAGGGGTATTAGCCCTTGGTGTGCAAAAAGGGATTTCTCGTTCATCGAGCATTCTTATGCCAATTCTCGTGGTGATGTTTATCACTTTGGTGGTGTCATCGCTGTTCTTAGACGGCGCAGCAAAAGGCTTAAACGCGCTGTTCACGCCTGATTGGTCAAAATTATCTGATCCAAGTGTTTGGATTGCTGCTTATGGTCAAATCTTCTTCTCGCTGTCAATTTGTTTCGGCATTATGATTACCTACGCTTCTTATTTGAAAAAAGATTCAGATTTAACAGGCACGGGCTTAGTCGTGGGCTTTGCCAACTCAAGTTTTGAATTGTTAGCGGGTATCGGCGTATTCGCCGCCTTAGGCTTTATGGCAACCGCACAAGGCGTGGAAGTCAACGAAGTGGCGAAAGGCGGAATTGGCTTAGCGTTCTTCGCATTCCCAACCATTATTAACCAGGCCCCATTTGGTGAAGTGTTAGGTGTATTATTCTTCGGCTCACTCACTTTCGCCGCGCTCACCTCATTTATTTCGGTAATCGAAGTGATTATTTCTGCCGTGCAAGATAAATTACACGTTCGCCGTTCAAAAGTGACCTTCCTTGTGGGCTTACCAATGATGGTGGTTTCCGTGTTCTTATTCGGCACAACCACAGGCTTACCAATGCTAGACGTATTCGATAAATTCGTAAACTACTTTGGTATCGTCGCCGTTGCCTTTGTGTCGCTCATTGCTATCGTGGCAAATGAAAAATTAGGCTTACTCGGCAATCACATTAATGAAACCTCTTCATTCAAAGTTGGCTTTATCTGGCGTTTATGCATCGTGTTAACCACAGGGATTTTAGCCTTTATGCTCTTCAGTGAAGGGGCAAAAGTATTCAGCGAAGGCTACGGTGGTTATCCAAACTGGTTCATCAATATTTTTGGTTGGGGTATGGCAATCGCTCTTGTGGTTGTTGCATTCTTGCTCTCTCGCCTAAAATGGAAAAACGAAACCTTAGCAGAACATAAAGGAGAAGAATAATGTCAACCAGCGCAATAATTATGATGACAGTGGCACTTGTCATCATTTGGGGCGGATTAATCTTATCGGTTCTTCGCCTACCAAAAGAATAAAATTCTCGACCGCACTTAATCGCAAAAAGTGCGGTCAATTTTTGCAAAATTTTGACAGAAACTTTTTTCAGATTGTTTTGTCACACTCAAGCTCGCCACATTTTGTGGCGTATTTTTATGATTATTTAAAAAGGACTAATTATGGCAGCTGAACAAGCACAAGAAGCCGCGCAACATGTTGATGTTCAAGCGGAAGCAGCAAAAGTGATCGATCACGTGAGTTCATTAGATATGAACCAAATCCTGAATGATTATCTCATTCCTTATGGCACAAAAATCCTATTAGCCATTGCTATCTTTATCTTTGGTAAATGGATTGCACGCTTTATCAGCAATTTACTCGGCAAAGCCGCATTTGCATCAACCAAAGATGAAATGTTACAAAGTTTTGTAAAATCAATCAGTTATTTCTTATTATTATTGATTGTGGTGATCGCCGCGCTTTCACAATTAGGCATTAATACAAGCTCACTCGTTGCCTTAATCGGTGCGGCGGGTTTAGCAATTGGTTTGTCATTGCAAAATTCGTTACAAAACTTTGCCGCGGGCGTGATGTTGTTAATTTTCAAACCATTCCGCAAAGGGGATTTAATTGAAACAGGCGGTATGACGGGTATCGTTGAACAAATGGGATTGTTGGTATTAGAGTTACGCACAGGCGACAACAAAACAGTACTCATTCCAAACGGCAAAGTGTTTTCTGACAGCATTGTGAACAACTCGAACAATGAAACTCGCCGTATCGACTTTACTTTTGATATTTCTTACGATTCAAACTTAAAACAAGCGAAAGAGATTATTGCGCGCATCTTGGCAGACAACAGCCTTGTGTTAAAAAATCCTGAGCCAGTTATTGCGGTGGGTGCATTAGCGTCAAGCAGCGTACAATTAGTCGTGCGCCCTTGGGTGAAAACCGCTGATTATTGGACGGCATACTGGGGTATCACCGAGAGTGTAAAATTAGAATTTGATCACGCAGGCATTGAAATTCCATTTAACCAAATGGCATTGCATCTTCCTGAAAACGCCTCTGTTTCAGTCAACAAATAGGAAAATATTTTGCGCAAGTGCGGTCAATTTTGACCGCATTTTTTGTTTTTTTCTCTGATTTATGTTTTAATAAACGCCCATTACATAATCGTATTAAGGTTTAATCGATGTATTCAGGTCTCATTATTGGAATGCTATTCGGCATTCTGCTCCAACGTGGACAATTCTGTTTTGTCTCAGGATTTCGTCAAATTCATCAACAAAAATCATACGCCTTTTTGACCGCACTTTTCCTTGCTGTAAGCATTCAATCTGTGGGTTTATTTACGCTTGCGCAGCTAGATATGATGACAATTCCCTCTTCGCCATTGCCGTTATTGGCGACGCTGATCGGTGGATTGTTATTTGGCTTTGGTATGGTGCTGTCAAATTGCTGCGGGAGTGGCGCTTGGTTTCGCTCTGGCGAAGGCGCGTTAGGCAGTTTTATTGCCTTAGTTGCCTTTGCACTGACGATGGCAGCCACTCAAACTGGCGCACTAAAAAACTGGGTAAATGCCTTGTTAGCCGATCCCATAGAAATGGATAACATTCACAACTCGCTGGAAATTTCGCCGTGGATTTTAGTGGCATTATTACTCGTCATCACCATCGCTCTTGTTCGACACCAAACCAAGCAATCAGAGCCAACTCACACCCATTTTGGTCCAATATTAACAGGATCGCTCATCGGTTTATTAGCTATTGCCGCTTGGTATTTTAGCGCGCAAACAGGGCGGAATTATGGCTTTGGCATCGCCGTTCCTTCGGCTAACGTGGTGCAATATTTAGTCACGGGACAACAACGTTATCTTAACTGGGGAAGCTTGTTTGTGATTGGTATTCTGCTTGGCTCATGGCTGAGTGCAAAACTTAAGGGAGAGCTCAATCTTCGCGTGCCAGAACCACAAGATTTTCTACGCCGCATTGCAGGAGGGGTGATAATGGGATTGGGCGCAGCGTTAGCTGGCGGTTGTACTGTAACTAACAGCTTAGTCGCCACAGCGTATTTCTCATGGCAAGGCTGGATCGCAACGATAATGATCTTTTTCGGTAGCTGGATTGCCACTTTGCTCTTTAAACGTTCATAAGGAAAAATAATGAAAATTTTAACCGCACTTTTAGCAAGCAGCTTCGCTCTTGCTCTCACAGGCTGCGATGATCGCACGGTGAAAACAATCGAAACCGCAGAGTTAATCAAAAACCTGAATAATCCCGAATATGTGATTATTGATACCCGCCAAGACAGCTTATATAACGGCTTTAAAGACAAAAATGCGACACGGGGTGGGCATATCAAAGGTGCTATTCAATTCACAACGGAATGGTTAGACGGTATCGCTGAAGATAAATTTGAAAGTTTTGCCGCGGGAAAAGGGATAAATAAACAAAAAACCTTGGTGTTTTATGATACCAATCCAGATAATTTAGAGCGCGTTTCGGCGGAGTTTGCCGCAAGAGGCTACAAAGTGCGTGTTTTTAAGGATTTTCTGAATTATGCCAACGCCAATGAAAATCCATTAGAGCTTTTCCCGAATTTTCAGTATAGCGTTTCGCCTCAATGGATTTATGCGGTAATGCAAGGGGAAAAACCAGAAACCTACAATAATCACGATTTTATGGTGTTTGAAGTGTCGTGGGGGCCATTGGAAAAAGCCAAAGCTTATACCCAACATATCGTTGGCGCTTATCATTTTAATACTGATTGGATTGAAAATGATCCGATGTGGAATTTATCTGATCCGAAAACCATTGAAGCCAACTTGCTGAAAAACGGCATCACTAAAGATAAAACCATTATCTTGTATTCCGATAATCAATTAGCGGCTTATCGTCTATTTTGGACGTTAAAATGGGCGGGCGTGAATGATGTGCGTGTGTTAAATGGCAACTTAGCCACTTGGGTGGATGCTAATCTACCAACAGAAACCCAAGTGAATATTCCGAAACCAGAAAGCCAATTTGGTGCAGTGATTCCTGCGAATCCACAAATTGATATTTCTACGCCACAACAGGCGATTGAAGCGCAGTCAGCAGGATTAAAACTAATCAGCAACCGCTCTTGGGATGAATATCAAGGCAAAATCAGCGGTTATGATTATATTCCTGGCAAGGGCGAGCCACAGGGCGCAATTTGGGGATTTGCTGGCACAGATTCTTCCAATATGGCGGATTATTACGATCCCGACAACACTTTGCGTAACCCGAATGAAATCTTTGCCCTCTGGGAAACCCAAGGCATTAAGCAAGGCGATAAACTTGCGTTCTATTGCGGCACAGGTTGGCGGGCTGGTGTGCCTTGGTTTATCACTCAACTCGCGGGCTGGCAAGATACCTATGTATATGACGGCGGCTGGAATATGTGGCAAATGGATTCAAAATTTCCAGTGCAAAAAGGCGCACCGAACAATATGAGCAAACCTGATGCTAAAAATGACTTCGGCAAGGTGATGAAAAAAGGCGCATCTTGTAAGAGTTAAACGCTGAAATTGCTGAAAAGTGCGGTCAAATTTGGCCGCATTTTTATTTTTCCTTTAGCCGCTATTTTCAAGTATAATCAATCTAATTTTCATAACTTAAATGGTTACTCAATGAAAAAGAATGTTTACAACTTACTTTCGCTCGCAATTTTGACCGCACTTTACAGCGCACACAGCTCAGCGAACAGTCAAGATTTACACTTACAATGCTTAAATGGCGTGCCGCAGTTTACGGGCGAACCGATTACAGGCAACGCTAACGAACAACCTGTTTATATCGAAGCAGATGATGCAGATATTGTGAACCCTTCCCGCGCTACTTATCGTGGCGATGTGGATCTAAAACAGGGCAATCGCCATTTAAAAGCACCTGAAGTTGAAGTAACACAAAATGGCGAAGGTGATGCCGCGCAACGCTATGCCTATGCAAAAGGGAAATTTGCTTACCAAGATGAGCAAATCAGTCTTTCGGGCAACGATGCCAAAGTCCATTTGAATAGTAAAGACACTGATGTGGCAAATGCCAATTATCAGTTTGTTGGTCGTCAAGGGCGAGGCACAGCTGAAAGCTCAGAAATGCGTGAAGGCTATCGTTTGCTCAAAAATGCCACTTTCACTTCCTGCTTGCCTAATGATAATTCCTGGGAAATTGAAGCCAGCGAAATGAAACAGCACATCAAAGAAGAATATGCTGAAATGTGGCATTCTCGCTTTAAAATCGCGGGCGTTCCTGTGTTCTATCTGCCTTATATGCAAATGCCGATTGGTGATCGCCGCCGTTCTGGCTTGTTGATGCCTAGCGCGGGAATATCTAGCCGTGACGGCTTTTGGTATGCACAGCCTATTTATTGGAATATTGCGCCTAATTATGATGCTACGTTCACACCGAAATATATGTCTGATCGCGGTTGGCAACTAAATTCAGAATTTCGTTATTTAACCTCATTAGGCGAGGGTGTTATTGCTGGCGAATATCTTAACAAAGACCGTTATGAAGACTACGCCGACAAAGACCAATCACGTCATTTATTCCATTGGAAACACTTTGCTAGCCTATTTGGTGACTGGCGTTTAAATATTGACTACACCAAAGTCAGCGATCGCCGCTATTTTTCTGATTTTGACTCGACATATGGTAGCAGCACAGATGGTTATGCGACACAAACTGCAAAATTAATCTATAACCAACCGAACTGGAACTTCGCTATTTCAGCCAAGCAATATCAAGTTTTTGATGATGTAGAAATTGGCCCATATAAAGCCTTACCGCAAATTGATTTCAATTATTACAAAAACAATCTGGCTAACGGCTGGGCAGACTTTAAACTCTATGCACAAGCTGTTCGTTTTGATAACACCAGTTCAGAAATGCCGACAGCCTGGCGTTACCATTTAGAACCGAGTTTAAATATTCCATTGGCAAACCGTTACGGCAGCCTGAATATTGAAACAAAACTCTATGCAAGCCACTACCAACAGCATGAAGGAATAGGGGTTGATGCGGATATTGAACATTCAGTAAACCGTGTTATTCCACAAATTAAAGCTGATTTTCAATCTGTATTAGCCAGCGATGAAACCTTTATTAAAGGATATACGCAAACTATTGAGCCACATATTCAATATTTATATCGTCCATATCGCAATCAAAGCAATATCGGTTCAAAACGTAACTCAAAATATCTGGGTTTAGGTTATGACTCTGCGTTATTGCAACAAGATTATTTCTCTTTATTCCGCGATCGTCGTTATAGTGGTTTAGATCGAATCGCATCCGCTAACCAATTTACCTTGGGCGGCACAACGCGTTTCTATGATCAAAATGCAGAAGAACGTTTTAACCTATCCTTAGGGCAAATTATTTATCTGAACAATTCACGCATTGATAACACCACTGAAAACAGTACCACAGGTCGCGCGTCATCTTGGGCATTGGAAAGTAACTGGAAAATCAGTGACAAATGGAATTGGCGTGGCAGTTATCAATATGACACCCGTTTAGATCACGCTTCATTGGTAAATAGTACACTCGAATATAATCCCGAAGGCGAAAACCTGATTCAGCTAAACTATCGCTATGCCAGTAAACAATATATCGACCAAAACTTGACTTCAAGTGCAAACCGCTATAATCAAGATATTAAACAACTGGGTACAACAGTCGCTTGGGAATTAGGCGACCAATGGGCAGTTGTGGGACGTTATTATCATGATTTAGGCATCAACAAACCTGTTGAACAATATGCTGGTGTACAATACAACACTTGTTGTTGGTCTGCGGGAATTGGCGTGCGCCGTTATGTCGTGAGTGAAAGTGCCAAACGTAAATATGCAGACAGTAAAGATGCTATCTATGACAATAGCGTCAACTTCACCATTGAACTGAAAGGCTTAGGGAGAAACGACCATTATAGTGGCCTAGTGGATATGCTTGATAAAGGCATGCTTCCATATGTTAAGCCATTCAATTTATAAGAAAAAACTTACACAAAATTAAGAAAACAAAGGCGAGAGAATATTCTCGCCTTTTTTATCATGATTAAAAATTATAATGTGGAATAAATATCGAAACGATGGTTCTTGGTTTCGCGGCTAAAGTGCGGTCGAATTTGCGCAAGAAATTCGGCGTAATCCGGTCGCTTCACTACCACGCGTTTTTTTGCCAAGGCAAGCGCTGGCGCTAATAAGCTATCTGAATCCAAATCTGCGCCAACTAAATGCTGAAACACGCGCATTTCCTTTTTCACCAAGGCGGATTTCTGTTTATGCGGATACATAGGATCAAGATACACTACATCCGCAAAGTCTGTGTCTGGGTTTAATTCATGAATATGAGAAACGGGCAATAACCGCATATTTTGCTGCATTATCTCGCCAATTTCTGCATCAGCGTAAGCACGTTGCAAGCCGTCTTCTAATAATAAACGCACCACAGGATGGCGCTCCACCAAACGCACTTGGCAACCAAGCGCCGCCAGCACAAAAGCATCACGCCCTAAACCCGCCGTAGCATCAATCACCGTAGGAAATTCCGTTCCCTTAATGCCTACCGCTTTTGCCACCGCTTCACCTCGCCCACCACCAAATTTACGGCGATGCGCCATTGTGCCACCCACAAAATCAACAAAAACCGCACCCAGTTTAGGTTCATCAAGTTTGCGTAATTCTAACCGCACTTGGTCATCCACTTGGGTTTGCACTAACGCCAATGGGCTGTCAGCATTATGGTGCAGCCCTTTTTCAGCGCAAAGTGCGGTGAAAATTTCAGGTGTTTTTGTTTCGCAAATTAATTGAATCATCATTGCCTATTTTCGCACCAGCCACACGCCCGATTCCGTATGATCGGTGTAAGGGAATTGATCAAACAATGCCGCCCGTTCAATGCGATGTGTTTGCGTTAAGGTTTGCAAATTATCGCATAATGTATGCGGATTGCAGGAAATATACAAAATGCGATCATAGTTTTGCACTAATTTTACCGTATCCGCATCAAGCCCCGCACGAGGCGGATCCACAAAAATGGTATTGCATTCATAACTGCTTAAATCAATGTCTTTTAAACGATTAAACGCTCGCACACCATTCATGGCTTGGGTAAATTCTTCTGCCGACATACGAATAATCTGCAAATTATCGATCTGATTGGCTGCAATATTAAACTGCGCTGCCGCTACGGACGGTTTAGCAATTTCTGTTGCTAGCACTTTCCGAAAGTTTTGCGCAAGAGCGATAGAAAAATTACCGTTGCCACAATAAAGTTCTAATAAATCACCTTGGCTCCCGCGTGTACAATCAATCGCCCATTCCAACATTTTGCTGTTTACCCTCGCATTCGGTTGAGTAAAACTGTTTTCCACTTGGCGATACACATAATTTTTACCATTGACCGCCAGCACTTCGTCCACAAAATCTTGGGTTAAGCAAATTTTCTGCTTGGTTGCCCGCCCAATAATATGCACATTAAAATCGAGTGATTCTAACCGCACTTTTAACGCTTGCGCCGCCGCTTCCCACTGTTCATCAAGCTTTTTGTGATACAGCAAACTCACAATGATTTTATTGCTCAAGGTGCTGAGATAATCAATTTGAAACAGTTTCCGCGTTAATACGTCTTGTTGTTTTAATAGGGGCAATAATATGGTCATCATACGATTGATCAATTCGCTCGCAATCGGGAAATGATCCACTCGATAACGTTGCTTGGTGTTTTGATCAAACATAATATGATACAAATCACCTTGATCGTGCCATACTCGAAACTCCGCACGCATTCGGAAATGTTGAGCTGGCGAAGCAAATAGCTCAAGTTTAGGCGCCGCAAAAGGGGACAAAAGTGCGGTCAATTTTTGGCATTTTTTTGCTAATAATTCGTCATATTGTTCAATAGGTAAGGATTGCATTAGGTTTGAATTTCTTTCTCTATTCATCATGGGCGGATTTTAACATAGGCAAAAACAAAAGGCTTGATTTCTCAAGCCTTTTCGTTCATTTGGTAGGGGAATTAGTCTGCGCTGCTCATATCTTCAAGGCTATCCGCTACCACACCAGATAAGGTATAGACACGTTTAGTTTTGCCCGTTAATGAGCGATATTTATTCCATGTTTTCTCAAAGAAAGTTTCTGGCTGACGTTTCCCTTTGCACATTGCCACAAAATCTTTTTCTTCTGCTGTTTTGGCTTCACGCTCACCTAAATCTAAGGCTTTAAACGCTTGACCATATTGCTCTAACACTTGTGCTTCTTTAATGGTATAGTCACCGTGACGTGAAAAGCCACGCGGATAATTTTTATCGTCGAAGAAACGACGTTCAACACTGAAACTCTCAGCCATTTTATACTCCTAAGGGATATTATTTTTTCAATAATTCGATAACAGTTTTTACGTAGTCACCCACAAAATCGTCATGAGACAAACCTTCTGGATTTACGCGGAATTTATTATTTACATAAAAATCTGGCACGCCGTGCACTTGGAATAGTTCAACTAAATTCTGTTGTTTTTTCGTCAATGCGGTTACCGCAAAGCTGCTGATGCCACCATCAAATTGTTCAGCTGTTACGCCATTGTCGATAAATTTTTGACGAATATCATCCATAGATTTGAATGCGTTTGCCTGTGCAGCTTCAAACAATGCAGGTTTTACTTTATCTTCCACGCCCAATGCCATCGCTAACGCCCAAGCACGCGTTAAGTTTGCGCCTTGTAGGCCTAAAAAATCCACATGATATTGTTTGAATGTTGCGTCTTTAGGTAAGTCCGCTTTAACCTTTGCAGGGATTTTATACTGCATTTCAAAGTTATAACAATGTGGGCAATAGAAAGAGAAAAACTCAATCACTTCAGGCTGAGCAGAACGTTCTTGACTTAAGGTAATATATTGTTCGCCATCTTTTAATTCTGCAGCTTGCGCATTAAAACCTGTTATTGCAGCGGCTACCGCTACCAAAGAAAAAAGAAATTTTTTCATCATTTATCCTTATTTAATAATACCGCGCGCTTTTAATAGCGCTGTTTTAAAATCTTCTTCGTAGTCTTTTTTGATGCCTGGAATAGGATCAAATTTACCCGCATCACGCATTTTTAATTGATAAATAATCACTTCGTCCGATAATTCCGCTAACGGTTTATCAAAACCCGCTTCATCCGCAATGCTTTGTAAAATTTGCATTAAGCTCATTTCTGGGTCTTTTTTAGACCAATATGGTTGTAAAAGTTCTAATACTTCATTCAAACGATGACATTTCATAAAATTTTCCTTTAAAATTAGCTAACGCAGAATGATACTTGAATTAGGGGCAATTGACAAACAATGATCACAATAAGTGCGGTAATTTTAGCTGGCGGATTGGCTCGGCGAATGAATGGCGCAGATAAAGGCTTGCAACTTTTGAATGGCAAACCTTTAGTGGCGCATATTTTAGAACGGCTCACACCCCAAATCCGTCAAATTTCCATTAATGCTAACCGCAGTTTGACTGATTATGCCCAATTTGGCGTGCCGATTTTTTGTGATGAAATCGAAGGTTTCCAAGGGGCATTAAGCGGTATATTAACCGCGTTACGCCACGCCACAACCGACAATGTGCTATTTGTTCCCTGCGATAGTCCGTACTTGCCGCTAAATTTAGTAGAAAAATTAAAAAGTGCGGTGGAAAATCAGCAAGTTTTAGCCGCTTATGCTCATGATGGAGAACGAGATCACCCCACTTTTTGCTTACTTTCTTGCCAATTATCGACCGCACTTGAAGATTATCTTGCCCGCGGTGAACGCCGAATGCTGATTTTTATGCGCGAACAAGGGGCGGCAAAAGTGGACTTTTCTGAACAAAAAAACGCTTTTCGTAATTTCAACACATTGGCAGATTTACAGGAGAAACCATAATGCGATGCCCATGGGCTGGCGACAGCCAAATTTATATTGATTACCACGACAATGAATGGGGAAAACCCCAATTCGACAGTTTAAAACTCTTTGAAAAACTTTGTCTTGAAGGGCAACAAGCGGGGCTTTCATGGATTACGGTATTGAAAAAACGTGAGACCTATCGTGCTGCATTTCATCAATTTGATCCTGAAAAAATCGCTCAAATGACCGCTGATGATATTGATAAATTAATGCAAAATGCAGGGTTAATTCGACATCGTGCCAAATTAGAAGCCATTGTTAAAAATGCCAAGGCTTATCTTGCCATGCAAAAGTGCGGTGAAAATTTCAGCCATTTTGTATGGTCTTTTGTCGATCATCGTCCACAAATTAACGATGTTGCCAATCTCAGCGCCATCCCAAGCAAAACCGAAACCTCTAAAGCACTTTCTAAAGCCTTAAAAAAACGTGGATTTGTTTTTGTTGGCGAAACCACCTGCTATGCATTTATGCAATCTATGGGATTGGTTGATGATCATTTAAATGATTGTTTTTGCAAGACAAAAACGGTTTGAGGTATTTAAAAATAGAGGCTGTTATCTTTTCTCAAAGGCTTTAACTGTCTAAAGTTAATCTTATCGCAGAAACAAAACAGCTTAATTGACATTCACCACAGCCATTACAACGAAGCGGATCAACTTGCAGATCGGGCGAAATAGCTTGTTTTGGGCAAGCTTGTTGGCAGCATTCACAGGATTGATGAGAATGTTGAATGCAAGAAGATAAGAACGTAGGGCGTAACTCGGTATCAGCCCGAAAGGCGCGATGCAATGCTTGTTGTATGCAAGCATCTGCGCAGCGTCCACAAAAAGAACAGGTTGAGTAGCCCAAATCTAGCATGACCTTCCCTTCGGATATTTGTAAAATGCTATTCGGACAAGCGGAAACACAATCCCCACAGCCATTACAAGCGTTCAAAAAAAGGTGTTCTTTCGCGGCAAATGGCGGACGAGGAACCGCCCGTTTGGCATCTTGTTGAAGGTGTTTTTCGCTCCCCCCTAAAATGCCACGAAAGAGATTCCGACGAGAAATAACATGATGAGAAAGATAGGCTTGATAATAGCGTTCATCTTTCTGATTTTTCTTATCGGTAAAATTGAACATCTTTTACGCTTACACCTAATTCATCTTGCCAAATTGCCAGGGTTTCTTGCGCCAATAATGCAATGCCTTGATAAAAAGGTGCATTGGCATTTTGTGCAAAAAGACGGAGAAAATGCGATCCCCAAGGCAATAAATGCTGTGATAAATATTCATTTAATATTTCAGGTTTCGTTTCTGCGATATAGGCGGCGAGCATAAGCATTAAACCAAAATGATCTTCGGGTTCGCCTTGTTTACCTAACGCCGCAATCTGATTCGTTGACAAAAATTCACGCAACGCTAATAGCGAATTACCAAAAATGACCCCTTCGGGATCTAGATAAACTGAACTCCAAGGTGGTGCTGGTAAATCGTTAGGGCCTAAAAAAAGTGCTTGAAACTGTTCTTCCGTTGGCTCTGCTTTGAGCAACGTTTGAATTTCTGAATTAACATCAACGCCCCATTCATCTGCCCAATTCGGTTGATGAAAAAAATGAATAATTGGGCGAACCTGTTCGGTGCTCGGTTCGTAATAAAAAATCGCACCAAGCAAACGCCCTGTTGTGGCAATCCATTGTTGTACTTCTGTCATAAAATTCCTTAAAAATTAACCGCACTTTGTGGTTAGACCAAAAGAAGTGCGGTTAAAAAATGGGATAATTATCCTGCAATCGCGGTTCCTGCAGTCATATGCAAACCATAAAACACGGTGCGCCCGATCATTTCCGCCAATAATACGATAACCACGGCGAAACCTGAAGCGAACGCATTTTTGACTTTCAATAATAATAGCCCTGCAATCGCTAATAAACATAAGCGAACCACGTGCATGACGGCATAATCTGGCACTAATGCAGAAGCTTGCTGGATTGCACTATGAATGTGGCTTAAACCAAAACCTTGGTAAATCACCACGATGGCAGATAAAAACACGCCTAAGCAATAAAGCATTGGTGTGCAACGTAATTGGTAGGTTTTCTCTGAATTTGCATTTAATAATGCATAGGCTAAAGCCGAGCCGCCAATCACAATTGTTAGATAGAAATGCCATGAGGTAAATGCTGTGTTCCAGGTCGGCACAGTATTAATATGATAAAGATTATTCATCATATACATAAATACTAAGCCAACAAGTGCGGTCAAAATTAACCATAATTTTGCTAAACCTTGAGGCATTTTCCCCAGCACAGCCAATAACCAATAAAAACCTGCTAAGGCAAAAAACACGGCGCCACTTGCAATTTCATTGCTCAGCATTGATGAGCCAACGCGGTTTAAGCTATTGAACGCGCGTAGTGGCGTGCCTAAGTGAAGGACTGATGAAATAAATCCAATGCCTAACAACGCAAGCAAGATAAAAATCACTTTGTTTAAGTAATGGCGACTTGCTTGATTATTCTCTCGGCACAGCACGAAAGTAAAAATTAACCAACAACCGACCGCACTTTGTGCAAGCACAGTGAAAATCACTAAGGGTAATTCATGTAATCCGTTCATTTTATACCTCTCTTGGATTTGCTAAGAAACCATTGGCATCGCCGCTAGGACGTGCATTTTTATTTGGTTTAATCACTAAGTTTGGTTGGGTTAATTCTGCTGACGGTAATGGTGCAATAGACGCTTGATCGCCGTATTTTTCACGCAATTCATCAATAGGGCCAAAATCTAATGCACGCAATGGACAAGATTCCACGCAAATTGGTTTTTTTCCTTCTTTAACCCGTGAATAGCACCCATCACATTTTGTCATATGCCCTTTTTTCGCATCAAATTGTGGTGCGTCATAAGGACAAGCCATATGGCAATAACGGCAACCGATACAGGTTTCTTCGTTCACAATCACAAAACCGTCTTCATTTTTATGCATTGCCCCTGTCGGACACACTTTAGCGCAAGCGGGATCTGAACAATGATTGCAAGAAATAGAGGTGTAATAAGCAAACACATCTTGGTTCCAACAGCCATCGTTGCCTTGAACCCAATTTCCCCCTGCATATTCATAAATACGGCGGAAATTAACATCCGTTCCTAAATCTTTGTAATCCTTACAAGCTAATTCACAGGTTTTACACCCAGTGCAGCGTTCAGAATCAAAGTAAAAGCCATGTTGTTTCATCATCGCTACTCCTATAATTTTTCAATTTGAACTAAATTTGAATGTTGCGGATTACCCTTCGCTAATGGCGATGGACGTTGTGTTGTGAGAACATTAATACAACCAGAGTGGTCAACTTTATTATTATCTGGCGCATACCAAGCCCCTTCACCTAATGCCACAACGCCTGGGATAATACGAGGTGTAACTTTGGCATTAATTCGCACTTCGCCACGATCATTAAAGATGCGAATCATACTGCCATTTTTGATTCCGCGCGGTTCAGCATCAATAGGATTAATCCAAACCTCTTGTGGATTTGCTTCTTTAATCACATCCACATTGCCATAGGTTGAGTGAGTTCTTGCTTTGTAATGGAAGCCTGTTAATTGCAGTGGGTATTTCTCCATTAATGGATCACCATAATGCTCAAAACTATCCGTATGCACTGGCAACGGATGAATCACTTCGTCTTTTTCCAATTTCCACGTACGAGCAATTTCCGCTAAGCGAGATGAATAGATTTCAATTTTTCCTGATGGCGTTTTTAATGGATTGGCTTCAGGATTATCTCTGAAATCTTTATAGGCAATATAGAAACCTTTTGGATCCACTTTTTTGAAGATACCTTGTTGTCTAAATTCTTCAAAGGTTGGAAGCTCAGGTAACTCTTGGCGAGATTGCTCATAAATATGACGTAGCCATTGTTCTTGAGTTCTGCCTTCTGTAAATTGTTCTTTTACGCCAAGTTTTTCGGCTAAATCACTCAGCATATCGTAGATATTACGGCACTCAAATGATGGTTTAACGACTTGATCGGCAAAGATGACATAGTTCATATTGGCAACAAAGGCATCTAAGCAGAAATCCATTTGCTCTGATGTTGTACAATCTGGCAATAAAATATCGCTATACTTAGCTGTAGACGTCATGTGGTTATCAATGGTAATGATTAATTCACATTTGGAGTCATCTTGTAGAATTTCATGGGTTCGATTAATTTCTGCATGCTGATTAATCAAGCAGTTACTCGCATAATTCCAAATCACTTTAATTGGTGCAGATAATTTTTCAACGCCTCGAATACCATCGGATGTTGCTGTCATCTCAGGCCCGCGAATAATCGCATCCGTCCATAAAAACATTGGGATACTTGCTTGAATCGGGTTTGTTAAGGTTGGCATTCGTACAAATGGCACTCCATAGGCGCTTTCTCTTGCCCCAGTATTTCCGCCACTAATCCCCACATTACCTGTTAAAATCGGCAACATAGCAATCGCACGAGAAATAAGCTCACCATTACTACGGCGTTGTGGCCCCCAACCTTGTGAAATGTAAGCTGGTTTTGCTTGACCAATTTCACGCGCTAATTTAATAATACGGTCGGTTGGAATACCTGTGATTTTAGACGCCCACTCAGGGGTTTTGGCAATGCCGTCATCGCCTTGACCTAAAATATAGGCTTTATAGTGACCATTTTTAGGTGCATCAGCAGGCAAGGTTTTTTCATCATAGCCAACACAATATTTGTCTAAAAATGCCTGATCAACCATATTTTCAGTAATCAATACATAGGCAAGTGCGGACACCAGTGCCGCATCTGTGCCTGGGCGGATAGGAATCCATTCGTCCTCTTTGCCCACACCAGTATCCGTATAGCGCGGATCAATAATAATCACTCTAGCATTCGATTTTGCTTTGGCTTGCTCAAAACAATAAGTCAATCCACCGCCACTCATGCGGGTTTCAGAAGGATTATTACCAAAAAGCACAATGAGTTTTGTGTTTTCAATATCAGCTAAACCATTACCCAATGCCCAGCCACCGCCATAAGTGTAATCTAAGCCTACGGCAATTTGCGCTGTACTATAATCGCCATAATGGTTTAAATATCCGCCGATACAATTCATTAAACGCGCCACTAAAGTTGAGCCAGGTGGCCAAGATTTGGTGACAGTTCCGCCTAATGTGCCTGTACCATAGTTTAGATAAATACTTTCATTGCCGTATTTATCAATATTTTTACGTAATGATTGAGCAATTTCCGTTAATGCTTCATCCCAAGAAATACGTTTAAATTTACCCTCGCCACGTTTTCCCACACGTTTCATTGGATATTTCAAGCGATCAGGATTATAAACACGGCGGCGCATTGAACGCCCACGCAAACACGCGCGAACTTGATGATCCACATTATAAGTGTCTGTACCCGTATTATCCGTTTCAACATATAAAATTTGATTATCTTTTACATGCATTCTCAACGGACAACGGCTACCACAGTTTACGGTACAAGCACTCCACACCACTTTTTCTTCACTTGTAGAAGATGAGTTCTGAGCCTGCTCATTGGCTTTCACCGCAAAAGGCAGTGACACTCCACTAGATGCAGCAAGCGCTGTCATTCCACTTGCTTTAAGAAAGCGACGACGACTTGTTGTTGGATTATTAACCATACGAATCACTCCATAAAAAGAAATAAATAATATTTTATTTATACCATTGCTATGAATTAGATACTGTGAGCGAGATCAATAAATTTTGAATTATTTCTAATATAATCAATATATTGTAAATAAAAATTATTTGCAAATAAAAAACCGCACTTAATCTTTATCGATAAAGTGCGGTCATTTTTTAGTAAATTTTTATTGGGTTGTTACATCATCGCTGAAACATATTTCAACATGATACCTGCGGCGATGGCAGAGCCAATGACACCTGCTACATTTGGCCCCATGGCGTGCATAAGTAAAAAGTTTTGGCTATCAGCCTCTAGCCCAACTTTATTAGAAACACGCGCCGCCATTGGCACCGCAGAAACGCCAGCGGAACCAATCAATGGATTAATTTTGTTTTTGCTGAATTTATTCATCAATTTTGCCATTAATACCCCACAACCTGTGCCGATACCAAAGGCAACAACGCCAAGTAATAAAATCCCCAAGGTTTGCGGTTGTAAGAATTTATCTGCAATCAGTTTAGAGCCCACAGATAAACCTAACACAATGGTAGTGATATTGATTAATGCATTTTGTGTGGTGTCGCTTAAACGATCCACCACGCCGCTGACACGCATTAAATTGCCAAAACAGAACATACCGAGTAACGGCGCGGCATCAGGCAGCAATAAACCAACCAACAATAACAAAATAATCGGGAAGCAAATTTTTTCTGTATTACTCACACTGCGCAGTTGAGTCATACGAATTTTGCGTTCTTCTTCCGTGGTTAATGCTTTCATAATTGGTGGTTGAATCAATGGTACTAATGCCATATAAGAATAAGCCGCCACCGCAATGGCACCAAGCAATTCTGGCGCTAGTTTGCTAGTTAAATAAATGGCAGTTGGGCCATCTGCGCCGCCAATAATCCCGATTGAAGCCGCTTGTGGCAAAGTAAATTCAATAATGCCAAAATAGTTCAATGTGAGCGCACCAAGCACCGTAGCAAAAATACCAAACTGCGCGGCTGCACCGAGTAACAATGTTTTTGGATTAGCTAATAACGGGCCAAAATCTGTCATTGCGCCAACCCCCATAAAAATAATAAGGGGCGCAACACCATAACTAATTGCCACTTTATAGAACAGGGCTAAAATCCCTGCGCTATAACCCATATCCCCAGACATCGTTTCCAGATGATTCACAACCGATGCCGGCACAGAAGCAAGTGCGGTTTTTATTGCCGCAGGATCTGCCATAACGCCTAATTCTGCAGCAATTTTGCCAATTTGCTCTGGTGTGCCTAAGTGCAGTAAATTTTCTAATGCGGTCATCGCTAAACCCGCTTCTGGCAAATTAGACAGCAATCCGCCAAAACCGATAGGCAATAACAAAAGTGGTTCAAATTTTTTTGAAATCGCAAGCCACAGCAACAACACACTGATGACAAGCATTACCGCTTGCCCCCATTCCATATGCAGAATGCCCGTGCCTTGGATTAATGCAATAATACTCTCCATTTATTGCTCCTTAAGCTAAGGTCATCACGGTATCGCCCACAGCCACCGCATCACCCGCTTTCACTTGAATGCCACGAACAGTGCCTGCTTGCGCAGCTTTCACTTCGGTTTCCATTTTCATTGCTTCGAGAATAAATAACACATCACCCGCTGCGACAGTTTGACCTTCAGTCGCCACCACTTTCCAAATATTCCCAGCCATTGGTGCAGTAACAGGCACACCTTCTGCAGACGGTGCAGGTGCTGCTGGCGTTGGGGTTGTTGCTGGTGCGGCAGCTGGCGTAATTGCAGAAACATCGCCACCTTCACTCACTTTCACAACAAAGGCTTTGCCTTCTAATTCCACCATATAAACGGCTGAACCCGCAGGCGCTTTAGCCGCTGCAAGTGCGGTCGATTTTTCAGTATTTTTTTCCACCGCGCTTTCTGCCGTTGGTGCAGGCTCAAAGGCTGATGGGTTATCACGATTTTCTAGGAATTTCCAAGCGATTTGTGGGAATAAGGCAACAATTAACGCATCATCAACGGTATTTTCTGCCAATTTCACGCCTTTTTCTTTCGCAGTTGCAACCACTTCTGCTTCAATTTTTGCCATTTCAGGGGCAATATGATCAGCTGGGCGGTCTGTCATTGGCTGTGCGCCTTCAAGCACACGAGCTTGCAATGCTGAATCAACGGGCGCTGGGGTTTTGCCGTATTCCCCTTTCAAGATGCCTGCTGTTTCTTTTGCGATAGTTTTATAGCGTTCACCCATTAACACGTTAATCACTGCTTGTGTGCCCACAATTTGCGAGGTTGGCGTGACCAATGGAATATAGCCTAAGTCTTTGCGAACTTTAGGAATTTCTTCTAATACAAGATCAAGTTTATCGCTAGCATTTTGTTGTTTTAATTGGCTTTCAAGGTTTGTTAGCATGCCGCCCGGCACTTGTGCCACAAGAATACGGCTGTCCACGCCACGCAATTGTCCTTCAAATTTGGCATATTTTTTGCGTACATTACGGAAATAAGCCGCAATTTTTTCTAAGCGCGGAATATCCAATCCTGTGTCAAATTCAGTACCTTGCAAGGTGGCGACTATCGCTTCGGTGGCTGGATGCCCATAGGTGCCAGACATAGAAGAAATCGCCGTATCTACGCCATCCACACCTGCTTCAATGGCTTTCAATAACGCCATTTCTGACATACCTGTGGTTGCGTGACAATGTAAATGCAGTTGCACATCAAAGCGTTTTTTAATTTCACCCACTAATTCTGCCGCTGCCATTGGGTTTAAAATGCCCGACATATCTTTGATCACAAGGCTATCTACACCAATTTCAAGCAATTGCTCCGTGGTATCTAACCAAGTTTGTAGCGTATGAACAGGGCTTGTGGTATAACTTAATGTGCCTTGAGCATGACCGCCGTTTTTCTTCACCGCTTGCAATGCGGCTTTCATATTGCGCGGATCGTTCAATGCATCAAACACGCGGAATACATCCATACCATTGGCGACACAGCGTTCCACAAAGCGATCTACCACATCATCAGCATAATGACGATAACCTAAAAGATTTTGCCCGCGCAGCAACATTTGCAATGGGGTTTTTGGGCAAGCTTTTTTCAATTCACGCAAACGCACCCACGGGTCTTCGCCTAAAAAACGGATACAGCTGTCAAAGGTTGCTCCGCCCCAAGCTTCAAGCGACCAATAACCAATATCATCCAATTCCGCCGCAATCGGCAACATATCATCAAGACGTAAACGTGTTGCAAAAAGAGATTGATGTGCATCACGAAGAACAACATCAGTAATTTTAATTTTTTTAGTCATAACATATCCTTATTAATTTAAGCCTTGAGAACGACGATGATGTGCAATAGCGGCAACAATGACGGGGCGAAGACGCTCTAAATCACTTGTTGACGCAGAAAGTGCGGTCGAATTTTGTTGTGTTTTTGGAGTGGGAATAGGTTCTGGAAAAAACCGATTAATCAGGGTGGAACTCACTCTAATCGCCAAAATAAGAATGAGCAAAAATACAAGTACAAAACCCATACCCGATAACATTAGGTTTATCCCTTCACCAAACAGCTCTGCTGGGGTCATTTTTATTTCCTTCTTTTTTGCTTTTAAAATCGCCAGTTTATTCTACTGAATTCGTTTCAGCCGATCTGTGACCGAGATCACAATAAGAAAATCTGCACAAGATTTTCTTTCGGAAAATTATTGTAATTCAAAATGAAAGGAAAATTTAAAACAAAAGTGCGGTCAAAATTTTAAAAATTTGACCGCACTTTTTTAGCTTACCGTTTGTATTAAAGCGGAAATGTTGCTGGCGAATTGTTCTTTTTCTGCCATTTCTAAAATTTGTTTGTGGGTGTGTTGTTTGCCGTTGTAAACCACTACCATGGCTTTATCGCCAATTTGTAGATAGTTGCTTTCACCAAATTCCGTATAACGCGTGGCGCCGATGCTGATGACAGCTTTGCTTGGGTAATCCGCTTGTTGGAGCAAATGGGCAATATTGTTCATTGGTCCTTCGTCAGGCTGATTATTCATGTGATCAACAATCCAGTTCAGCAGTTTTTCATGGAAATAACTATAACCCACGGCAGGGCTATCCACACCGTATTCATTGAGTTTACCATTGCGTTTGTGGAAGCAAGCAATGCGATAATCATCAATGTTGCCGCCTGCAGTAAATTGATCTAAGGCAATCCAATGGCTAGCCATACCTTTTGAATGATTGCCCCAGTTCTTTTTCTCTGAAATTTTGCGCGCATTCGGGCGGCGAATGGAACAATCGTTGTAAGCAGCAAAATGAGTCGGCAAAAGTGCGGTGACTTTTTTGCCTGTTTTTTCATTTGTATATTTCACATCACAAATAAGCGCAATTTCAGGCTCAATCTGTAAATTATCCGCGTCTTTGGGGAAATTTAATTGCGTTGATGAAAGTGGAAAAACCGTGAGAAACTGGGTGAGATCATCGAGTTTTTCACAGGGAACATAAAAAGGGAAAATCGCTTTGGGCTGTATTGCTTCTTGTGTTTTTACATTCATAAAATCAGCCGCTTCGCCAGCTTGCTCAAGGTGTCCTGCAAAATTGCCTGCCACGCCTAAGCCAATAAACCTTTGATTTAACATTTTATTCTCCTTAAATAACGGAAATAAAAAGCGCATACTCTAGCTTGAGTCTGCGCTTAATTGATTATTGTTGTGGAAAAAATGGGAAGAAAATAGGTAATAAAACCATACTCACTGCGATCATAATCATAATTAACGGCACGCCCACTTTTGCGTAATCACCGAAACGATAACGCCCGACAGATAAAATCATCGTGTTCGCTGGCGTACCAATAGGGGTGGCAAAAGCGCACGATGAACCCACCACCACCGCCATTAATACAGCACGGGGATCGGCACCCAATGTTTGCGCAATGGAAAGCCCAATTGGCGCTAATAATGCTGCCGTGGCGGTGTTAGACATAAAATTGGTTAGCGCACAGCTTAATAATAGGATAGTGAGTAATAATAAATGCGAATTCGCCTGAGGGCCCAGCCAGCCTATAATGGTGTGGGCAATATCGGCACCCGCCCCTGTGCGTTTTAGGGCTTCCGCCAAGGCAAGCGTACCCGCAAATAAGAAGATCACTTGGCTATCAATCGCTTCATAGGCTTGTTTTTCGGTAATTACACGCAAAATCACCAAAATTAATGCGCCAACACAAGCGGATAAATACAGTTTGATGCCAATTACATCCTCAAACACCATGGCAAATAACGTTGCCATTAACACGGCAAATGAGACCCACTGTTTCCATTTCGGAATAGGGTTATCGTGGCGATGAAACACGTGAACATCATTGTCGTTTGTGCTGCTATTTTCTTTTTGTGACAATAAACGATAACCAATAAAGACAAAAAATAATACGCCAATAATCAGCATTGGAATGCCGATTTTGGCATATTCAAAGAAACCAAATTTATGTCCTGCATTTTCTAGCACCCCTTGCACCACCAGATTATTCGGTGAACCAATGAGAGATAAGTTGCCGCCCAAGGTTGAGGCGAATGCCATTGGCATTAATAGACGAGAGCGGGCAAAGCCAGATTTAACTGAAATACCTAAAATCACAGGAATTAAAATAGCTGCAGTGCCTGTATTAGATAGCACCGCAGACATCAAGCCAGTAATAACCATTAATACCGTCATTAGCTTTAATTCGCTGGTGGTAAATTTAGTGACAATTCCACCAATTTTATTCGCCATCCCCGTTTCAAACAGCGCACCGCCAATAATAAACATTGCCGCAAATAAGATCACATTGGTGTCAACAAAACCAAGAAAAGCATCTTTTTGGGGGAGCACACCTGAAAGCGATAATCCCACGCAAACAATCATCGCTGTTACTGCAAGCGGTAATTTTTCCCATGCGAACATAATAATGGCGAACACGAGAAAACAAAGTGTAATGGCACTTGGGGTCATAATAAACTCCGAATAAATATCAAAATTGGCTCATTATAGCTGAACAATCGCTGATCATTGAAAATTATTGTTATACCGCCAAAAAATAATGAAAAATCAGACCGCACTTTTGCTGTTTTACCGTCTGTTTTTATTCGAGTTTCACTATAAATAACAAATAAAAAAGCACGCATAAAAATACGTGCTATAAAATACCTGAATTGTTAAATTAACGCGCCAAAGACATAGCCAACAGGGTGATAGGATGAACACAGGTGACATTACTTGACATATCAATTTGCCATTTACAGGTTTGACATTCTGAAACTACATAATCAAAACCACCGGCATTAATATTTTCAAACAAGTTTTTACCTATCGCTTGTGATTTCTCATAATTCTCAGCTTTAAAACCATAAGTTCCTGCAATACCACAACATTGGCTTGGCAACATCACAATTTCTAACTCAGGAATTTGTTTTAACACTTCTAAAGTGTAAGGCGCCCAGCCTGCTTTTTCCACATGGCAAGCAGTGTGATAGGCGACACGTAATTTCAATGGTTTCAGTGGCAGTTTTTTGCCTTGTTCAAACAATTTGAATAAATACGGGGTAACCATATGAATATGCGGACGCACTTTCACATTGTCTATGCCCAAAATATGATGATATTCATCACGCAGATTTAGGGTGCAACTTGACGCCTCTCCAATCACATCTAAGCCATTTTCATCTACCATTTTTTCAATGTAATCGGTATTAAATTGGGCAATTTTTTTAGCGCGTTCAGGAAAACTGTTCACCATTAATGGCAAGCCACAGCATTTCTCTTTTTCTAACAACACCACGCCAATATCTAATGCATTGAAAACATCAATCAGCTCTTTGCCTAATTGCGGATTGTTATAATTCACATAACAGCCATGATAATAAGCAATTTTATGATTATATTTGGCTTGTTCCGCCGCCATTTTTTTCAAATACCAATTTCGGAATGTGCCAAAAGCATATTTAGGCAACTGACGATGTTTGCTCACGCCAATAGTTTTTTCTAGCAAAAATTTAGTTGCTTTCAAGCCTGTAATGGTATTCACAATCGGCGCTAATGGCGTATTGAGAGAGCCCATAATATCGGTATTACTCAAAATGGCATCGCGTAATTTATGCACAGCAGATTTGTGTTGGCGATCAATATGTTTATTGCGCGCACGCACAATAATATCACCAATTTTTACATCTGACGGACAAGCCACTTCGCAGCGTTTGCAGTTTAAGCAATATTTCAGCGCTTCATCATAAAAATCCGCTGATTTTAAACGCAGCCGTTCGCCATCAGGGCCCGATTGTTTCGGCCCTGGATAAAATGGATTAACCTTGGTCACGGGGCAAACTGCCGTACAAGCGGTACATTTCAAACAATGTTCAAAACTTTCGTCTGTATGCGCGTGATGTTGCAATGGTGCAGAATCTAATTCTTTTTGCGCATTGGCAATGAGTTCTTGAATATTCATAACTGCCTCCTTATTGCGCTAAATTCGCTAAAATATGATCAGCAACAGTCAGCGCAGAAACGACTGCAACCCCAGAACCACAGCCCAATTCAATGGCATTATAGCCACCAATTACCGAACCTACTGCATATAAATTTTCAATTTTTTGACCGCACTTTTGTAGCTGACAATGTTCATTAATCACCACACCAGCAGATTGATATGGCTGCGCTGAAGCAAAACGTTTTGTCGTCCAGGTAAAACGATTTGTTGGGTCAAATTGTTCCGTTTTAACCATATCAGCATGGAATACTGGTTCATAAATATCATCAAATTCTGACACCAAACCATTGCTAAAAAAACTGCCCGATGCCAAGACAAAATGCGTTGCGCTAATGGGTTCGTTTTCATGAATTTGCGTGAAAATTTGTTTTACTCGATCACCTTCAAACTCTGCTCGCAAGGCTCTATCGCCATTCATCATCGTGCCACCAAGGCTTTCAAAACGTTGACGTAGTAATTTGTGCTGGCGACCACCTAATAATGATGGCGGCAAGGTTGGTAATTCAAACAATTGTAGTGAAGTGCTGTCTTGCAAACGATTAAAGAATTCTTGGCTATCCAAACCAAAGCAAGCGGGCAAGAAAACCGCATCAACATCTTTCGCCTCGAGTTCAATTTCTTGAATTAAGGCTTTAAATACAATATTTTGCTCTAAAGATTGCGCAATATGCACGCTACGAAATTCGCGGGATTGTTGGCGCAAAAAATCTAACTCAGGAATGCGTAAATAGCCCGTGCGAATAGACATCTGAGCGAATTGCGGTTGCTGCAATAAATTATCCGCTAATAATTGCGGTTGGAAATCGTGATAGCCTTCAATGCCTAAAATCGCAATGCTGTTGTAACTTAATGCTTTATTTGCCATCACCGTTGGCACACTATTGGGTGAAAGCCATGTTGCTCGCAACCCGCCTAATGGCGTGACACGATGATGATTTTGTTCAACAGAGCCCAACAAGCCTAATTTTAATTTTTGCGCTAACACTTCAAATTCTTTGGCTTTTTCAATCACTTGCGATTTGCCAATCAAACAATAAGGATGGGTTGGCATTTGTGCTTTTAAAGCATCAAAAGCGCGGTCAAAATTGACAACATTTTCGCCATTTGGCAAACGTGATAATAAATCCATTGAACCCGTAGCAAAATCAATTGCGGCTTGGCCATTATTCACAATCGCACAACGTTTGCCTTGCTGTTGTAACGCGATACCACAAGTTAAACCTGCAAGGCCGCCGCCAATAATCACGACATCAAAATTCATTGTTGTTCACTCCTTCTACCGCTTGTGGTTGAACATCATTTAAACCGAGTAAACTTTGGTAAATCCAGCTGGTAAATTCTGCTTCGCGCATGGCTTCGCCCCAAGCAATGGGCTGAATACCGCGCCAACGTTCTTCCATAAATGAATTTAGCTGCATCGTAGATTGGCTTGCAGTTGCCACGTCAAAACGCGCCATTAATCCAGCCGCACGGCAAGCGCAAAGTTCAGCTTGGCAAGTACCCATACCCACACGAGTGCGGCGGCGTAAATCCACCAAATTATTCACATTAAGTTGTTCAACGGCATAACGCACTTCGCCTGCCGTCACCGCTTCGCATTCGCACACTAAAGAGCGATCTAAACGTTCATTCTCAAGCATTGGTTTAGCCCGTGTGCCATGGCGATAGACCGCGGAACTGCTAATGGTTTTTGGAATATTGATAATTTTTTTATTTATTTCATCGCGGCTTTCATCAGAACCCGGCAAAGTGCGGTCAGCCGTTTCACATTTTTTATTCACGTTTAATTTTTTGCACACTAAATCCGTTGCCCATTCAGCCATTAAACGATAAGTCATTAATTTACCACCTGTGATAGTGATAAAACCGTCCAATCCATCGCGCTCGGCATGGTCAAGCAACACGATACCGCGGCTGACATTACGACCCGATGGATCATCATCGGTTGCCACCAACGGGCGCACGCCCGCATAGGCGCGTAATACGCGAGTATGGCGCAAACTTGGAGCCAGTTTTTCCCCTTCACGGAATAAAATATCCACTTCTTCAGGGGTAATTTCCATATTATCAATTTGATCATAAGGAATGCGTTCTGAAGTCGTGCCAATAACACAAATGGTATCGCCGGGTACTAAAATATCTGCATCCGCAGGTTTGCGGCAACGGTTAATAACCAATTTATTAATGCGGTGCCCCATCACAAGTAATGCGCCTTTGGCTGGAAACATGCGAATTTTAAGGTCCGCGTATTCCGCAATTCCTTGCCCCCAAATTCCCCCTGCATTCACCACCATTGGCGCGAAGAATTGACGTTCCACCGCATTTTTATGATCGTACACCTGAACCCCAATCACTTTACCGCCTTCGCGGATTAAGCCTTTCACTTCGCAATAGGTAAAAACTTGTGCGCCGTGCTCGGTTGCATCCATCATATTTGCCGCGGTTAAACGGAATGGATCGATGGAACCATCAGGCACCACCACTGCCCCCACTAAATTAGGATTAACGGAAGGTTCCATATAACGGGCTAAATCAGGATCAATGGCTACCGCTTCAATGCCCGATGCTGTACAAGCCTCAATAAATGTTTTTTGATAATTTAAATCATCTTCTGGCAAGGTAATAAATAAACCTTTGGTATCATCCACACAGTGGCGCGCAATATTTTTTAAAATCAAATTCTCTTTGATACATTCTTCTGCCGATTCACGGTCATTAACCGCATAACGACCACCACTATGTAATAACCCATGATTGCGCCCTGTGGCGCCCGTTGCGATGTCGCGGCGTTCTAATAAAATGCATTTTAAGCCGCGTAATGAACAGTCGCGCGCAATTCCAGCCCCTGTTGCTCCACCACCAATAATAATCACATCGGTGTTGACAGGTGAGAAATCGCCCACGTTTTTATAAAGATATGACATTGCCATAATGCCCCCACAGACAAATAAAGAAAAAGTACAACAAATTTTACTGTATCTTACTCCCCTAAAAGAAGAAATACTCAAATTTGACTAGGATTTGTGAACAAGATCACTAAATTTCCAAACTGATGTTTATAAACAAAACAATCGTTAAAACAAAAGTGCGGTCAAATTTTTCATTATTTTTGACCGCACTTCATGATTATAAATAAAGCAAATTAGTTATTTTTGTGCGCAGTCTTTATCTTTGCCCAAAAATTTCACTGCTAAATCAGGGAAATCGGTAAACACTCCTGTCGCGCCCACTTTGTTGTAAAGCGCGTCATACATTTGATTGATGTTAGTGAAAAATGGCGGTAATGCATCTTTACGTACTGTGTAAGGATGTAATTCCATTTTTGTTTTCGCAATATCTTGCACCATCGGAGTATATTTCACATCACCTAATTTAGAGTTTTTATCATCGACTAACATATACCAAGCGGGGCCTACACCATCGGCATATTTTGCGACTTCCGTCATTGCGCCATCTTTAAACATCCAATCATAGCTATAATTTACCCATTTTCCTTTAGCATTTTTTTCCTCTGTTTCATGCCAATCCGTATAAGCAATTAATTGGACTAATTTTAAATTCATCCCCATTTTTGGCATTAATTCAGTTTTTATCCGTTTTAATTCATTAAAATCAAAGGTTTGCAAATATACCATATCTGATTTTTTATCATAACCATATTTTTTCAACACTTCTAAGGTTGCTTTGGCAATATCTTTACCTTCTTTGTGATGTAGCCACGGTGCTTTGATTTCAGGATAAATACCTATTTTTTTACCCGTTGATTTTTCTAAACCTTGGATAAATTCAAGTTCATCTTCAAAAGTATGAATGACAAAATGAGACTTAAACATAGGGAAACGATTTGGGTAAACCTGTTGTTGTTTACCATTTTCTGTTTTAAAGTTTTCCGTCATTTCTAATGTTTGAATTTCTTTTAAAGTGAAATCCATTACATAATAACGCCCATCTGCACGCTTGCGGTTAGGGAATTTTTTCGCCACATCAGTTAAACCATCTAAAAAGTGATCATGAATGACAATTAAGCGATTATCTTTTGTCATCACTAAATCTTGCTCAAGATAATCTGCCTTTTGACCAAAAGCGAGTGCTTTACTTTCTAGTGTATGCTCAGGTAAGTAGCCACTTGCACCACGATGGGCAATAACTAACTTATCCTTATTATTGGCTTGTTGCACTTGAGCTTGATTGCTGCAAGCGGTTAATGTTGCCAATGTCATTAAGGTGAGTACGGTTTTTAGTTTCATAAAAGTCTCCTATTTTAAAGAAGAAAGTGCGGTTAAAAATGCTTTAATTTCAGCAATATATTACTAAATATTCTTTTAGTAAGAAGAATCTACAATCACTTCTTCACCATAACCACCGCTTAATGGCAATGGACGGTTGGTGCTGGCAGCGGAGCGAATGACACGAATACCGCGAATGCCGGCTTCACGAGCAGCGAGAATATCATCATTACTATCACCATAATGAATAGCCACTTTATGATCGACAATATATTTTGTTTTGTCGTATTTATAAGGCTCAACGGGGGTATCTTTGGTGTAATTGATTGGTTGCATATTTTTGATTTGGAAAGCTTGTTGCAAAATAAGCCCTAATTGATCAATTTGACCCGCTTTATGATTGACGTGTGGTGTGCGGCCTGTAATGAAAATAATTTGATCGCCACGTGCTTGATGCATATCAATAATGCGTTTTGCAGATTCTTTTGGAATAGAATATTTGTCACATCCATCGGCGACAAAATTCCAATATGCTTGGTCATGTAAATAATCCATGCTATCAGGCGAGAATGTTTTTTTACCGTAATAGAAACATTGAGAAGAAAATAGCGTTGTATCATCAATATCAAGGCTAACCGTTATTGGTGGTTTGCCTTTTAACTGCTGTGCAATGTCTTCTACTGAAACCCATTTCACATCTTTTTCATGGCTATAATCAATGGCAGTCACCCCTTGGTGGGTATAAGGTAGTTTAGGGCCTTTTGCATTAACTGAAAAAGCCATAGCCGCAACACTTAAACCAATTAAACTCAATTTAAACAAAGACATCATATTCTCCTTCGTCTTTTACTTATTAATCATTATTAAACTTCAATAAAAATCAGCAATGTTGAAATAGCTAGTTAAAAAAAGGAAGAGCATAAAAACTCTTCCTCGTTAATCTATCAGCCATTATTTGCCGTAGTGATCACCTAATTTCGCTTTATGTTTGCCTTCTTCAAGCATAACAATCAGCATTAGGATGATAGATAAAATCCCCCCAGTGATCATCACATAGAAACCACCGTCCCAGCCATAATATTCTGCAGCCCAACCTACTACTGCTGATGCAGAAACTGTCCCACCTAGGTAGCCAAATAACCCTGTGAAACCTGCTGATGTACCCGCTGCTTTTTTAGGTGCTAACTCAAGGGCGTGTAAACCAATTAACATAACAGGACCATAAATTAAGAAACCAACTGTTGTCATTAAAATGAAGTCCATTAATTGGTATGGGTTTTCATAGAATGGTTTACCTTCATATAAGGCTAATTCCGCTTCAGGAGTTGCTGGGTTTTTCCATAATGCAAAAACCGCAATTGTGGTTAAAATCATGAAGATAAAGCCCGTTAAACCACGTTTACCTTTGAAGAGTTTATCTGATACCCAACCACATAATAATGTGCCTGGAATAGCGGCTAATTCATAAATGGTATAAGCCCACGCCGTTCCTTTAATGTTGAAGTGTTTTACTTCGCCTAAGTACACTGGAGACCATTTCAATACGCCATAACGAATTAAATAAACGAATACGTTAGCAATGGCGATGTACCATAATAATTTATTTTTAAGCACATAAGTAACGAAGATTTCTTTTGTGGTTAAATCTTTTTCTGAGGTTTCTTCGTTATAGCCATCAGGATAGTCGTTACGCCATTTTTCTACTGGCGGTAAACCACAAGATTGTGGCGTATCTTTCATGACAAGATAAACAGGAATAGCGGCAATCATTGCGGCAATACCTGGATAATAAAGTGCTTGTTGCCATACATCTTTTGCAGTGGCTTGTTCGCCTGTGTTGCTAAAGTAAATGGCGCTTGCTAATAACACCATTGCACCCGGTACCATACCACCAACATTGTGCGCACAGTTCCAGATTGATACGATAGTTCCACGTTCAGATTTAGACCACCAGTGAACCATTGTACGACCACATGGCGGCCATCCCATTCCTTGGAACCAACCATTTAAGAAAATCATCACAAACATGACAGCAATGCCTGAAGTTGCCCAAGGCATTAACCCCATCATTGTCATACAAAGACCAGAAAGCAATAAACCAAATGGTAAAAATACTTTTGGGTTAGAGCGGTCTGAAACACTCGCCATTACAAATTTTGATAAACCATACGCAAGGCCTGCCCCAGTACCAATAATACCGAGTTCTGCCTTGTTATACATTCCAGCTTCGATCAATCCCTTTTGTGCTAAGTCAAAGTTAGCACGCACAAAATAATAAGCGGCATAGCCAAAGAAAATGCCCGCAAAAACTTGCCAACGCAAAAATTTATATCTTGCGTCAACTTTATCTGCAGGTAGCTCTGCAATATGCGGAGCCGGTTTAAAAGGACCAAACATAATAAACTCCTAGGTCAATAAAATTACACTTGAGTTTTCTACTAAACCCAAACCACTTGTGTTTGCAACGGGGTAAGATACTTCAAAAAATTTGATATAAAAACGTCTTTTTTTACAACTTGTGATCCTAATCACAAATTTTTAACAAAAATTGATAAATTAGAGGAAAAATAAATCATTGCAAAAGCAGTTAAAAAAAGGAAAATAGCTGTCATTATCCTTTTTATACTTATAATTATGATTTTTTTCTCAAATGTTACCTTAAAACGCGGGCTCAACATTCTACTTGAAGATGCCAACGCAACGATTAATCCCAAGCAAAAAGTCGGGTTAGTGGGCAAAAATGGCTGTGGTAAATCATCACTTTTTGCTTTACTCAAAAAAGAAATGCAAGCTGAAGGTGGCGAAGTCAGTTACCCTGCCAACTGGGCGATATCTTGGGTGAATCAAGAAACGCCTGCATTAGATATGTCTGCCCTTGATTACGTCATTGAAGGTGATCGCGAATATTGCCGTTTGCAAAAAGCCCTTATTCAAGCAAACGAAAAAAATGACGGCGATGCGATTGCTCGCATTCATGAACAATTGGACACAATTGATGCTTGGACGATTCAATCCCGTGCGGCAAGTCTGCTACATGGTTTGGGATTTTCCCAAGAAACGCTTAACCACTCCGTGAAATCCTTTTCTGGGGGTTGGCGTATGCGCTTAAATTTAGCGCAAGCATTGCTTTGTCCATCCGATTTATTGTTACTTGATGAACCCACTAACCACTTAGATTTAGATGCAGTCATTTGGTTAGAACGTTGGCTGACACAATATCAAGGCACATTAATTTTAATTTCTCATGATCGCGATTTTCTTGATTCCATCGTGAACAAAATTATTCATATTGAAAATCAAAAACTGAATGAATACACCGGCGATTATTCTTCTTTCGAACTGCAACGTGCAGAAAAATTGTCGCAACAGACCGCACTTTTCCGCCAACAACAGGAAAAAGTAGCTCATTTACAAAAATATATCGATCGTTTCAAGGCAAAAGCCACCAAAGCAAAACAAGCCCAAAGTCGTATGAAAGCCTTAGAACGAATGGAATTGATTGCGCCAGCGCATGTAGATAATCCATTTAGCTTTGAATTTCGTGAACCTTTGTCATTGCCTAATCCATTGGTGATGATAGATAAAGCATCCGCAGGTTATGGCATTGGCGAAAGTGCGGTCAAAATTTTACAAAAAATTAAGCTTAATCTCGTTCCCGGATCACGCATTGGCTTGCTTGGTAAAAATGGGGCAGGTAAATCAACGCTGATCAAACTTTTAGCTCAAGAATTAACCGCACTTTCAGGCACCGTTCAACTGGCAAAAGGCGTTCAACTTGGCTACTTTGCGCAATATCAGCTTGATACCTTGCGTGCCGATGAATCCCCATTGTGGCATTTACAAAAACTCTCACCACAGCAAACAGAGCAAGAATTGCGCAATTATCTTGGCAGCTTTGCTTTCCACGGCGATAAAGTTAACGATCCTGTTAAATTATTTTCTGGCGGCGAAAAAGCCCGCCTTGTGCTGGCATTGATCGTATGGCAACGCCCGAATTTACTGCTGCTTGATGAACCAACTAACCATTTGGATCTTGATATGCGCCAAGCTTTAACCGAAGCTTTAGTGGATTATCAAGGATCGCTGGTGGTGGTGTCTCACGATCGTCATTTATTACGCAACACGGTGGAAGAATTTTATTTGGTACACGATCAGCAAGTGGAAGAATTTAACGGTGATTTAGATGATTACGCCAAATGGCTGAATGATATCAACGCCCAACAGCGCAATGAGCAAAAAAGTGCGGTCAAAAATGACGAAGTTTTGAAAACAGATCATGAAAATTCAAATAGCAACCGCAAAGAACAAAAACGCCGTGAAGCGGAGCTGCGCCAACAAACCGCGCCAATCCGTAAGCAAATTGCTAAATTTGAAATGGAAATGGATAAACTCAGCCAACAATTGCACGATATTGAAACGCAACTGGGCGACACTGAGCTTTATCATTCAGAAAATAAAGAAAAATTGACCGCACTTTTGGCAGATCAAGTAGAGGCTAAAAAATTGCTCGATCACATCGAAGCAGGCTGGCTCGCCGCCCAAGAAGAACTGGAAAAAATGTTAGGAGAAAATGAATGAACCCGTGGATTTTACTCGCTTTTGCGATTGTTATTGAAGTTACGGGGACAAATTGTATTAAAGCCAGTGAAGGCTTTACTAAACCAATCCCTACGGCTATCGCCATTATCGCCTTTGTATGCTCACTTTATTTACTATCGATCATTTCAAAAACCTTACCAATCGGCATCGTTTACGCCGTGTGGTCTGGCATAGGCATCGTTTTGACTTCAACTATTGGCTACTTTATTTTTGGACAAAAATTATCCCTTTCTGATTTCATTGGCATTGGGCTAATTTTAGCCGGCGTATTAGTAATAAATTTATTTTCGAGCGCTACACATTAACCAAAAAAACAACAAAGTGCGGTTATTTTAATCGCATTTTTTTATTTTCATCCTGTGTATAACTCACTTAAAAAAGGCTTTATAACCTGTGTTTTGCACTGGGATAAAAATAAAACTTCAACACTCTGTGGATAAAACCCATTTCTATACACAATATTTTTACTGTAAAGATCAAAATCATACACAAGATCCATTTTGATCTAACTGCTTCATTTTTTAGGTGAAATTTGCCTTACTCACAAGGATCAGTGGATCCTAATAACAATAATAATTAGATCTTTATATATAAAAAAGATCTTATATTATTAGCACCACGATCTTTTTGATCTATTTTTTCAGTTGATACAATTCTTCCTTTCAAGCAAGGCTAAATTTCAGTAGAATATGCGGTCATCTCAAACTGCGATCGGTGAAAGCGATCCTGACTCTTTTAACAGATAGGAAATAATAAGGCTATTATGTTTTACACAGAAAATTACGATGTGATCGTGATCGGTGGTGGTCACGCTGGAACCGAAGCAGCTTTAGCCCCTGCTCGTATGGGGTTAAAAACCCTTTTATTAACCCATAATGTTGATACATTAGGGCAAATGTCTTGTAACCCAGCCATTGGTGGGATCGGCAAAGGGCATTTAGTCAAAGAAGTTGATGCTATGGGCGGATTAATGGCAACTGCTGCCGATCAAGCAGGAATTCAATTTCGTACCTTAAATAGCAGTAAAGGCCCTGCTGTACGTGCTACTCGTGCTCAGGCGGATCGCGTATTATATCGCCAAGCTGTGCGCCAAGCCCTTGAAAATCAACCAAATTTAGATATTTTCCAACAAGAAGCCACTGATATTTTATTAGAACAACAACGTATGGCCGGTGTTGCAACCAAAATGGGTTTAAAATTCCGTGCCAAAGCGGTAATTTTAACTGCAGGCACATTTTTAGCAGGAAAGATCCATATTGGTTTAAATCATTATGCAGGGGGGCGTGCAGGTGATCCCGCTTCTGTTATGTTGTCAGAACGTTTGCGTGATCTCGGTTTGCGTGTTGATCGTTTAAAAACTGGTACACCACCACGTTTAGATGCGCGCACTATTAATTTTGATGTGTTAGCCAAACAACATGGCGATGCAGAATTACCGGTTTTCTCTTTTATGGGATCGGTGGATCAACATCCTCGCCAAATTCCTTGTTTTATTACTCATACCAATGAAAAAACCCACGACGTGATCCGTAAAAATTTGGATCGCAGTCCAATGTATGCTGGGGTGATCGAGGGAATTGGTCCACGCTATTGCCCTTCTATTGAAGATAAAGTTATGCGTTTTGCCGACCGCACTTCGCACCAAATTTATCTTGAACCAGAAGGTTTAACGTCAAATGAAGTTTATCCAAATGGGATTTCAACCAGCTTGCCATTTGATGTACAAATGGGCATCGTTAATTCCATGAAAGGGCTGGAAAATACACGTATCGTAAAACCAGGTTATGCCATTGAATATGATTATTTTGATTCGCGTGATCTCAAACCCACTTTAGAAACCAAGGCGATCAATGGTTTATTTTTTGCAGGTCAGATCAATGGTACCACTGGTTATGAAGAAGCGGCAGCACAAGGTTTGTTAGCAGGTATTAACGCAGGCTTGTTTGTTCAAGAAAAAGATTCTTGGTTCCCACGCCGTGATCAGGCTTATATTGGCGTCTTAGTTGATGATCTTTGCACCCTTGGCACAAAAGAACCATACCGCGTGTTCACTTCTCGTGCTGAATACCGTTTATTATTGCGCGAAGATAATGCGGATGTTCGTTTAACGCCAATTGCTCATGAATTAGGTTTGATTGATGAAGCACGTTGGGCGCGATTTAACGAAAAAATGGACAATATTGCCAAAGAGCATGAACGCCTAAAACAAATTTGGATTCATCCACAATCAGCGCATTTAGCGGAAATTAATCAATTGGTGAATACGCCGTTAACTCGTGAAGCCAGCGGTGAAGATTTATTACGCCGTCCAGAAATCACTTACGATAAACTCACACAAACCGCAGCTTATGCGCCGGCTTTAGCGGATAAACAAGCGGCGGAACAAGTGGAAATTGCGATTAAATATCAAGGTTATATCGAACATCAACAAGATGAAATTGAAAAACAAAAACGCCATGAAAATACCGCAATTCCAGCGCGTTTCGATTATTCCTTAGTTTCAGGTTTATCTAACGAAGTGCGGTCAAAATTAGAGCAACATCGCCCTGTGTCAATCGGGCAAGCTAGCCGTATTTCAGGTATCACGCCTGCTGCAATATCCATTTTATTAGTGAATTTGAAAAAACAAGGAATGCTTAAACGTGGCGAATAATCTTGAATTAGAATTAAGCAAAAAGCTCGAAATTCTGATAAAACAGACCGCACTTTCGATTACCGATCAGCAAAAGCATCAGCTGGTTCAGCTGGTGTTGTTGCTGAATAAATGGAATAAGGCATACAATTTAACCTCTGTGCGTGATCCACAAGAAATGTTGGTAAAACATATTTTGGATAGTATTGTTGTTAGCCCTTATTTACAAGGTAAATATTTTATTGATGTGGGCACGGGTCCTGGTTTGCCTGGCTTGCCATTGGCGATTATCAATCCAGATAAGCAATTTTTCTTGCTTGATAGTTTGGGTAAACGCATTAGTTTTATTCGTAATGCAGTGCGTGAATTGGGGCTGACTAATGTTGAACCAGTGTTAAGCCGTGTGGAAGAATTTCAACCCGATCACCAATTTGATGGGGTGCTGAGCCGCGCTTTTGCAAGTTTGAAGGATATGACCGATTGGTGTCACCATTTACCTAATAAAAATGGCTTGTTTTATGCCTTAAAAGGGCAATATCATGCAGAAGAAGTGCAAGAATTAGAGGCTAAATTCAGTGTTCAGCAAGTGATTAAACTAGCGGTGCCAGAGCTAGAAGCTGAACGTCATTTAGTTTTGATTAAGTAAAAAAAGCTACTAAGTGCGGTTTTATTAATCAATTCAGCAGATAATTGGTGTAAAAATTCGAATTTATATTGTTAAAATTATGTAAATTTTTTAGAATTCAGTTTGTTACAAAATTTTAGAGAATGAACTGAGTTGCTGTTATTTAACCCTTTTGAGTGAGTTTAAAGGTTGCATTCAAAACTTCAAGGGGTATAATCAAACCTTCATTTTCGTTCGCAAAAGGCAATTTGATTAATGTCGTTAGCACTTACTAATGCAAGGCAGTTGTACCGCAAAGCGTTTGCGATTGAACTCATTTTTTTGTTTATTTTGACCGCACTTTGTGCTTTTTTGGCAAGAGAACAACTCATCTCATTTTTTTTGGGATCGTTGGTGGCTTTTTTACCGCAAATTGGGTTTATTGGTTTTGCCTTATATTTAAAAAAAAATGAACCAGTAACTCACAAAGCCAAAGTACTCTATCAAAGTGAAGGCTTGAAATTAGTATTAACAGTAGGATTATTTATCGCAGCGTTTTTGTGCTTTAATCCAAAACCTGCGGGCTTATTTATTGGATATTTTATTTTTATCCTGTTAAATAATTTATTGCCCATTGCGCTAAATATGAAACATTAATCAGAAACAGATTTATTAATAATTTGTAGGATAATCTTATGTCAGGTGAATCTCAAACATCGATTGAATATATCCAACACCATCTTACTTTCCTTACTTCAGGCGAAGGTTTTTGGTCTTTCAATCTTGACTCTCTTTTCTTTACCGTTCTTACTGGGTTAGTTTTTTCAGGCATTTTTTATTCTGTAGGCAAAAAAATGACTACTGGTGTGCCTGGCAAACTGCAATGCGTAGTGGAAATGCTGGTGGAATGGATTGATGGCGTGGTAAAAGAAAACTTTAGCGGTAAACGTACTTTAGTTGCCCCATTAGCATTAACTATTTTTGTGTGGGTGTTCTTAATGAACTTAATTGACTTAGTGCCTGTTGATTATCTGCCACAATTTGCACATATGCTCGGTGTAAATCATCTGCGTGCAGTGCCTTCTGCGGACATGAATATCACATTCAGCCTTGCTATTGGTGTATTTTTCCTCATTATTTTCTATACCTTAAAATCAAAAGGTGTGAGTGGTTTTGTGAAAGAATATACTATGCACCCATTCAATCACCCTGCATTTATTCCTGTTAACTTATTACTTGAAACTGTAACATTAATTTCTAAACCAATTTCATTGGCATTACGTCTATTTGGTAATATGTATGCAGGTGAATTAATCTTTATTCTTATTGCGGTAATGTATAGTGCTAATATCGCGGTGGCAGCATTAGGGCTTCCATTGCAATTGGCGTGGGCAATTTTCCACATTCTTGTTATCGTATTACAAGCATTTGTGTTTATGATGTTAACCGTGGTTTATTTGGGTATTGCCTATAATAAAGCGGAACATTAGAAACATTAATAACTTTAACTTAATCTTAATTTCAACCCAAATTGGAGAAAAATATGGAAACTGTAATCAGTGCAACAATCATCGCATCAGCAATCATGCTTGCATTTGCCGCGTTAGGTACAGGTATCGGTTTTGGTATCTTAGGTGGTAAATACCTTGAATCTGCCGCGCGTCAACCTGAACTTGCGAATTCATTATTAACGAAAATGTTTATCGTAGCTGGTTTACTTGATGCGATCGCAATGATTGCCGTAGGTATTGGTTTATACTTCGCATTCGCAAATCCATTCGTATCATTGTTAGGTTAATTTCAACGAATAACGTCCTGTTAGGGCTAACTAACCAACAAATGAAGGAGGTTTCGTTGTGAATATCAACGCAACATTAATTGGTCAAACTATAGCATTTATCATTTTCGTATGGTTTTGCATGAAGTTTGTTTGGCCACCGCTTATTAAAGCAATTGAAGAACGTCAAGCAAATATTGCTAATGCCTTGACTTCAGCTGAAAAAGCGAAACAAGAACAAGCAGATTCTAAAGTCGCAGTGGAACAAGAAATCCTTGCTGCAAAAGAAGAAGCGCAAAAAATTATTGATTCTGCCAATAGACGTCGTAACGATATTCTTGAAGAAGTGAAAACAGAAGCGGAAAGCCTTAAAGCGAATATTATTGCGCAAGGTTATGCTGAAGTAGAAGCAGAGCGTAAACGTGTTCAAGAAGAATTGCGCGTTAAAGTTGCATCGCTTGCGATTGCAGGTGCAGAAAAAATTGTTGGTCGTACTGTGGATGAAGCAGCGAACAACGATATTATTGATAAATTAGTTGCAGAACTATAAGAAGGTTGAGCTTATGTCAGAATTAACTACGATAGCTCGCCCTTATGCCAAAGCAGCATTTGATTTTGCCGTGGAGCAAAGTGCGGTGGAAAAATGGTTAGAAATGTTGGGCTTTGCAGCACAAGTTGCTGAAAATAAACAAGTTCAAGATTTTCTAAATAATACGTTTTCTGCACAAAAAGCTGCTGACACGATGATTTCAATTTGTGGCGAACAACTTGATCAATATGGGCAAAATCTGATTCGGTTAATGGCTGAGAATAAGCGTTTAACGGTTCTTCCAGCGGTATTTAGTGAGTTTCAACATTATGTGGAAGAACATCACTCAACTGCGGAAGTTCAAGTCATTTCAGCACAACCATTAAATGCAACACAAGAACAAAAAATTGCAGCCGCAATGGAAAAAAGACTTGCTCGTAAAGTTAAATTAAATTGCAGTGTAGATAGCTCACTAATTGCTGGAGTTATCATTCGTACCGACGATTTTGTCATTGATGGTTCAAGCCGTGGACAATTAAATCGTTTGGCAAACGAATTGCAATGATAAGAGGAATTTGAGATGCAACTAAATTCAACAGAAATTAGTGAATTGATTAAAAAACGCATTGCCCAATTTGATGTGGTGAGCGAAGCTCGCAACACAGGGACAATCGTTTCAGTGAGTGACGGGATTATCCGTATTCACGGTTTAAGCGAAGTAATGCAGGGTGAAATGATTGCATTACCTGGTAACCGTTATGCAATGGCACTTAACCTAGAACGTGATTCAGTTGGTGCGGTGGTAATGGGACCTTACGCAGACTTAGCGGAAGGTATGGAAGTTCAATGTACAGGTCGTATCCTTGAAGTTCCAGTTGGCCGTGGTTTATTGGGTCGTGTTGTTAATACCTTAGGTGAGCCAATTGATGGTAAAGGTGAAATCCAAAATGATGGTTTCTCACCTGTTGAAGTGATTGCCCCTGGTGTTATCGATCGTAAATCGGTGGATCAGCCTGTTCAAACGGGTTATAAAGGTGTGGATGCGATGGTACCAATTGGTCGTGGTCAACGTGAGTTGATTATCGGTGACCGCCAAACGGGTAAAACAGCATTAGCCATCGATGCGATTATTAATCAAAAAAATTCAGGAATTAAATGTATTTATGTGGCGATTGGTCAAAAAGCATCGACTATCGCAAACGTAGTGCGTAAATTAGAAGAAAATGGCGCATTAGAAAACACCATTGTGGTTGTGGCATCAGCTTCTGAAGCGGCTTCATTACAATATTTAGCACCATATGCAGGCTGTGCAATGGGTGAATATTTCCGTGACCGTGGTGAAGATGCATTAATCATTTATGATGACCTTTCAAAACAAGCGGTTGCTTATCGTCAAATTTCATTGTTACTCCGCCGTCCACCAGGTCGTGAAGCATTCCCAGGTGACGTATTCTATTTACACTCACGTTTACTTGAACGTGCAGCACGCGTAAATGAAGAATACGTTGAGCGTTTCACTAATGGTGCCGTGAAAGGAAAAACAGGTTCTTTGACCGCACTTCCGATTATTGAAACGCAAGCAGGTGACGTTTCAGCCTTCGTTCCTACAAACGTAATTTCGATCACCGATGGTCAGATTTTCTTAGAATCTAACTTATTTAACGCTGGTGTGCGTCCTGCGGTAAACCCAGGTATTTCGGTTTCTCGTGTAGGTGGTGCAGCACAAACTAAAGTAGTGAAAAAATTAGCGGGTGGTATTCGTACGGCGCTTGCTCAATACCGTGAGTTAGCAGCATTTGCGCAGTTTGCTTCAGACTTAGATGATGCAACGCGCAAACAATTATCACACGGTGAAAAAGTCACTGAATTGTTGAAACAAAAACAATATGCACCATTATCTGTGGCTGAACAGTCAGTGCTTTTATTTGCTGTTGAATTTGGTTATTTAGATGATGTGGAACTTGATAAAATTGCGAGTTTTGAGACCGCACTTTTAGATTTCGCAAATCGTACCCATACCGAATTTATGCAAGAGTTAAACAATACAGGTAACTACAACGATGACGTTAAAGCGCAGTTGAAAGCTATCTTGGATAACTTTAAAGCAAATAATACTTGGTAATAAGTTCGGAGAAAGACAATGGCTAGTGGAAAAGAGATAAAAACCAAAATTGCCAGCGTACAAAGTACGCAGAAAATTACTAAGGCAATGGAAATGGTGGCTACATCGAAAATGCGTAAAACACAGGATCGTATGACAGCATCTCGCCCTTACTCTGAAACCATTAGAAATGTTATTAGCCATGTGTCTAAAGCGAGTATAGGTTATAAACACCCATTTTTAGTTGAACGTGAAGTGAAAAAAGTGGGGATATTAATTGTTTCAACAGACCGTGGTATGTGCGGTGGTTTAAACATTAACCTATTCAAAACCGTGTTAAATGAAATTAAACAATGGAAAGAAAAAGGCATTACTGTTGAAGTGGGCGTAATTGGCTCAAAAGGTATCGCATTCTTCCGTTCTTTAGGATTAAAAATTCGCGTACAACATTCAGGTTTGGGCGATAATCCTACAATGGAAGATTTATTAGGTATCGCAAACGGTATGTTTGAAGCCTATACAAATGGTGAAATTGATGCTTTATATTTAGCATATAACCAATTTGTTAATACTATGTCGCAAAAACCAAAGTTTGCGCAATTAGTTCCATTGCCAGAGCTTGACACGGACAAATTAGCTGAAAGACAACAATCTTGGGATTATATTTATGAACCAGATCCGAAAGTACTGTTAGACAGTTTACTCATTCGTTATTTGGAATCTCAAGTTTATCAATCAGTGGTTGATAATTTAGCTTCAGAGCAGGCAGCTCGAATGGTCGCGATGAAAGCAGCAACAGATAATGCAGGTAACTTAATTGGCGACTTGCAGTTGGTGTATAACAAAGCCCGTCAAGCAAGTATCACAAATGAATTAAATGAAATTGTTGCAGGCGCTGCAGCAATTTAATGGAGAAAAGCGGTAATGTCAGCAGGAAAAATTGTACAGATTATCGGTGCGGTAATCGATGTTGAATTCCCACAGGATGCAGTACCAAAAGTTTACGATGCGTTAAAAGTTACTGATGCAGGTTTAGTCCTTGAAGTTCAGCAACAATTAGGTGGTGGTGTCGTACGCTGTATCGCATTAGGTACATCTGATGGTTTGAAACGTGGTTTAAACGTAACAAATACAGGTAAACCAATTTCTGTACCAGTCGGAACAAAAACTCTTGGTCGTATCATGAATGTTTTAGGTGAACCTATCGACCAAAAAGGCGATATTGGTGCAGAAGAAACATGGGCAATTCACCGTGCAGCACCAAGTTATGAAGAACAATCAAACAGTACGGAATTATTAGAAACTGGTATCAAAGTTATCGACTTAATTTGCCCATTCGCAAAAGGGGGTAAAGTTGGTTTATTCGGTGGTGCGGGTGTTGGTAAAACCGTTAATATGATGGAATTAATCCGTAATATCGCGATTGAGCACTCAGGTTTCTCAGTATTCGCTGGTGTTGGTGAACGTACTCGTGAGGGTAATGACTTCTACCACGAAATGACAGATTCTAACGTATTAGATAAAGTATCACTGGTTTATGGTCAAATGAATGAGCCACCAGGTAACCGTCTACGTGTTGCATTAACAGGTTTAACCATGGCGGAAAAATTCCGTGATGAAGGGCGTGATGTATTATTCTTCGTGGATAATATCTATCGTTATACACTTGCAGGTACTGAAGTATCCGCATTATTAGGTCGTATGCCATCAGCAGTAGGTTATCAACCTACACTTGCAGAAGAAATGGGTGTACTTCAAGAGCGTATTACCTCAACTAAAAAAGGTTCTATTACCTCTGTTCAAGCGGTTTACGTGCCTGCGGATGACTTAACTGATCCATCGCCAGCAACCACATTCGCCCACTTGGACTCAACCGTTGTATTAAGCCGTAATATTGCCTCTCTTGGTATTTACCCAGCGGTTGACCCATTAGATTCAACATCACGTCAATTAGACCCTCAAGTTGTTGGTCAAGAACACTATGATGTGGCGCGTGGCGTGCAAGGTATTTTGCAACGTTATAAAGAATTGAAAGATATTATTGCCATTCTTGGTATGGATGAACTTTCTGAAGATGACAAACTCGTGGTAGCACGTGCACGTAAAATCGAACGTTTCTTATCACAACCATTCTTCGTTGCAGAAGTCTTTACAGGTTCACCGGGTAAATATGTATCATTAAAAGATACTATTCGTGGATTCAAAGGCATTCTTGACGGCGAATACGACCATATCCCAGAACAAGCGTTCTATATGGTAGGTTCAATCGAAGAAGTTGTTGAAAAAGCGAAAAATATGTAATCACTTCAACTGATTACCAGATTGAAGGAGAACACATATGTCAACATTCAATTTAATTATTGTAAGTGCTGAAGATAAAATTTTTGAAGGCGCTGTAAAAAGTATACAAGCAACAGGTATGGAAGGTGAGCTCGGTATTTTAGCTGGGCACACCCCTCTACTTACAGCCATTAAACCAGGTATCATTAAATTAACCAAGGAAAATGGCACAGAAGAAGTAATTTATGTATCAGGCGGCTTCTTAGAAGTTCAGCCTAACATTGTTACCGTACTTGCTGATGTCGCAATTCGTGGTTCAGAATTGGATCAAGAACGTATCTTAGCAGCGAAGAAAAAAGCAGAAGAAAATATCGTGGCGAAATCTAGCGATCTTAACCACGAAATGCTTACTGCGAAACTTTCAAAAGAACTTGCAAAACTTCGTGCTTACGAATTAACGGAAAAATTAGTCAAAAACAAACGCTAATTCGACCGCACTTAAGCCGTTCCACTCTAGGAGCGGCTTTTCTTTTAATAAGGAAAAAATTATGTATAAAGCCATTTTTAGTGATATTGACGGCACCTTATTAAACAGCCAAAATAAAATCACCCCAAAAACGGAAACCGCCATAAAAAATGTGATTGCTAAAGGCATTCCTTTTATCCCCGTATCTGCGCGCCCTCCTTATGCTATCACGCCTTATACCGAGCAACTGCAAACACAGCAGGCAATCATTTGTTATAGCGGCGCTTTAATTTTAGACAAAAATTTGACCGCACTTTATTCTGTGCTCATTGAGCCGCAAGATCTCATCGCATTAAATCAAATTTTGTTTAACTTCCCCAACATTTCGATTAATCATTATTCAGGATTAGATTGGTTAACCAATGATTTAACCAATCCTTGGGCATTGCAAGAAAGCCATATTACAGGGCTTAAAGCCTCTTCATTACCTGAACATTTGACTAATGTTCACAAAGTGCTGGTAATGGGCGATGCGCCAGATATTCAAACGCTCGAACAAAAACTAAAAGAAAATTTACCGCACTTAAGCATTCATCGCTCTAAACCTGAATACTTAGAAATTATGAATAAAGCGGCAACCAAAGCAAAAGCAATTCGTTTTATGGAGCGTTATTTAAATGTGACAGCGGATGAAGTGATAGCCTTTGGCGACAATTTTAATGATCTTGATATGCTTGAATATGCAGGTTTAAGTGTCGCAATGGGAAATGCGCCGAATGAAATAAAACAAATCGCCAAAGAAGTTACTGCCAGCAATAACGAAGACGGTATCGCACTTATTTTAGCGCGTGAATTTGGTTAATTGACGATAAGGGCTGATTTTGCACCAGCCCAATACTTGCAAATTGTAAAAACATTTGTAAAATCGACCGCACTTTTGATTAAACACAGCCAATTATGCGAATTTCTAGAATCTATCACCCAGAATCCCTTGAAAATAAAAAAATTTGCCAATTAAGCGAAGATGGCGCAAACCACGTTGGGCGCGTTTTACGCATGCAGATAGGCGAACAGATTGAACTATTTGACGGCAGCAATCATATTTACCCCGCTATCATCACCAATGTGAGTAAAAAATCTGTGGAAGTCGAAATTCAAGATCAAAAATTGGATGATCGTGAAAGCCCCTTAAAAATCCATTTAGGGCAAGTGATTTCGCGCGGTGATCGCATGGAATTCACCATTCAAAAATCCGTTGAATTAGGTGTAAACATTATTACCCCATTATGGTCAGAACGCTGCGGCGTAAAATTAGACGGCGAACGTTTAGATAAAAAAATTCAACAATGGCAAAAAATCGCTATTGCCGCCTGCGAACAATGCGGCAGAAATGTGGTACCCGAAATTCGCCCGATGATGAAATTACAAGATTGGTGCGCAGAAAATGATGGCGCATTAAAATTAAACCTACACCCTCGCGCCAAATATTCCATCAAAACCCTACCTGAAATCCCCCCCGAAGGCGTGCGTTTACTCATCGGCTCAGAAGGAGGATTATCCCCACAAGAAATAGCACAAACAGAAACCCAAGGCTTTACCGAAATTCTTCTTGGCAACCGAGTGCTACGCACAGAAACCGCCGCACTCACCGCCATTACCGCATTACAAGTCTGTTTTGGCGACTTATAACAAAAATTGACCGCACTTTGTGTGTGAAAGTACCTAATGTGTAATAAAAAATATATCGCTCTCTTTACAAAATAATACATTAATACGCCGAACTAAATGATGAATTTATAGACAAAGTATTGCTATTTCATTTATTTAAGGAGCAACAAGATGGATTTCAGCAAAATTTTAAACCAAGTTTTGAATGTCGCGCAGGAACAAGTAAAAAACACGATGAGTGGCAATTCAACGTTGGATAAAGTGACTAAAGCAGGTGGTGGCGCGGCGGCGATTGGGATTTTATCAATGATTTTCGGGCGTAATGGCGGTGCTGGTTTGGCAAAATTAGGTTCGCTTGCCGCTTTGGGTTCGTTGGCATATCAAGCATACCAAAAATATCAATCACAACAAGCTGTTGCACCCGTGCCAGAAGAACATTTTGCGCAAGCGCAACAAGATGCAAGTGCAAGCCAAGTGATTTTACAAGCTATGATCGCAGCCGCAGCAGCTGATGGCGCGATTACTGATGCAGAAAAACAAGCTATTCTCGCTGAAGTGGGTGATAATGCTGAAGTGCAACAATGGGTTCAGCAAGAAATGGCTCAACCTGCAAGCGTGGCAGACATCGCTCGTCAAGTGGGCAATAATCCTGCTTTGGCAGCACAAGTTTATTTGGCTGCACGTGTAGTTTGTGCGGATTTAGAGCGCAAAGAAATTGTCTTTTTAGCAGAACTTGCGCAAGCATTAGGTTTGGATGATCAATTAGTGGAAGAGTTAGAAAAACAAGCGGGTTTCTAATTTTCATTTATACAAAGTGCGGTCGTTTTCAAAAAAGTTTTGAAATTGACCGCACTTTTTTATGTCAAATCGACAGCTCTGCGCTAATCGGGCGTTTTATCAGGGCGAGCTTTTCTGTATAATCAGCGAAATATTGAACAAAATAGAGAAGAAAAGATGATACGTTTTGCAAATGTCAGTAAAGCTTATTTGGGAGGAAAACCTGCATTGCAGGGCTTATCATTCCATTTACCCATAGGCAGTATGACTTATTTAACAGGGCATTCTGGCGCAGGGAAAAGCACGTTACTGAAATTGATTATGGGTATGGAGCGTGCAAACGGTGGGCAGATTTGGTTTAATGGCCATGACATTACGCGCCTTTCTCATTATGAATTGCCTTTTTTGCGCCGCCAAATTGGCATGGTGCATCAAGATTATCGTTTGTTGCCAGACCGTCCAATTGTGGATAACGTGGCGTTGCCGTTGATTATTAACGGTATGAATCCCAAAATTGCCGCAGAACGTGCGCTTTCCGCTCTTGATCGTGTTGGATTATATGATCGCGCGAAATACTCGCCTATTCATCTTTCTGGTGGTGAACAACAACGTGTTGATATTGCGCGTGCGGTTGTGCATAAACCCCAATTATTACTCGCCGATGAGCCAACAGGAAATCTCGATAACGCACTTTCTTTAGATATTTTCAATTTATTTGAAGATTTTAACCGTATGGGAATGACGGTGTTAATCGCCACTCACGATGTGAATTTAATTAATCAAAAACCAAAGCCTTGCCTTGTTTTAGAACAAGGTCATTTACGTTAATGGCAGCAAGAACGGAGAAATTTGCATGAATTCAACACAAAACGCTTCATTTTTGGTGCGAATGCAATATGTATTGCGCAACGTGTGGGCTGATCTGATTAAGAAAAAATATGCGACATTATTAACCATTTTGGTGATTGCCGTGTCTTTAACTATTCCAACAGTGAGTTTTTTATTGTGGAAAAACATCCACCAAGCGACTACGCAGTTTTATCCTGAAAGTGAATTGACCGTGTATTTGCATAAAAATCTTAGCGAAGACGATACCAATATGGTGGTGGAAAAAATTCGTAGTCAAGAAGGCATTGAGAGCCTAAATTATGTTTCACGCCAAGAAAGTTTAAAACAATTTCAAAATTGGTCGGGATTTGGCGAAGAATTAGATATTTTAGATGATAATCCATTACCGGCGGTGGTGATGATTAAGCCGACAAAAGAATTTCAACCTTCAGAAAAACGCCAAGAATTACGCGATAATTTAATGAAAATTAAAGGCGTAGAAGAAGTGCGAATGGACAATAATTGGCTGGAAAAATTTACGGCGTTGTCTTGGTTAGTGGCGCATGTAGCTATTTTCTGCGCGGTGTTGATGACATTAGCTGTGTTCTTGGTGATCGGAAACAGCATTCGCTCTGATGTATATAGCAGCCAAGCGCAAATTCAAGTGATGAAATTGCTAGGCGCAACAGACCAATTTATTTTACGCCCATTCTTATGGACAGGCATTATTTACGGGCTTTTAGGCGCGTTTTTTGCTTGTTTCTTTAGTGCCTTGTTAATTGGTTATTTCACCAGCGCGGTGAAATATGTTACCGATATTTTCTCTGTGAATTTTGAGCTTGGGGGATTAGGTTTTGGTGAAGTGTTATTTTTATTCATCATCTGTTCGATTGTTGGCTATGCTTCAGCTTGGATTGCTGCTACACGGCATATTCGCTTAATTGAAAAATAACCAATCTTAGCAAAATACAAAATTTAATGATGAAAATTTGAAATATTTCAGATTTTCATCATTTTTTTTGGATTTTTGAAAAATTAGGCTTGATTTTATTGGCTCATTCTGTAATTAATTAGAGCCATCTCTATTTAAAAATACACAACATAAGGAAATTACTATGAAAAATGTCGGTTTTATCGGTTGGCGTGGAATGGTTGGTTCAGTTTTAATGGATCGTATGGTTCAAGAAAACGATTTTGCAAACCTTAATCCTATCTTTTTTACCACTTCTCAGGCAGGTCAAAAAGCCCCCGTTTTTGCGGGTAAAGATGCTGGCGAATTAAAAAATGCCTTTGATATCGAAGAACTCAAAAAATTAGATATTATCGTTACTTGCCAAGGTGGCGATTACACCACCGAAGTTTATCCAAAATTGAAAGCCGCAGGTTGGAATGGTTATTGGGTTGATGCCGCTTCCACTTTGCGTATGGAAAAAGATGCGATTATCGTGTTAGATCCTGTAAACCAACACGTGATTTCTGAAGGATTAAAAAACGGCATTAAAACTTTCGTCGGTGGCAACTGCACAGTGAGCTTAATGCTTATGGCGATTGGCGGCTTATTTGAAAAAGATTTAGTGGAATGGATTTCCGTTGCCACTTATCAAGCAGCGTCAGGCGCTGGCGCAAAAAATATGCGTGAATTGTTAAGCCAAATGGGACAATTAGAAAACGCAGTAAGCGCAGAATTGGCGGATCCTGCATCATCAATTTTAGAGATTGAACGCAAAGTAACCGCGAAAATGCGTGCAGATGATTTCCCAACAAATAACTTTGGTGCTGCATTAGGCGGAAGTCTCATCCCTTGGATCGACAAATTATTACCAAGCGGCCAAACCAAAGAAGAATGGAAAGGTTATGCTGAAACCAACAAAATTCTAGGTTTATCTGATAACCCAATCCCTGTGGATGGTTTATGCGTGCGCATCGGGGCATTGCGTTGCCACAGCCAAGCATTCACCATTAAATTGAAAAAAGACATTCCATTAGAAGAAATTGAGCAAATTTTAGCCGCGCATAATGAATGGGTGAAAGTGATTCCAAACGATAAAGAAACCACATTGCGCGAACTCACACCAGCGAAAGTCACAGGTACATTAAGTGTGCCAGTGGGTCGTTTACGCAAATTGGCAATGGGCCCAGAATACTTAGCTGCCTTTACCGTAGGCGACCAATTATTATGGGGCGCCGCAGAGCCAGTGCGCCGTATCTTAAAACAATTAGTGGCTTAATCTAGGCGAAAAAAGTGCGGTTAAATTGACCGCACTTTTGCTTTATTTTCCCATTTTTGCGAAACAAACCTTGTCAGCAAAAAAATTCTATTGTGATTAGCGGCATAAATGCTAAATCGTCCCAATCCTAAATAATAAAACTCAACAATATGATACATCGCGAAGCCCATTTTCATCGATTTGCTCTTAGCCAATTACAGCCCTTTGCTGAACATTTTCCTATTCAATATATCAAGGGGCAACGAAACTGCCAGCTAGCTTATCGCCACTTTGTGCGTGATGAAGAAACCCCGCGCAAATTGGTTATTTTAGTGAATGGGCGGGCGGAGAATATTCTGAAATGGACGGAGATCGCCTATGATTTCTTTTTATCAGGTTATGATGTGTTGATTTTTGATCACCGTGGACAAGGCTATTCTCAGCGTTTATTAAAAGATAGCGAGAAAGGATATGTGGACGAATTCCGCTTTTATGCGGAGGATATGGCAAAAATTATCGAAAAAGTGACCGCACTTTATGACTATCAGCAACAACATATTGTCGCCCATTCTCTGGGTGCGCTCATTTCGAGTTTCTATCTTGCGAACTATGATCATCATATCAAAAGTGCGGTTTTTTCTGCGCCATTTTGGGGAATGCCTTTGAAACACCCTGTGCGTGATCAGCTGGTGGTGGCATTGATGAATCTCTTGGGCAAGGGTTCGGATTATGTGTTTGGTAAAACGGCGTATCAGCCTGCGAATTTGGATAATAATGAATTGAGCGGCTGCCGCACGCGAATGAAATGGATGAACCGCGTTAATCGCAAATTTCCCGCCATTCATTTAGGCGGCCCAACGTTCCGCTGGGTGCATTTGTGCATGAATGCCATTAAGCAATTACCGAAAATTTTGCCACGCATTGAAATTCCCGTGCTCGTTTTGCAATCAGAACGTGAGCGCATTGTGTCCAATAAAAATCTCACAAAATTGACTGCACTTTTGCCCAATGGCAATATTGAAAATATTGCTCAAGCTAAACATGAAATTTTGTTTGAACGCGATCCCATTCGTGAACAAGCGATGCAACGAATTTTAGCTTTTTTTCGCCAAGCTGATTAATCCTAGACTGCTAAGCTATTAAATATTGAGCTTTGTATCGTATGAAGTTCAAGTTGTTTAAAGTGGGATTACTTTGCCGTTCGTTACAATAATATACTCGTGCAGTGTCACTTCCAGTTATGCCACGCCGCCAGTTGATAAAGATAACCCTCTCTCCCTTTACTTTCGCAAAACAGAATTATTATCAAGTGATCAATATCATCTAATACTTTGATTTTCCTAGAATAATAAAAGGTAGCATGAGATAGGTTCGCCACGTTCAGTAATAGAGAAAGCAGAAATTGACTATAGTTTGAATTCTGTTGAATAATGTTTTCCCATAAAAAATCTGCTCCTTAATAGGTTGGTTATGGTGTCCAACTTTTGGGAGCAGATTAATTTGACCGCACTTTTTTGCTCAATAATCCTACATTCTCAGACTTTCTTTTCAATGATGACAGGCTATATCTCTAGTGTTATTCGTTTTTTGCTTCTTCCAGTTTGGTTTCTTCACGCACACGTTGGCGGAAACGTGCTGCGGCGAAGTGATAGAACGGTTTTGGCATAATTTGTCGTGAAACGAAAGAGGCAATCAGCGCACCGATCAACGACCAAATCAGCACAGGTTGGCTGCCGGTCATTTCCATGACCACCACGCTAGCGGTTAGTGGCGATTGGGTTGCGCCTGCCAAAAAGCCCGCCATGCAGAGTAAAACTAGCAAACGTTGATCCACAATGCCGCCGGTAAAGCTTGCAATTTGTGCGCCAATGCCTGCGCCAACGGTGAGCGATGGGGTGAAAATCCCCCCAGCGATGCCTGTCCAATAGGTGCCGACCGTGGCAAATAATTTCGCAATTCCTACTGTTTCTGGCGAGATTCGTTCGCCATTTAACGCATTGTCAACAACGTGATAACCCGTGCCATAAGTTTGCCCACTGGTATAAGCACCGAGTGCTGCAAGAATTAAGCCTAAAATAGCGGCGACCATAATTGGATGGCGGCGAACCCAGCCACGAATTGCTTGTGGGCAAACACCCGCAGCACCTTTGGCAAGCAGTTTGGCAAAAATTCCACCGAAAATGCCACTTACCACGCCGCAAATAAGTACCCATATCAACATATTTTCCGCTTGAGAAGCGCCGTGATATTGCGAGAAATAAGGGTTATTACCTTGAATGGCAACCAAAATAAAACCTGCGGCAAGCACACCGAGCAATACGCGGCGTTCCCAGCGCAACAACACGCCACGCCCAATTTCTTCAATGGCAAAAATCACCCCTGCTAACGGTGCATTAAAGGCGGCAGCCAAACCGCCACCTGCGCCTGTTGCCATTAATTCATTGGCACTTAGCCCTGTAAAGGCAATGCCATAACGGCGGCATAAATCCCCCCAAGCTAACATCACAGCCGATCCCACCTGCACGGAAGGGCCTTCACGCCCCACCGATGCGCCAATACACATAGCGAAAAAGGTTAATGGAATTTTCCATAAGGTTTGTACAAACTGAAGTAAACGATTTTTCTGCGCGCCGTAAGGCAGGCTTAAAGAGGCAATCACCTGCGGAATACCACTGCCCGATACATAAGGGGTATATTTTGACGTAAACCACGCAAGCAAGGCTAAACCGAGCGGCAAGACAATCCAAGGTGCGATCGGATATTTTGTTGACCAGTAGGTGTTCCATTCCAGCCCGATATCCGCCAGTTTGGCAAAGCCAAGGGAAAACAATGCCACCAGCGATGCGCCTATGAGCAAACAGGTAAATTCAATAGATTTGCGGGAAATGCGATTACTTTGGCGTAGTTTTTTATGAATAAAAAAGCGCATTTTTGCGCGAAAGCTGGTTTGTGTGTGATCGTGCTGCATAATGTTAAACGTGTAAATTAAGAGAAATCATCGTTAAAAGTGCGGTCAAAATTTGCAAAATTTTCTATTTTGATTGTTTTGCTTTTTGCCGCATTGCCGTTAGAAAAATGATAACGCTAGCCCAAACAAAAGTATAGCCAATAAGACGCCCCATAGAAAGTTGTTCGCCCAACACTAGCCAACCGCATAAAAATTGCAAGCTAGGGGAAATATATTGCAACATCCCTAACAATGACATCGAAATTTGGCGCGCGCCAATGGCAAACCAAAGCAAGGGAATGGTTGTGGCGATGCCCGAGCCCAATAATACCGCAAGTTGTAAGCCCGTTAAGTCGCCAAACACAAGATTGCCTTGAGCCGCGCAGAAAATTAAATAGGCAAGGGCAAAAGGAAATAATAATAAGGTTTCAAGGGTTAGCCCTGCCAACGGTTCCATGGGCGCAAGTTTGCGGATTAAGGCGTACAAACTAAAACTGCCCGCAAGGGATAATGCCACCCAAGGAATTTGCCCGGCGGGAATGGCAAGCCATAAAATGCCTGCAATCGTCAAGCAAAGTGCGGTTAATTGGGCTTTATTAAGCCGTTCTTTAAAAACTAACCAGCCAAGAAAAACGTTGAATAATGGGTTAATAAAATAGCCAAGGCTGGCGTCTAATACATGATGATTTGTGATCGCCCACAAATAAATAAGCCAGTTTAGTGCGATGAGAAAAGCGGTGAGCGAGAAAATGCCGATAATTCGTGGTTTTCTAAAGGCATTAAGAACCGTGCGCCCCTGTCTAAAAATAACCAATAACAACAAGGCAAACACCGCAGACCAGACAATACGTTGCGCCAAAATTTGTTCCGCTGGCATGGCTGATTGATTGAGCGGATACCAATAAATGGGAAAGGTTCCCCAAGTGAAGTAACATAAAAAGGCGTAATGCCAGCCTTTAAGTTTTGCGTTAGACGCCATAGCGTTCCTTATTTGAAAATAAGCCCTGCAAGATAAATCCCGATAAAGGTGAAAACCAAACAGCCGATAAGATGCAGCCCCATCACAGCGAGCCCTTCGGGGATTTTACCGTGAATTAAATTCTCCACCACTTCCGCGGAAAAAGAAGAGAATGTGGTTAAACTGCCGAGAAAACCCGTGATTAGGAATAATTTTGCTGACGAACTGAAAGACGGAAATTGCCAAAAAAGTGCGGTCAAAATGCCAATTAAAAAACAGCCGAGATAATTGGCGATCAAGGTGCCAAAGGCTAACGTGCTGAACCAAGCGTTAAACCACAACCCTAAGCCCCAACGTGCCGTTGCCCCAAGGGCGGCGCCGCTGCTAATCAGTAAAATAGATTGCCACATTAGTAAATTCCAAACACCGCACGCACATAGCTGGCAACCGCTTCATGCTGATGATTGCCGATGCGTTCAAGCTGCGGCATTAATTTAAGCAAACGTGGATCTGCGTTGCCCATGACCAACCCTTTGCCCACTTCAGCCAACATTTCCACATCATTTAAGCCGTCACCAAAGGCAATGCAATCCGTTAATTCATAATTTTTATGGGCAACCAACTGAGCAAGTGCGGTCGCTTTTGACACATTTTTGTTCATCACTTCTAAACATTGCGGCGTGGAATAAATCACATTGATGTGCGCGCCATATTTTTCTTTTAGGCGTTTTTCTAATGGCAATAAATCGTTTAAAGAGCGACCGATGAAAAATATTTTTTGCGTGTTGCCCCCATGATGTTGAGCAAAATCAACCACTTGGTAGCTAAACCCCGATTCTTTATGATATTTCGCCAAACTAGGCACATCGATATTAATAAACCAATCATTGCCTTGATAGGAGTTTAAGCAAATATTTTGGCGATCAAATGGCTCTTGCATAATTTCAAATGCGACATCTTCTGGCAGATAATTGCTGTAAATTAAATTCCCTTTTAAATCATGCACTTCTGCGCCGTTAGAAGTCACCATCGCTGCATTTTCAATATCCATATTATTTAACTGCGCTGCCACATCCACATAGCCACGCCCCGTTGCCAATATAATATCCACGCCTTTCCGAGCTAATTTTTCCAAGGTATCTCGGGTAAAATCGCCGATAATATGGTTGCCATTTAATAAAGTGCCGTCCATATCTGACACAAAGGCGCTAAAGGGTAAATTTGCCATTTTTGTTTCCTATCATCAAAATTGTTTGAATTATAGCAAAATTTGTTGAAATTTGACCGTACTTAGTTTAATAAATGATAGGAATAATAAAAAAGATCGATATAATAAATTTCATCTTTTCGACTATGCAAACGATTTACAGGAACCAATCATGAATGGAGCAAGATTAGTTACAGAATGTTTAAAAGCGCACGGAGTAAAAACCGTTTTTGGTTATCCCGGCGGCGCAATTATGCCAGTTTATGATGCCCTTTATGACAGCGGCTTGGAGCATTTTCTCTGTCGCAACGAACAGGGTGCAGCAATGGAAGCCGTTGGTTATGCTCGTGCGGCGGGCAATGGCACTGTGGGTGTGTGCATTGCCACGTCAGGCCCTGGCGCGACCAATTTAATCACGGGGTTAGGCGATGCGTTGATGGACAGCGTGCCTGTGGTGGCGATTACAGGGCAAGTGGGCAGCCCATTAATCGGCACAGACGCATTCCAAGAAGCAGATGTGTTAGGGCTATCGCTAGCTTGCACCAAGCATAGCTTTATCGTGCAAAATGTCGATGAATTGCCAGAAATTTTTGCGCAAGCGTTCCAAATTGCCGTCAGCGGCAGACCAGGCCCTGTATTGATTGACATTCCTAAAGATGTGCAATTTGCAGAAACCAAGCTTTCGCCGATTGTAAAAACGGTGGAAAAACCGACCGCACTTAACGCCCAATCTATTGAAAGTGCGGTGAAATTATTGCAAGAATCTAAACGCCCTGTGGTCTATGTGGGCGGCGGTGTGGGCATTGCCAATGCTGTTCCAGCCTTGCGCAAATTCCTTGCCACGGCGCAAATTCCAAGCGTTGCCACCCTAAAAGGTTTAGGCTCTATCTTGGCGGAAACCCCGTATTATATGGGAATGATCGGCATGCACGGCACCAAAGCCGCCAATTACGCCACTCAAGATGCCGATTTATTGATTACGCTCGGCGCACGTTTCGATGACCGAGTCACCGGCGATTTAGCCAGCTTTGCCGCAGGCGCAAAAGTGATCCACGCCGACATTGATGCTGCCGAAATTGGCAAATTGCGCAAAGCGGATGTGGCATTAAGGGGCGATTTAAGCCAAGTGTTAGCCGCGCTAACAATGACGCTAGACATTCAACCTTGGCGTGAAAAAGTGCAAGGTTTAATCAATGATTTCGCATTCACCTATGCGGAAAACAGCGGCGATGGCGATATTCACCCTGCTTGGTTGTTGCGCACGCTATCCAATAAAAAAGCGGATAGCACCGTGGTGGTGACCGATGTGGGGCAGCATCAAATGTGGGCAGCTCAGCATATGCAACATAACGCGCCCGAAAACTTTATCAGCTCCGCGGCTTTTGGCTCGATGGGCTTTGGCTTGCCTGCCGCGATTGGCGCGAAAAAAGTGCGCCCGCAGGATCAAGTGATTTTAGTCACCGGCGACGGCTCTATTATGATGAATATCCAAGAATTGGGCGCGGTAAAATCTGGCAAGGTAGCCGTGAAAATTCTGCTGCTCGACAATCAACGCCTTGGTATGGTGCGTCAATGGCAATCGCTATTTTTCCATGGTCGCCATAGTTCAACCATTTTAGATGACAATCCAGATTTCGTGACTTTGGCTTCCGCATTCGGCATTTCAGGCGAACGTATCGAAAAAGCCAGCGAAGTGAACGCTGCGTTGGACCGTTTATTAGCCGCAGAAGGCGCGTATTTCTTACATGTCTGCATTCCTGCCGATGAAAATGTGTGGCCATTGGTTCCAGCTGGGGCGCCAAATACAAATATGTTAGAAAGCCTATAAAGTGCGGTCAAATTGGGAGAAATTTTATGAATTATACTGAATTTACTGTTGTCGCCAATCACCGCCCAGAAGTGCTAGAACGGATTTTGCGCGTGGTGCGTCATCGCGGTTATACTGTCACCGAAATGAAAATGGCATTAGAAAATAATAAAGTTTGGATTGATTTCACCATAGCAAGCACGCGGGATACGTGCTTATTAGTTAATCAACTGAAAAAACTTTATGATGTGGTGGATGTCACTTGCGAAAGTGACGAGTAAATAATTTTATACAATAAGGCAAAAACTGATATAATTTTGCCGTTTTACAACTTGTTAATAAAAAGGAAAACTCATGGCAGATTTTAACCAAATCTTAACTCCAGGCGATGTTGATGCGGGTATCATCAACGTAGTGAATGAAATTTCAGAAGGCAGCTGCCACAAAATCGAATGGAACCGTAAATTAGGTGCATTCCAATTAGACCGTGTAGAGCCAAAAATCTTCGCAAAACCAACAAACTACGGTTTTATCCCACAAACATTAGACGAAGATGGCGATGAATTAGACGTGTTATTAATCACTCGCGAACCATTAGCAACAGGCGTATTCCTTGAAGCGAAAGTGATCGGCGTGATGAAATTCGTAGACGATGGCGAAGTTGATGACAAAATCGTGTGTGTGCCAGCCGATGACCGCGACACAGGCAACGCTTATCAAACATTAGCCGACTTGCCAGCGCAATTAATCAAACAAATCGAATTCCACTTTAACAATTACAAAGCGCTCAAAAAACCAGGTTCAACCGTGGTGCAACACTGGGGCGACATTGAAGAAGCGAAACAAGTGATTCGTGAATCAATCAAACGTTGGAACGAACAAAAATAAGCGTTCATTTTTAGCTTTCAAGGCAGTTCAGAAAATGAACTGCCTTTCTTTTTGGTTTATCGAAAGTTTATGGACAAATTTTCGCAAAATTTTGCATATTCTGACCGCACTTTTTTATTATTTACCCATCGATGTGCTAATATAAGCAATCTCAAACACAACTGATAATTTACTCGGAGAACTCTATGCCAGCATTACGTTCAGCGACATCAACACAAGGTCGCAATATGGCAGGCGCGCGTGCATTATGGCGCGCAACAGGAATGAAAGAAGGCGATTTTGGTAAACCAATTATTGCCGTGGTCAATTCATTTACTCAATTCGTGCCCGGGCACGTTCATTTAAAAGATATTGGGCAATTAGTCGCCACAGAAATTGAAAAAGCGGGTGGCGTGGCGAAAGAATTTAATACTATTGCGGTGGACGATGGTATCGCAATGGGGCACGGCGGTATGCTTTATTCGCTGCCGAGCCGCGATTTAATTGCTGACAGCGTGGAATATATGGTGAATGCCCACTGCGCCGATGCAATGGTGTGTATTTCAAACTGCGACAAAATCACCCCAGGAATGTTAATGGCGGCGATGCGCTTGAATATTCCAACTATTTTCGTATCTGGCGGCCCGATGGAAGCGGGCAAAACCAAGTTATCGGATCAGCTCATTCGTTTAGACTTAATTGACGCGATGATCCAAAGCGCAGACAGCAATGTGTCTGATGCCAATGTTGATGCTATCGAAAAAGCCGCTTGCCCAACTTGTGGTTCTTGTTCTGGAATGTTCACCGCAAACTCAATGAACTGTTTAACCGAAGCATTGGGGCTTTCTTTGCCAGGCAATGGCTCTATGCTTGCCACTCACGTTGATCGTAAAGAACTCTTCTTACAAGCAGGTCGCCAAATCGTTGAATTGTGCAAACGTTATTATCAACAAGATGACGCAAGCGTGTTGCCGCGTTCTATTGCCACCTTTGATGCCTTTGAAAACGCAATGAGTTTAGATATTGCAATGGGCGGCTCAAGTAATACGGTTTTACATTTATTAGCCACCGCACAAGAAGCGGGCGTTGATTTCAAAATGGCGGATATTGACCGTTTGTCCCGTGTGGTGCCTTGTTTGAGCAAAATTGCGCCGAACACTAATAAATATCATATGGAAGACGTACACCGCGCAGGTGGGATTATGGGGATTTTGGGCGAATTAGATCGCGCAGGTTTAATCCATCGCAATACCCAAACGATTCTGGGCTTAAGCCTAGAAGAGCAGCTCAATCAATACGATATTATGCGCAATGATGATGCGGAATTAGACAAATTCTTCCGTGCAGGGCCTGCGGGCATTCGCACCACACAAGCCTTTTCTCAAGATTGCCGTTGGGACAGTGTAGATAATGACCGCGCCAATGGTTGTATCCGTGACCGCGCTCACGCAGTAACAGAAGAAGGTGGATTAGCCGTATTATTCGGGAATATCGCTGAAGACGGCTGCATCGTGAAAACCGCTGGCGTGGATGAATCTATTTGGAAATTCACCGGCAAAGCCATCGTATTTGAAAGCCAAGAAGACGCGGTGTCAGGAATTTTAGGCGGCAAAGTGAAAGAAGGCCACGTTGTGGTGATTCGCTATGAAGGTCCGAAAGGCGGCCCGGGCATGCAAGAAATGTTGTACCCAACTAGCTACTTAAAATCGATGGGCTTAGGCAAAAAATGTGCCTTATTAACGGACGGTCGTTTCTCTGGTGGCACATCAGGTTTATCCATCGGCCATGCTTCGCCCGAAGCGGCATCAGGCGGTGCTATCGGCTTAATCGAAGACGGCGATACCATTGAAATCGACATTCCAAATCGTGCGATCAATTTAGCGATTTCAGCGGAAGAACTCGCGGCTCGCCGGGCTGCAATGGAAGCCCGTGGTGAAAAAGCGTGGCAGCCAGTTGCTCGTGAGCGTGAAGTGTCATTTGCCTTGAAAGTCTTCGGCCACTTTGCTACTTCCGCAGACAAAGGCGCAGTACGCGATAAAACGAAACTTTAATGGCACGAAGTGCGGTCAAAATTTTGCATTTTTTGACCGCACTTTTGTTGTAAGGAAAAAGGATGACCGATTATCTTTTAGCTCTCAATCCCGTTTGGCTTGCATTTATCGCTGGGCTATTCACTTGGGGTTGCACCATTTTAGGCGCGGCGTTTGTCTTTTTCTTCAAACAGGTGAACCGCAAGTTGCTCGACACCTTAATGGGCGCAGCAGCTGGCGTGATGATTGCGGCGTCATTTTGGTCGTTACTCAAACCTGCACTGGAATACGCTGAAAGCGATTATGGCAGCTTGGCGTGGTTGCCCGTTGTCATCGGCTTTTTGGCAGGGGGATATTTTTTACGCATCATCGACAAGCTCGTTCCCCATTTGCATTTAAACAAACCAATTGAAGAAGCAGAAGGCTCTGCGCGTTTAAATAAGAAATTATCGAAATCCACCTTGCTCTTTTTAGCGATTACTATTCATAATTTTCCCGAAGGGTTAGCCGTTGGCGTCACCTTTGGCGCGCTTGCATCGCAGGTGGGCAACATTGATTTATCCATTCTGGGCGCGGTTAGCCTTGCGCTCGGGATTGGTTTACAAAACATTCCCGAAGGAGCGGCACTTTCCTTGCCAATTCGCGCCGAGGGCAACAGCCGCTGGAAAGGCTTTTACTATGGTTCGATGTCCGCCATTGTGGAGCCTATCGGTGCGGTGATTGGCGCGGCATTTGTGATGTCGATGACCAGCATTTTGCCTTATGCATTAGCCTTTGCCGCAGGGGCGATGCTTTTTGTGGTGGTGGAAGAATTGATTCCAGAATCACAAAGCAGCGGCCATAGCGATAGCGCCACAATGGGATTAATGCTGGGCTTTGCACTGATGATGGTTTTAGACGTCGCCCTTAGCTAAGGCACAAAGTGCGGTCAAAAAACGCAAAATTTTTACTCGGTCTGTTTAGCAAAAAATAAACAGCATCTATCAATCAAATAACGAAAATAGAAGAAATAATATGACGAACACCATTCCAACTCAACCAACGGGCGCAGAATATTTGCGCGCCATTTTAAGCTCAAAAGTGTATGAATTAGCGGTTGTCACCCCGTTACAGCCGATGGAAAAATTATCGGATAAATTAGGCAATCAAATTTTTGTGAAACGGGAAGATCGCCAGCCAGTCCATAGTTTCAAATTGCGCGGTGCTTATGCCATGATCGCAGGTTTAAGCCAACAGCAAAAAGAAGCAGGAGTGATCACAGCCTCTGCGGGCAACCATGCGCAAGGCGTGGCGTTGTCTGCTAAAAATGCAGGGATTCGCGCTTTAATTGTAATGCCACAAAATACTCCAGCGATTAAAGTGGATGCTGTCCGTAGTTTCGGTGGCGAAGTGCTGTTACATGGCATTAATTTTGATGAAGCCAAGGCAAAAGCCATTGAATTGTCAGAAACCAAAAAAATGACCTTTATTCCGCCCTTTGACCACTCTGCGGTAATTGCTGGACAAGGCTCTATCGGCTTGGAATTGTTGCAACAAAATACCCATATTGATCGCATTTTCGTGCCTGTGGGCGGCGGCGGTTTGCTCGCAGGAATTGCGGTATTAATCAAACAATTGATCCCTGAAATTAAGGTGATTGGTGTGGAAAGCAAAGACAGCGCATGCTTATATGCCGCACTGAAAGCAGGAAAACCTGTGGATCTTGAACGTGTGGGCTTATTTGCCGATGGCGTTGCGGTAAAACGTATCGGTGATGAAACTTTCCGTGTTTGCAAAGAATACGTTGATGATGTCATCACAGTGGACGGCGATGAAATTTGCGCGGCAATGAAAGATATGTTTGAAAATGTCCGAGCTGTGTCAGAACCCTCTGGCGCACTGGCGTTGGCGGGGCTGAAAAAATATGTTAAAGAGCATAACATTAAAGGGGAAACCTTAGTCAATGTGCTGTCTGGCGCGAATTTGAACTTCCACACCTTGCGTTATGTGTCTGAACGCTGCGAAATTGGCGAACAAAACGAAGCATTATTTGCCGTCACCATTCCTGAGCAACGTGGTAGTTTCTTAAAATTCTGTCAGATTTTAGGGCAAAAAGCGGTGACCGAATTTAATTATCGTTATGCGGATCAACAAAAAGCCCGTATTTTCGTTGGGGTTCGCATTACTGGTGCTGATGAAAAAAGTGCAATTTTAAGCCAATTACAACAGGGCGGCTATGATGTGGAAGATTTGTCTGATGACGAAATCGCCAAAACCCATATTCGCTATATGATTGGTGGACGCCCATCGACACAGTTAAACGAACATCTTTATAGTTTTGAATTTCCAGAACACAAAGGGGCATTGTTAAAATTCCTTGAAACCCTTGGCACAACCCGTGCCAATATTTCATTGTTCCATTATCGTGGACATGGCGCAGATTACGGCGATGTGCTAGCAGGTTTCCAAATTGAAGACGAAGATCTACCTGCCTTTAATCAATACCTTGAAGAACTCGGCTATGGCTATGAAGACGCCACAAACAGCCCATCTTACAAATATTTCTTAGGCTAACGGAAAAGTGCGGTTAAATTGACCGCACTTTTTTATCAACCCAGTGAAAACCGATGTTTATTTGCTTTTATCGGGATAGATAAGTCAGCAAAGGTACAGCGTTTTTATTATTAAAATCATTCAAACTACGCCATAACGGTGGAATTTATGCAACAACAATATCAACATTATGTAAAACGTGCAGCCAGTTTTGCGGTGATAGTCTCAACATCATTGATTATCGTGAAAGGGATTGCGTGGTGGAAAACAGGCTCGCTAGCCATTCTCGCGGCAATGACCGACAGCCTAGTGGACTTATTAGCCTCTGGCACCAATATGCTAGTGTTACGTTTTGCTTTGCAGCCTGCGGATAGAAACCATTATTTTGGGCACGGCAAAGCAGAATCCCTTGCCGCCTTGGCGCAAAGTGCGTTTATCACGGGTTCTGCCGTATTCTTGTTATTGCAAGGTATCCAACGCTTGGCAAATCCTGTTGCTACTGAAAATAATGGCTTTGGTGTCATCGTTTGTGTGATTTCTATTTTGCTGACTTTCGCCCTGTTAATGTATCAACGCAAAGTGATTTCACTCACGCAAAGCCCCGCGATTCAAGCAGATAAATTGCATTACCAAACTGATTTGCTGATGAATTCGGCGATTTTAATCGCTATGCTGTTTAGTCTGTATGGTATTGTTTATGCCGATGCGATTTTTGCCATTATCATTGCGTTATATATTTTTGCTAGTGCTCTAAAAATGAGCTGGGAAGCCATACAAACTTTGTTGGATCGCGCGTTGCCAGAGGAAGAAATTCAACAAATTATCCAGTTGGCAGAAAAACATCCGCAGGTTATCGGCATTCACGATATTGGCACACGCCAAGTGGGGAATACCAAATTTATTCAGCTGCATTTAGAATTAGAGGATCACTTGCCTTTAATTGATGCCCATGAAATTGCTGATCAGGTTGAGCAAAATATTTTGGCTGATTTTGCTGATGCCAAAATTGTCATTCATCAAGAACCCCATTCTGTCGTACAAAAAGAATTAGGGCAAAATACACAAACCCTTTAAAACGCAAAGTGCGGTGAAATTCACCGCACTTTTTTGTTTAGATTAAGGTTTTCAGCTGATACAAATAAGCGAGCGCTTGTTTTGGCGTGAGTTCATCGGGATCGAGTTTTTCTAACATTTCTAACAGCGCGTTTTTGCTGTCATCTTCTTTCATTAACGCCAATTCACCTTGATTTTGGTGTAAATTGCGTAAATCTTGCAGCTTTTTATCCGCACTTTGCCCGCTGATTTTTTCTAAATGAGCGAGTTTTTGTTTAGCCAGTTTAATCACATTTTGCGGCACACCAGCCAGCGCGGCAACGGCTAAACCATAACTTTTGCTAGCGGCACCATCTTGTACGCTATGCATAAACGCGATGGAATTATTGTGTTCAAGCGCATCTAAATGCACGTTGGCAGCGCCTGTTAATTGCTCGGGCAAGGCGGTGAGTTCAAAATAATGGGTCGCAAACAGCGTGAGTGAACGCAATTTTTTGGCAAGCCACTCTGCGCACGCCCAAGCCAGCGATAAACCATCATAGGTGGAAGTGCCGCGCCCAATTTCATCGATCAACACTAAACTTTTTTCCGTTGCTTGGTGCAAAATATTCGCCATTTCGGTCATTTCCACCATAAAGGTCGAGCGCCCTGACGCGAGATCATCGCTAGCACCGATACGCGTGAAAATGCGATCAATTTGCCCGATCACCGCACGTTCTGCAGGCACAAAACTGCCGATATGCGCAAGCAATGTGATCAATGCCGTTTGGCGCATATAGGTGCTTTTTCCCCCCATATTAGGCCCTGTAATAATCAATAAATGCCGATTTTGATTGAGTTCAACAGGGTTGGCGATGAAAGGCTCTTTAATGACTTGTTCCACCACGGGGTGGCGACCATTTTCAATATGCAAGGTAATTTCGTTGCTGAATTCGGGTTGCACATAATTTAATGTTTCCGCACGTTCGGCGAGATTAGTCAGCACATCAAGTTCGGCAAGGGTCATACTTGATAATTGCAACGCGCCTAAGTGCGGTAAAATTTGTTCAAAAATTTCATCATAGAGTTGCTTTTCGAGCGCCAAGCTTGCGCCTTTAGCCTTTAACACTTTATCTTCATAAGTTTTTAGCTCGGGAATAATATAGCGTTCAGCATTTTTCAAGGTTTGGCGGCGAACATAATGCATTGGCGCTTTGTGCGCTTGCCCTTGGCTGATTTGAATGTAGTAACCGTGCACCGCATTGAAACCGACTTTTAAGGTATCAATCCCTGTGGTTTCGCGTTCTCGGCGTTCTAAATCTTCGAGATATTGAGTAGCCCCTTGCGCCAATGCGCGCCATTCATCTAATTCGGCATTGTAACCTTGCGCAATCACGCCGCCATCACGAATTAATAGTGGTGGCGTGTCAATAATGGCGCGTTGTAAAAGTTCAACAAGTTGGCTGAATTCCCCCAAAGGATCCGAAAGTGCGGTCAAAATTGGCGAAGTTTTCAGAATTTGATTAATGTCTGGCAATTGTTCTAAAGCGGTACGCAAGCGAGTCAAATCCCGTGGACGAGCGGTGCGCAATGCCACGCGAGCCAAAATCCGTTCCATATCCCCCACTTGTTGCAGATACGGTTGTAATTCTGCGATTAAATCCTGTTCTAACAAGGCTTTAATAATGTTTTGGCGCTGTTGCAATTTATGCACATTGCGAATCGGCTGATGAATCCAACGCTTCAGCAAGCGGCTTCCCATTGGGGTAACACATTTATCGATCACTGCAGCTAAGGTATTTTCTGTGCCACCAGCCAGATTTTGAGTGAGCTCTAAATTGCGCCGTGTTGCCGCATCTAATTGAATATTCTCATTATTTTGGATAAGACTGATGCTTTGAATATGGGGCAAAGCGGTGCGCTGTGTTTCTTTGGCGTATTGCAATAAACAGCCCGCCGCGCAAAGCCCGAGAATCGCTTTTTCCACACCAAAGGCTTTTAAATCTTTTGTACCAAATTGGCGATTCAAGAGTTGCACCGCGGTACCCAGTTCAAATTCCCAAATTGGGCGGCGGCGCAAGCCTTTTGCTTGCTCAATTAATGCCATTTCGGCAAAATCTTCACAATACAATAATTCTGCAGGCGATAAACGTTGTAATTCTGCGCGCAAGGTTTCCGTATCCGAAGGCTCTGAAATCTGAAAACGCCCCGAACTCATATCCAAGGTGGCTAAACCAAATTTATTCTTTTCCTGATACACGGCGGCAAGCAAATTGTCTAGGCGTTCTGGCAATAAGGCTTCATCACTCACCGTTCCTGGGGTGACAATGCGCACAATTTTGCGCTCCACAGGCTGACCTTTCGCCAAGGCAGGATCACCGATTTGTTCGCAAATCGCGACCGATTCCCCAAGTTGCACCAATTTCGCCAAATACCCTTCAACAGCATGATAAGGCACCCCCGCCATCGGTATAGGTTCGCCCGCTGAAGCCCCACGTTTTGTCAATGAAATATCTAACAACGCCGCGGCTTTCTTGGCATCATCATAGAATAATTCATAAAAATCGCCCATACGATAAAACAATAAAATATCGGGATTTTCCGCTTTCAACGTCAAATATTGGCGCATCATTGGCGTGTGGTTTTCAAAATTCTGGATTGCTTGCATCAGATTTCTCTTGCTTTAGAATGGGAAAATTAGAGAGATTATAACAAAAAGTGCGGTCAATTTTCTTGAAGAATTTTGACCGCACTTTGGCTTTATTGGATAGAAAATTTATTCGTTGTTTTATTTACGCATTGTTTTAGGCATTATTGAGCAAGCCAGTTAGCTTTTCCATCACCATTTCTGGCGTGATATCAATCAAACTTTGGTGATAGCCCTCGGCGCTATCTGCGCCTTTACGAATTTTGATGAGCCCGCCTTCGATTAAACGAATAATCACTGCCTTGTCGGACAATGGGGGCGTATATTGCGGACTTGTCGGGCCATAAACGGCTACTAACGGGCGATTTACTGCAGCGGCAATATGCATTAAACCGCTGTCATTGGTGACCATTGCGGTGCAGTCATAAATCAGATCCACCGCTTCATTTAACTGAGTTTGACCCGCTAAATTCACGCAATAACGCTGTAATTCATCGGGCAAGGTAGAACGAATTTGCTCGCCAACTTCCACGTCTTTAGCGGAGCCAAACAAACGAATGCTATAACCTTTTTCGATTAACATTTCTGCTAATTTGGCATAATTATAATGGGGCCAACGCTTGGCGGGGCCAAACTCTGCACCTGGGCAGAAACCAATGGCAGGGCGATGCTCGGCATATTCCAATTGCGCTTGAAATTTTTCTTTGGTGTTTTCGACCGCACTTTCATCCACGGCGAGATAAGGTTTGGCTATCGGTAAGTCGGCTGCCGTAGGGATTTTCCCTTTTTCGTATGCCAAAGCAACATAACGTTGAACCATCATCGGATAATCATTTTTGTTCGCGCGTAAATCGTTCAAAAAGAAATAACGGCTTTCCCCTTTCCAGCCACGGCGCACGGCAATTTTGGCAAATAACGGAATAAAGGCGGATTTTAAGGAATTAGGCAGTATAATCGCCATATCATATTGATGACGCAATGATTTACCAATTTGATAACGAGTTTTTAAATCGAACGCGCCGTGCCCCAGTGGCATTTCAATGGCATTGCGCACTTCTGGCATACGCGCCAATAAAGGTTTACACCAATTGGGTGCCAGCACATCAATTTGGCAATTAGGATATTGTGTTTTCAGGGCTTGATATAAGCTATGCGACATCATCATATCGCCAACCCAAGATGGGCCGATGATTAAAATATTCATAGAATTCCACTTCAAAGATGAAAGATAAAGTGCGGTTAAAAATGCAATTATTTTAACCGCACTTTATCTTTCATCAAAGCAATAAAAAACGCCGTGATTGCTCACAGCGTTTGTTTTCGGTTAACGATTAAAGATAACGTTTGCTGACAACTTTCAAGTTATCGTCTAATTCATAGACTAATGGTTGACCAGTTGGGATTTCTAAATCCATAATGTCGGCGTCTGAAATGCCTTCAATGTGTTTTGCAAGTGCGCGTAATGAGTTACCGTGCGCAGTCACAAGAACACGTTTGCCAGATAATAATGCTGGCGCGATTTGATCTTCCCAGAATGGTAATACACGTTCTAATGTTACTTTCAAGTTTTCACCATCTGGCACAACATCTGCTGGAAGGTGTGCATAACGGCGATCATTGTGTGCAGAATTTGGATCGTTTGGATCTAATAATGGTGGTAATGTATCGTATGAACGACGCCAAATGTGAACTTGTTCGTCACCATATTTTTCTGCGGTTGCTTTTTTGTCTAAGCCTTGTAATTCACCGTAGTGACGTTCATTTAAACGCCAGTTTTTCACTTGTGGAATCCATAATTGACCCGCTTCTTCCAACACGATGTTACAAGTTTTGATTGCGCGAGTTAACACTGAAGTGAATGCAATATCAAATTCAAAACCTGCGTCTTTTAATTTTTGACCTGCTGTTTTTGCTTCTTCCACACCGCGTTCTGTTAAGTTAACATCGCGCCAGCCTGTGAATAAGTTTTTTGCGTTCCATTCACTGAAACCGTGACGGATAAATACTAATTGCATAAGGGATCTCCTAGTTTTGTAAAAATGAATTCGTCATTCGCCGCTCTTTATAGCAAAAAATAGGTAGTTTTAAAAGGGAAAAGCGAATGTTTCCTGATCTTACGCAAAAATAATGGTATATTTACACCAATTTTATTCGTTAAAGGAAAAATCAAATGCTGTCCCCTTTCTCCTTAAAAATTGTCAAAAAATTGACCGCACTTTGCTCACAAGGCTTAATATGCGGAAGTTTATGCTTGGCATTTGGGGCGCAGGCGGCTGATTTAAGCAAAATCCAACAGCAAATTAAGCAGCAAGAACAAAAAATAGCAGAACAAAAGCGTGAGCAAAATAAACTGCAATCGAGCTTAAAAAGCCACGAAAATCAAATTAATGACATCGTGGGAAACTTGCGTAAAACCGAAACCAGCTTAAAAGAAACGAAGAAAATTATTGCCGACACGAATAAACAAATTCAGCAATTAGAGCAGCAACAAAAAGCACAGAAAGCCAAACTTGCCGATCAATTAGACGCGATTTATCGCAATGGCAATCCGAATTCTGTGATAGAGCATTTGTTGTCGGAAGAGGCTCAAAATAATGATCGAATGATGGTTTATGCGAAACATATGAACCAATCACGCATTGCATTATTAGATGATCTAAAAGCGACGTTGGCACAGCTTGATGAACAAAAAGCTTATTTGTCGAGCCAACAACAAGAACAACAAAGCCAACTTTCCGAACAAAAGAAACAGCAGCAAGCGTTACAAAAAGCCAAAAATGCGCGGCAAAGCACATTAAATCAGCTAAACAAAACTCTTGAGCGTGATCAAAATAAATTGGAAACGCTCAAAGCCAATGAAACGGCTTTACGCAACGAAATTAATCGCGCGGCACAACAAGCTCGAGAACAAGAACAGAAAGAGCGCGAGCAATTAGCTCAGAAAAAACAAGCAGAAGAAAAACGCACGAATCGCACCTATCAGCCCACAGAGCAGGAACAGCAACTCATTCGCTCTGGGAGCGGTTTGGCTGGCAAATATCCACGCCCTGTAAATGGTTCGATCTTGCATAATTATGGCTCAACCCAAGTGGGCGAAGTGAAATGGAAAGGGATTGTCATTAGCGCTTCGACTGGAACCGCTGTGAAAGCCATTGCCGCAGGGCGCGTGATTTTAGCAAACTGGCTAAGTGGTTATGGGCAAGTTGTAGTTATCGATCACGGCAAAGGGGATATGTCTTTGTATGGCTATAACCAAGCGCTTTTTGTGCGCACAGGCACTTTAGTGAAAGCAGGGCAAAAAATTGCTGAGGTGGGAAATAGCGGCGGACAAGGTCGTTCTGCACTGTATTTTGAAATTCGCCGCCAAGGTAACGCGGTTAACCCAATGAATTGGTTACGTTAATGATCGGTTTACATTTTTCCCGTTTGAATCTTCAAAGTGCGGTCAAAAATTCATTTATTTTTTTCACCGCACTTTTCTCTCTTTCTTGCTATGCGCAAACTGCCAAATTGGCGATTGTGATTGATGATATTGGCTATCACCCTAAAGAAGATGCAGCGGTGTATGCAATGCCCAAACAAATTTCTGTCGCCATTATTCCATCGGCGCCCTATGCTCCGCAACGCAATCAACAAGCGAAGGCGCAGGGGCGTGATATCCTAATCCATATGCCGATGCAACCAGTTAGCAATATTAAAATTGAAAACGGCGGTTTGCTCGTTGGCATGAGCCAACATGAAGTCACTCAACGGGTGCAAGCCGCGAAAAATGTTGTCAGCAATGCGATTGGTATGAATAATCATATGGGCAGCGCAGCAACGGCGGATGCTCCACTGATGACAGCATTAATGAGCGAACTGCATAAGCATCATTTGTTCTTTTTAGACAGCCGAACCATTGGCAAAAGCGTGGCGGGAAAGATTGCCAAAGAACAGGGCGTGAGATCTCTCGATAGGCATATTTTTTTAGATGATAGCGATGCGCTTCACGATGTACAACACCAATTTCAGCTCGCCTTACAATATGCAAGAAAACAAGGTACGGCGATTGTTATTGGGCATCCGCGTAAAAATACTATCGCGGTGTTGCAAGCAGGTTTAGCCCAGCTGCCCGATGATATTCAATTAGTGAGTATGGGCAGTTTATGGCGCAATGAGAAAATTGTTCCGCCGAAACCGTTTATTTTGTTATTTAGTGACTTGGCTGCGCCGACCAATCGTGCGCCGTTTGAGAATATTCCGTTGCTGCGTGGCGTTCCGCGTTAAGGAGTTTAAATGGCAGATCCCCATATTCAATCGCCAATGGATATTTTTGACAAACTCACCGTGTGCGTTTATCGCCTTGGCTTTCTTGCGGCAGCAATTGGTGTCGCATTATTGCCTTATCGTTCAGAGATCGGCTATTCCACTTTGCTTACCGCCGCCACAATGTGCGCATCGTCATTGCATCTTTATCTCAAATCTTTCCGCTTGTTGTTACAAGCCGCCACTTGGATTGCGCTGCTATGCCAAATGTTCGGTTTTCCTGAATTGGCACTAGGCGGTGCATTGCTCACTTTAAGCGGATTGTGCTTTAAGGAATATTTTTGCTTTCGTATTCCCACATTGAATTTTATGCCCATTTTTGTGGTGCTATTATGGCTGGGCGCTGTGACTCAAACGGCATTGTTGCTACAAATAATGAGCGCAATTTGTGCGCTATTGCTGGCGATTCTATTTATTCAAAAATGCCGTATGCCATTGCATTTTGACATTGGTGATAAAACAAAATATCAAATTTAACTCGTAAAAAAATGTGTGTAAAATGACCGCACTTTTTATCATAAGGATCTTTCAATGAACAAACTTAGCGTTGTAATTCTCGCCGCGGGCAAAGGCACCCGTATGTATTCAGATTTGCCAAAAGTGCTACACAAAGTGGCAGGCAAACCAATGGTTAAACATGTTATTGATACGGCTAAACAATTAAGTGCGGATCAAATTCATTTAATTTATGGACATGGGGCGGATTTACTCAAACAATATCTCGCTGATGAACCGGTGAATTGGGTGTTTCAAGCCGAACAACTTGGCACAGGGCACGCGATGCAACAAGCAGCCCCCTTCTTCAAAGACGATGAAAATATTGTGATGCTTTACGGCGATGCGCCTTTAATTACCAAAGCAACCCTTGAAAAACTAATTGCCGCCAAACCTGCTAATGGCATTGCCTTGCTTTCTGCGAATCTTGATGACCCAACAGGCTATGGGCGCATTATTCGTGAAAATGGCTCAGTTGTTGGGATTGTGGAACAAAAAGACGGCACTCCTGAACAGTTAAAAATCACGGAAGTGAATACGGGCGTGATGGTTTCTGACGGGGCAAGTTTCAAAAAATGGTTAGCGCGTTTAAACAATAATAATGCGCAAGGCGAATATTATATGACCGATGTGATCGGCTTGGCGAACCAAGACGGATGCCAAGTTGCCGCCGTGCCTGCCGATGATATTATGGAAGTGGAAGGTGCCAATAACCGCTTACAACTCAATGCATTAGAACGTTATTATCAGCGTAAACAAGCCAAGGCATTGTTATTAGCTGGGGTTAGCCTTGCGGATCCTGAACGCTTTGATTTGCGTGGCGAATTAGAGCACGGCAAAGACTGCGAAATTGATATTAACGTGATCATTGAAGGCAAAGTGCGGTTAGGAAACGGAGTAAAAATTGGTGCAGGCGCCGTGCTAAAAAATGTGGAAATCGCTGATTTCGTTGAAATTAAACCTTATAGTGTATTAGAAGATAGCCGCATTGGCGAAGGCGCAGATGTGGGCCCATTCGCTCGTTTACGCCCTGGGGCTGAACTTGCCGCCAAAGCGCACGTGGGCAATTTCGTTGAAATCAAAAAAGCCCATATTGGCGAAGGCTCAAAAGTGGGGCATTTAACTTATATTGGCGATGCGGAAGTGGGCGCGAACGTGAATGTCGGTGCTGGCGTAATTACTTGCAACTACGATGGTGCTAATAAATTCAAAACTATTATTGGCGATGATGTTTTCGTGGGTTCGGACAGCCAATTAGTCGCACCCGTTTTCATTGCAAACGGCGCAACCATCGGAGCAGGCTCAACCATCACTAAAGATATCGGGGAAAATGAACTCGTCATCACCCGGGTACCACAACGCCACATCCAAGGCTGGCAACGCCCAACTAAAAAGAAATAATTAATAATCCGACCGCACTTTGTTAGAGATTTTGTTGTGTTTAGCAAGGTGCGGAGGTGTTAAGCAATCGCTAGAAGTGAAATTTCAATGTTTAGGATTGGACTAGGTTTGTGGATTAGCATCGGTTCTGACCAAATACAGCATAAAATTATTTAGCTTAAAACAACCGCATTTTATAAAGTGCGGTTATTTTTTATATTTTTTGTGATAGTCATCACGGTTTTATTTTGTTCTTTATTGTACATTCTTTTTTGAGTTTATAACTAATAAGGAGTATGTATGAAAGAAGGCATTCGTTTAAAAACACTGCTCGTTGGAACAATATCATTGATTTGCGCCATTATCTTCTTTGGTGGATTCGCAAAGGAATTTTTAGGTGGGATTTTTGATTTTGGTAAACTGACAGGGCAATTTCCTGAATGGTTAAAAACATCTGGTGGTTTAAGTGCCAAAGGTGGTTTTTTATTTGCCCTAACCTTAGTGCCAAGTGTCATGCTTGCATTAGGATTTGTTGCAATTTTTGAACATTTTGGTGCATTAGCTGCCGCATCTAAATGGTTAAGCCCTATCTTAAAACCTTTAATTGGCATACCTGGAAATTGTTCAATTTCTCTTATTGCGAGTACACAAAGCACTGATGCAGGGAGCTCTACAACAAAATCCTTATATGATGAAGGTAAAATTACTTATAAAGAATTACTAATTTTTGCAGCTTTCCAATTTAGTGCAGGTGCAATGCTCACTAATTTTCTTGCTTCTTTTGCTCCACTATTACTTTTAACTGATAAAAATGGAATGTCTGTTCCTGTTTCAGTTGCAATGTGTCTTGGCGTAATTTTGCTATTTAAAATATTTGGGGCAAATTTAATGCGTCTATATGTGAGCAAATTTGTTAAAGAAGATGAGGGGGTTGTATGAGCAATAAATTAATCACTGATATTTTTATTGACGGTGCAAGAAAAGGTTGGAATATTGCTATTCATAGTACAATTCCAAATGTATTAATGGCATTTGTGATTATTTATATCCTAAATACCTCGGGGTTATTAAAACTATTAGGTGAATATGTTGGGTTTATTATGGCACCACTTGGATTACCAGGTGAATCCATCGCAGTGTTTCTTGCTGCATTTCTGAGTTGGGGTGGCGCAGCCGGTGTTTTGGTTGCACTTGTTCAGGCGGGTTCTTTGTCTGCATCAGATATTGCTATTTTATTACCAGGAATGGCTTTAGTTGGCTCCACTGTACAATATATGGGGCGTGTTCTAGGTGTGTTAGGTGTGCCGGGAAAACATTATTTAGTGCTATTTGGTATTTGTATGATCAATGCTTATTTAGCAATGTTTGTAATGAAATTTATTATTTAAGGTGGAAATATGAATGAACAACATTTATCCCAATTTATTTCTGAATTAAAAGAACTCACTGAAATTGAAAGCCCAAGCTATTCTATTGACGGTGTCAATCAGGTAGCAAATTGGTTTATAAAAAAAGCGGAAAAACAGGGGTTGCAATATCGAAAAATTCCAATGAATACAGATAAAGTAGCAGATTGTCTTTTAATTAGTAATAATTTGCAGGCAGAGAAATTTGATATTTTATTTGTTGCACATATGGATACCGTATTTCCCGTTGGAACAGGGCAATCAGTACCTTTCAATATTGAAGGAAATCAGATCAATGCATTGGGTGTAATTGACGATAAATCTGGTGGCTTATTGGCTTTTTCTATTATACAAGCCTTAGACTTAAGCAAATACAATGTTGCGATTTATCTCAATTCTCATGAAGAAATTGGTTCCATGTATGCGAAAGAGAGTATCAGAGAGTATGCGCGCAAGGCAAAATATTGTTTTGTTATGGAAGCTGCACGCGAAGATGGATCAATGGTAGCAAGCCGAAAAGGTTTAGTTACCTATGATGTTGAATTCTTTGGCATTGCTGCCCATGCAGGAAATTGCCCTGAAAAAGGACGTTCTGCTCTAGTTGAGGCGGCAAATTTCATTGTTGAATTTTCAAAATATAATGACTTTGAGCGTCAGCATACCTTTAATTGCGTTATGAAGAATGGGGGAACCGCACATAATATAATTGCAGATTATGCTTCATTAACTATCGAAATGCGTTACAAATATCCTGAATCTGTTGCATTTTTTGAAGATAAACTAGCACAATTACTGACTCACTCTTTTGTTGAAGGAGTAACAAGTAAGAAAGTGTTAATTAATAGCGAAGCACCTATGATTGACGAAGTGAATCTACCAACGATTAAATCGGTATTTGCTGAAGCTGCACAAGAATTAAATTATCCTTTGAAATGGGTTGATGCTGGTGGATTGAGTGATGGGAATGTAGCATCATCAGCTGGTTGCCCGACTATTGATGGCTTAGGTCCAATTGGAGGTAATATGCATGCAAAAACAGAATATATGCTAATAGATTCTGTGATACCTAAATATCATTTAGTACTAAACGCTATTAATAAACTGTTAGCTTAGTGCTCTCTAAAAATAGATATGAGTATTCGTTAGAAATTGGAAATATCAGAGCCAGAAAATACTGTCGTGTTATATGACAAGCTATAAAAAACCACACTTTTAAAGTGTGGTTTTTATGTATTTATCGCTTTATCGGCGTATTAGTTGTAAGTCTATACTTTGACCCGCCAGATTTTGTGTGTTGATACTTAAATGTGTGCTGCCATTGACGATATTGAGTTTGGCTTTGTTATTGGAAGCAGCCAGTTTCCACTCGCCAGGTAGGCTTAATTTAATGTTTTGCCGTTTTTGTGTTGGCTCTGCTAAAGTGAGGTAAACATTTTGGTTTTCTGCTTTTGCCAGTGCAATGGTTGGCTGTTCAAAAGACCAATCGGCATATTTACCCGCTTTCCACACTGCCCACGCAGTGATATTCCCCTGTTTGAGCACTTGTGCATTAGCATCATTTTGGAGAAGTTTGGTTTCCGCACCGAATTTTGTGGCGATATTGTCCATTTCTTTTAAATCGGCATTTGGAATGATGACCCAAGCGGCATTATTTTGGTTTTTATGCGAAGTGTGTAGGGTTGCCCATAGACGTTTATGTTCTTTTTCAGCTTCTTTCCCTTTGCGGGCAGGGTTGATATGCAGCCAAGAACCTTGTCGCTGTTCTATTTGAGCTTCAATTTGTTGCGGTGTTAAAAATAGATAGCCTCCAACGCCGTCTAAATATGCCCATTTTGTATTCTCAAGTGCGGTTTTTTCTTTGAACGTTTTGCCATCGATCACCCAATGGGCAGAAGAATTATTTTCACCTAAGTTACGGTGTTCGATAACGGTTAGTGCATCTTGGCTGCTATGGATATCTGCAACAAACTCAATTATTGCATCAGGTGTACCAAACCAGAAACGGCGAGCGTGTAAATCACCGTCTGGGCTTAAGAGATGCATGGCGGCAAGAGAGAAATTACCCTGCGTTAGCCCGCCTGTCCACTCATTTTGTGGTGTGCTATGCCCCCATTCTCCAGCAACTTTAGGCACAAGAGGTGTGGTGTCAACTGTGGTGCCAGTAGGTGCGTTATAATTGAGTGTAGGCCAGAATGCGTCTTCATATTGCCCCATATCATTAGGTAAATAGAGATAACGCATACCAAGGCTTGTGCGTGACGCCCATTCATTTTCTTGATTGCCACATTCATACCAAGCAATGCGGTTACTACACATTGCAATAGAGGCACTCCAGTTATTGGTGCGATGCACGAGCCTATCCATAGAACTAAACATTTTAGAGGTTTGTTTTATTGGCGAGCCTGAGGCGTGGTTTAGCGCTTGGATCACTAATGCTAAGTAAGTGAGAGAATTGTTATCCGTAATGCGATTATAATTATTTTGTTCAATCCAGCTTTTCGTTAAATTGTACCAACGGTTGGATATTTCAGGCGGTGCTTTTTCTGCCAATTGTAAAATTGCTTTCATAATGGATGCACCGTGCAGAGAGCCCGGCTCAGTATAACGAGATACCGAGCGCCCTCTTACATTATCAAGCACTTGCCCATTAATGATGGTTGGAATAAATGCTTCATCTACCGCCCAGTAAACCGCATTTAATTGTTGCTGAGGAATATTAAATTCGTTGCCACTGACTAAGCTGAATAGCATGGCTAAACCGCCGATCAGCACATCACCGTAAGATCCTGTGTAAGGAATCGAGGTATGTTGAATAAAAGAGCCATCTTTGTAAAAGCCATCACCCTGTTCAACAATAGTTAATGTTGCCGACAATCCCAATAAGGCGTGCTGTATTTTAGCCTTGTCTGGCAAGGCTAGGGCTCGGCAAATTACCGCTCTTGAAAGATCTAATCTATTTGCCCCCGTCGAAATGATTTTATCGTTTTCTTTATGAGATGAGCCAGAGGCTTTTTGCGTTCTTAGATACCAAGGATCTGGCACAAAATGATCAATGCCAAGCGCGGCAGCATTCATCACATCAGCTGGAAGTTCTTTATGGAGCAAGCACATCATATCCGCCACAGCACGCGATGCACCACTTTCCCAATCCCACCAGTTTCCGTATTCCTCTTGGCTTGGGTTGTATCTTAAGCGTAAAAAATCAGATAAGGCTTGGATACTTTGTTGCAGAATTTCATTGTTTTGATAATAGCTAGAGCCTGGTGTTGCCCAACCTGTTGCCAGTGTTAATGCGGCTCTTGCTGTTTTGGTAATAAAAGGGGATTTTTCTTCGCTGAGATTAGCGGATTTTAAGATAGAGGTTCTATTTTCATCGAGTATGAGATCATCAAGGACATTTTTTACTCTTTTATCTAAACCAGCGAGTGCTTTTGCATAACGTGGATCTTTCGGATCAATATTTTTACGCCCCGTAATAATATCTCCCCAACGTTCACATAAATCGCTGTATTGCGAAGATGTTAGCTTGGTTGTTGCCGCAAAGCCAAAGGATGAACAAAAAAGTGCGGTCAAACTTAAGCTAGTTGTACCAAGAATAAATTTTCTACGTGTAAATTTCATACCATTCTCCCTAATTACTAAAATAGCTTTTCGATTTTAGTAAAATTTTATTTTGTTTGGTATGGGGAATTTCATATTTTGCGGGATAGGTCACAATTTATCTTAAATTATGATGATCTTGATAAGAAGAAGTCATTATCGAGCTTTGTTTTGATTTGTATTTGCTTAATTGCAATTGAAGAAAGGGGGGATAAAACTTATAGTGGAAACGAGAGCTTAGAAAATAAGAACTGTACTCAATTTAGAGTACAGTTATCGAGAATATTGAGTTTTCTATTATTATGAATCAACAAAACTATTCTATTGAAATAGGCGCTGGATAGTCATGATACCCTAATTGCTCTGAAATATTTTTGCCTGCAATTTGTAATAAATTGACTAAATAAGGCAATTTTTTTTCTTCAAAACGAATGGTAGGGATAGAGATAGACACGCCGGCAATAATTCGACCAAAACGGTTGTAAATTGGTGCGGCGATGCAGCGTAAACCCGGCTCTTGTTCTTCGTTATCTTCAGCAAAATGTTGCTGACGGACTTTTTCTACTTCTTGAATGAGCTGAGATGTATTTTCTAAGGTTTTGTCTGTGTGTTTAACAAAGGTCACATCCGCCATTAAAGCAGTGATTTCTTGTTCACTCAAGCCTGATAACAATACTTTGCCAATTGCTGTACTGTAGATTGGGTTTCTACGCCCAATGCGTGAGTACATTCTTAAGTTATAGCTTGAGTCAATTTTATGTAGGTAGATAATTTCAGAATCGTCTAAGGTGCCTAAATGTAGCGTTTCATTAGTTTGCTTAGAGATAGATGACATTTCTTGATTCGCCAAAGCAATAAGGTCAACATATTCTAAGGCTTTAGCACCGACTTCAAAGAGTTTTAATGTAAGGCTGTATTTTTCCGTTTCATCTTCTTGCTTAACAAATCCTAGCGTTCTCATTGTTTGTAAAAAACGATAGGTTGTGCTTTTAGACATCATAAGGCGTTGAGCCAGATCCGTAATGCCAATTTCTTTTTGTTCTGCAAGGGCTTCAATAATACCAAAAACCTTTAATACAGATGAAACCGCCTCGGGTTGATTTTCTTTTTCCATAGGATTCTGTACCATGTTGATATGCGATTTGTGTTGAGATCATAAATGGTTGCATACTATCACAAATGATTAATTTTTAAAACTCACTCATATCCGTTTTAAAAATGAAATATTATTTCATAATTATTGCAATGTATTTTTTGTTGGAGTATGATGCGCTTAAAACAGGAACATTAGCATAATGTTTTTGTCATTTCTAATACATATATTCTATAGGAGAATTCACATGAGTTTATTTGATTTAACTGGAAAAGTAGCACTTGTAACAGGTTGTAACACAGGTTTGGGTCAAGGAATGGCTGTCGGCTTAGCGGAAGCTGGTTGTGACATCGTGGGTCTTAATTTAGTAGAACCGTTAGAAACCAAAGCTAAAATTGAAGCGGTTGGTCGCAAATTTGTGAACCTTGAAGCAAACTTAATGAAACAAGACGGGCTTGAAGACCTTGTTGAAAAAGCAGCTAATGTTTTTGGCAAAATTGATATTCTTGTTAATAATGCAGGTATTATTCGCCGTGAAGATGCGATTAATTTCTCTGAACAAGATTGGGATGATGTTATTAATATTAACTTAAAAACTGTATTCTTCCTTTCTCAATTAGTCGCGAAAAAATTCATTGCGCAAGGCAATGGCGGTAAAATCATTAATGTTGCGTCAATGCTTTCTTTCCAAGGTGGTATTCGCGTTCCATCATATACGGCATCAAAAAGTGCGGTAATGGGTATTACACGAGCCATGGCGAATGAATGGGCAAAATATAATATTAATGTCAACGCGATTGCACCAGGATATATGGCAACAGATAATACTGCTGCATTGCGCGCAGATGAATCTCGTAATAAAGAAATCTTAGAGCGTATTCCAGCTGGACGTTGGGGTACACCAAATGATTTAGCAGGTCCTTGTGTATTCTTAGCTTCAACTGCGGGTGATTATGTGAATGGTTACACAATCGCTGTTGATGGTGGTTGGTTAGCACGTTAATGCGATATAATTAACCCTACTTACTTGATAAGTAGGGTTAATTAAATTGGGGCTTTAGTCATGAAAAAAATAGCAATCTTCGGTGAATGCATGATTGAACTCAATGGGGAACCCTTTGGGAGCATGCATCAAACTTATGGCGGCGATACATTAAACACAGCAACTTATTTAGCCAGAGTGAGCCAAGGTAATCAATTAGAAATTTCTTATATTTCAGCGCTCGGCACAGATAAATTAAGCCAAGGAATGTTAGCCCATTGGCAAAATGACGGAATTAAAACAGATTGGGTATTATTTGATAAAGCACGTCAGCCTGGATTATATCTTATCCAATTGGATAAATTTGGTGAGAGAACTTTTCTATATTGGCGAAATCAATCTGCTGCTCGTTATGTATTACAACATCAAAATTACCCTGAAATATTAGCTCAATTATCTACTGTCGATGTAATTTATCTGAGTGGTATTTCTCTTGCAATTTTGCCAGAAAATGACCGCACTTTATTCATCCAGCAATTAGCAGATTTAAAAAAAGCAGGGGTTAAGATCGCCTTTGATAGCAATTATCGACCAGCCTTATGGGATAATCTTCAACAAACCCAAAACTGTTACCAAGCCTTGTTACCATTAGTTGACGTGGCTTTAGTTACTTTTGATGACGAACAATTAGTTTGGCAAGATGAAAATGAACAACAAACAATCTCTCGCCTTAAACAATACAATATAGAAACTATTGTCGTTAAATCAGGAAAAAATGGCGCAATTTGTTGCCATAATGATGAAATTGTCAATGTGCCAACTGAAATTGTTGAATCTGTCGTTGACACCACTTCAGCAGGTGATGCATTTAATGCCGGCTTCTTTAATGGTTATTTACAAAATAGATCATTGATAACTTGTTGCCAACGAGGGAATCGCCTTGCGGGAATTGTTATCCAACATAAAGGTGCGATTATTGATAAAGCTGCCACATCACACCTTGTTCAAGAATTTAATTAAGGAAGAGTTATGAAATATACTACAGCACAAATTGTTGAAAAATTAAGAGCGTTAAAAGTTGTTCCTGTTATCGCTTTAGATCGTGCAGACGATATTTTGCCTTTAGCAAAAACATTAAGCGAAAACGGCTTACCTGTTGTTGAAATCACTTTCCGCTCAGAAGCCGCAGAAGAAGCTATTCGATTATTGCGCCAACATAATCCTGAAATTCTCATTGCAGCAGGTACAGTATTAACGCCAGAACAAGTAGTGAGAGCAAAACAAGCAGGCGCCGATTGCATTGTTACCCCTGGATTTAACCCAAATATCGTTCGTTTATGTCAACAACTTGGAATTCCTGTCACACCGGGTATTAATAACCCAATGTCAATTGAAGCCGCATTAGAAATGGGAATCACCGCAGTAAAATTCTTCCCAGCTGAAGCGTCAGGTGGCGTTAAAATGATTAAAGCGTTACTAGGCCCTTATTCTCAATTAGAAATTATGCCTACAGGTGGTATTTCACCTGCTAATATTAAAGATTACTTAGCTATCCCTAATGTGATTGCCTGTGGCGGTTCATGGTTTGTGGAAAAATCGCTGATTTCTAACCAAAACTGGGATGAAATCGGTCGCCTAGTTCGTGAAGTGCTTGATTTAGTCAAATAGGAAAAAGCTATGTTTGTATATAATCAAGATATTCCATTAGAAGATTTGGGTAATGGTATTCAACGTAAGATTCTTGCCTATAGTGAAAATATAATGTCTGTTGAAGTACATTTTGAGAAAAACGCAGTAGGTACATTACATAGCCATCCACATGAACAGCTGACTTATGTATTATCTGGCAGTTTTGAATTTACAATTGGTGATGAAACTAAAATTGTAAAAGCTGGCGATGTTTTATATAAACAGCCTAATGTTATGCATGGATGTACTTGTTTAGAAAAGGGCGTGTTATTAGATACTTTTACACCGATGAGAAAAGATTTTCTTAAATAGAATTTAACGTATTTTCTTTACTAACTTTTTCATAATATTTAACTCCTCAAAAGGCAATAGTTCATATTGCCTTTTTATTTTCGTGAATGCAAATTCAAAACAATGTTTTATTTTTGAGACATAGATCTCAAAATAATGAATAATTTTATGGTACATTGCGCCAATTATATGAGTATATCCAAATTATAAGGAGTGATTATGACTAAAAAAACATTAACATCAATTTTTTGTTGTGCGTTATTTTCAACTTCAAGTATGGCATCTGTTGAGCCTAGCACTCTCACATGGAAGAGCATTGCTTTTGGTCAATCCACAGATCTTAATTTTGGTTCAACAATTCTACCTGAAAAAGTTGGGATAAATCATACAACTGTTGATGGCAAACCTATAAAAGAGGGAGCTATAGCACCGAAATTTACAATTGAAAGTCGTGGTGGGAAATTAGCTAATTCTCATGAAGGGTTAACTTATTATTATACAGAATTACCAATTGATACTAATTTTGTGATTTCTGCGGATATTCATTTAGAACAATTAGGTCCTGAAACGGGAGCGAAGCCAAACAGACAAGAAGGTGTTGGCATTATGGTTCGCGATATTATTGGAAAACCTCGAGCAGAACCTCAACCTGTTGGTTATGAAGAGTTTCCAGCCGCATCTAATATGGTGATGAATTTACTACGTGTCAATGCAAGGGAGCATAATGGGAAAGTTAATATTAATGCTTCTTATCGTGAAGGTATCAATGATCCCTGGGGAACCGCTGGCAATAAATTAACCAGAAAAGATTATGTAGAAGGCGTTGAATTCAAAGATAAAGTATTAAGATTGATACTAGAGAAAAATGATCAAGGTTTTGTCGCTGCTTATACTCAAGACGGTAAAACATATAAAAAAGTGTTAGATAAAGTTGATACTGGTATTTTGGCAAATCAAGATGCTCAAAAACAATATCTAGGCTTTTTTGCCTCTCGTAATGCCAAAATGACAGTTGAGAATGTTGATCTAAAATTGACAGATGGTAAGAAAGTGAATCCAGCAAAATTTGTTACTAAAGCATTACCTTTAGTTGTCAACTTAGAATCAAATAATAAAACAGTCAGTAATGACTATGTATTTCAGGCTCGTTCAAATTATGATGGATATTACATACTATCAAAAGAAAGCAAGCAAATCTTTAAATCTCCACTAACAAAAGCTGGTGAATATGTTTCACATAAAATAAAACTAGATAAGGATAAAACTGAATTATCTATACAATTTATTCCTAGTGTTGAACTTAAAGATAACCACTTTTCTAAACAGATTATTATTGAAAAACATACATTGAAAGACCCTATGCTCGTGTATGTTGCACCTAATGGCACAACTGTTGGTGATGGCTCAATAGAAAAACCATTAAATTTATCAACCGCACTTGAATTGTTGCCTCCTGGTGGAACTATTCAGTTACAAGCAGGAGAATATCCACCTACAACAATTACTTCAGAAAATAGTGGTTTAAAATCCGCACTTAAAACTCTAAAAGGTATAGATGGACAAGTAAAATTTGTCGGTGAACTACTTCATAAAGCAAGTTTCTGGAATATTGAAAATCTTGAAGTAGCTGGAGCTAGTTTAATTGTTCAAGGTAGCCATAATAACCTGCGCAATATTATTACACATGACGCACCAGACACAGGCTTTCAAATTACTTCACCAGAGAAAATTGGTAGACCGTTATGGGCAAGCTATAATGTAGTTACTGATAGTATTAGTTTTAATAATATGGATGATTCTCAGATTAATGCTGATGGATTTGCAGCTAAAATGCGGATTGGTGAAGGGAACACATTTATCCGTTGCATTTCACACCATAATGTTGATGATGGTTGGGATTTATTCAATAAAGTAGAAGATGGTCCAAACGGTGTCGTCACAATTACTGATTCCATTGCATTTATGAATGGTCAAACATTAACGATGAAAAGTAAGAGCGCTTCCATTGGTAATGGTTTTAAATTAGGCGGAGAAGGATTACCTGTAAATCATATTATTAGAAATAATCTCGCTTTTAGAAATAACATGGATGGGTTTACTGATAACTTTAATCCAGGTTCATTTACTGTTGATAATAATGTCGCGATTGATAATAAACGCTTCAATTTCCTATTTAGAAAAAGCCCATATGAAAATGGACCAAAACAAGGTGTATTTACTAATAACCGCTCTTATCGCTTTTATCAAGAGAGTAAATATATAGATGTTGTAAATGGCAGTGAACTAAAAGACAATCAATTCTTAATGGCGCCAGAACTCACAAAAATAGATTCTGAAACACTGCAAAAATTGTATAAATTAAGTAATATCTCATTTTATGAAACCAATGATGGCTTAAAAGAAGTAAAAGAAATCCAAGCATTATTACATTAATTAAAGGTCAATATTACTAAGTAAAAACGGCACATTGCGTGCTGTTTTTATTTTTAAACTATATGTCTAAAACTTAACTATAATGATGTAAATACAAAACAATAAGTTTATAAAAATAAAACGATGTTTCAAATAGTTGACATTGATCACATTTTTTTGTGTTCCAATGTGGTAGATTGCACTTCAATGGCAAAACTTGTTGGAGAAAAAACTATGAATGTTGATTATTTAGTTATGGCTGGCTATTTTTGCGTAATTGTAGCGATCAGTCTATTGTTTAAAAAAATGGCAAGTAATAGTACCAGTGACTACTTCCGCGGTGGCGGTAAAATGCTTTGGTGGATGGTTGGCGGTACTGCATTTATGACACAATTCTCGGCTTGGACTTTCACAGGGGCCGCGGGTAAAGCATTTACGGATGGCTTATCTGTTATTGCTGTATTTGTTGGTAACATGGTGGCATATCTTGCAGCTTACTGGTATTTTGCAAAACGCTTTAGACAAATGCGAGTAGATACGCCAACTGAAGCAGTGGGTCGTCGATTTGGTAGAGCTAATGAACAATTTTTTACTTGGATTATTATCCCACTTAGTGTGATTAATGCAGGTGTTTGGCTAAATGGTTTATCTGTCTTTGCCTCAGCTGTGTTTGAGGCGGATATCACTATGACAATCTATGTTACTGGTATTGCCGTATTATTAATTTCATTATTAAGTGGCGCTTGGGGGGTTGTAGCATCAGATTTTGTACAGATGTTAGTTGTAGCCGTCATTTCTGTGGCTTGTGCTGTTGTGGGTTTAGTTGTCATTGGTGGACCTGGTGAAATTATTTCTCGCTTCCCTGGTGGATTTGTATCAGGCCCTGATATGAATTATCCATTGATCTTAGTCTGTACATTCCTATTCTTTATAGTAAAACAATTACAAAGTATTAATAACATGCAAGATTCTTATCGCTTTTTAAATGCGAAAGATTCTAAAAATGCAAGTAAAGCAGCAATCTTTGCTTTAGTATTAATGCTGATAGGTACAATTATTTGGTTTATTCCTCCTTGGGTAACAGCAATTATCTATCCTGAAGCAGCGACGCTTTATCCACAATTAGGCAAAAAAGCATCTGATGCAGTATATTTAGTTTTTGCTAGAAATGTGATGCCATTAGGTACTATTGGACTATTAATGGCGGGCTTATTTGCCGCAACAATGTCTTCTATGGATTCAGCATTAAATCGCAATTCTGGGGTATTTGTGCGTAGTTTCTATGCACCTATTATGCGTAAAAACAAAGCTGATGATAAGGAATTATTGCGTGTTGGTCAGATCGTTTGCGTTGTCAATGGTTTCCTTGTCATTTTAATGGCACAATTCTTTAACTCATTAAAACATCTAAGTTTATTTGATTTAATGATGCAAGTCGCAACATTATTGCAATCGCCAATTTTAGTACCACTATTCTTAGCAATTATTATCCGTAAAACGCCTAAATGGGCGCCTTGGGCAACGGTATTATTTGGTATGTTTGTTTCGTGGTCTGTAGTAAAAGTATTTACGCCAGAATATGTTGCAAGTTGGTTTGGCGTGGATGATTTAACCAAACGTGAACTTTCAGAATTAAAAGTGATTATTACCATCGCTGCACATTTAATCTTTACAGCAGGTTTCTTCTGCTTAACCACACTTTTCTATAATGAAGAAAAAGATGGCAATAAAGAAAGACGTATTGAATTCTTTAATGATGTAGATACAGAATGTGTTGCTGAGGAAGGTCAAGATGAGATTGATCGCTTGCAACGTAAAAAATTAGGTACATTGGTTACAGTCATGTCTGGTGGTTTATTCCTGATGATATTAATTCCAAATCCATTATGGGGAAGAGTATTATTTGCATGCTGTTCATTAGCGATCTTTGCTGTAGGATATGGCTTGAAACGTAGCGCAGAAGTAAAATAATGTTAACTTAGCAATAAATGGGGAAAGCTCCATTTATTGCTTTGTACGTAAAAGTAGAGGTTATAGTTATGGCTAAAGGAAAGCAAATTCAATTTACATTTGAATCTTTTATTGATTCAGATACTCAAGTTAAAGTGACACGTTTAACACCCAAAGAGATAACCTGTCATCGTAACTATTTTTATCAGAAATGTTTTACTAAAGATGGTTCTAAGTTATTGTTTGCAGGTGATTTTGATGGAAATCGAAACTACTATTTACTGGATATGCAAACACAAATTGCCACCCAATTAACAGAAGGAAAGGGCGATAATACTTTTGGTGGATTTATTTCTCATGATGATAAGTCGTTTTTCTATGTGAAAAATGAATTAACATTGCGGCAAGTAAACCTTGAAACATTAGAAGAAAAAATTATTTATACGGTAGATGAAAATTGGAAAGGTTATGGTACATGGGTAGCTAATTCTGATTGTACCAAATTAGTTGGTATTGAAATCTTAAAATCTTGTTGGCAACCCTTAACGGATTGGGATAAATTTAAGGCGTTTTATCACACTAATCCAACTTGTCGTTTAATTAAAGTCAATATTTTAACAGGTGAATTAGAGGTCGTACACCAAGACAACACTTGGTTAGGCCATCCAACTTATCGTCCGTTTGATGATTCTGTAATTGGTTTCTGCCATGAAGGTCCTCATGATTTAGTCGATGCTCGTATGTGGTTTATTAATGAATATGGAACGAATATTCGCAAGGCTAAAGAACACCAAGTAGGTGAATCTTGCACACATGAATTTTGGGTACCTGATGGTTCTAAAATGGTTTATGTTTCTTATTTTAAAGGGCAAACAGAACGTGTGATTTACAGTGTCGATCCAAATACATTGGAAAATACTCGTTTAATTACAATGCCACCTTGCTCACATTTAATGAGTAATTTTAATGGCAATTTATTGATAGGTGATGGTTGTGATTCGCCAGTAGATGTTGCAGATAGCCATAGCTACAATATTGAAAACGATCCGTTTTTATATTTATTCAACATTGAAAAACAAAAGATCATTAAATTAGCTAAACATAGTTCATCTTGGAAGGTGTTAGATGGAGATCGCCAAATTACACATCCTCATCCATCATTTACGCCAGATGATTCTGCGGTGTTATTTGGTAGTGATTTTGAAGGAAAACCAGCGATTTATCTCGCAGATATTAGTGTCGTAAAAGACTAACCAAAAAAGATAAGTTCAGCAAATCAGCTCACAGCTCTAAAACATAGTAGGCAAGATTTAATCCTGCCTACTATGCTGATTTCATTTACTTCTTCAGTGCGCCTAGAATGCCACGCATAATTTGTCGGGTGATTTGGCTGCGCATGCTACGTCCAACGGATTTTACCACACCACTTACAATTTCCTCGGTTGGCGATAATTTCTCTCCACGGTTTTTGCTACCAAAAATCATACGGCTTAGACTACCAATGAGCCCATTTTCTTGTTCCTCTTGGGCTTGTTTTGCCTGCTGTTCAGCCACTGCATCGAGATTGGCTTGTTCTTGTAGCATTTCAAAGGCAGAAACATTATCCACATAAGCATTGTAATGAGAGAACAATTCATCATCTTGCGCCCAAGCTTGACGTTGTTCTTCTGTGAGTGGCGTAAGCTGGCTTTTCGGCGGATAAATCATCGCAATTTCCACAGGCGTTGGCATGCCTTTTTCATCAAGGAATGAGACTAACGCTTCGCCCACGCCTAATGTTGTAATGGCTTCAACAACATTCACGTCAGCATTGCTTCTGAATGTTTCTGCCGCGGTTTTCACCGCTTTTTGATCGCGTGGTGTAAATGCACGCAACGCATGTTGTACACGGTTTCCTAACTGACCAAGCACCGTTTCAGGCAAGTCTAATGGGTTTTGCGTAACAAAATAAATTCCAACGCCTTTGGAACGAATTAAGCGTACCACTTGTTCAACTTTTTCCACCAACACTGACGGCGCGCCATCGAACAATAAATGTGCTTCATCAAAAAACATAACAAATTTTGGTTTGTCAGGATCGCCGACTTCTGGCAAGCGTTCAAATAATTCCGCCATTAACCATAACAGAAATGCACTGTACATTTTCGGCGAGTTAACCAGTTTTTCCGAATTGAGCACATTGATCACGCCACGACCATCGCGCGTTTGTAACCAATCTTCTAAATTCAACGCAGGTTCGCCGAATAATTGATCCGCGCCTTCATTTTCAAGGGTAAGCAATGCACGCTGAATGGCGCCCACACTGGCTGCAGAAATGTTGCCGTATTGCAGTTGAAATGCTTTGGCATTGTCGGCAAGATATTTCAACATCGCGCGTAAATCCTTGAGATCTATGAGTAGTAAACCTTTATCATCGGCAACACGGAATAAAATATTTAACAACCCCTCTTGCGTATCATTCAAATTTAATAAGCGAGAAAGCAGCATCGGCCCCATTTCAGAAATGGTGGTGCGCAACGGAATGCCTGTTGTACCAAACACATCCCAAAATGACACAGGATAGCCCGCTAGATAACTCTCGCCGCCTAAATTAAATTGTTCGACACGTTCAGCAATTTTGCCTTGTAACGCCCCTTTTTGGCAAAGCCCTGATAAATCCCCTTTTACATCAACCAAGAAAACAGGCACGCCGTCATCGCTAAACGCTTCGGCTAATTTCCGTAAGGTCACGGTTTTCCCCGTCCCCGTTGCCCCTGCGATTAAACCATGGCGGTTTGCCATTTTGCTGTGAATACCGAATACATCGCCATTGGCGTTGCGTGCAATTTCATAAATGCTCATAAACTATCCTTTTAAGTGCGGTCATTTTTGCCATATTTTATGCTATCCTACCACGAGAAAAAAGGAGAAATTATGACCGCACTTTGCCCTTGTCAGTCGGGCTTAAATTATGTTGATTGTTGCCAGCCGTTTCATCAGCAGACCGCCTTGCCGCAAACCGCTGAACAGCTAATGCGATCACGCTATTGTGCCTACACAATGAAAAATATTGATTACATCATCGCCACCACGGTGCCAAGCCAGCAGGCGCAGCTGGACAAAGCTTTGTTATTAGATTGGGCGGAAACGACTCATTGGACAGGATTAACCATTGTGCGCCATTTAGCAAAAATCTCAAAAATCCATAGTGCGGTGGAATTTAAGGCATTTTTTACTAACGAACAAGGCGAGCAAGCGCATCACGAACATTCCTTATTTGTGAAATTAAATGAACGTTGGTATTTTGTGGATCCAACGGTCGATTTACCTTCTCAAAAACAGCCTTGCCTATGCGGCTCGGGCAAAAAATTTAAACATTGTTGTGGAGCTTTTCTATGAGCGAAAAAACTCTGTCAATTTCCACCGCACTTAGACGCTTTAGCCAAATTTTCTGGTGGCGGTTTAATCAAAACAAGCTAACGCAGGCGGCAGGTGCACTAACGTACAGCACGATGCTTGCTATTGTGCCATTGGTGATGGTGATCTTCTCGATTTTCACTGCATTCCCTATCTTTAACGAAATGGCTGGCGCCGCAAAAGAATTTATCTTCACCAACTTTGCGCCTGCCGCCAGTGATATCGTGGGGCAATACATTGATGAATTTGTCAATAATTCTAAACAAATGAGTGCCATTGGGATCGTGAGCTTGATTGCGGTGGCATTATTGCTGATTCACACCATTAATAGCACCCTTAATGCGATTTGGAATGCGCAGCCACGCGGCGCGATTTTCTCCTTTACGATTTATTGGGCGATTCTCACGCTAGGCCCTATTTTAATGGGCGCGAGCTTTGCGGTGAGCCGCTATGTTTCGAGCATCACCATGTTTAACAGCGAGTTAGCGTTGCCCTTTGGGGTAACCTTGCTCAGTTTCGTTCCTTTTTTGCTCACTTGGTTGGGCTTCACCTTTATTTATGCCGTGGTGCCGAATAAAAAAGTGAATATTAAACACGCCGCTTGGGGGGCGTTGGTCGCGGCGATTTTCTTCACCCTTGGCAAAAAGGCATTCGCTTGGTATATCGTCACCTTTCCGTCCTATCAAGTGATTTACGGTGCGATGGCAACCCTGCCCTTAATGCTATTATGGCTGCAACTCAGCTGGCTATTTATCCTGCTTGGCGCGCAATTGGCAGCGGTGTTGGATGATATATATTGGCTCAAACAAGGAAAATTAGATTTACAAACAATTAAGGAACGAAAACAATGATCGCATTAATTCAGCGTGTTACCCAAGCACGGGTGGATGTGCAGGACGAAACCGTAGGCAAAATTGGCAAAGGATTATTGGTGTTGCTCGGCGTGGAAAAAAAAGACAATCAAGAAAAAGCCGACAAACTTGCTGAAAAAGTGTTGAATTATCGAGTGTTTAACGATGAAAATGACAAAATGAATTTAAACGTTCAACAGGCGGGAGGCGAATTATTAATTGTCTCTCAATTCACTTTAGCCGCAGACACACAAAAAGGGTTGCGCCCAAGTTTCTCAAAAGGCGCTTCCCCCGATTTGGCGAATGAACTTTACCAATATTTCACACAAAAGTGCGGTCAAAAAATCAAGGTTTCTACTGGGCAATTTGCCGCAGATATGCAGATTTCATTAGTCAATGATGGACCAGTCACGTTTTGGTTAAATATATAAAAGGCTTTGAGAAAAATAGGTTACTGAAAGGCAATTTTCGTGAAAAATAAAAGGGCGAATTGCATCCGCCCTTTATACCATCATTCTATCATTCTATCGTTCTATCATTTCGATCGCGTTACACGCCAAATTCAGCACGATAGGCTTTCATTGCAGGTAAATATTGGCTGTATTGACTGTCGTTTTCAATAAATTGCATTAAGTCGTCTAAATCCACGATAGACAGCACGGTGCATTGATAATCGCGCTCGACTTCTTGAATGGCTGATAATTCGCCCTTGCCGCGCTCTTTGCGATTAAGTGCAATTAACACCGCACTTAGATTGGCGCCGTTTGCCGCGATAATATCCATTGCTTCACGAATTGCTGTGCCAGCAGTAATCACATCATCGACCAACAGCACTTTGCCTTGCAACGGTGAGCCGATTAAATTGCCGCCTTCGCCGTGATCTTTGGCTTCTTTACGATTAAAGCACACAGGTTTGTCTAAACCGAATTGGTTAAACAACGCCACAGAAACGGTGGTTCCAATAGGAATGCCTTTATAGGCAGGGCCAAAAATCACATCATAATCAATGCCACTGAATTGAATCGCCGCAGCGTAAAACTCGCCTAAACGGGCCAAATCTGCGCCCGTATTAAACAATCCCGCATTAAAAAAATATGGGCTTTTACGGCCTGATTTTAAGGTAAACTCGCCGAAGCGTAACACATTGCGGCTTAAGGCAAATTTAATGAATTCTGATTTATAATTTTCCATAAAATTCTCCAATTCTTGACCGCACTTTTAACAATTTAACGCTTCACGCTGAGCAACGAAAATGTGTTCACAGCCTTGTTTGGCTAAGTCTAACAGCGTTAATAATTCTTCGTGGCTGAATGGTTCGCCTTCTGCGGTGCCTTGCACTTCAATCATTCGCCCATCTTCCAACATCACTACATTCATATCCGTTTCTGCTGCGCTGTCTTCGATATATTCCAAATCACAAACAGGCGTGCCGTCCACGATCCCCACGGAAATTGCTGCGACTAAGCCTTTGATTGGATTGGTTTTTAAGGTGCCATTTTCCACTAATGTATGAATCGCATCGGTTAATGCTACACAAGCGCCTGTGATTGACGCGGTGCGCGTGCCGCCATCGGCTTGAATCACATCGCAGTCTAAGGTGATTGAACGTTCGCCCAAGGCTTCCAAATCTACCATCGCGCGTAATGAGCGCGCGATTAAACGCTGAATTTCCATCGTGCGCCCGCCTTGTTTTCCTTTGGCGGCTTCACGCTGCATGCGGCTATGGGTTGAGCGTGGCAACATACCATATTCTGCGGTAACCCAGCCCTGCCCTTGACCTTTCAAAAAGCGCGGCACGCTTTCATCCACACTTGCGGTACAAAGCACTTTGGTGTCACCGAATTCTACTAACACCGAACCTTCCGCGTGTTTTGTGTAGTTGCGGGTAATTTTAATTGCACGAGGTTCGTTGTTTGCTCTGTTATTTGGACGCATAGTTATTCCTTATTTGCCATAAAAGTGCGGTCATTTTAGCACGCAAAATGACATCCGTGAAATTTACCAGTACAATACAGCCCGTAAATTGATATGCAAATTTAGGAGAACAATATGATTTACAGTATGACCGCTTTTGCACGCCATGAGATTAAGAAAGATTGGGGCGATGCCGTGTGGGAAATTCGTTCTGTTAACCAACGCTATTTGGAAAATTTCTTTCGTCTGCCCGAACAATTCCGTGGTTTAGAAAATACCCTACGAGAAAAATTACGCCAAAATCTCACACGCGGCAAAATTGAATGTAGCCTGCGTATTGATAGCAAAAAAGTCGTCAGCTCAGAATTAAACCTTAATCAAGAATTGGCGAGCCAAGTGATTCAATCCTTAAAATGGCTTAAAGCACAAGCGGGCGAAGGCGAAATTAATCTTACTGACGTGTTGCGTTATCCTGGCGTGGTGGAAACCCCAGAGCAAGATATGGATGTCATCAGCCAAGATTTATTGGCGGCGTTTGATGCGTTGTTGAAAGACTTTATTGCGATGCGCGGTCGTGAAGGGGAAAAATTACAGGCGATTATTCAGCAGCGTTTAGATGCGATTAGTGTCGAAGCCGATAAAGTGCGGTCGCAAATGCCAGAGATTTTACAATGGCAGCGTGAGCGTTTATTGCAACGTTTTGAAGAAGTGCAAATTCAGCCAGATCCAACCCGTTTAGAACAAGAGATGATTTTGTTAGCGCAACGGGTGGATGTGGCAGAAGAGCTTGATCGTTTGCAAATGCACGTGAAAGAAACCGCTTCGATCTTGAAAAAAGGTGGTGCAGTTGGGCGCAAACTGGACTTTATGATGCAAGAATTGAATCGCGAATCCAACACGTTGGCGTCTAAGTCGATCAATGCAGAGATCACGGCTTCTGCGGTGGAATTGAAAGTATTAATCGAGCAAATGCGCGAACAAATTCAAAACTTGGAGTAACCATGACACAATTTATTGCGTTATCACAATATTCTCTGATTGAGATCACGGGGATTGATGCAGAAAAATATTTGCAAGGGCAGGTCACCGCAGATGTTACCAATCTGGAAATCGGCAGTTCTACCTTGACGGCACATTGCGATCCGAAAGGTAAAATGAGTTCAATTTTTCGCTTAATTCGCGTGGAAGCCGAGCAATTTTATATGTTGGTCAGAACATCGTTGCTACCCACCGCCCTTGATCAGCTGAAAAAATACGCGGTTTTTTCTAAAATCAGTTTTAATCCATTAGATGATGCGGAAATTGTCGGCGTCATCGGCGAAACCGATTTGGCGGAACAGATAAAATTTGGTAACCGCGCGATTGTGATTAATCCCAAAAGTGCGGTCGATTTTAACGCAGATTTTTCCGCGTGGGATTTGGCGGATATTCAGCAAGGTTATCCGATTTTGAGCGATAAAGCACAAAACGAATTTATTCCACAAGCCTTAAATTTACAAGCCATTGAACAGGCGATTTCTTTCCAAAAAGGTTGTTATATCGGGCAAGAAACCGTGGCGCGCGCAAAATATCGTGGCGCGAATAAACGGGCAATGTATGCCTTTAAAGCTGCAACGAACATCACGCCTGAGCTCGGTTCTGAAATTGAAATGCAATTGGAAAGCGGTTGGCGCAAGACAGGGACGGTGCTAAGTGCGGTCAATATTGATGATGTTTTGTGGCTGCAGGTGGTGCTAAATAAAATGGAAGATAACCCAACCTTCCGTTTGCCAGAAAACCACGTTGCACTTGAATTGCAAAGTTTACCTTACAGCTTAGATTAATCAAAAAATCGGTGATAATTCACCGATTTTTTTATGCACCCGTATAATTTTCAAACCAACTTTCTAAAATAAGGCAGGCGGAAATACCGTCCACTTTGCCTTTTTTTAACGCGCGAAAACCACCGCGCCCGAAAATTTCTGAACGGGCTTCGGTGGTGGTGAGGCGTTCATCTTGCCATTCAATTTTCACGCCAAAACGCGCGTTTAAACGATTGCCAAATTTGCGCGCGCGGTGAGTGAGATCTTGCTCTGTGCCGTCCATATTGAACGGCAGCCCCACCACCACCACATCAGGTTTCCATTCATTCAGACATTTTTCAATCGCCTCCCATTGGGGAATGCCATCTTGCGCCTTAAAGGCAGGGAGCGCTTGCGCCGTGCCTGTAATGCTCTGCCCAACAGCGCAGCCAATGCTTTTTGTGCCAAAATCAAAAGCGATAACCGTCATTCCCATTAACAATACCCCGCTTGGTCGGCTAAATTGTAACTATCAAACCCTAACGATTTTTGTGCCGCTAGCCAACGTTCTGGATAAGGCACATCAAAAATCAGCTGTTCATTCGCCGGCATCACCAGCCAAGCATTGTCTGCAATTTCCTGTTCCAATTGATTAGGGTTCCAGCTTGCACAGCCAATGCCACTAGATATTTTTCTGGTGCTTGCGCCGTGCCAAAGGTTTCAATAATATCCGCAGAGGTGGTTAATTGTAGCTGATCGCTAATTTTGTAACTCTGTTGAAAAGTTTGTGCTGTTGGGCGATGCAAAATAAAACCGCGCGCTATACTCACAGGGCCGCCTGCCAGCACATATTCGTTTGGAAAAGTGCGGTCAGAAATCATCATAAAATGGAGTTTTGCCACCAGTTCGGTAAGGGTTAAATCTGTGGGCTGGTTAATTACCAAGCCCATTGAGCCTTTGTCGTTATGCTCGCAAATGTAAATCACGGTGCGGAAAAAATAGTCATCGTTCAAATTTGGCATTGCGATGAGCAACTGATTTTGTAAATTCATAAGTTGTGTTAATTGAAGAAAAGTGCGGTCAGTTTAGCGCAAATTTATTGTGGCTTCCACTTAGAAAAAAATGGGCTACGCAGCACGTTCTGTACATCATCATAGGCGATCACTTTGCCACTATCGAGCAAAATGACACGTTCTGCCAGCGCGGTCAGCTCATCTACGCTGTGGGTAACATACAAAATTGGGATCTCAACTTCTTGGGATAATTTTTCTAAATAGGCTAATAGCTCGCGTTTGCGTGGCAAGTCTAAGGCAGAAAGCGGTTCATCCATCAGCAGAATATCGGGGCTGGAAAGTAACGCGCGCCCAATGGCGACTCGTTGTTTTTCTCCGCCAGATAAGCTGAAAAGATAGCGTTTTAGCAGGTGTTCAATGCCTAATAATTTTAAAATTGCGTCAAAATTGACCGCACTTTTGTCCTTTATGCCGTAATACAAATTGCCTTTTACGGAATAATGGGGAAACAGACGCGCGTCTTGAAAGACATAACCAATGTGGCGTTTATTGGGGGCTAAACAAATGCCTTTATCCGTGTCCACAAGGGTTTTGCCGTTTAAGCGAATATATCCCCAATCGGGATTTAGCAAGCCGCTGACCAGATTAATCAAAGAGGATTTACCCGAGCCAGACACGCCGAAAATAGCGGTTACACCGCGCGCTGGAATTTGTAAATCTGCTTCCAATTGTGTTTCGCCGAGCGTTTTTTTGACATTAATTTCGAGCATGATATTGTCCTAAGCGTTGTTGCGTGCGTTTGGCAAGCCATTCTGAAGCCAGTAAGGAAATCAGCGAAATGATAATAGCGATGACGCATAAACGTGCGGCTGCGCCTTCGGCACCAGGGGTTTCGATGAAAGAATACATCGCAAGCGGAATTGTCCGCGTCACTTCTGGAATGTTGGAAACAAAGGTAATGGTTGCCCCAAATTCGCCTAAAGAACGTGCGAAACCGAGAATAACGCCCGCTAAAATCCCTGCGCTAGAAAGGGGCAAGGTGATGGTGAAAAAAGTGCGTAATGCAGAAGCGCCTAAAGTGCGAGCCGCTTGCTCTAATTTTATGTCCACACTTTCAATGGCTAGGCGGATAGAGCGCACGACTAAGGGAAAAGTGACCACCGCAGAAGCTAATGCGGCACCATGCCAGCTAAAGGCAAAGCTAAAACCAAACCATTCCATCAGATGTTTTCCAAGCCAGCCATTGCGTCCCATTGTTGTGAGTAATAAATAACCAATCACCACGGGGGGTAAAACCAAGGGCAAATGAATGATGCTGTTTAGAATAGATTTTCCCCAAAACTGACAACGAGCCAGCACCCAAGCGGTGGCAATTGCCACGGGCAAACTACATAAAATAGACCAAAATGCGACTTTTAAACTTAAGTAAACCGCATTGAGTTCGGCGTCAGATAAGGAAAGATATTCAAGCATAAGCATTAGTTAATGCAGCTATTCTACAACGTTGCTGCGTTTTACCAGTGAAAGTAAATAGCCAATAAGCAAACCACCCAAAGCAACTGGCACCCATTCCATCGAATAATTTTTCAATGGTAATAATTGTGTAAAGTCTAATTCCAGCGTTGAACTTAACGAAACGATCGCTACCAAGAAAATCGCGCAGCGTTGTGCGATTAATGGTACTTTCACTAACAAGTTAATTCCCATAAGCAAGATAACGGTAATCGCAATAGGGTATAAGGTCAACAAGACAGGAATAGATTTACTCAACACCGTATTCAAGCCTTGATTGGCGATCAAAAAGCTCAATACCGTGAAAAACAGTGCATACAATTTATAGGAAATTTTATGATATAAACTATAAAAATATTCACTCACCGAGACGATCAAACCAATTGCGGTGGTTAAACAAGCAAGCGTTACAACAATGCCTAGCACAATGTGCCCCAACTCACCAAACGCCTGTAATGATAAGGCATTGAGAATATAAGTGCCGAGGTCTAAGTTTTTCTGTTGCAACATATCGAGGGTTTCTGCGCTCAATGGAATTTTGCTGCCTAACCAAGAAAGTGAGAGATAGATTAAGGTCAGTGCGCTTGCTGCAATGATACCCGCGAATAGAGTTTGTCGCGGCAACTCTTGCTTACTCACACCTTTAGACTGAATGGCTGAAATTACGATCACGGAATAAGCAATCGAAGCCAAGGCATCCATGGTTAAATAACCCGACACAAAGCCTTTGAAAAATACAGGTTCTTGGGGAATAAGCGGGGCGCTTTCATGGTTTAATAGCATTGCACTTTTGATAACGAGTGCGGCTAATGCAAACAATAAGACAGGAGTTAAGATTGAGCCTACTCGTTCCACCATTTTAGAGGGATTCAACGCGAGCCAAAGGGCTGCGATAAAATAAATGCCACTAAAAATATATAAAGAAACGCCACTTGGATTCGTTAAATATGGCAAAAGGGATAATTCATAAGAGGTTGCTGCTGTTCGTGGAATCGCCACAAAAGGCCCAACGCTTAAATAGATCGCACTCAAGAAAATCACAGAAAACCAAGGGTGAATTTTTTTCAGACTTTCTGTATATCCACCGGGATAAAATGAGCTCACAATAATGCCTAGCAATGGCAAGCCTACCCCTGTCACAATAAAGCCCAGTGTAGCTGGAAAATATTCAGAATGAGATTCAAACCCTAACTTAGGTGGGAAAATGAGATTGCCTGCGCCAAAAAAAATGGCAAACAGCATAAAACCAACAATAAAGGTATTCTTATTCATTTTTATGTCAAAAGAGAATGTTAAATATTAATAATAGTAAATTTTTATATAACGAAAATGAAGTTAAAAAAACACGAGCTCAGCCCGTGTTTCTATTTTTTATTATTTGCGTGCAATGGGTGGCACAAAACCTAAGCCTAAATCCCAAGGCTGTTCAATCCAAGTATTTTGTGGAATATCAATCACATAGTCATCAACTAATGGCGCACCAGCAGGTTTTGCAAAAACAGTAACAAATTTTGCTTTAGGATACATTTTGCGAATTTCTTTAGCCGTGTTGCCTGTATCCACTAAATCATCTACCACAATGAAACCTTCGCCGTCTGTATCTGCCGCATGTAATACGCGTAGTTCGCCTTGTTGATCATGGTCATAACTTGCAATACACACAGTTTCCACATGGCGCAAACCTAATTCTCGTGCTAATACTGCTGCTGGGAATAAGCCCCCACGGCTCACGGCAATAATGCCTTTCCATTGTGACGCTGGCAATAAACGCTCTGCTAATTTGCGTGCGTGCATTTGAAACATATCCCAAGTCACCACATATTTTTCGCTCATAATATTTCCTTTGCTGAATTTAAAAATTGCGTAAGGATACCACTTTCCGAGGGAAAAGTGGTAGAGATTTTGCCAGTTTTTCTAATGGAAGGAGGGGAATTAAGCAGGAAAACGTTTGCATTTTTAGTGATATATCTAATAGTACAAAATCTTCCTGATTAATTGCGGCTTAAATAGACGTTAATGATAGTTAGCCATTACTTTCTGTCATAAAAAAAGCGACTACAACGGTCGCTTTCATTATTTTATTGGGGAATTAAACGTTATCAATTTGACCTAATAACGAACGTAAACGTTCTTGCCAGTTATTGTGTTCAACTTTTAATTGCTCATTTTCGTTACGCAATGCATCGTTAGCATGTTGTACTTGAGTATTTTTTTCTTTTAATTCTTCTACTTCTAATTGAAGTAATTGAATAGTTTCAACAGCTTGGCGAATTTTGCCTTCTAATTGATCTAAAATTTCTAATGACATATGAACTTCCTTTAATGAAAATATGAAAAGTGCGGTCATTCTACCCTAGATTTGATCTAATTTAAAAGGCTAAAACACAAATTTTCGCCATGACAGAAATATTTTTCCGCAATCGTTTAGCTGAGTGTTAAAATGAGAAAAATTTCATCGAATAAGGAAAAGAATATGAATAGAGCATTAGCAATTGAATTTTCTCGGATTACTGAAGCGGCTGCATTGGCTGGTTTTACATGGCTAGGGCGTGGCGACAAAAATGCTGCCGATGATGCCGCTGTAAAGGCAATGCGTTTTATGTTGAACCAAATTGATATGGACGGAGAAATCGTCATCGGCGAGGGGGAAATTGATCATGCGCCAATGCTTTATATTGGTGAAAAATTAGGCACAGGCAAAGGCGAGCCCATTGCGATTGCGGTGGATCCCATCGATGGCACGCGTATGACCGCAATGGGGCAGGCGAATGCAATTTCGGTATTAGCCGCGGGTGGCAAAGACACTTTTTTGCGTGCACCCGATATGTATATGGAAAAATTAGTCGTGGGACCTGAATTAAAAGGCATGATCGACTTAAATTTAGAGATTGAACAAAATTGCCGCCGTGTCGCTTCACGTTTAGGAAAATCCATCTCACAATTAACAGTCATGGTATTGGCTAAACCACGTCATGACGAAGTGATTAAACGAATCCAACAACTCGGTGCGCGCGTTATCTGTATTCCCGATGGCGATGTAGCAGGCTCTGTTTTATGCTGTTTACCTGATGGCGAAGTAGATATGCTCTATGGAATTGGCGGCGCTCCCGAAGGCGTAGTCACTGCCGCAGCGGTACGAGCTTTAGGTGGCGATATGCAAGCCCGTTTATTGCCACGTAATCTAGTGAAAGGCGACACGCCAGAAAACATTGCCATTGCGGAACAGGAAATTCAGCGTTGCCAACAAAGTGGCGCCGCAGTGAATGAAGTTTTGAAATTGGAAGACTTAGCCAAAGACGATAATTTAGTGTTTGTGGCAACAGGCATTACCAATGGCGATTTGCTAAAAGGCATTCACCGCAAAGGCAACTTAGCCACCACGGAAACCTTATTAATCCGAGGCAAATCTCGTACAATCCGCCGCATTCAATCTATGCATTATCTAGATCGTAAAGATGAAGAAATTTATCAGCTTTTAAGTGAATAGCGTTAAACATAATAGACAAAAGTGCGGTTAATTTGAGCCTCCCTAAAATCCTAGGATAGCTAGAGGGTAAATATTGAGCTCTGTATTGCACAGGGCTTAAGTCGTTTAAAGTGGGCTTAATTCGCAGCTTGTTATAATAATGAGTATACCCGTGCAGCGCTATCTCCAGTTCTGCCACATTGGCAAAGCGGTTTGGATAAAGCATTCCGATTTCAAGATACTAAAAACGCTCTTTATCACGGCATTATCGTAGCAATTTCCCTTGCAGCTCATGCTCTGAACCGCCTTCTATTCGCCCTTTTTATACACAAGCATTTCATGTCACACTGCCACTTGAGAAAGGTAACCTTTTGGTCGCTATGAATCATCGAAACTGCTTCCGAAGCACGTTTTGACAAGGTTTCTTTGAGCGTTTTGGATACTAAACCAAAACTCTGTCGCCACCCGATTTGATAGGCGATAATTTCACGGTTTGCTAAATCCATCATCGCTAAGCGATACAGCTTTTCATAGAATGATTATGTCCAGTTTTTAAGGCGCGGAAGAATAAGAAACATCACATACTTTGAAGATTAAGCACAAGCTAGATTGTATGAAATTAAGTGGATAATATTTTTACCCTATTATCCACTTAAACATTTATATCTATCCCTAAGGTCGATCTGCACGATTATCATATAATGCAGCATCTCGAATAGCGCGCATATTCGCCTTTTTGAGTGCTTGATTTAATTTGTGAAATGCATTTTCTCGCTCTTCTTTGGTTAGAACGTGTACATGCTTATTTTCTAAGGCGGCTAGCATAGCCCAAAACCAAGAAATATTGATGTCTCGCCCTGATTTCTTAAGTAGAATGAACGCTTGAATCGCACCAATCGCTTTTAATTTTTGAACTGTAGGAATGCCGATTTTTTCTAAAGCGCGCTCATGTTTTACGCTAAGATTGGGCAATTTTCGAATGCTAGATAGTTGTTTTAATTCATCAAGAAGTTTTTGAGCCTTCATTTGGTTAATAGATAAGAGTACGAATTTTTGTAAAAAAATTGGATCGTTATAAATAATATCTGGTAACCTGTAGTAGGTTGGTTCCGTGTCTCTTTCTTTCCTTATCGCGTAAACCCAAGGTATTGCGCCATTTTCTATTAATTTTTCAGCAAGTTTTCCTGTCGCTTTGAGATGAAATGCGTTATTGATATAGATAGCGAACATAAATCCATCATAGAAAATGCCGCTTCCTATAAATAAAGGCTTGATGATGACACTGTCATCAAGAATACTAGTCATTAACTGGCGAACTTTATCTGTGCAGCTTTTTAAAAATTGCATAAAATCTCCTTGCTATGAATTAGTTTATAAAATACTAGCTCCACTATGCCAACCTTATATAAGGTTGACAATCTTTGCAGAGAATTTTTGGAATGAAGATCACAAAATTAGCATGATTCAGGAATGTTTTTGAGAGTTATTCTTATTTGTGGCGGTGTTAAATGTCATTTTAAGAGAGTATAAATTTCATCCTAGTTAATGGGAAATTCTGAAATTTTATCCTTATGTCGTAAGGATGCTTAAAACTTGACATCTTCTATTTTTGCGATTAAAATTCAACGTCTATTTCCTTTATGGAATAGATTTTGAACAAATCATTCTTTTAGAATTTTATTAACTGGAGCTTAATTAATGGCAACTATCAACCAATTAGTACGCAAACCGCGTGTGAAAAAGGTTGTAAAAAGCAACGTTCCTGCATTAGAGGCTTGCCCGCAGAAACGTGGCGTATGTACCCGTGTGTACACTACAACTCCTAAAAAACCGAACTCAGCATTACGTAAAGTATGTCGTATTCGTTTAACTAATGGTTATGAAGTAACTTCATACATTGGTGGCGAAGGACATAACTTGCAAGAACACAGTGTTGTATTAATCCGTGGTGGTCGTGTTAAAGATTTACCAGGTGTACGTTATCACACTGTTCGCGGCGCACTTGACTGTGCTGGCGTTAAAGATCGTAAACAAGCTCGTTCTAAATACGGCGTTAAACGTCCTAAAGCTTAATGGATCTCCGTTAAGTAAGGCCAAACGTCTAAATTATTAATATTTAACCATAAACTCCAGTATCAATTTGACCCAAGTGCGGTCAATTTTTAATGAGTTTTGGATTATCCTGAATATATCGGAGAAACTTACAATGCCACGTCGTCGTCGTATTGAACCACGCAAAATTCTTCCAGATCCGAAGTTCGGTTCAGAATTACTTGCAAAATTCATCAACGTTTTAATGGTTGATGGTAAGAAATCTATCGCAGAATCAATCGTTTATAATGCATTAGATACTTTAGCTCAACGTACTGGTAAAGAAGCGTTAGAAGCATTTGAAGTTGCATTAGAAAACGTACGTCCAACCGTTGAGGTTAAATCTCGTCGTGTTGGTGGTTCTACATACCAAGTACCAGTTGAAGTACGCCCAACTCGTCGTAACGCATTAGGTATGCGTTGGATTGTTGAAGCAGCACGTAAACGTGGTGATAAATCAATGGCTTTACGTTTAGCTAATGAATTATCTGATGCAGCTGATAATAAAGGTGCAGCAGTGAAAAAACGTGAGGATGTCCACCGTATGGCAGAAGCGAATAAAGCATTCGCTCACTTCCGTTGGTAATCAATTAATAAATATATTGAAGGGCTTCATCACAATATTTGCGATGAAGCCTTACCCTTATAAAGAATTTCAATATTAAACCAAAACAAGGTAATAATAATGGCTCGTACAACCCCTATTTCACTTTACCGTAATATCGGTATCAGTGCGCATATCGATGCGGGTAAAACTACAACTACTGAGCGTATCTTGTTCTACACTGGTGTAAGTCACAAGATCGGTGAAGTACATGATGGTGCAGCAACAATGGACTGGATGGAACAAGAGCAAGAGCGTGGTATCACAATCACCTCTGCGGCGACAACTGCATTCTGGTCTGGTATGTCTCAACAATATCCACAACACCGTATCAACGTTATCGATACTCCAGGACACGTGGACTTCACAATCGAAGTTGAACGTTCAATGCGTGTTCTTGATGGTGCGGTAATGGTTTACTGTGCGGTTGGTGGTGTTCAACCTCAATCAGAAACAGTATGGCGTCAAGCGAATAAATATCATGTTCCACGTATCGCGTTTGTGAACAAAATGGACCGTACTGGTGCAAACTTCTTGCGCGTAGTTGAACAAATTAAAACACGTTTAGGTGCAAATGCCGTTCCTTTACAACTTCCAATCGGTGCAGAAGATAACTTTACTGGTGTTGTTGATTTGTTAAAAATGAAAGCAATCAACTGGAACGAAGCTGATCAAGGTATGACGTTCACTTATGAAGATATTCCTGCTGATATGCAAGATGCATGTGCAGAATGGCATCAAAACCTCATTGAGGCTGCTGCAGAATCTTCAGAAGAATTAATGGAAAAATACTTAGGCGGTGAAGATTTAACAGAAGAAGAAATCAAAGCTGGTCTTCGTCAACGTGTTTTAGCAACCGAAATCATCTTGGTGACTTGTGGTTCAGCATTCAAAAACAAAGGTGTTCAAGCAATGCTTGACGCCGTGATTGACTATTTACCAGCACCGACTGATATTCCTGCAATTAAAGGTATCAATCCAGATGAAACTGAAGGTGAACGTCACGCAAGTGATGATGAACCATTTGCGGCTCTTGCATTTAAAATTGCAACTGACCCATTCGTTGGTAACTTGACTTTCTTCCGCGTATATTCTGGTGTTATTGAGTCTGGTGCAACCGTATTAAACTCAGTAAAAGATAAACGTGAACGTTTTGGTCGTATCGTACAGATGCACGCAAATAAACGTGAAGAGATCAAAGAAGTTCGTGCTGGTGATATTGCTGCGGCAATCGGCTTAAAAGATGTTGGTACTGGTGACACATTATGTGCACAAGATGCGCCAATTATTCTTGAGCGTATGGAATTCCCAGATCCAGTTATCTCAGTTGCGGTTGAACCAAAAACTAAAGCAGACCAAGAAAAAATGGGTCTTGCATTAGGTCGTTTAGCACAAGAAGACCCTTCATTCCGTGTTCACACAGATGAAGAGTCAGGTGAAACTATCATCTCAGGTATGGGTGAATTGCACTTAGATATTATCGTTGACCGTATGCGTCGTGAATTCAAAGTTGAAGCGAACATCGGTAAACCACAAGTATCTTACCGTGAAACAATCCGTACTCGTGTAAACGATGTTGAAGGTAAACACGCAAAACAATCTGGTGGTCGCGGTCAATATGGTCACGTTGTTATCGACTTGTATCCATTAGATCCAGAAGGTCCTGGTTACGAATTCGTGAACGAAATCAAAGGTGGTGTAATTCCTGGTGAATTTATCCCAGCTGTTGATAAAGGAATCCAAGAACAACTTAAATCTGGTCCATTAGCAGGTTATCCGGTAGAAGATATTGGTGTTCGTTTACACTTCGGTTCATACCATGATGTTGACTCATCTGAATTAGCGTTTAAACTTGCCGCTTCTTTAGCATTTAAAGCAGCGTTCGCAAAAGCAAACCCAGTTCTTCTTGAGCCAATCATGAAAGTAGAAGTGGAAACTCCACCTGAATACGTTGGTGATGTAATTGGTGACTTAAGCCGTCGTCGTGCGATGGTGAACGGCCAAGAAGCTAACGAATTCGTGGTTAAAATCAATGCTGAAGTTCCATTAGCAGAAATGTTCGGTTATGCAACAGACTTACGTTCACAAACTCAAGGTCGTGCATCATATTCAATGGAACCTTTGAAATATGCTGAAGCACCGAAAAACGTTGCTGATGCAGTTATCGAAGCACGTAAAAAATAATTTAATTAACTAAAACTCCCCCAATTTGCACCGCACTTTGGGGGCTCAATACAAGGAAACTGAAAAGTGTCTAAAGAAAAATTTGAACGTACAAAACCGCACGTAAACGTGGGTACAATCGGCCACGTTGACCACGGTAAAACAACTTTAACAGCAGCAATT